>NZ_FOPC01000008.1 GCF_900113375.1 Algoriphagus hitonicola | reverse complement strand
GAGAAGCAGGTCTTTTGGCCTGCTTTTTTGCTTTAATACCATTCTGGGGCGAGAAGTTTATCCCGATGAGCTAAGCGATATCCGGAAGCCCCAGCGGGATCACAATGAGAAGCAGGTCTTTTGGCCTGCTTTTTTGCTTTAATACCATTCTGGGGCGAGAAGTTTATCCCGATAAACAAAGCGATCGGGAAGCCCCAGCGGGATCACAAGGAGAAGCAGGTCTTTTGGCCTGCTTTTTTGTTTTGCAGTGATTACTCTTTTTAACCTTCCTGAGAATCCTAAAAATTCAACGGATCCAGGTGCTTAAAATGTCCGTTTTGTTTAATCTTTTCTTTAGCATCTTCTGCCGCCTTCAGCACAGGAATCATCCGCTTGAAGTATTGAGTCAGAAAAGCCACTCGCTCTGCCTCTGATTCCATTTTAATCAGTTCTAATTCTTCTTCCAAGCTGAGTCCGATTTTATGGGAAAAAGTATAGGAATCCACCTCAGTAGTGGAAATTGGCTGTGGATAATTAAGAAGATACAGGATTTCCTTGAGGTAGAAGACAAATTCATTTTTCAAAGATGGGGTTACGATCTCCAAATTTTTCAAAAAACTCACCTTTCCTCCCGCATACAATTTTCCTTGCATGGGGTTTTCGAAAGATTCTAGTTTAAAAGTCCGCTTTCCCAAAGTCATAATATCCAGCCTTCCATCTGCATAGCGCTTATGCACTCGGACAAGCTCCATTTCGGTTCCAAAACCAGTCAATTGATCAATAAAAGTGCAAATACCAAATGTTCCTCCCTTGGATTCGATATCCGAAATCAACTGGCGATAGCGCGGTTCAAAAATATGCAAATTGAGTTCCTCTCCAGGAAAAGCCACAAGTTTCAAAGGGAAAATGGGAAGGTACATGGGAAATGAATTTTCAGATAAAACTCACCAAATTGATTTTGGTTATCCCCAAATCTGAATATCTAGAATGATTGTAGCAACCGAAGTTAAGTTAGCCCCACCTCAATTTCTGTCTATACCCAAAAGTGTTTTTGAAGAAAGTCGTGAAGAAATTTACCTAATGGACCGACTGTGAGAAACCAATACCAGTTGATGAAAACCACTTACAAGCAAAGAATAGGATATACATATTCTGAGATTCCAGCAAAAGAAAAAGCCCCGAAAATCTTCGGGGCCTTAATCTATTATTTTTTAGCGATGTAAGTGAGCAAATCGACTACCTTATTGGAATAGCCCCATTCATTGTCATACCAGGAAACGACTTTGACAAAGGTATCAGAAAGCTGAATACCTGCTCCTGCATCAAAAATTGAAGTACGAGCATCTCCAATGAAGTCATTGGAAACCACCGCATCCTCAGTGTATCCGAGAATGCCCTTCATGGACGTTTCAGCTACCTCTTTCATTTTGGCACAGATCTCTTCGTATTTTGCCGGGTTCTTCAATCTCACGGTCAGATCCACTACAGATACGTTTGGAGTTGGCACTCTAAATGCCATCCCTGTTAATTTTCCATTTAACTCAGGAATCACCTTTCCTACCGCTTTTGCAGCACCGGTGGATGATGGGATGATATTCTGTCCAGCGCCTCTTCCGCCTCTCCAGTCCTTAGCAGATGGTCCGTCTACGGTTTTCTGAGTTGCTGTGGTCGCATGTACCGTAGTCATCAATCCTTCTTCGATTCCCCAGTTATCATTTAATACTTTGGCGATTGGAGCCAGACAGTTGGTGGTACAAGATGCATTGGATACAAAAACCATATCATCGGTATAAGAATCCTCATTTACACCCATCACAAACATTGGTGTATCATCTTTTGAAGGCGCAGACATGATGACTTTCTTTGCTCCTGCATCGATATGTCCTTGTGCAGATTCTTTGGTCAAGAAAATCCCAGTGGACTCAATGATATAATCCGCTCCGATTTCTCCCCACTTGAGATTGGCAGGGTTTTTCTCTGCGGTAACTCTTATTTCGTTTCCATTGACTACCAAATGGCCGTTTTTCACCTCCACAGTACCTTTGAATTGTCCGTGAGTGGAGTCATACTTCAGCATATATGCGATATAGTCCACATCGATGAGGTCATTGATACCCACGACCTGAATATCATCACGCTCCTGCGCTACTCTGAACGCCAATCGGCCTATTCTTCCGAATCCGTTGATTCCAACTTTGATTTTGCTCATAATTATTTTGATTATTGTATAGGTTTGATTCTAAAAACACCCAAGACTTTGCTTCTTTCAGCAAAAAATCGCTTTGGGAATCCTAAGTTATCACAATTTTTTGGCTACCCCAAACACGATGAATCCTATCCGCTTGAGGATCGTAATTCAATCGATTTCGAAAATTCAAAAGTTCTTCAACGTATCTTTTCAAAGGGCTTTGAGTGAAAATCAATATCTTCAAGCTCTAAAAATCAATAACCGCATGTTTGTAGAAGCCATCAAAGAAGTAGCCAATTTCACCCGGGCAATCCATTCAATCTCCAGAAATTTTGGCAACCCAAAAATCCAACGGGGATCAGCTAGTTTATTTTTCATAAATGAAGAAGGCTGGGCCCTGACCTGCAAACATGTCGCCCAGTGGCTGGGGCAAGCAGAACAAGTCAACAAACGATTTTCGAAATTCATGCAAGAAAGCAAAGGACTGACCGGTACACAGCAAAATAAGTTTGCCAAAAAGTTGGGATTAAGCCCTGACCAGCTTTTTGAAATGCGGATCACTTTCGTGGATTGTGTGGATCAGATCAAAAATTTAAAATTTATCCTCCACCCAGAATATGATCTTGCGCTTTTAAAATTTGAGGGCTTTCAAAAACCACTTTATAGTCAGGCGCCTCGATTTTTAGCCGATGATCAAAGCATCCAATCCGGAGAAATGCTTTGCCGACTAGGCTTTCCTTTTCCCGAATTCAATAATTTTGTATTGGAACCCACCAGCCAAACGCTCCAATGGACCAAAGAAGGCGCCGCTAGATCACCAAGGTTTCCAATCGAAGGAATGGTTACCCGGTTTTTGGGGAATAAAAAAGGCGAAATCTACGGGATAGAAATGAGTACTCCCGGGCTAAGAGGACAGAGTGGCGGTCCGCTCTTCGACACAAAGGGGAGGATTTACGGCATGCAAAGCCGTACCAAGCACCTGCATCTGGGCTTTGATATCGAAGAAAAAGAAGTCATCGCTCACGGAAAAACCAAAAAAATAAACGACTACGCATTCATCCATTTGGGCGAATGTATTCACGTCAAAGTCATCAAAGATTTTATGCGCCAGCATCAAGTCCGATTTTCAGAGGATTGAAAATGAAAAATGATTTAATACAAAAAAACCGGGCTTTTATACCCGGCTTTTCCATTATCTCAACTGATTAATAATTTCATTAAACGTAAGGCTCGGTCGCATGGCTTGAGAGACCAGTAGCCCATCAGGACGATAATATCCTCCTATGGTTACCGGTGAACCCTGAGCCGTATTAAGTTCCAATTCGATTTGATTGGCCTTTTCGGCCAAAGCTTGGGCAATAGGAGCAAACTTGGCTTTGAGTTCAGCATCTTTGTTTTGAAGTGCCAAGGCTTCAGCCCAATAAAGCGCCAAGTAAAAATGACTTCCACGATTATCCAGTTTTCCTACGACACGGGCTGGAGATTTGTCATTTTCCAGCCATTTTCCCGTAGCTTGATCCAAGGTTTCCGCCAGCAAAAGAGCTTTTTCATTTCCGAAAGTCTGACCCAAATGCTCCAGCGAAACAGCCAAAGCGAGGAATTCGCCAAGTGAGTCCCATCTCAAATGGCCTTCATTGACAAATTGCTCCACATGCTTAGGTGCAGATCCACCAGCTCCAGTTTCAAATAATCCTCCTCCATTCATTAAAGGAACTACGGAAAGCATTTTGGCGCTAGTTCCTAATTCTAAAATTGGGAAAAGGTCAGTCAGATAATCCCGGAGCACATTTCCTGTTACAGAGATCGTATCCATTCCCTCTTTAATTCTTGCCAAGGAATAGTTCGTTGCCTCGATAGGTGACATGACATGAATCTCAAGACCTGTGGTATCGTACTGAGGCAAATAAGCATTAACCTTTTTGATCAATTCGGCATCATGCGCCCGCTGAGGATCCAGCCAGAAGACAGCAGGAGTATTTGAGAGTTTAGCGCGGGTCACTGCTAATTTTACCCAATCCTGAATCGGAGCGTCCTTGGTTTGGCACATTCTCCAAATATCACCTTCCTCTACCTCATGGCTCATGAGTACGTGGTCATCTACGGAGATAACCTTTACTGTGCCAGAAAAGGGAATTTCAAATGTTTTGTCATGCGAACCATACTCTTCGGCTTTTTGAGCCATCAAGCCGACATTGGGAACTGACCCCATCGTCGATGGATCAAATGCCCCATGTCTCCTACAGAATTCAATCGTCGCTTGATATACAACGGCATAACTTCTGTCCGGAATTACCGCTTTGGTGTCTTGCAGTTGCCCGGCTTTATTCCACATCTGTCCGGAGCTTCTGATCATCGCCGGCATGGAAGCATCGATAATAACATCACTGGGAACA
Organism: Algoriphagus hitonicola; assembly: GCF_900113375.1. Lineage (GTDB taxonomy): Bacteria > Bacteroidota > Bacteroidia > Cytophagales > Cyclobacteriaceae > Algoriphagus > Algoriphagus hitonicola. The sequence goes on along the minus strand of NZ_FOPC01000008.1, from coordinate 219,657 downwards.
TGAAGATTGGTGATTCCTTTATCCGAATTCACCATTGCCAAATCAGGACTATCCGCATAACAAGCTTCCAAATCAATCAGAATCTCCGCTTTTTGCGCTTCTGGAAGTTTTTCGATACTTGCCAATAAATCCCCTAATCCATTGTTTACATCTACTCCGGCTTCTTCTAAGACAGCAGCGTGTTTTTCGAAGACTGGCTCAAAAAAGGCTTTTACTGCGTGTCCAAAAATAATAGGATCTGAGACCTTCATCATGGTTGCTTTCATGTGAAGAGAAAACAGGACTCCCTTTTCTTTGGCGTCAGCTTTTGCCTTTTTCAAAAATTCTTCCAGTTTTCTGACGCTCATAAAAGATGCATCGACTATTTCCCCCTTCTGAAGAGCAAGCCCTGATTTTAAAATTTCTTTTTCTCCATTTATGCCATGCAACTCAATAGAAATTGCGGTGGCATCTTTCAATGTGACCGATTGTTCGCTTCCATAAAAATCCCCTTCAGACATACTTTCGACATGGGATTTGGATGAGGCCGTCCATTTTCCCATCGAATGTGGATGCTTTTTGGCATAGGCCTTCACGGCCTGTGGAGCTCTTCGATCAGAGTTTCCTTCTCTCAAAACCGGATTTACAGCCGATCCTTTGATTTTATCATACTTTGCTTTGATTCCTTTTTCTTCTTCGTTTTTAGGCTCTTCCGGATAATTGGGCAGCGGATAGCCTTTTTCCTGCAATTCACGGATTGCAGCTTTCAATTGGGGAATAGAAGCTGAAATATTGGGAAGCTTAATGATATTAGCTTCAGGAGTTTTGGCGATTGCGCCTAGCTCTGCCAGCGCATCACTGAGTTGCTGTTCTGGGGTAAGAAATTCCGGGAAATTGGCAATTATCCTTCCTGATAAGGAAATATCTCGAGTTTCGACTTGCACACCCGCTGACTGGGTAAAAGCCTCAACGATAGGCAATAAAGAATAGGTAGCCAATGCTGGCGCTTCGTCGGTTAAGGTGTAAAGGATTTTTGGAGTTTGGTTACTCATGATTTTTAATTGAGTTCGATGATGGGAAAAGCGAATCTTAAAACTTTGTCGATTCCTCAGAAAACCTGCTAAACGAGCTGTTTTTTGAAAGAAAAAAAGCCTCAATGACTCGGAAAATCAGAGGGCTAAAATACGTAAAATATCCTTGTTTCAAATCCCATTGATGGAATTCGGAAACTTAGGAAAGGCTACAAATCAATAGAGAATCGGTCGGAGTCCATCCATGCGGGAAACTTTTGCCGATAATCATCCAACGCATCTCCGTCCAAGGTAATCAGGCCTTCGTTCTCTAGCTCTCCCAAATCCAAGAGACACTTTCCTTTGAAATCAAACGCCGCCGAATGCCCACAATACGGGACCTCATTCCCATCAACTCCAATCCTATTCACTCCAATGGAATAGGCAAGATTTTCGATGGCACGAGCTGGAAGCAGAGCATCCCATGCACTCACCCGGGGAGCCGGCCAGGAAGCTACATAAAAAACCAAATCGTAGGCCATTTGACCATCGATGTGGGTATTTCGAGACCAAATCGGAAACCGGAGATCGTAACAAACCTGAGGTAATATCCGCCAGCCTTTCAATTGAAAAATCGGCAACCTTCTACCTGCATCAAAATGCTCATCCTCCTGAGCCATCCTAAAGAGGTGTCGCTTATCGTAAAACTCGATATGGCCATTAGGGTCAACCCAAAGCAAGCGGTTGAAAAAATGTTGATTTTCTTTAATGATCGCACTACCCGTAATCACTGCCCCGGTTTGAGCGGCCTGCTGCTGCATCCATTTGCAAATTGTCAGGTTCATCGGCTCAGCCAATTCCTCAGCATCCATACTAAACCCAGTAGGAAACATCTCAGGTAGGATGATCAAATCAACCTTTTGCCCGATTTCCCATATTTTTTCTTCGAACATGGAGAAATTGGCGATCTTTTCTTTCCAGAATAAATCCGCTTGAATCAGAGCAATTTTTAATTGGGAGGATCGGCTCATTTGAGCGGGTAAATCATTCGATAATCGGTGTGGATTTTTCCCTTGCTTACGTCGATGAGTTTGGATTGGACTAATCGCTTTTTGAGTCCTTTGAGATAATCTACAAAAAGTATCCCTTCCAAGTGATCATATTCGTGCTGAATGACCCGTGCAGTCATACCCGAAAACTCCTCTTCTTTGAGGTTCCAGTTTTCATCAAAATACTCTATGGTCAATTTTTCAGGACGGATGATTTCGGCCCTGACATCAGGAATACTGAGACAACCTTCCTCAAAACCATAATTGTCGCCATATTCATCCAAGATAATCGGGTTGATAAAGGCCCGACGAATTCCTTTTTCTTCGTCTTCTTCATCCAGCATCAGACTACTGTCAATGACAAATAATCTAAGACCTTGGTTGATTTGCGGTGCCGCGAGTCCCACTCCACTCGCATGGTCCATCGTGGAGTACATGTCCTGAATCAGTGCTTTCAACTCCGCTCCTTCTTCTATCTCGGCAGCTTCTTTTTTCAGTATAGGATTGCCGTAAGCAACAATCGGGTATATCATTTTCTCTCTAAATAGGATTGTAGGATAATAGCAGCGCTGACTTTATCCAAATTTCCGGACTTTTCTTTTCTGTCCTTTTTTTTACTTCCCATGGCTATCATAGACTGCATGGCTATTTTGGAAGTAAAGCGCTCATCAATTAGTTCAATTTTTTGAGTGGGAAATTGCTTCTCAAGCTTCCCCTTGAGGTCCATCACTCGTGGTGTCATTTCATTGGCACTACCATCCAACCGTGTAGGCATTCCCAACACAATTGTTTCCACTTCTTCTTTGGCCAAGTAACTTTTCAGGAAATCCAACAGTGTGGATGTCTCAATAGTTTCCAAGGGATTAGCAAGGATTTGAAGTGGATCTGTGACAGCGATACCGGTCCGCTTGGTACCTAGGTCTATAGCGATTATTCGACCCATCAGTTAATTCTGATTTTGTGTCTGATTTTTCGGATTGCTTCCCGCTCGAGCTCTACCGCTTTAGGAAATAAAAGTTCATCTTCGATTTGAGCATGAATAATCAATTCACTTTCGAAGTTTTGTAATTCATGATAAAGCACCCGCATGGTGAGGGGAGCATCCGAATTCAACGAATAGTTAGAAGTCAGTTTTCGGATGCCCTCCATTTCGTCATCGTGGATTTCATGGGCATCTGCAAGTTTATAAACGGGGTCCTTCTCTAAAATCTTTAAGGCATCATATAATGCAAAATTTCCGTCCTCAACATCCTGAAGCAATTCGATTCGCTTAAAAAGTCGACTTTCCTCTTCATGAATATGATGGATAAAATCCTGTACAAATAGCGGAAACATAATCCTCAAATCTGCCATAAGCGAATGAAATCCGGGATCAGGAACTATTCCCGAAATCATATTGGAAAGAAAAGGAAGCTCCTGTCGGACAAAATAATAATGTTTTTTTTTCAAGTAAGCGACCAAGACCTCGATCGGGTTGAGGTATAACTCCTCAGGCGTGGGTTCTTTGCGGGAAGCCCAAGACTCCAGCTCGGATATGAGTTGACGGGGATTGACTTTATGCTTTTTGCAGACCTGCTCGAGGGATTGGGTGGGATATTGATAAAAACTGATCCCAAAATAATGTAGAACAGAAGCGAACACGTAATTTTCGGAGACTAAATCTCCTACTAACGCCTTATTCACCTTTTCGTCCTGTTGCATTTTACAAAAATAAATTATTTTAAGAGAAAGTAGGGGATTAAATTTGACCTTTATGCGTTCTGCTCGTATAAACTTTCACATACTTTATCAAAAGCCACTTTTAAACACTAGTAAAAAGCAGTAGTTTAACTTATTGAAAATAACCAACAGAAAGAGTAGAAACGTGAGCCAGACTAAAAATTCGAAAACCCAAATCCGCCTTCCCATCATCCTAGCCCTTGCTATTTCGGCGGGAATATGGATAGGGGCTACATTTGCGGAACCCAAAAGCAATCAAAATGATCTGAGAGCGGCACTTTACAAGCTCCAAGAGATCATGACCTATATTAATAGAGATTATGTCGACAGTGTCGATACCAACGACCTCGTAGAATATGGGATCAATAAAATGCTGGAAAATCTAGATCCGCATTCCAGTTATATTCCAGCCAAGGACGCTTCACTTGCTCAATCGCAATTGGACGGTGAATTTGACGGAATCGGAGTGGAATTTGGAATCATTCGCGATACCATTTACGTGGTAGCTCCACTAACCGGAGGTCCTTCTGAAGAATTAGGGATCAAATCCGGAGACCAAATCATCAAAGTGGACGGCGAAACCGTAGCGGGCACCGGCATCACCAACCGAGATGTATTTGAATTGCTTCGTGGACCGAAAGGCAGTCAAGTCATCGTCGACATCAAACGCAAAAATGAAAGTGATCTAATCACCTATGAGATTACCCGGGACAAAATCCCGCAATACAGCATCAATGCCTCTTATATGGTCAGCAATGAAATCGGCTACGTCAAAATCACCCGATTTGCAGCGACCACCTATGACGAGTTTAAAGAAGCGGTGGCAGATTTGAAAAGTCAGGGGATGGAAAAACTCATCATTGACTTGCAGGGAAATCCTGGAGGATATATGGGGGCGGCTATTAACATCGCCGATGAAATCTTGGCAGATCGATCACTAATCGTATCTCAAGAGGGCAAAGTGGAGCAATACAGTCAAAAAGCTTATGCTTTCAGACCCGGAATGTTTGAAGAAGGTTCTGTCATCGTTTTGGTTAACGAAGGCTCAGCATCCGCTTCTGAAATTTTGGCCGGTGCGGTACAGGACAATGACCGGGGGTTGATCGTGGGAAGACGCTCTTTTGGAAAAGGGCTGGTACAAATGCCAATTGACCTTTCTGATGGAGCTGAACTTCGACTGACAATCGCCCGATATTTCACGCCTTCCGGACGATCCATCCAAAAGCCTTACGGTCCTGACCATGAAGCTTACGAGCAGGATTGGATTTCCCGATTAGAGCACGGGGAGTTTTTCTCAGCGGACAGCATCAAATTCAATGACAGCTTAAAATACGAAACCAAAAAAGGCAGAATCGTCTATGGAGGCGGTGGTATTATGCCTGACTTCTTTGTTCCATTGGACACCACCTATTCGTCAGCTTATGTGAGTCGACTGTTTAATTCTGACTCTTCCAGAGAATTTATTCTTGAGTACACCAACCAAAACAAAGAGCAATTCTCAGAAATGAGTGTGGATGAATATTACAAGGAATTTGAAGTGAACGATGCCATGCTTCAGGAATTGATCAAAGTCGGAGAGAAAAATGAAATCGCTTATGATGCGGAAGATTATTCCAAATCAAAGGATTACTTGAAAATCTTGGTAAAAGCCCATCTCGGCCGACAACTTTACGATGATGATGCCTTCTACATGGTTATCAACGATATCAATGAAGTGTATCAGCAAGCTATACGCCTCTTTGACGAAGCGGATCGAATCGCCATGGCATCGGACTTGAGCAATGAAGAGAAACCTGAAGAAGAAGAGGAGGAGGAAGAATAACTCATCCTAAATAACTATTGAAAAGCGGTCCATGCCGCTTTTTTTTTGATCCATTTGTGAGGTCTTCTCGAAAAAAGCTACCTTCAAAATCTATTCAAACCCAAAACCCAATGAAAAACCTATTGTTCATCATTAGTTTTACCCTTATGTCTTCCGCCATTCACGCCCAAATCAAAACCAATCATATTGCCGTTCATGTGGCCAATTTGGAAAAAAGCAGTCAGTTTTATGAGGAAATTTTAGACTTAAAGGAAATCGACGAACCCTTCAAAGACGGACTCCATGCTTGGTATGACATCTGTGGAGGTGCCGCCCTTCATTTGATCGAGGCTCCCGACGTGCCAAATGAAATTTCAAAAATCAATCACCTTTGTTTTTCAATGGAAAACATGGATGCATTTATTTCCAGATTAAAAACCACCGGCTATCCTTTTGAAGATTGGCCGGGTGAAAAAGGAAAAATCACCACTCGCCCCGACGGAGTCCGACAGATTTACATTCAGGATCCAGATGGCTATTGGCTTGAGATCAATGATGATTATTGACACGAAAACGCCCGAAGAATTTTTCTCCGGGCGTTTGCTTTTTTACAAGAAAATAGAACTCACTCTACATTCCTTTTTTGCCTTTTTATGAATCAATCCTCATAAAGTGGCTGAGGCCAGCTGTCATTTCCCAGATTCACATCCGGAAGAATTTTATCAGGATCTATCGTCACTTTGACCACTCGCTTATCAGTTCGGATCAGGTGATTCCAATTATCTCCACGTTGCCAGATCTCAACAGGCAACATTTGACGCTCTTTGGATCCATCCTCAAATTCGATCTCGAGCAATACCGGCATAGGGAAATCTCCTTTGTTGGTCAAAACTACCAAATAATTGCCTGAGTAAGGCACGACAGTGTTAATTCCTAGGTCAATATTCCCATTACCATAAAACCAGCCCTGCCAAAACCAAGAAAGATTTTCTCCAGCCACATTTTCCATATGATTAAAGAAATCCGAAGGCTGAGGATGCTTATACGCCCAAGTCTCAATATATGACCTGAATGCGTTGTCAAATCGCTCAGGACCCAACACGTATTCGCGAAGCATAATCAAGCCAATTCCAGGCTTCATGTAGGCAACCATTCCCAGATTGGAAGTATTGGCTACATCGGGATAGGTATCGATTCCTTCCCGGTTTTCATTGACAAAGTAATTATTGTATCGACGCGTTTGGTCCAAGTTGGCTGGATATTCTCCATCATTAAATTCTAAAGTACTGTAATGGTTGATGAAGGTATTGAACCCTTCGTCCATCCAAGCATATCTCCGCTCGTTGCTCCCTACGATCATCGGGAACCAGTTGTGACCAAACTCATGATCGGTCACACCCCAGAGTCCTTCACCCTTAGAAGTGTAGCGACAGAAATTCAGTCCGGGATATTCCATTCCTCCGATATCAGCCGCTACATTGGTGGCAGCGTCGTAGGGATATTCGTACCACTTTTCGGAATAATGCTCGATCGAAGCTTTGGAATATTCTGTGGATCTTGACCAAGCTTCCTGCCCATCTGATTCTTTTGGATAGACAGACTGCGCCAAAATCGTCTTTCCGCTAGGTAAATTGATTTTGGCAGCATCCCAGATAAAGGATTCTGAACTCGCAAAAGCAATATCACGGGCATTTTCAATCTGGAAATGCCAAGTGATCATTCCATCCTGCTTTGGCCGGGTGATTTCAGTATTTTTTATTTCATCAGGAGAAACTAGATAGACCGTTTCATTACTTTGTTGCGCATCTTGGTAGCGGTTTTGAAGCTCTGCCGAAAGCACTTCTTTGGGATTCATGAGCTTTCCTGAACCCACGACAATGTGATCGTAAGGAACAGTCACCTTGTAATCAAAATCGCCATATTCCAAATAAAACTCTCCCGCGCCTAGATAAGGCTCTACATTCCATCCCTCAATATCATCAAATACTGACACTTTGGGATACCACTGAGCAAAGGCATAGATCCATCCATCCTTCACTTGCAACCTTCCCATTCGATCCATTCCTTTGATTGGAACTTTAAATGAAAAATTCATCGATATCGTAGCCGTACCACCTTTTGCCGGAATCGGCTCATCAAACCAAACCTGCATTCGAGTATCTTCGATCAAATGCTTGGTGGACACAGCTCCTCTTTTTCCAACTGTGGCCTGAACCTCAGAGATGTCATAACCTCCATCGATGTCCCCATTGTAGCGGTTTCCCTGCACCGGAGTAGTTAGCGTACCCCGAGAATCAGGAGTAAAGCGATTTTGCTCAAGCTGGAGCCAAACAAAACTCAACTCCTCCGGACTATTATTGGTGTAATCGATAGTGACCTTTCCGGTTAGGGTATGCGCTTCATCATCAAGGGTGACTTCGATTTGATAATCAGCAGCATTTTGCCAATAATTTTCGCTGGGCTTGCCTGATGCCGTACGGGTAAAAGTCCCCTTGCGGTTCATAAATTCGCCAAAATCCGATTGATTATTCTCTAATCCCTGCTGGGCAATCGAAGGACTGCCTAGAAAAAGGGCGGTCAAAATCAATCCTGAAAACATTTTTTTCATCATATCACTTTTATTTTAAGGCTTGAAAATACAAAGGCAATTTCATTCTGCCAGCCTATTTTTCGTGAATGGGAAAAGCTTAACGAATTTTTAGAAAAGACTCAATATTGGATTTCGGAAATTTTGAGTTGAACTTTGCCTAAACTATTACGCAAATCACCCCTATGAAAAAAATTCTACTCGCAATCCTCCTTGGAGGGTGTTGGAATGAGCTAATTGCTCAGACAGAGAGTGATTCCTTGGATTTACAGGAAATTGTCATTCAAGAAAACCGTATTCAGATTCCGTTTTCGAAGCAAAGCAGAAATATTTCTGTCATCACCAAGCCGCAGCTCGAAACTACTCCCGCCAGAAGTCTTCAAGAGGTTTTGGCTTTTGTTCCCGGGGTTGATGTGAGACAGCGGGGCGTCACCGGAGTCCAAGCGGATATTGGGATTCGCGGCGGCTCCTTTAACCAAACGCTGATGCTTCTCAACGGGATCAAACTCACCGATCCTCAGACCGGACATCATATGATGAATATTCCCGTGCCCATGGTCAATATTGACCGAGTGGAAGTGCTCAAAGGGCCAGGTTCACGGATTTTTGGCCAAAATGCCTACGCAGGCGCAGTCAATATCATCACCGAACTTTCCAATACCCGAAATCTCAGGCTACAAGGATACGGTGGAGATTTTGCGATGCGGGGATTGGCTTTTGCGGGATCTTTACCTACCGGAAATTACCGCCAAAATCTTTCCATCTCATACGACGAATCTGCCGGACATTGGTACAACTCAGATTATCAAGTCAGTAATTTCTTTTATGAAGGAGGCCTTGCACTGAATGAATCTCATGAACTAAGAGGAATGATAGCCTATACTGATCGGAGTTTTGGCGCCAATGGATTTTACACCAGTGCATTTCCTGATCAGTGGGAAAGTCTACAAACCAGCCTTGGAGCTTTGAGTCATACTTACAGCAATTCCAAATGGAGAATCAATACGAGAGCCTATTGGCGAAAAAATGCGGATGAATATCGTCTAAGAAGAAATGAACCTGAGTTTTATCAGAATTTTCATACTTCTAACACCTATGCGCTGGAGGCAAATGGCAGTTTCGAAAGTAACTTGGGCACTACCGGTTTTGGTCTGGAATACCGAAAGGAAGAAATCCAAAGCAATAATTTAGGAAACCATGACCGAACTTTGGCAGGGATTTTCTTGGAGCAGCTGATCAATTTGGGAGAAAAAACCGATCTCCGTGCTGGAGTTTACAGTAATTATTTCAATGAATTTGGCTGGAAGCATTTCCCCGGTGCCGAATTGGGCTATCAAGCCACAGAGGCCCTTCGATTTTATTCCGGGTATGGCAAAAGCTTTCGAATTCCTACCTACACCGATTTATTTTATGTCGGTCCGACCAATATCGGGAATGCAGAACTTCGACCCGAACAAGCTCAAAATTTTGAAATTGGAGCCAAATGGGTTAAAAATAGATTTTTCGCAGAGCTCGTTTATTTCCATAGAGATACCGATGATTTGATCGAGTGGACTCGACCTAATGAAAATACCCCATGGCAACCCCAAAATTTCAATGAGGTTAAATTCAACGGAATTGAGGCTGCCTTAACTTATCGAATGGCTTCTGGAAGCACATCTTTCCGCTTAAAGGAATTGATGATTTCGTACAATTACATCGATGCAAATCTAGTAGAAAGACCCGGAATCGAAACCCGATATGCATTGGCTGCTTTGAGACATCAGTTGATCGGTGGTTTTTTGGTTGGAATCGGTCAAAAATTAGAGTGGAATACCAAGATGCGCTATGTAGAGCGATTTAGCCTCGACCCTTATTTTCTCTTGGATTCGCGAGTCGATTACAACAGAAGTGGAAAATTGGGGATTTTTGCGGAAGCTTCTAACATCAGCAATACGGATTATATCGAATCCGGAACAGTACAAATGCCGGGCAGGTGGTTTCGAATGGGATTCATGCTAAACCTGGAATAAATTTTACAATTGAATATCAGTGCATTAGTATCCGGTTTTGAAAAAACAGTTTCTATTCTTTGTCCCAAATAAAAAAGCATTTACTTTTGCATTCCTTTTAGGACAAAGTTCCAGGAAGGGAGCTTAGCTCAGTTGGTTCAGAGCATCTGCCTTACAAGCAGAGGGTCGGGGGTTCGAATCCCTCAGCTCCCACTTCATAAACCATCAGCAGGAAGTTTAGCTCAGCTGGTTCAGAGCATCTGCCTTACAAGCAGAGGGTCGGGGGTTCGAATCCCTCAACTTCCACATTAGCCTCAGCATATTCTGAGGCTTTTTTTTTGGCAAGACCCTATTGGAACCTAAAACTGGGACCTGCATTTTTTTCATTTATGGTAAAATCCATCTCAAATTCCAAGAATGATTTGCCATTTCGACTAAAAAAGGGTGATTATTGAAACATTTTCCTGATTTAATAGTTATATTAATAAGAACTTCATCAAACGTAATTTGTCATGGCACCAGATAAATCAACCCCGCAAATCAAAAATGAAGAACAATATGAAGCGCTTCGAGACAAAGGCATGAGCAAACAAAAAGCTGCTCGGATTGCCAACACTCCCAGCGATGAAATGGACTATGATAGTCGACCTTACGAATCTCGATCGAAGAATGAATTATATCAAAAAGCCAAAGAGATTGGTATCGAAGGAAGAAGCAAAATGACGAAAAGCGAATTGATTGAAGCTTTGAGATCAAATTAATTTTAAACTTAAAACCCTTTTATGATGAAAAATTCAAACAAACATATTGCACTTTTAACTGAAACTGGATTTGAAGAAGTAGAATTAACCCATCCAAAGAAAGCTTTGGAAGATGCTGGTTTTCGTGTAGATATTATTTCTCCTCAGGCCAAAATCAAAAGCTGGAATAATGGGAATTGGAATATGGAACTGGATGTCGATAAATTATTAACCGATGCAGACCCAAAAGATTACGACGGACTATTGATCCCTGGAGGGGTTCTCAATCCCGACAAGCTCAGAAGAAATGAAGACGCGATCGGATTTATTAATCAGTTTTTCGATGCCGGAAAACCCATTGCCAGTATTTGCCATGGGCCGCAGGTATTGATTGAAACTGGCGCATTGCAAGGAAGAAGAATGACAAGTTTCTCCAGTATCAAGACAGATTTAAAAAATGCTGGAGTCAGATGGGAAAATCGAGAGGTGGTCACCGATCAGGGATTAGTCACCAGTAGAGATCCTAACGATTTGGATGCCTTCAATTCCAAAATGATTGAGGAGTTCCGAGAAGGAGTTCACAATCGAAACAAAACCATTTAAAATCAAAAAGAGGCTGCCAATTAATTTTGGTAGCCTCTTCTTTTTAATCAAATATCAAACTTGATCCCTTGTGCCAAGGGCAACGCTGTCGAGTAATTGATCGTGTTCGTCTGACGCCGCATATAAGCCTTCCAAGCATCAGAACCTGACTCTCTTCCTCCACCGGTTTCTTTCTCTCCTCCAAAAGCTCCGCCGATTTCGGCACCCGAAGTTCCTATATTGACATTTGCGATACCGCAATCAGAACCCTCAGCAGATAAAAAGGCTTCCGCTTCTCGCATATTTGTCGTCATGATTGCGGATGAAAGCCCTTGGGGGACCCCATTCTGAATAGCGATGGCCTCCGCGATGGTTTTGTATTTGATCAAATACAATATCGGAGCAAATGTCTCGTGCTGCACAATTTCAAAGTGATTTTCTGCTTCAAAAATCGCCGGCTTGACATAGCAGCCCGATTCATAGCCCTCGCCTGTAAGTACTCCCCCTTCGACAACTACTTTTCCACCTTCCTCTTTTACCTTTTGAAGGGCGGCTTCATAAATTTTCACCGCATCTTGATCGATTAGAGGTCCTACATGATTATTTTCATCCAAGGGATTGCCTATTGTCAGTTTTCCATAAGCATTAGCCAAACGGTTTTTCACCTCATCAAAAATAGACTCATGAATAATCAGTCTTCGAGTACTCGTACATCTTTGTCCGGCGGTTCCCACCGCACCAAAAAGTGCTCCGCGAATAGCAATTTCCAGATCGGCATGTTCGGTAATGATGATCGCATTGTTTCCTCCCAATTCCAAAAGGGACCTTCCGAGTCTTTCCCCGACAGCTTTCCCTACGGCTTTCCCCATTCGGGTGGAGCCGGTAGCTGAAACTAGGGGAATCCGAGAATCGTGGGAAAGCAACTCACCCACCCGATAATCCCCCACGATCAAGGATGAAATTCCTTCGGGCATACCGTGTTTTCTAAAAATTTCTCCTACTATTTTTTGGCAGGCAATGCCTGAAAGTGGCGCCTTCTCTGATGGCTTCCATACCGTCACATCGCCACAGACCCAGGCCAATGCGGTATTCCAGGACCAGACAGCCACTGGAAAATTAAAGGCGGAAATAATTCCCACTATTCCAAGCGGATGCCATTGCTCGTACATGCGGTGACCCGGACGCTCCGAATGCATGGACAAGCCATAGAGTTGACGAGAAAGTCCCACTGCGAAATCACAGATATCGATCATTTCCTGAACTTCTCCTAGTCCTTCCTGATAGGATTTGCCCATTTCATAAGATACCAGCTTGCCTAAATCATCCTTAACCTCACGAAGTGCATTTCCGATTTCCCGGACAATTTCCCCACGCTGAGGAGCAGGTACCATCCGCCATTTTTCAAAAGCTATTTGGGCTGTGGTGATCACTTTTTCGTAGGCTTCTTCACTGGTCAACTGTACATTTCCGATTACAGCTCCATCTACAGGAGATACCGACTCAATATGTTTTTCATCCGAGGCCACCCAATTGATTCCGGTAGAAGTCCCCAGATTTTCAGATTTTATTCCAAGTCTTTCGAGGGATTCACGGATTCCAAATTGATCTTTCATATTTAATTCTGGATTTTTATACTATTCAAAACTAGGAATATTTTCCTGCTTACACAGGGAAAATCAATCCTTATCTTTCTAAAGAATTCGTGTGGGATTTATTTGCCTAAGTGCCCGACCCAGCTCTTTTTTCAGTGGGAATTTATAAACCAGATTCACTCGGTAATTTCCCGTATTGACCGACTGGTCAAAATTACTGGTCCCCGCCAGCGGCAAACGCTTGTAGACATAGTTGAAATTCACAGAGAACTGTCTCCCATTATATCCGGCAAACCCTCGGGCAAAATACGTGGGATTAAACTCCCAAACACGGCTTTCTGATTGTCTCTCCAAACGACCATATCCCAAACCAAGATCTGCACTCATCGCTGCTGTGACAAAAAATCCTTTCCCAAAAACCAAAGTTCCAACCATGCCTGCATTGGGTCCAAACTGAATAAAATCGCCCCGCTGAAAATTAGAATCAATCCCCGAATCCACCGGAAAAATCAATGAATCTGCTTTTACAGTAATCCGATAAAGTTCAAACCCCAGCATGGGCGAAATCGCCGAGCGTTTTTGGATTTCACTTTGAAGCATGGCAGCGGCAAATGAAATCTGCTCTCCATTTATAAGATAATTTAAGTTGGCTCCTATTTTTCGCATTTTCATATCCTGCCGCACATAATCTTCCCCTTCTCCATAATAATCCCGGATCGAATAACCGTTGTAAAACTGTCCAAACAAATCGATAATCCACTTTTCGGGGTAAATATGCGCCTGCAAATCTAAATACTTCGGGAAATCGGTCCGGCGATTTGGATTTAGAAAACCGAATGGAAAAGCAAGGTTGAGCGTCAGGGTTTTGTATGTAGCTCCGATACCCAGATTTTGTCCGGAATTTGGCAAAAATCGTAGCTGATTATCCGGATCCCTCAGCGTAAAATCCGTGAATTTCCGGGATAGATAAAGCCTGACAATCAACTGATCATCCGGCTTTTCGATAAAAGCAGTGTCGTATTGTGCTAAAGTCAGGGTACTGTTTAGTCCAAATAGGAAAATAAAGAAAAGACATGCTTTGGATGAAAAACTCATGAAGGAAATTGGAAGAAATATTTGACATAAAAAAATCCGGACCGTGGCCCGGATTTTTTTCTAAAACTGATTGAGTTCGAAAATTGCGAGATCGTAATCTCTGAATTTTTAAAAAGAAGTTGACAAAAGTTGTTTAATCACCAGCATGAAAGTACGAAGAGTATTTAATTATCCAAATTAATAATTGTGTTTTTTTGCTAAAAAAGTGAAATATTTGGAAACGACTCCTTAAATGGCATTTTTCAGGTTCAATTATTTCTTTTCCTTGGATGTCTAGCCCAAGTAGAATCCGTATTTTACAAGTCCTTTTCTTTGCGTTAGTTTGTATGCTATGAATTCCAAGCCCATGTTAGTTTCTGTCATAATACCTTGCTACAATCAGGCAAACTACTTGAAAGAAACTGTCCAGTCGGTTTTAAAATCGAGCTATGAACCTATTGAGCTGATCATAGTCAATGATGGCTCCACTGACAATAGTCTCAAAATCGCGGAGGATTTAGCTGCTCAATTTCCTGAAGTCTTTGTCCTGAGTCAGAAAAACTCCGGAGTAGCGGTTGCCAGAAATCACGGAATTCAGCAGGCTCGGGGTGAATACATTTTACCCCTCGACGGAGATGATTTGATTTCGGATCAATACATCGAAAAAGCAGTCAGAGTACTCCAGGAAAATCCATCAGTAAAAGTCGTGTATGCAAAAGCGGTGAAATTTGACAGCTCGGGTACCAAAGCCTGGAACCTCAAAGCATTTAGCCGATATGCTTTGGCCAGAGACAATATGATTTACGTGGCTGCACTTTTTAGAAAAAAAGACTGGGAAGCTTGCGGTGGGTTTTCTGAAGATATGACCATGGGAAGGGAAGATTGGGAATTCTGGATCAAAATGCTCAAAAATGAAGGTGAAGTCGTTCAGCTCCCCTTTGTCGGATTTTTCTACAGACTGACACCCGGTAGCAAGCGAAAACGAACCGGAACCAGTCAAAAGAAAAGAGAGCGAATCGCCTATCTGAATCGAAAACATGCTGATTTTTTTTACCGTGAACTGTCCGGTCCACTACGAATTCAGCGAACTTGGTCCAAACCCTACAACAAACTCCTCAAAATTTTAAGATTGCTTAAATAACACTCGGCTAATTGCTTAATATTGTCTGCCAACCTCCAGCCATGACCCTAAAATCTAAATTCAAGACCTTTTACAAAAATCTCCGCATATCTCTCAGCGCCAATGAAAACCCGCTTTTCATGGCCTACTACAGACACTTTTATAAGCCTAAAAGCGGAAGCCTTTCAGCATTTCTCTCTGAATATTCCTTATCCAAAAAAGGAGATTTTACCGTCATTCAAATCGGAGCAAATGATGGAATCACCAATGACCCCATCCATAAATTCATCAAAAGAGATCGCTGGAAGGGAGTATTACTAGAGCCTCAGCCGGCGGTTTTTCATCAGTTTTTGAAAAAAATCTACAAAAAAAACAAAGAACTTCATCCCATCTGTGCAGCCATAGGAAGAGGAGACGGCCAGCAAAAGCTGTATAAAATAGGATTCAGTGAGATGCGCTGGGCAACGGGCTTGGCTTCATTTTCCAAAGAAAAGATCGAAGAATTGTTTGAAAATGGAATTGTGGAAAAGAACTGCCAAAAATTCGGAATTAAGATCCCTTCAGATCCTTCCGAACGAATCGGATTTGAAATGGTCGATGTCATCAGTCCAAACACCCTGATAAAAAAATATAAAATTGACAAAATCGACCTGCTGCAAATCGATGCAGAGGGTTTTGATTTGGAAGTAATTTCCATTTTTGACATTCCAAATTCCAAACCTGGCGCAATCATATTTGAAAACGTCAATCATTCGGCCGCGGAACTTTCAAAATGTTACCAAATGCTAACCGAAAATGGCTACCAGTTAAAAGTAATCGGTCGTGATACCTTAGCCATGCTCAATCCAACTCAGGAGTTTGAACACTTTTTCCAAAAAACCATCTAGATTTTATCCCAGCCTTTCCAAAACTTCAAGAAATAATATTTCAGCGGATTTTTGTATTTCAGCTGCTTCCAAGGCCGGCTTCCGTGTGGACGATGCCATACCGGAGCGTCCATCAGAACAAAATTTTCGAATCCACATTCCAGGGATTGGGTCGAAATAAAGGTATCATACCAGTCTTTGGCATCGTCCAGCCCGGTAAAATCATAGGCATTGAGAAAATCCAATGAAAAAAGTGTACAGCAAAAACTCAGGCTCCGTTTGGTGTTGATTTCGGATTCTTTCCGGACTTTGAATTTCAGGTAAGGAAAATTCACCACTCCCTTTTCATCTACTGTCACGGCGCCGGTCAGTCCCGAATGAGCATGTGACTTTTGATGATTCAATAATTGGCTGATGGTATTGGGTTTGACCACTACATCGGACTCGATCACCAAAAGTGGAAGATTCATTTCCAATGCCTTTTTCTGCGAATGCTGCAACACCAATTTATAATTTGGCGATGGTTGATCGGTCAGATCCTCCAAGTGAATCAGTTCATAGCCGATTTCGGCTTTATTTTCTTCCAGTTCCTTCTTGGTTTCCTCGGTGCTAAAATCATTAAAAATGATGTGCTTCACCGAAACATCGGATTGAGCGATCGCCCGAGCGGTATCCAGGGTGGTCTCAATCGAATTTTTTACCGGAGTGATGACTAAGGCTTTGGCCATATTCTAAATTTATTCAAAATTACGCCATTCTCTTTTGGCAAAAAAACAACCCCGGCGTTTACCGGGGTTGAAAAGTTTAAGCTAATTCGCCAAGGGCCTTTTTCAATCGCTTCATGGCTTCTTTCAAATCGTCCTCCGAAGCCGCGTAACTCAAACGAACGCAGTTGTCTGCTCCAAATGCAGCACCTGTCACTAGTGACACGTGAGCCACATCCAATAAATACAAACACAAATCATCTGCATTATTTATCGTGTGACCATGGGCGGACTTGCCAAAAAACGCGGTCACGTCCGGAAAGAAGTAAAACGCTCCCTCGGGAATATGCGTTTTGATTCCTGGAATTTCCTGAAGAAGATCCAAGACAATCGCTCTTCGATTTAAATAGGCATCGGCCATTTCCTTAGAAGGCGTTTGATCTCCGGAAATGGCAGCAAGAGCTGCTCGCTGGGCAATTCCAGTTCCCCCTGACGTAAATTGACCTTGGATTTTTTCCACTGCTTTGGCGATTTCCACCGGGGCGCAGATGTAGCCTACTCGCCATCCCGTCATCGCATAGCCTTTGGAAAATCCATTGACGGTGATCGTCCGCTCAAACATCCCGGGTAAGGATGCGATACTGAAATTTTTGCCCGTAAAATTGATCAACTCATAAATTTCATCTGCAATGACCATTAGTCCAGCTTTCTTTTTGACCACTTCGGCAATCGCTTCCAATTCAGACTGGCTGAAAACTGATCCAGTAGGATTGCAGGGAGAGGAATAGATCACCGCTTTGGTTTTATCGGTAATTGCTTCTTCTAGTTGCTGAGCAGTAGCCTTGAAATTATTCTCCAAAGTTCCTTCGATCAATACGGGGACGCCTCCGGCCAATTTGATGATTTCGGCATAGCTTACCCAATACGGTGAAAAAATCACCACTTCATCTCCTTCGTTGATTAGGCACATAAAAGTATTGGCGATCGAATGCTTTGCACCGGTCGATACTACGATATTTTCGGCTTTAGCTTCGGAAATGTTATTCTCTACGCGAAGTTTTTTTGCGATAGCTTCTCTCAGATCCTGATATCCGGCCACGGGAGGATATGAAAAGTATTTCCCCTCGTCGATCGCGGATTTTGCAGCTTCCTGAATGTGTTTGGGAGTTTTGAAATCCGGCTCGCCAAGACTCAGCCCAATGATGTCAATACCTTGAGTTTTCAGTTCCCGAGCTTTTTTTGCCATGGCTAGGGTTGCTGATTCCTCCATATTCAAGATGCGATCTGATAGAATAGAATTCATTATTTTTGGGATTTTATTACAAATTCCTCAAAAATAGGCAGAAGATTATAAATTTTAAACAAAGCGGGAGAATTGATGATGAAATGTTATTTTTGAATAAAATACACCGTAAAAAATTTCGTTTTTCGCATACATGAAGCGAGTTCGATTACTCTTCCTTTTATTACTAGTCACCACAGGTTATAGTCATGCTCAAAAGCAAGACAAAAAAACCGAGGAAAAGACCGACCCGGATTCCTCAGGCGTAGTGGACAAAAGTCTTCTGCCCACCACGATGCCTTTGTTGCTTTTTGATGATTCGAAAGAAAAAGAGGAGAAAAAGGCAAAAAAGAAAAAAGCCAAAAAAAATATCT
Organism: Algoriphagus hitonicola; assembly: GCF_900113375.1. GTDB lineage: Bacteria > Bacteroidota > Bacteroidia > Cytophagales > Cyclobacteriaceae > Algoriphagus > Algoriphagus hitonicola. The sequence goes on along the minus strand of NZ_FOPC01000008.1, from coordinate 201,187 downwards.
GGTTTGGGATCAAAACCAAAAGAGGCTTTATCCGGGAAAATATCCGAGGTCAAGAGATATATCATATTTTTAATTACACGGACGCTACCAGACAGCCGGACCCCTATATCCGGGATGTCTATTGGTTTGATCAGGGAGAGCGAACTATCCGCTCATCGGGATTTACTTCGGGAGCTGGATACCTCTTACACGGACCCTACGAGCGACAAGTCAATGAAGTGGTCGTGGAAAGTGGAATGTTTTATTACGGCACCAAACATAGCACTTGGATGCTCTTTGATGCTCAAAATGTGCTTCAGGACAAAAATCATTACGAAGAAGGCTGGCCTCGCGAATCCCGTGTAACCTATTACAATCGTTCATCCAAAACCATCGAGAAAATCATTCCGGTTCAATACGGATTGGAAGAAGGGAATTTCTATCACTTTTACGAAGACCGGCAAGTAGCTGTCACCGGAGAATATCAATACGGAGAAAAAGTAGGATTGTGGACTGAGTATTGGGACACTGCCAATACCAAAGCCATCCGAAAGCGTGAAATTCAATATCAGGGAGAACCGTTTAATGATGATTTCAAACCCTACATTCGAGCAGAATGGGATGATGAGGGAAATTTGATTTACCGAAGCCCGAGAGCTCAAAATCAATAAAATGCATCTTCAAACTGTCTGAAATTAATCGCTCCGGTTCGATCCCGATACACGCCCACGATATCAAATCGTATATCCTTATGCCATTCTATTTCATGAATGTAGGCATCGGCAGCTTTGACGAGGAGTTTCTTTTTGGTGTAATCCACAAATTCCTCCGCATAACCAAAACCCGTCCCCGACCGATATTTCACCTCCACGAATATCAACAGACCGCGATACTTCATAATCAGGTCAATTTCGGCGTGTTTGTACCGGTAGTTGGTCTCGATTAATTCATAGCCCTTTCCCTGAAGCCAATCCGCGGCCATTTCTTCCGCTTTTTTACCGATCTCATTATGCTCTGCCATCTTGGAATAATGTTTAATTTTGAAAAATCGAAGAACGAATTCAACGAATCAGGAGTTGAAATCAAGTCACCTGATGTGCTGCAGATGAATGAAATTATCAATAAAAAAGTAGAATTCCGAGATTTGGGCCGAATGGATTACCAGGAAGCCTGGGACTATCAGGAAAAACTCTTTGGCGAAACCGTCAGCCTTAAGATTCAGAATCGAAAACTTCCTACAGAGGAACAAGTTTCCACACCTAATTACCTGCTATTTGTCGAGCATCCCCACGTCTACACCTTGGGAAAGAGCGGAAAAGAAGAAAATCTGCTGCTCGATGAAGCCGGACTAAAAACACATCAGGCGACTTATTACAAAATCAACCGCGGCGGGGACATCACCTATCACGGACCCGGACAGCTGGTTGGCTATCCGATTTTGGACCTGGACAATTTCTTTACCGATATTCACAAATACCTTCGCCTTTTGGAAGAGGCCATTATTTTGACTTTGGCGGATTACGGGGTAGAAGCAGGTCGAATCGACGGATTGACAGGAGTTTGGCTGGATCATATTACACAAATAAATCCCCGAAAAATCTGCGCAATGGGCGTCAAATCCAGCAGATGGGTAACCATGCATGGATTTGCTTTTAATCTCAATGCGGACATCGAATATTTCGGACACATCATTCCCTGCGGTATTGACGACAAAGCCGTCACTTCCTTACATCTGGAGCTGGGGCATGCTGTAAACGAAGCCGAAGTCAAGGCTCATTTGAAAAAACACATAGGAGACCTTTTCGAAATGGACTTTGTCGAAACGGATCAAACTAGTTGATTTATGAAAAAAGATATTGATTTCTCTCCAGTTACAGGCGTCAAATTGGCGATTGCAAAAGAAGAAACCGAATCAGGAGAAGAATGGTCGGTTTATATGATCAACCTCAACCTGATCGAGCTAAAAACCGTCATGATTACCTCTCGTGGATATGGAGAAATCGACGGGGAAAAACGAAAAACTTCCACGCTTCGCCACATGATCGAGGAATTGGGGCCACAGTGCGTGGCCAAAGTCGAGCCCATCGATCCGGCAGTTTTCACGCTGAACAACGAGTTTTGGGTGAGTTACTACATAATGGATCAGATTTTTGACAAAAAGTTTATCTTTACTCCTGGCAGTTTTGACCCCTCACTGCGGCAAGTCATCCCCGAACTAGGACTCGAAGGGGTCTTACATAGTTAACGAACCAACCATGAATGACTTTTTTGAGCAACTTGGAGACATTCTCTTTTTAGACATTGAGACGGCATCTTTGACCCCGAAATTTGAAGAACTCAACGAGCGACTTCAGGAAGAATGGGTAAAAAAAGAACGGCTGATCAAATCTGATGATGATGGTAAAATCGAACCAGGTTCGCTCTACTTTGATCGGGCGGGGATTCACGCTGAATTTGGCCAAGTAGTCTGTGTGGGAGTCGGTTATTTCCAATGGAAAAAAAAGGACAAAAAGCTGATCTTCCGATCCAAAGTTTTTTCCGCTGCTGAGGAGCGGGAACTTTTGGTGGACTTTTCTGCCTTATTGGAGAAGAAAAAATGGATTCTCTGTGCCCACAATGGGAAAGAATTCGATTTTCCATACCTCTGCCGCCGAATGCTGATTCAGGGGGTTCCACTACCGGAGCCTTTGCAAATCGCTGGAAAAAAACCTTGGGAAGTCCGACATTTGGACACCATGGAGCTTTGGAAATTTGGGGATTATAAGCACTACACCCGACTCGAATTACTCACCTCTGTTTTTGGTATCCCTTCATCCAAGGATGACTTGGACGGCAGTCAGGTCAATGCGACTTTTCATTTGGAAAATGACCTAGAAAAAATCAAAAAATACTGCGCCCGCGATGTGGAAGTGACCGCCCGGGTATATCTGGCCATGCATCCTCAACTTGACGAAATGGAAATCGAAGTCATTCATCTCGAAGAATTAAAAAAAGAACATAAAAAATAAAGGGTACAGACCATAATCTTTTTACCTTAAACCATTCAATCACCCACGCTATGGGAAGAAAATCCAACCGGAAAAAATCCAACAGCCCAAAAGGCAATAAACAAACCGATGCAGCATCACTTGCTCGTCGAATCTTACAATTTTTGGACAATAACTTTGGTCAAGAATTCAACCCTAAACAAATTATTAAAAGCCTGGAAATCAGAGACTCAATCACCAAAGGAGGTGTAGAACCCATCCTTCACAAACTGGTGGAAAACGGATCGATTTCCAAAACTCCCCGAAATTATTTTTCATCCAATCAGGAGCCAGGATTCATCACCGGCACGGTTGACAATGTCAATCCCCGATTTGCCTACGTCATCCCGGATGACCCCAAGGTATCGGATGGGGATATTTTGGTCAAAGAAGCCGATCTTAAGCAGGCCCTCGACGGAGACCGCGTACGCATCATGGTCTATCCAACTAAGGGACGCACTGGCCGGGTAGAAGGAAAAGTCCTTGAAATCCTCGAACGGGATCGGGATGAATTTGTCGGCCGAGTCGAAATCTCACCCCGATTCGCCTTTGTAGTTCCGGATTTCAAAAAAATGCATAAGGACATCTTTGTGCATCGCGGAGACTTGATGGGTGCAGAGCACAATGAAAAAGTCATCGTCAAACTTACTGAATGGCGCGAGGGAGACAAAAACCCCACCGGAAAAGTCACCCGGGTTTTGGGAAAAGCAGGTTTACATGAAGTGGAAATTCACTCAATCATGGCTGAATTTGGGCTACCTTTTGAATACCCAGAGCAGCCCGATCAGGAAGCCAATGCTATTTCAGAGGAAATTTCGAAGAAGGAAATCCAATCTCGTCGGGATTATAGGGATATCACTACGTTCACCATTGATCCCGTAGATGCCAAGGATTTTGATGATGCGATTTCCTTTAAAAAAATGGAAAACGGTCATTTCGAAGTCGGAATTCACATTGCGGATGTGACTCACTACGTCAAGCCAAAAACTGAACTGGAAAAAGAAGCCTTTAATCGAGCTACATCCGTTTATCTGGTGGATCGGACGATTCCTATGCTCCCTGAGCGGCTAAGTAATGGACTTTGCTCCCTTCGACCAAATGAGGATAAGTTGACTTTTGCCTGTGTATTTGAAATAGACGATCAGGCTAAAATTCATAATCATTGGATCGGCCGAACGATCATTCACTCGGATCGAAGATTTGCCTACGAGGATGCTCAACAAAATATTGACGACCAATCCGGTGACTTTTTCGAAGAGCTCACTACCCTGAACGAGTTAGCTAAAAAAGTGAGAAAAAAGCGCTTTGATCATGGAGCAGTGAATTTTGAAACCGTAGAAGTCAAATTCAAACTGGATGAAAAGGGAACCCCACTGGGATTAATGGTCAAGGAGCGAAAAGACATTCATAAGATGATCGAGGAATTTATGCTTTTGGCCAATAAATATGTGGCCGAATTTATTTTCAAAAAGCGAAGTGGGGCAGATACTTTCGTCTATCGAACTCACGATTCCCCGGATCCCGAAAAACTCGAAACCTTCTCCAATTTCGCGAAGCGATTTGGCCATCAAATCGAAATCGGAGAAACCAAAATTTCGGCAGGACTAAACAAACTCATGGACGAAATCCAGGGAAAACCCGAACAAAATGTACTCGAGCAGCTGGCTATTCGAAGTATGGCCAAAGCAAAATATACGACCGAACCCAAAGGCCATTTTGGATTGGCTTTTGCGCACTATACTCATTTCACCTCTCCGATCAGAAGATATCCTGATATGATGGTGCATCGATTATTGGAGCATTATCTTGATGGAGGAAAATCTCCGGATCCGGAATCTTGGGAACAAAAATGTGTGCATTCTTCTGAAAGAGAAAAACGTGCTGCGGATGCCGAAAGAGCTTCTATCAAATACAAGCAGGTAGAGTATATGTCCTTGGCAGAGGAAAAAGATTACGAAGGAATCGTCTCCGGAGTCACGGAGTGGGGAGTCTTTGTCGAGATCACCGAAACCAAATGCGAAGGCATGATTCGAGTGCAGGATATGACTGATGATTACTACGATTTTGACGAGAAAAATATGCGCTTGATCGGATCCCGATCAAAAAAAATGATCACTTTGGGTGACAAAGTGATGGTCCGGGTAGTTAACACCGATATTGACCGAAGAACAATCGATTTGGAATTTGCAGACAATGACGAAAAAAAGTCCCGCTCACGAGCTTTTAACTAACCTGGAAAACTTCCTTGCGGAAGAGAATTTTGGAGAATCCCCCAAAGAACTTTATCAACCCATCAGATACATTCTCAGTCTTGGCGGAAAGCGTATTCGACCGCTTTTGGCCCTGCTTTCCTATGGACTCTATCAGGATGATCCTGAAAAAATCCTAGGTCCGGCAGCGGCAATTGAGGTTTTTCACAACTTCACCCTGATGCATGACGACATCATGGATGAAGCCCCTCTGCGCAGAGGCAAAGCCACGGTACATGAAAAATGGAACCCTAATGTGGCCATTTTATCCGGCGATGTGATGCTGGTCAGAGCTTATGATTTATTGCTCAAATCTGATCATCAGTACCTCCCAGAAATTATTCGCCTATTTAATCAAACTGCCGCTGAAGTCTGCGAAGGACAGCAGCTGGACATGAATTTTGAAAGTTTGACGGTAGTGGAAGAAAGTGAGTATATCAACATGATTCGGCTCAAAACAGCCGTACTCCTCGGCCACGCATTGCAGCTTGGGGCTATTCTTGCCGGAGCCCCTTCCCGAGACAGTCAACTTTTGTATGAATTTGGTGTCAATATCGGGATCGGCTTTCAGTTGAAAGATGATTTGCTCGATGTATTTGCCGATCAGGCCAAATTCGGAAAGCAGGTGGGTGGAGACATCATTTCAAATAAGAAGACTTTCCTGCTGATCAAAGCGCTCGAAGCTGCCAAAGGCCAAGATCTCATGGAATTAAATACCTGGCTTTCGCTAAAGGAATTTGACAAGACCCAAAAGGTCAATGCCGTCACAGCCTTGTATGAAAAGCTCGGAATCCGAAAACTCACGGAAGAGAAAATGAACTTCTATTTCAGCAAGGGATTTGATCAACTTGAGTCCATTTCCTTCAAAAACCCTGATTATCACGAGACTTTACTTTCGATTACTCAAGATCTCGTCCATAGAGAAAAATAAGCATGACTCTTTCCATCACTACCCTTGTGATCATCCTAACCGTGATCACCAGCTTAATCGGTTTTAATAATTCCAGTTTTATCGAACGCTGGATGTTTACCCCATATCAGATCAAGCGGAAAAATCAATGGGACCGATTTATCCTATCCGGATTGATCCACAAAGACTACATCCACCTGCTATTCAATATGTTCACCTTCTACTTTTTTGGAAGGGTCGTGGAACAGTTTTTAGCCTATCAGTTTGGAGTAATCACCGGCGGGCTGGTATTCATTGTTTTTTATCTTTTGGGAATCATCATAGCGGATATTCCTACCTATCTTAAAAATAAGGACAACAGCTATTATCGGGCTTTAGGCGCTTCAGGGGGTACAGCCGCTACGGTTTTTTCCAGCATTATTATTATGCCACTGGCAGATATTTGTCTTTTTGGGATCATCTGCCTCCCAGGATTTATCCTGGGTGCACTCTTTTTGATTTATTCCTACACCAAAGGAAAGCAAGACAATGATGGCATCAACCACGATGCGCACCTCTATGGGGCCTTATTCGGAATTATTTTCATTTTGGTTATTTCTCCTGAAAGTGCCATTCAGTTTTTCGAACAGATCAAGAGTTATCGAATTTTTTGATTTTCAAAATTTTGATCCTGAATCTTATCCTTTAATTTCTTGCCTGAATGAATTAAGAAGTTAAAAATCAGGTTTTTAGAAAAATAAAAGAATCCAACGGGTCGATTTTTGAATTATTTTTTACCTATTTTATTAATTCTAAATTTGATTTTGTAGTTATTTTTTAGTACATTATTTATTTCTGGAATTAAAAATTTAGAATAAAATAAAGCCTAAAAAATCATGAAAATTTTCGCAAAACAAGATTTCCTGGACTTAACAAAAATAGAGTCCAACCCGGTTATATCTATTTTTCTTCCTACCTCTCGACAAAGTTCGGATGGCTATAGAGAAGATATGATTCAATTGAAAAACCAACTCAAGGAGATTAAATCAAAACTTCAGGAGATTTGGAATATGGAAAAGAAACAAATCGATAAACTCCTAAATCCAGCCCATGAGCTACTGGATAATTTTGAGTTTTGGCAGCACAACTCTGACATGTTAACTCTCTATATTTATGAAGACGAAATGAAAAGTATCCGGCTACCACTTTCGCTTGAAAAAGCCTCTCATTTTATCGGAGAGCGACCGCTGACTTTTCCCCTGATCCCGGCTATCAACGGAAATGGTCAGTTTTATATTTTGTTGCTGAACTTGGACAAAATTCACCTTTATTGTGCAACCCGAGATGTCATTCAAGAAATTATTCTGGATTCTGAGGAGGTAGCATTGTCCTATACCGCTGAAGAAGAAATAGACGAAAACCAAGCACACCTTCAGGGAAAAGGAGGTGTGGGAAATGCGGGAGCGATGTTTCACGGACATGCTGGGGGTTCGGACGAGGAAAAAAAGGTGACCATATTAAATTATTTTCATCGAATGTCTTCTATGCTCGAACCCAAATTGAATCAAAATCCCCTCCCCTTATTTCTGGCTGGTGTGGATTATCTGATTCCCCTATATCGTCAGGCCAGCAATTATGGTAATCTACAAGAAGGGCATATCAGCGGATCGTTTTCCCCAAAGGATCAAATGGAAATCCATCAAAATGCCTGGGAGCTTGCGAGTGATTTATTTCGAAAAGATGAAGATAAACGATTTCAGGAATTTGAAGCTAAAAAGGCCGAAAGGCTTGCGATCGATAATGATCCTGATACTCTCATTAAAATGGCTCTCACAGGTGCAGTAGACACTCTATTTGTCAATCCGAATCATAAGCATCTATGGGGCAAATTTTCACCGCAGGATCATAAAACAACCCTGTTTGACACGCAAAAAAAAGGAGCGCATTGTTTATTTGATTTGGCGAGCCAAAAAGTAATAGAAACAGGTGGAAAGGTTTTCCATGCAGTGCCTGAAGACTTCCCTGAAAACCAATACATCAAAGGTATTCTTCGATACCCTGCAAATTAAAAAAAGCCCCAAGGACGACTTGGGGCTTTGCTTTTCATTTATTTCTTCATATCCAATTTCGTTTTCAACTCTTCAATATTAAGCAGTTTTGATATTTCTTCCTGCTCCAGTTCTTTGAATTTTGCCAGTTGAACAGCGATGAGCTCCGTCAATTCAGTCCGTACTTCTTCGGCCTGATCGGTGGGTTTGAAATCGCCATTTCCGGCTACAGAATTCAAGTGAGCCAATTTATTATTGAGTCGAATTGGGAAGTTGAGTGGGTCCTGACCGCTTCGATTTTTAGTCTGATAAAGCGTCTCCTCAATAGATTTCATCTCAGCCTGTACTCGTTCAATTGCTTTGGTTTTCTTGTCCAAGCTATCCAATTCAGTCCTATACTGGCGAATCAACTTAATCGTTTGATGAGTTTCGGTCAGCTTTCTGTTAACATTCATCAAAAATTCAAACTGCTCCTCCAAGTCCGCTTGAGTCGAAGGATATCTAGGATCAGCCAAAACCTTGAAATCCTGAACCTGTGTTTCACCATCGAGCGTCATTCTCACCTTGTAAGTTCCCGGTACTACTTTGGGCCCTCTCAAATTAGCTGCCCACATGATCAATCCATCAAATCCCTCAGCATCTTCAACTCTCAGATTCCAGTTAAATTCATTGCTTCCCGGCTTAACTTTTAGCGTGTCTCCGTTGTAGCCTGCTGTAGAGAAGGTTCTAAGAATCCGGTCTTCATTATCCAAAAACTCAACTTTTAACTCTTCCTTGGGCTCTTCTTTCATGAAGTAATAAACCAAAACACCACCTGGCCGATTTGATCCCTGAGTTAATGATTTTCTCCTCACGCCATCAATTCGATAGGAATCCTGAGGCTTGAATAGGTGAAGCGCCTTCTCTTCGAATCCAGGCTCAGCCTGATGAAGGACGGTCAAATCATCAATTATCCAAAATGAACGACCTTGAGTTGCCGCAATCAAATTATTTTCCTTAATCGTCAAATCCGTGATCGGCACAATCGGCAGATTCATCTGAAGTGAATGCCAAGAAGCTCCATCATCTTTGGAGTAATACATACCGGTTTCTGTCCCTGCATAAAGCATTCCCCGCTTTTCTGGATCTGCCCGAACTACCCGTGTGAAGTGCTCAGGATCGATTCCGCTGGTGATTTTGGTCCAGGTCTTTCCATAATCCTTGGTCTTGTAGAGATAAGGTTCATAATTCCCGCTCTTGTATCCAGTAGCGGCAAAATAAGCCTCAGCCGGATCAAATGGGCTCGCTTCGATACTATTGATTTGAAGCCATTCGGGCATTTCGGCAGGAGTTACATTCTGCCAAATGGTACCATTATCTGTGGTTACGTGCACCAAACCGTCATCTGATCCAGCCCAAATCACCCCTGCCTTCACTGGAGATTCTGCTGCGGTGAAAATAGTCGCATAATATTCTACCGAAGTATTGTCTTTGGTGATTGGTCCTCCAGAGGGTCCGAGTTTACTTTGGTCATTTCTGGTCAAATCCGGAGAGAATACTTCCCAACTCTGCCCTTCATTCGTAGATCGGTGAAAACGATTAGATGTCGTATAGAGCATTTTTGGATTGTGCGGTGAAAAGAAAATCGGAAAATTCCACTGGAAGCGGTATTTCATATCCTCGGCTCCATGTCCCATCGGGTTATTTGGCCACACATTCACAGAGCGCGTGATATCATTTCTATGATCAACACGGGTGAGGTAACCACCATACGATCCACCATAAACGATATCATTGTCTGTCGGGTCAGGTGCTATCCAGCCACTTTCTCCTCCTGCTGTAGGTTCCCAATCATCCTCAGAGATTCCTCCGCCCCCGGCTACGCGGTGACGAATTCGCATGGTGGAATTATCCTGCTGGGCACCATAAATTCGATATGGGAAAGAATTATCCGTCGTCACCCGATAAAATTGAGCTGTCGGCTGATTCATCATCGATGACCAATTGTTGCCTCCATCTTCAGAAATCTGAGCTCCTCCATCATCAGCAATAATCATTCGTTGATTATTTTCAGGGTCAATCCATAAATCATGGTGATCTCCATGAGGCGCATTGGCTCCTTTAAACTTCTTACCACCGTCAGTGGATTTGTGGTAGCTTACATTGAGTACATAAACAGTCTCTTCGTCTTGGGTATCGGCATAGATCCGAGTATAGTACCACGCTCGCTGCCGAAGACTTCGGTCATCATTGGTTTTCTCCCAAGTTTCACCGCCATCTTTGGAGGTGAATACACCTCCATTTTCATTTTCAATAATGGCATAAAGTCTGTCAGAATTAACCGGAGAAACGGTGATACCCATAATCCCTAAAAGTCCTTCTGGAAATCCTTCTTTTTCGGTCAAATCTTCCCAGTTTTCTCCCCCGTCGGTAGATTTATACATTTTGGATCCTGCACCACCACTTTCCAGGGAATACGGTGTCCGCTTCAGCTCCCAAGTCGTCGCATAAAGCACGTTCGGATCGTTTGGATCCAGAATCAAATCCACTGCTCCCGATTGATCATCAGCGAAAAGCACTTGTTTCCAATTTTTGCCTCCATCCGTAGTTTTGTAAACTCCTCTGGTTTGATCGGGCTTAAAAATATCGCCCAAAACAGCTGCGTAAACCGTATTGGGGTCCTCGGGATGAATACGAAGACGGGAGACAAATCGACTTTTATCCAGTCCTGCCCTTTCCCAGGTTTTTCCCGCATCTGCAGATCTCCAAACCCCATAACCAAAGGAAACATTTCCTCGGACGGTCTTTTCTCCCCCACCTGCATAAACCACAGCGGTATCACTTTGAGAAACGGCTACCGCGCCGATAGAACCTCCAAAAAATCCATCGGAGACAGATTTCCATGTTCGGCCGGAGTCCACTGTTTTCCACACGCCTCCACCAGTAGAGGCAAAATAATACGAATGATCTGATCCCGGTACCCCGGTGACTCCATCCGCTCGACCTCCACGAAAAGGTCCGACAAGTCGCCATTCCAAAGCTTTATAAATCTCTGGATCCGGTACATTTTGAGCTTTGGTATTTGGAATAACCAAAGCAAATAACAGCATTGGAATTATTCCGAGAAGTAATATTTTTCTCATAGTAAAATTGGTGGTTGATTGAATTAGAAATTACTCATTACGTTTTAATTCAGCTTCCCTAGGCAGCTGAAAATCGATTCGGTTTTTTTGTTAATGAAAATCAATCGGCTTTTTCATATAATTTATCCAAATGAGGAATACCCTCGACCATCCATTCTGGCGCAGGCTTATCCATCAGATAATGATCGAAATAAGCCTTCATTCTTCTTTGGAAATCCTTTTGATTAGCTTCATTGGCGAGATGATGACCTTCATTGGGGTAAGATAAGAAAATAACTTCTTTCCCATTTCTTCTGGCGGCGTTGAAAAACTCCAAGCCCTGAGACCAATCCACCGCCCCGTCTTTGGTGCCGTGAAGAATCATAAATGGTGTCTTGATATTCGGCACATGGTGCATGGGGTTTTCGCGCTGATAAATCTCCCGGTGTGTCCAAGGCGTGACTCCTCGTCCCATTCTAACCTGTCCAATCTCCATGATTCCATGGTGAACGGTACCCGAGCTTCCATAGATATTGTTGTAAAAGCTCTCCAAATTAGTGGGAGGTGCACCGGTCACGATACAGCGGAACATATCGGTTTGAGTCAAAATAAACGAAGTTTGATATCCTCCCCAACTATGACCTTGCAAGCCAATTCGCTCCTCATCCGCATAGCCTAGTTTGATCAGTTCTTTGGCTGCCGATGTGATCACGTCCAAGGAACTCGTTCCCGGCTTTCCTTCTTCGAAGACAATATCAGGCATGAAAATCAGATATCCGTTACTCGCATAGGTCGAGAAATGCGGTCTGTCGTCATACACCGGCATGGAATATTGATGATGTCGATCCGACATTTTCTCATAAAAGTAAAATAAAGTCGGATAAGCTTTTCCTTCTTCATATCCTGCCGGAAGAGTCATCGTACCCTGTAATTTATTTCCCCGGCTATCCGTAAACTCTACTAACTTCCGCTTCCCCCATGCATATTCGGACTGCTGCGGATTGGCATCAGTTAGTTTGATGTGATTTTTAAAATCAGAAGAGGATACATAGTAGTCTGGGAATTTTTCAAAGGTCTGTTTGGTGAAAAATATCAGACCTGAATTTTCTGCTGCCTTCATGGGATTACCAAAGCTCATGTCTTCATAGACCAAAGGATTTGGATTTTTCCCCAGTTCCAAATTATAAAATCCTTCTTTTTTGGTCAATTCTCCATAAGCCGATAGCAGAATTGGCTTTTCGGTATCGATCCATTCTTCTTCCCTATCGAGATTGACCAGTCGAAATCTGATTTCCTCCTGATCTCCGATTTTAGTAAGATTTGTGGCTTCAGATCCATCCAAGGCCAGCATCCAAAGATCATATTTATGATTAACGATTACATGGTTTCCATCTTTGGTCCAACCTGCCAAACCAAATGGTGGCTTTTCATGGGGATATGGATGCTCCAAATTCATAAAGACGATAGGAGCATTCGAAGAGATATCGGTCGTCTGATCTCTGTCAAAATCATACACGAGGAGAGAAGTATCCTTTTGGTACAAATAATATCGCCCGTCAGGAGAATAACCCAAAGTCCGGTTGACTTCGGCTGCAATAACCTTTTTCTCAGCTGTTTTGATATCGACACGATAAAGATCGGCAGGAGAAATCCCCCAGTTTACATCATTGAGATAGGAAGTTTCATCTCGGCCCAATCTATAGTTTGGATGCTTGGAGTCTAGTACCGTCCGCATGTTTTCATCGGACAGTTGCTTAAAACTTCCATCCTGAAAATGAAAGACTGACGTGTAGGTGAAATTCTTGTCCCGATTTGCACGAACGATCTGTACCGATTGAATATAGGGATCTTTCCAATGCCAGACATCTACATTGGCAATGGTGTCCTTACTCATTTTGATTTTCTCTTCCTGCTCCTTGATCCCAAAAAATATCGATCTCCCGTCATCGGAAAAACTCAAATCTCCTTTGTCACTGATGACAAAATCAGCCGGAAAACCAGATGATTCTATGGAAAGATTCGCTTGCTTAGGTTCTCGATTAAGGTCATAAAAAACCAATAATTCATTGGACTGTTGCCAGAGTGAATCTACTTTGTTTCCCTTGAGCACCGCCAGTTGGTTTCCTTTTGCGTTCCGCTCCTCTTTTTTTGCCTGAGTATCATCCCAGGTAAGCTTTTGATAAGTCGCTTTGTCCCCATCTAGCAGGGTGGTATTTTTGGTGCCTAAAGCCAAAAGGTAAAGACCATTACCTGCCTGGTCAGCGGCATCGACAGTATAAGCCAAGTGAGAGCTCTTCTGGTTAAAGGCAAAATCGGATACATTCCCGATTGACATGGCCTGCTTTTTCCCTAAATTGTATAGAATCAAATCCGCCCCTTTTGCTCCTTCTGCCTTCTCCTTGAGCACAGCCCAGTAGGCCCCATCATTGGAAAACGCCAATCTATCCGCATTTTCGATGACATACTGATGATCTACGCTGAGAGATTTTACTGTTGCCGATTGAGGGACCGACTTTTTGGCTTTTCTCAATTTATCGGCTTCTTCTTCTCCTGGCTTGGTAAAGTAGGCGACGTAATTACCCTCAGCAGAAAAAGTAGGGGAAAACCCATTTGGGATTCTGTCGACTTGTTGATTTTTGACAGATAAAATATGAAGCGTGTCGTCTCCTCCGTTTGGCCGCAAAGCATAGGCAAACCAATCACCATCGGGGGACACTTCCGGGGAGATGATTCTAGACCAGCGGGAGTAGTCTTCGAGTTGTAGTGGTTTTTCCTGGGCAAGAGTACCAAAACAAAATAGGAAAAAGAGAATGGGTATATATGGTTTCATGGCTAGTGGGATTATTTGGGATGTATATTAGCCAATATCAATCACACTGCACAGAATAAAAATTGAAATTACATTTGAGGTAAAAACCTCTGGAATTCACGCAAAAAAAAAGGGCGGTCTTTCGAGCGCCCTTTCAATGTTAGGAGTAATGTTTAAGCCTCAGCAGGCAAAACACTCACATAAGACTTACCGTCTACTTTCTTTTTGAAAGTCACCACTCCATCAGACAATGCAAACAAGGTATGGTCTTTGCCCAACCCTACATTGTTCCCTGGATGATGTTTTGTGCCTCTTTGTCTTACAATGATATTTCCGGCGATCACTTGCTCACCGCCAAATTTCTTCACACCCAATCTTTTGGAATGCGACTCTCTACCGTTTTTGGAGCTACCTACACCTTTTTTGTGTGCCATGGTTCTATTCGTTTATGGTTTTCTGAATGAAAACTTAAAGTGAAATATTTTCGATCAATATTTTAGTGAAATCCTGTCTGTGACCATTCTTCTTTTTGTAGCCTTTTCTTCGCTTCTTTTTGAAGATAATCACTTTGTCACCTTTTAAATGATCCAGCACCTTGCCGGATACCTTGGCACCTTCGAGCACAGGTGCACCTACTGACACATTCCCATCAGCCTCAGCCAATAGTACTTGGTCAAATTCCACGGAAGCGCCAGTTTCTGCGTCTAGCTTGGGAGCATAGACAAACTGATCTTTTGTTACTTTGAACTGCTTTCCAGCGATGTTTACAATTGCGTACATGTGTTTATTTATAGATTCTTTGTCAAAATCGGAGTGCAAATATAAGGAAGAGATTTTTAAGAAAAAAACAGAGCATTAAATTTATCCTACTCTTAAGTAAGCCCTTTTCAGGTGGTTATCCGATCCATGGATTTTCAAATGTAAATTTTTTGAAGGAATGGACCCTGTTTATGTCCTATTGAGCTTAAATTTCAGACCAGTTTTTTGCCAGATTTCAGGTGAAATCCCATGCTAAAATCAGAACCGATTCATGAAATATTGAAATTTTAACCGATTGATAAGCAAGGACCATCTGGAAAAGCGCTGTATTTCATCCCTGATTTTCAGTTGTTTATTTAAGGAAAAGCGGAGATTCAGTTTTTGACTGACGTTCAAAATTAAGCTTGAATTTAGGTAAAAAAAGTTTTTTCAACTTTTCTCAAAAAAGTTGACCCCGCCTAAAATGACTGTTTCAGCTAATTTATTGATTGAATTAAGTTATTATATCTAATTATAAAATAGGTAGTTATACATTTTTGAATTAGGTTCAAAAATTAGTGATTTCTCTACCTTTCGGGGTTTTTTTTCTGGATTTTGGTTCACATATTTGTTCAGAGGCTGTTCTGAAAAGGCAGCCTTTGCTATCCCCGGCCAGTTTTATTGAAGCTAGAAGCCTGAAAACAACATCATTAAAAAAAGACATTAAATAAACCAAAGAGAACGATGCAAGAAGAACCCATTTTAGTAGAGAACAAGAATCGCTTTGTTTTATTCCCCATTCAGCATGCAGATATCTGGCAGTATTATAAAAAGGCGGAAGCTAGTTTTTGGACTGCGGAGGAAATCGACCTCGGCCAGGATATGCGGGACTGGAAAAATCTCAATGATGGGGAAAGACATTTCATTTCCCATGTACTTGCCTTTTTCGCAGCCAGTGATGGGATCGTAAACGAAAACCTCGCCGAGCACTTTGTATCTGAAGTGCAGTACACCGAGGCAAAATTTTTCTATGGCTTTCAGATTGCCATGGAAAACATCCACTCCGAAACTTACAGCCTTTTAATAGACACGTACATCAAAGACGGCGCTGAGCGCGATAAACTGCTCAATGCCATCGAGCATATTGACTGCGTAAAGAAAAAAGCCGACTGGGCTCTTCGATGGATCGACAACGGTAATTTCCAAGAGCGATTGATCGCTTTTGCCGCAGTAGAAGGAATCTTCTTTTCCGGATCTTTCTGCTCTATTTTCTGGTTGAAAAAGAGAGGCTTGATGCCGGGATTGACTTTCTCCAACGAATTGATTTCCCGTGACGAGGGCTTGCATTGCGACTTTGCCTGTCACCTCTACACCAAACACGTGGTCAATCCACTTCCCAAGGAAACCGTCACCGCCATCATCAAAGATGCTGTGGAGATCGAAAAAGAATTTGTCACCGATGCCCTTCCCGTTAGACTCATCGGAATGAATGCCGACTTGATGTGCCAATACATTGAGTTCGTAGCCGATCGTCTTTTGGTGGAGCTAGACTGCGAAAAAATCTGGAACAGCACCAATCCATTCGATTTTATGGATATGATTTCTCTCCAGGGAAAAACCAATTTCTTCGAAAAGCGAGTAGGTGATTACCAAAAAGCAGGTGTGATGAAATCCACCGAACCAGCCACAGATTCCGAGCGCTTCTCTTTAGGGGAAGACTTTTAATAATAAATCCACACAACCACCCAAATTCGTTAAGCTATGCTAGTAATAAAAAGAGACGGAAGACGCGAATCGGTCCGGTTTGATAAAATCACAACCCGGATCGAAAACCTTTGCTATGAACTTGATCCCAAATTCATCCAACCGATAGAGGTTGCCAAAAAAGTAATCGACGGACTGTACGATGGAGTGACTACTTCCGAGCTGGATAATCTGGCAGCGGAAGTCTGCGCATCCCTCACGGTAAAGCACCCGGATTATGCTGTCCTTGCCGCGCGTATTGCGATCTCCAACCTGCATAAAACTACTAGCCAGTCTTTTTCAAATACGATGAAACGGTTGTACACTTATGTCAACCCAATCACCGGTGGAAACGCGGCATTGATTGATCCTGATGTCTATGGAATCATCAAAAAGAACGCAGCCAAACTTGATTCGGCCATCGATTACAAACGAGATTTTGGTTATGATTATTTTGGCTATAAAACTTTAGAGCGATCCTATCTCATCCGTTTGGATGGCAAAGTAGTGGAGCGACCTCAGCACATGCTGATGCGTGTGGCTGTTGGTATTCACAAGGAGGATATCGATTCAGTTATCGAAACGTACAACCTGCTTTCTGAAAAGTGGTTTACGCACGCAACCCCTACGCTTTTCAATGCAGGAACACCCAAACCTCAACTTTCATCCTGCTTCCTTTTGACCATGAAAGATGACAGCATCGACGGGATTTATGATACCCTAAAGCAATGTGCGAAAATCTCTCAATCAGCAGGCGGCATCGGTCTATCTATCCATCACGTTCGAGCCAAAGGCTCTTACATCAAAGGCACCAATGGAGTCTCCAACGGTATTGTGCCGATGCTGAGAAACTTTGACATGACTGCTCGCTACGTAGATCAAGGCGGAGGAAAAAGAAAAGGATCATTTGCAATCTACTTGGAACCTTGGCATGCAGATATCAAGGACTTCCTAGAGCTGAAACGAAATCACGGGAAAGAAGAAATGCGAGCCAGAGATTTGTTCTACGCCCTTTGGATCCCGGATTTGTTTATGAAGCGGGTGGAGCAAAATGAATCTTGGTCTCTCTTCTGTCCCAATGAGTGCCCTGGCCTTTCGGATTGCCACGGAGAAGAATTCGAAAGACTATACGAAAAATACGAGCGCGAAGGAAAAGCGCGCGAGACCATCAAAGCACAGGAACTTTGGTTTGAAGTATTGGAATCTCAAATCGAGACCGGAACTCCCTACATGCTTTACAAAGATGCGGCAAATGGAAAGTCCAATCAGAAGAACTTGGGAACGATCAAATCCTCCAATCTGTGTACCGAGATCATCGAGTACACTGCTCCGGACGAAGTAGCAGTGTGTAACCTTGCGTCTTTGGCCTTGCCAAAATTTGTTACCGCCGGTCCTGATGGCAAATTGTTCTTTGATCATCAGAAACTATATGAAATCACCAAAGTAGCCACGAAAAACCTTAATAAGGTCATCGATGTCAACTACTACCCGGTAGAGGAAGCGCGTCGATCCAATTTCCGTCACCGGCCCATCGGGCTTGGCGTACAGGGCTTGGCAGATGCCTTTATCTTGCTTCGAATGCCATTTGATTCTCCTGAAGCAAAGGGTCTGAACGAGGATATTTTCGAAACCATCTATTACGCAGCGATGGAAACTTCCATGGAATTGGCGAAAGTAGAAGGTACTTACGAGACTTATGAAGGTTCGCCAGCATCAAAAGGAGAATTCCAGTTTGACATGTGGGGAGTCACTCCCAAATCAGGAAGATGGAACTGGTCAGAATTGAAAGAGCATGTGAAAAAGCACGGCTTAAGGAACTCGCTTCTAGTCGCTCCAATGCCGACTGCATCCACTTCACAGATCCTTGGAAACAATGAATGCTTCGAGCCATATACTTCCAATATTTACACGAGAAGAACTTTGTCCGGTGAATTCATCGTCGTCAATAAGCACTTGATGCGGGATCTGATCAAATTGGGTATGTGGAATGATACCATGCGTAACCGATTGATCTCTACCAATGGATCAGTTCAAAATATCCCTGGAATCCCTCAAAACATCAAGGACCTTTACAAGACGGTTTGGGAAATTTCTCAAAAAATCATCATCGACATGGCGGCCGATCGTGGAGCTTATATCTGTCAGTCTCAGAGTATGAATGTCTTCCTTCAGGATCCAAACTTCGGCAAGTTGACTTCCATGCACTTTTATGCCTGGAAGAAAGGCTTGAAAACCGGCATGTATTACCTCAGGTCTCAGGCTGCCGCTGCGGCGATCAAGTTTACGCTGGATAAGACGGGTTTTGAGCCTCAGGATGAAAAAGCCAAGGCTGAAGAAGCTGCCGCAAAATCAACCAAACAAGAAGCCGTGCAATGCTCTCTGGACAATCCGGATGACTGTGAAATGTGCGGAAGTTAAATTTTAGAGTTCGTCAATTGGAAAAAGCGTCTGGGTCTCTCAGATGCTTTTTTTATTTAGTGCGATAGGTGGCTAAATCGAAAAAGGATTAAATAAGTGGAAGGAAAGAAAAAATCCTCAACAGCCCGCAAATCGAAATTACAATGGCTCTTAACAAAAATTGTATCTTAGAGCTTCAGCTTTTAAAGAAATGGATATGGACAGTTCGTTGATAGAATCCCAACTTAACCATTTAAATCCCGATACCCCCGCCCAATTCGGCATCATGACTCCTCAGCACATGGTGGAGCATCTGACCCTTACCATGAAACTATCGAGCGGTAGAATCAAGCTTCCGGAATTTGAACCGAATGAAAAACAGCTGATGCAAAAGCAAGCGCTAATTTATACCGATATGGAATTCCCAAAGGGTGTTTTAGCACCAAATTCCAAGGGAGAATTATCAGATTTACGATTTCCTGATTTGGACACGGCTAAAGCAAAACTGATTCAAAGCATTCAAGAATATGAAGAGGTTTTTGAGAAAAATCCCGATTTCAAATCGATTCATCCCCGATTTGGATTTTTGACACATGAGGAATGGGAGAAGTTCCACCAAAAACATTTCACCCATCATTTTAGACAGTTTGGGATTGAAAAAAAAAAAGAGGTTAGCGTTTCCACTAACCTCTTTTCTCATCTAAATCCAATTAAGCCAGTTCTTCCTGATCGGCATATTCCTCCACTGGGATACAGCTACAAACCAAGTTTCTGTCTCCGTAAGCGGAGTCAATTCTTCTTACAGTCGGCCAAAATTTATTCTCTTTCACCGTGCTCAATGGATAAACTGCTTTTTCTCTGGAGTAAGGCAAATCCCATTCTCCGATCAAAACCATCTGCGCAGTATGCGGCGCATTTTTCAGCACATTGTTTTCCTTATCTGCTTCGCCGTTTTCGACTTCACGAATTTCCTCACGGATTGAAATCATGGCATCACAGAATCGATCCAATTCAGCCTTAGTTTCCGACTCGGTAGGCTCGATCATCATGGTACCGGCTACTGGGAAGGATACGGTCGGCGCATGGAATCCATAATCCATCAGTCGCTTAGCAATATCTTCCACTTCCACGCCCACTGATTTGAATTCTCGGCAGTCCACAATCATCTCGTGAGCTGCACGCCCTTTCGTTCCTATGTAAAGAATCGGATAGTGGCCTTCCAATCGCTCCTTGATATAGTTGGCATTCAAAATCGCCATTTTGGTAGCATTCGTCAAGCCATCTCCGCCCATCATCGCGATATAGGCATAGGAAATCGGCAAAATACTCGCACTGCCATAAGGAGCTGCTGAGATGGAAGATACGGCTTGAGTTCCACCGGTTTTCACCAAAGGATTTCCAGGAAGGAAAGGCACCAAATGAGCGGCTACGCAAATTGGTCCCATACCCGGTCCACCTCCCCCGTGAGGGATGCAGAAGGTCTTATGTAAATTCAAATGACAAACGTCTGCTCCGATTCTTCCCGGAGAAGTCAAACCTACCTGCGCATTCATGTTGGCGCCATCCATGTAAACTTGACCTCCATGCTGATGAATGATTTCACAGATTTCCTGAATAGCCTCCTCAAATACCCCATGTGTGGATGGATAAGTGACCATCAAAGCGGAAAGGTTTTCCGAGTTTGCCTCAGCTTTTTCTTTCAAGTCAGCCACATCAATATTTCCTTTTTCGTCACACTTAACCAAAACCACTTTCATCCCTGCCATCACAGCAGATGCAGGATTGGTTCCGTGAGCGGAAGTGGGAATCAAAGCTACATTTCGATGTCCTTCCCCACGGTTAATGTGATAAGCCCGGATCACCATCAACCCAGCATATTCTCCCTGCGCACCTGAATTAGGCTGTAAGGAAGTATCGGCAAAACCGGTAATTTCTGTCAACCAGGTTCTCAAATTTGTGAACAACTCCTGATAACCCAAGGCCTGATCCATCGGAGCAAAGGGGTGAATCTGTCCAAATTCAGGCCAAGTCACCGGGATCATTTCGGCAGTAGCGTTCAATTTCATGGTACAGCTACCCAAGGAAATCATGGAATGTACCAACGAAAGATCCTTGTTTTCCAATCGCTTGATATACCGAAGCATCTCATGCTCGGAATGGTAGTTGTTGAATACCGGATGGGTCAAATAGTCAGAGGTTCGAGCCAAAGATTCAGGAAATGAAAGCTCCAGGTTTTGGACCAATTCATCGAGATTGAGGGTATGTTTTCCTTCTTCAGTTGCAAAAATAGATACAATCTGTTCGACGTCGGCCAAGGTTTTGGTTTCGTCGAAGGTGATGAAAACTGACTCACTTTCATAGCGGAAATTCATCTCCGCTCCCAAAGCCAATCCTCGGATTCGCTCACGGGAAACCTCATTCATTTTGATTTGAATGGTATCGAAGAAATCCTGTCCTGCAACTTCCAAACCTACTTTTTTGAGTGCTTGTGCAGTCAACTTAGCCAAGCCATGGGTTCTCAACGCGATATCTTTCAAGCCTTTGGGACCGTGATAGACTGCATAGAAAGAGGACATCACCGCCAACAAAACCTGTGCTGTACAAATATTGGAAGTGGCCTTTTCCCGCTTGATATGCTGCTCCCGGGTTTGAAGGGCCATTCTGTAAGCTTTGTTTCCAGCTCGGTCGATGGATACTCCGATGATTCTTCCCGGAATTTGTCTTTTGAAATCTTCTTTGGTAGCAAAGAAACCTGCATGTGGTCCACCGTATCCCATGGGCACACCAAATCGCTGTGCAGAACCTACCACTACATCCGCTCCCATTTCTCCCGGAGGGGTCAATAAAGTCAATGCCAAGAGATCTGAAGCAAAAGCCGTCAGTACCTTATTTTCTTTGGCCGCAGCCACGATAGCTGAGTAATCTCTTACCGCGCCGTCTGCATCCGGGTATTGGAACAAAATACCGTAAAGTTCAGGGTCAGTAACATCCAGCTCAGCGATTGAACCAAAAACCAATTCGATACCCACCGGCTCAGCTCTGGTTTCAAGCAAGGCTTTCGTCTGAGGAAAAATCTTATGATCTACAAAAAATTTATTGGCATTCTTTTTCTCTCTTGGCTTGACCGCATGAAGCATGGTCATCGCTTCCGCAGCAGCTGTCCCTTCATCCAGTAATGAAGCATTGGCGAGCTCCATTCCAGTCAACTCCATGACCACCGTCTGGAAATTAATCAGCGCTTCCAGTCTTCCCTGAGCGATCTCCGCCTGATAAGGAGTGTAGGCGGTATACCATCCTGGATTTTCCAGCACATTTCTCAAAACCACACCCGGAACAATCGTATCGTAGTAGCCCTGCCCGATAAATGACTTAAATACTTTGTTTTTAGCAGCCAGTTTTTTAAAACTGCTGATAAACTCAGACTCCAGTTGGGCCTTTGGAAGGTCCAAGGGTCGAGTTAATTGTATGGATTCGGGGACGGTCTGGTTGATTAATTCATCCAATGAACTGGCGCCGATTTTCTCCAACATCTCTGCAATCTCTGCCTCAGTCGGGCCATTGTGTCTGCTCTCAAATTTGACAGCATTCGAAAGGTTAATCTTCATACGATTTTTTTGGAAGCGGTAATGACTATTTGGGTTAGGAATCCTAGTGATTTCTGGCGGCAAAGGTACAATTAATTGAAACATAATTTTCCCTTAACCCCTACAATTTCAACCTCTCAACACTCCTTTCCTGTAAACGGTTTATGGCTGGGATAAAAAAATGTATAGCTTAGCGATCAAAATAAAAATTAATCTATGAAAAAACGATTTGTATTGACAGGAGCGATGGCTTTGGGACTTTCCCTCAGCGCTCTTGCACAGAATCCGGTGCAGGTAAAATACGCCAATACCATCACGGCGGACGACTTGGAAGAGCACCTTACTTTCTTGGCTTCTGACGAAATGAAAGGGCGGGATACCGGCTCCCCAGAGGGTTTGATTGCCGCGAATTATTTAGCAGATTTTTACAAAGAACTGGGACTCACCGGCCCGGTGGATGGGAGCTACTTTCAGCAGGTACCTTTGGTTAGCTCTAAATTTGAGGAAGTGAGTCTGCAGATAGGCAGAAACAAACTGGTGCAGAATGAAGACTTTGTCTTTACAGGAGACGGAGACATGAAAAAGAAAGCCAAAACTGACTTGGTGTTCTTAGGATTAGTCAATGACGAAAACCTAGCCAAAGTAGATGTGACTGACAAACTTGTCGGTATTTGGGCGGTGGGCGAACGCAGCAATAATCTTCTGAATGCTGTAATGGGTGCCGGAGCAGCTGGGGTAGTGATCGTCAGCATGGAAGGACAGGCTAATTTTGACCGGATTGCCAATCGATACAAAACCCTTTCGGGTCGTGGCCGGGTAGGTTTCGATAGCCCTACTAGCCAAAGACCCATTTTTATGGTGAGTTCTGATAAAATGGGCGAACTTTTCGGTACCTCGGTCGAAGAGCTGAAAGAAGCAGCAAAATCTAACCCTGAGTCCATCAAGTCTCAAAAAGCAACCTATCAGGTAGTGAAATCAAAAACTGAACTTGAGGCTTACAACGTGCTGGGTTATCTCGAAGGAACAGATAAAAAAGACGAAGTTTTGGTCATTTCTTCGCACTACGATCACGTAGGGGTGAGCTCTACTGGGGAAGTGTTCAATGGGGCCGATGATGATGGCTCCGGGACAGTCTCTGTGATGGAAATTGCCGAAGCATTTGCCACCGCGGCCAAAGAAGGGAATCGACCTCGACGATCCA
This sequence comes from Algoriphagus hitonicola, assembly GCF_900113375.1. Classification (GTDB taxonomy): domain Bacteria; phylum Bacteroidota; class Bacteroidia; order Cytophagales; family Cyclobacteriaceae; genus Algoriphagus; species Algoriphagus hitonicola. The sequence goes on along the minus strand of NZ_FOPC01000008.1, from coordinate 177,423 downwards.
TTTTGTTTCTCAATGTAACCGGTGAAGAAAAAGGACTTTTGGGCTCTCAGCACTATTCCGAAAATCCAATATTCCCCATCGCCAATACGGTGAACAACATCAACATCGACATGGTAGGTCGTATTGACTATGAATACCAAGAGGCAGAAAACAAAGACTATGTTTACGTGATCGGCTCGGAGATGCTATCTACGGATTTGAAAAAAATCAATGAGTACAACAACATCACCTATACCGATTTGATCTTAGACTATCGCTACGATGCAGAAGATGATCCTAATCGATTTTACTACCGATCCGATCATTACAACTTCGCAAAATTTGATATCCCTGTCATCTTCTTCTTCAATGGAGTACATGACGATTACCATCAGGTGACCGATACCGTGGACAAGATCGAATTTCCGCTGATGACCAAGCGGGCACATTTAATTTTCCATACGGCTTGGGATCTGGCCAACCGAGAAAACAGAACTCGGGTAGATGGAACCAATACCCGAGGAGAACGATAAGACATGAAAGAATAAAGGCTCTGAGCATTCAGGGCCTTTTTTTTTCTAATTCTTCCGATTTTTCGTCTTCAACTGATTCCGGTTTTTCTTGGTGCCTGATTTCTTGGCTTTGACTTTTTCTCCCTTCCCGATATTTCGCTTAGGTTTGGCTTTCTTCTCATGAAAGGCCCCTTTGTAGTCCGGATTTTCCTTTTGTTTTAACTTATCCAATTCACGGGCATAGATCTGCTTTTCGCCGAAAGGCGTCTCCGTAATCGTCACCGGCTGGGGAATACCCAACTCAGGAACATCCATTCGAATCAATGCTTCGATTTTTTCAAAATGCCATACTTCAGCAGGATTGATAAAGGTAATCGCCTTTCCTTCATGCTCTGCCCGACCCGTTCGGCCGATCCGGTGAACATAATCCTCATAAATCAGCGGCACGTCAAAATTGATCACATGGGAAACCATCGTCACATCCAATCCACGGGAAGCCACATCAGTCGCCACCAAAATCCGTACTTCCCCTGCCTTAAAATCCTCCATGGAATTGATCCGGGTATTTTGACCTTTGTTGGCGTGAATCACCCGCACTTCCCCTACTTTTTTTCTCATGAGAAAATTGGAAACCTCCTCGGCATTTTTCCGGCTTCGGGTAAAAATAATCGCCCGGTTGATTTCCTCATTTTCGAGCAAGTGTTCCAGCAGGTTAATTTTCGTCCGCATGTTGGGCACAAAATACTTGACTTGGGCAATGGTCTCCGCGGTAGTCGCAGAAGGTGTCACTTCCACCCGCTCGGGAAACTCCAAAAACTCAGCCGCCAAACCATCCACCCGAGGGGCAAAGGTGGCCGAAAAAAGCAAGTTTTGGCGCTTGACTGGAATTACTTCCAATACGGATCGGATTTGAGGCATAAACCCCATATCCATCATTTTGTCCGCTTCGTCGAGCACCATGGTTTTGAGTTCCTTGGTAAGGATCACCCCTTTTTTATACAAATCCAGAAAACGCCCAGGCGTAGAAATGATAATGTCCACCCCGGCTGTCACTTGTTCGATCTGAGTTTTGGGGCCTATCCCGCCATAAAGCGACACGATCCTCAAGTCTGTATATTTTCCAAGCTGATGAAAAACCTCCTCGATCTGCATGACCAGTTCGCGGGTTGGCGCCAGTACCAAAGCCCTCGGCCAAGTCCCCTGCGCGTATTTTACCTTCATCAAAATCGGTAACACATAAGCGGCAGTTTTTCCTGTTCCCGTCTGTGCGATCCCCAATACGTCATGACCTGCCAAAGCCAGGGGAATCGCCTTTTCCTGCACTCCAGTCGGATGCTGATAGCCTGCCTCTGCTATCGCATTGAGCAATTGCTTATTTAATTTAAAAGTGTCAAATCCTTCTGCCTGATTGGCCATGATTCCGTATTTTTGGGAAAATATTACTGAGATATGATGAAAAGTATTCTGATCACCGATGCAAATATAGTCAATGAAGGCCGGATCTTTCGGGGGGATGTGTTAGTTCAAAATGGAAGGATCGCCAAAATCGGAGAAAACCTAGCCAAGGAATCTGCCGAAAAACACATCAATGCCGAGGGCAAATACCTCTTTCCCGGATTGATCGATGATCAGGTACATTTCAGAGAGCCCGGACTGACGCACAAAGGCGAAATCTATACGGAAGCCAAAGCCGGGGTTGCCGGCGGAGTGACCTCCTACATGGAAATGCCGAATACCGTTCCTCAAGCGGTGACCATTCCACTTTTGGAAGAAAAATATGCTCGCGCAAAGGAAGTTTCTCTGGCCAACTATTCCTTTTTCTTCGGAGGCACCAATGACAACTTGGAACAAATCCTCAAACTGGATCTCAGAAATGTCTGCGGTTTGAAGGTGTTTCAGGGTTCCTCCACAGGAAATATGGTTGTGGACAATATCGAATCGCTGGAAGGAATATTTAAGCATTACAAAGGACTTCTAGCCATTCACTCCGAAAATGATCACATCATCGCCACCAATTTAGCCGAATACAAAGCCAAATACGGGGAGGATATTCCGGTAAAATTTCATCACAAAATCCGATCAGAGGAAGCCTGCTACGATGCCTCAAGTCGAGCGGTGGCCATGGCCAAAAAATACGGAACTCGACTGCACATTCTTCATATCAGTACAGCCAAAGAATTAAGTCTATTTGACAATGGTATTCCTTTGGAGGAAAAGAAAATCACTGCCGAGGCCTGCATTCATCACCTGTGGTTTTGCGAGGAAGATTACGATACCAAAGGCAACCTGATTAAATGGAACCCTGCAGTAAAAACTGCCCAAGACCGGGATCAGATTTTCCAAGCCATGCTTGATGACCGGATCGACGTGATTGCTACGGATCATGCTCCGCATACACTAGAGGAAAAATCACAGGTTTACACTAAGGCTCCTTCAGGAGGACCGCTGATTCAGCATTCCTTGGTCGCGATGTTGGATTTCTATCATCAAGGCAAAATCAGCCTAGAGCGCATCGCTGACAAAATGTCGCACAACGTGGCCAAACTGTTCCGAATGGAAGAAAGAGGCTATATCCGGGAAGGATATTTTGCGGATTTAGTGCTGGTGGACCTGAACGATCCCTGGACCGTAAATAAGGAAAATATCTTGGCAAAATGCGGTTGGTCTCCTTTCGAAGGACATCAATTTCAATCCAAAGTCACCCATACGATCGTCTCTGGACACTTAGCGTATGAAAACGGACAGTTTGATGAATCTAAAAAAGGAGAACGGCTCACATTTCTTACAAATATTTAAAAGCAATCTTGGAGTTAAATTTCATTCTACTTACCTTTGCCAACCGATTGAGAAAGGAGTTCTCAAGAAGAATAAATGGTGATTGTAGCTCAGCTGGTTAGAGCGCTGGTTTGTGGCACCAGAGGTCGCCGGTTCGAACCCGGTCTTTCACCCCAAACCCCTCCAATTGAGGGGTTTTTGCTTTAAATAACGGTGTGCTTGGCACAACATTTGACAAATTCAGACCAAACTAAACCAACTTGTGATGTTTACTTTGTTCAAATCCTCACCAAAATTCCCTGTGGTCAAGCCGGTGAATATCCATCAGGTGAAAAGCTACATGGTCAAGTTTGAAGAGTCACTTCGGATTTTTGAAGAAATCCAAAAAGAAGCAATTCATTCTTAAAAACAGTACAAATTCGAAAGGTTATGGAAACATAACCTTTATTTTTTGCCAATTCATTTTTTCTATCAGTTCAATATTCTATTTTAACGGAATACAATTTTTACCCTATGAGTTACATCCATTTTGACAAAACGCAGCTTGTCAACCTGAACTATTCGCTAGATCGGGAAATTATCCGTACCAATCGGTCCGGAGCCTATACCAGCACGACCATCATCGGCTGTAACACCCGAAAATACCATGGTTTGCTCGTGGCTCCTCAGCCACAAATCGATTCCCAAAACCACGTCTTTCTATCGACAGTCCATGAGACGGTCATCCAGCATGGAGCCAGCTTCAATCTCGGCATCAGCAAATATCCCGGCAACTATTCACCGAGAGGCCATAAATACCTAGAAGATTTTGATTCCGAACCCATCCCTAAGCTCACTTATCGTGTCGGAGGTGTGGTCCTTCAAAAAGAAATCATTCTGGACACCAACCGGGATCGAGTAATGATTCGATATACGCTTTTGGAAGCCCACTCTCCTACCAAAATCCGGATCCAGCCATTTTTGGCTTTTCGCGGATATCATACCTTGTGCAAGGAAAACTCAGACATCAACAAGGATTTTGAAAAAGTCCCCAACGGCGTACAGTTTAGGCTTTACCCGGTTTATGATCCGCTATTTTTACAGCTTTCGAAGAAAAATAAATTCAAATTCGAGCCTAACTGGTACAACAATGTGGAGTACATTTTAGAGCGTGAGCGAGGATATGACTATCAGGAGGATTTGTATGTGCCCGGATATTTTGAATTTGATATCGAAAAAGGAGAGTCGGTTATTTTCTCCGCAGGGCTGACAGAAGCCGATCCCAGTACCCGACAGCGAGCCTTTGAAAAGGAAATTGCCCGAAGAATCCCCCGAAGCAATTTTGAGAATTGCCTGAGAAATTCAGCCACCCAATTTATCCGCAAGCGAAACGGAGACACCCGAATTATTGCCGGCTATCCTTGGTTTGGCTGGTGGGGAAGAGACACCTTTATCGCCGCTCCAGGCTTGACTTTAGCCCGAGGAGATAATGAGACTTTTTTAGAGATCATGGATACCATGTCCCGGGATTTGCAAGGGCCCCTTTTCCCCAATGTGGGAAGCGGAGACTATGCCAACATGAACTCCATGGATGCCCCGCTTTGGTTTTTCTGGTCCCTTCAGAAATACATCACCTATACTGGAGATGTCAAGACGGTCAAAAAACGATACCTAGACAAACTCAAAGGTATTATCGATGGCTATAAAGCCGGCACTGACTTCAATATACACATGTTGGAAAATGGGCTGATCTATGGTGGCCAAGAGGATCTGGCACTGACTTGGATGGATGCGGTGACACCCGATGGACCGGTCACTCCCAGAATAGGCTGCCCGGTAGAAATTCAAGCACTCTGGTACAATGCCCTTTGCTTTTACCATGAATTGACTGGAGACGAAGAGATTAAAAAACTGGCCGAAAAAGTCAAAGAAAGCTTTCTAGAAGTTTTCTGGGATGAAGAAATGGGTTATTTGGCAGATGTGGTTAATGATGGGGAAAAAGATTGGATGGTTCGTCCCAACATGGTCTTTGCGACCTCCCTACCTTACAGCATGCTGACAGAGTCTCAGTGTGATCAAATTTTAGAAATTGTCAAATCCAATTTACTGACCACTCGTGGATTACGGACCTTGGCTCCGGATGATCCGGCGTACAAGGGATATTACTTTGGAGATCAAATCAGCCGGGATCAAGCCTATCATAACGGTACGGTCTGGGTTTGGCCTTTGGGCCATTTTGTAGAAGCATATATTAAAATTCACGGAAAATCTTCCTTGAATTTCATCAATAAGATCATCCAGGGATTTGATGGAGTGATGACCCAATATGGCGTCGGAACTGTCGCGGAAATCTATGACGGAGATCCTCCTCACCGACCCAAAGGCGCGGTTTCTCAAGCTTGGAGTATTGCAGAACTATTGCGGATGATGGAGTTGGTCAACAGAATTAAATAGATTTTTATGAAAGTATTAATGTTTGGGTGGGAATTTCCCCCACATATTTCAGGAGGATTAGGCACGGCCTGCTATGGTCTGGTCAAAGGCTTGGCCTATCATAATCAGGACATCATTTTTGTGGTCCCAAAACTATGGGGGGATGAAGAGCCTTTGGCGGATTTTGTCAATGCCAGTGATATCAGCATCGATTACCGCGAGCGGAAATTCAAAAAAATCTGGAAAAACCTGACTTACCTGGAAGTGAGTAGCTTTTTGGTCCCTTATCTGGGACCGGAGGAATACCAAAAATTTACCGATTATGCCATCCACGACCGTACCGACGTGGATGAATCGATCTTTACGACCAAATACGAGTTCAGCGGTAAATACGGGAAAAATCTCATGGAAGAAGTCAGCCGATATGCATTGACTGGAGCCCAAATCGCCAGAGATCGAAGTGATTTTGAAATTATCCATGCACATGATTGGTTGTCTTTCCCTGCCGGAATTGCGGCCAAAGAAATCAGCGGAAAGCCCCTCATCGCCCATGTCCATGCTACCGAATACGACCGATCCGGTGAATCAGTCAACAAGCCCGTTTATGATATCGAGCGGGCAGGAATGCATGCTGCTGACCATATTTTGGCTGTCAGCCAACTGACCAAAAATACCATCGTTAAAAGATACGGAATACCTGCCGAGAAAGTCAGTGTCCTCCACAATGCAGTCTTGGATGCGAGCATCATCAAGTCGAAATACGAGAAAAAGGTCCCTGAAAAAATCGTGACCTTCTTAGGTAGAATTACCTTCCAAAAAGGCCCGGAATACTTTGTCGAAGCAGCAAAGAAAGTATTGGACCGAGACCCTAATGTCCGATTTGTGATGGCTGGTTCTGGGGATTTACTCAATCGGATGATTGATCGGGTTGCCGAACTTCGCATGGCCTCGAGGTTTCACTTTACCGGATTCTTAAAAGGCGACGATGTAGATCACATGTATGCGATTTCCGATGTGTATGTCATGCCCTCTGTTTCTGAGCCGTTTGGAATATCACCTCTAGAAGCCGTCAGGCATAATACACCCGTCATCATCTCTAAGCAGTCAGGAGTTGCCGAAGTTCTTATTAATGCCATCAAGGTGGACTTTTGGGACATTGATGCGATGGCGGATGCTATTTTCGCACTGCTCCATTACAAAGGAATCTCCCAGATGTTTAAAGAACTGGGAAGCCAAGAACTTAAAAAACTAAAATGGGAGCATGTCGCTGCCAAATTAGTCACTGTTTACGAAAAAACTTTATCCACAAGACCATGAGAACGATCTGCTTTTACTTTCAGGTTCATCAACCCTACCGAATCAAACCTTATCGCTTTTTTGACATCGGGGAAGATCATTATTACTGGGATGACTTCAGTAACCGAACGATCATTCGAAAGGTAGCCCAGAAATGTTATCTCCCGATGAATGCACTTTTGCTGGAATTGATCCAACGGTATCAAGGAAAGTTCAAGGTAACCTTTTCGCTCTCGGGGACTTTTCTAGATCAGATGGAAGCCTATGCTCCGGATGTATTGGAAAGTTTTCAGCGACTGGTTGCGACAGGACAGGTAGAATTGCTCAATGAAACCTACGGACATGCTTTGGCTTCGCTGAAAAGCAAAGCCGAGTTTACCGATATGGTCCAAAAGCATCAGGAAAAAATCAGTAGACTTTTTAATGGCTACACGCCAAAAGTCTTTCGAAACACCGAACTAATTTACTCAGACAAAATCGGAGAAATGGTGGCTGACATGGGATACGAAGCGATTTTAACCGAAGGAGCCAAGCATATATTGGGTTGGAAAAGCCCCAATTATGTCTATCACAATTCCCTTAATCCTAAATTGAAAGTCCTGCTCAAAAACTTCAGGCTTTCCGATGACATTGCCTTCCGGTTCAGCAACAAAACCTGGGAGGATTACCCGCTCACCACAGATAAATTTATCAATTGGATCAATGCTATTCCAAAGGAAGAACAAACCTTGAATCTTTTCATGGATTATGAAACTTTTGGTGAGCATCAGTGGGCCGAAACCGGGATTTTTGAGTTTATGCGGGCGCTGCCGGAATCGGTATTTAAGCATTCAGACTTTAGCTTTTCCACTCCATCTGAGATTATTTCCCAAGTGTCTCCGGTGGGAGCGATTCATGTACCAACCCCGATTTCCTGGGCGGACGAAGAGCGGGATTTGACTGCTTGGCTGGGAAATGATCTACAAGATGAGGCTTTTGACCGCCTTTATGAATTGGAAGATCAAGTCAAAAAAATCAATGATCCCGATATTCAACGAGACTGGAAATACTTGCAGACCTCGGATCACTTTTATTACATGTGTACCAAGTTCTTTTCCGATGGCTCAGTTCACGAATACTTCAGCCCCTACGACACCCCTTACGATGCCTTTATCAATTACATGAATGTGTTGAGTGACTTTGTCTTGCGGGTGAAAGAAAAAGTAAAAGAAGTCGAGAAAGTCTAAAGCGAAAAGAGGCTGTCTCATAAATCACTATAAGTTCAGCCTGAGCGGAGTCGAAGGCCATTTCTATCGTTCTGGCCCACATTTCGCCTTCCTGCCTTTGCCGGCGAGGCAGGCGCTCAATGTGACAAACCTCACTTTTGAGACAGCCTCTTTTTTTGGATAATTCTCTCAATCAATAGCTTTCCGATTCATTCGGGAAATCCCGGCTTTTGACATCTTTGATGTAGTTTTTAAAGGCATCTGTCATCGTCTGCTGCAGATCGGCGTATTGTCTGAGAAATCGAGGTTTGAATTCCTGGGTAATCCCCAACATATCATGCATTACCAATACCTGCCCATCCACATCTGCTCCCGCCCCGATTCCGATCACCGGAATCTTGACATGCTCAGATACTTTTTTGGCTAAGGAAGCTGGGATTTTCTCCAATACGATCGCAAAGCAACCACAGGCCTCGAGCATTTGGGCATCTTCCAAAAGTTTCTGCGCTTCGGCCTCCTCTTTAGCTCTTACAGTGTAAGTACCGAATTTATAAATCGACTGGGGAGTCAATCCCAAATGCCCCATTACCGGCACTCCGGCTGTCAAAATCCGACTGACCGACTCTTTGATCTCTGATCCGCCTTCTACTTTTACGGCATGGGCACCGGATTCTTTCATGATTCGAATCGCCGATCGCAAAGCCTCGGAGCTATTTCCCTGATAGTTGCCAAAAGGAATATCCACGACCACAAAAGCACGCTTCACCGCTCGGACCACCGCAGAGGCATGATAGATCATCTGATCCAAAGTGATGGGCAAGGTGGTTTCGTGTCCTGCCATGACATTGGAAGCCGAGTCGCCAACCAGAATGATATCGATGCCCGCGGCATCAACGATTTTTGCCATGGAAAAATCATAGGCCGTAAGCATGGAAATCTTTTCTCCACGATCTTTCATTTCCTGGAGAATATGCGTGGTGATCCGCTTGATGGAGGCAGAGGAGTGAACTGACATAGTTTTTAGTGAAGGTGAACAGAATAGCGATCTCCGGAAAGGTCAACTTTGATGTGCTCATTGAGCGTCGTCGAAAGCTCATAGCCCGTATAATCCGGCCGAACAGGAAAAAGTCCATGGGCACGATTGACCAAAACAGCCAATTCCATTTTACTGAGCTCTTCTTCCAAAAAAGGCTTCATCGCATAGACGATTGTTTTCCCGGTATTCAGGACATCGTCTACCAAGATGAGGTTTTTACCTTTCAAATCCAGCTCTTGAGACAGTTCAATATCTGAATTTGCCACATTGCTTTTATCCAATTTAACTTCGATTTCTTCGATTTTCAAGTCAGAGATTTTTCGGAGCTCTTGGGAAAGTAACCGGGAAAGTTGCTGCCCCATGCCTGATATTCCGGCAAAAATCAATCCTGAGGAATAGAGATTCCGCTCGTAGATTTCAAAAGCCATTCGGGTGATCTTTTTCTGGATTTGCTCGTGATGGAGTACTTCGCTCATAAGATTGGTTTGAAAAATGAAAATTAGGCCAAATTACCCTGCTTTCAAAATTTTATCAACGGTGAGAATCCTCCTCAGAAAGGATATTCAAATAGCTCTCATACCGATAGGGGTGAATGTAGCCTTCTTCCAGCTTTTCCAAAATCACACATCCCGGCTCATTGATATGTCGGCAATTGTTGTATTTGCACTGACCGAGGTATTTGCGCATTTCGGGAAAATAATGCGAAAGTTCATACTCCTCCACATCCAAAATCCCAAATTCCTTGATTCCCGGCGTATCAATCAAATCCCCTCCTCCCGGGAGTTCAAATAATTCGGCAAAAGTCGTCGTATGGACTCCCTTGCTGCTAAAATTGGATACCTCTTTGGTTTGCTGACTGGCTCCGGGAGCAAGTCTATTGAGCAGGGTGGACTTCCCAACTCCCGAGTGTCCTGCGATCAAACTAGACTTCCCTTGGATCAAAGGAAGAAATTTTTCCCTAAGATCGGTATCCTTGATCGCCGATATCTCCAGTACCGGATAGCCCAAAGGTTCATAAATTTCATGGATATCCTGTAGCCATTCCTGATCCCTATCTTTGCTGATTAGATCTACTTTGTTGACGACCAAAATCGCCGGAATCCGAAAACTCTCTGTACTGACCAAAAAACGATCAATAAATCCGAGGGAGGTTCTGGGACTTTTCATCGTAATGATCAAAATCGCCTGATCCAGATTACTGGCAATAATATGGGAAAAATGCTGCTTGCGGGTTGACTTGCGGATGACGTAGTTCTCTCTTGGTAGAATTTCGAAAATCACTCCAGTCTCCTGACCTTCCTCCATGGCCAACTCCACCCAATCTCCCACTGCTATCGGATTGGTCAGTTTAAGCTCATCTTGCTTAAATTTCCCTTTGAGGCGCGCTTTTACTTCCGCTACTTCGGTTTTTACGGTGTACCAACTCCCGGTTGATTTGATTACTCTTCCTTTCATGCTTTTCCCATCCATCTTGTGAGAACATTTAAAATCCGGTCAGTTGCACCGACATTTTCAGCTAACCAAGTCTGGGCTGCTTTAACCGCAAGTTCATAATTTCCCTGATCTTCCAAAGATTCAACAATTCCGATCAACTCTTCAAAATTTTTTACTTTAAACCCACAGCCTATTTCATGACTGGTTTTGGCCTCTGGAAATTTTCGGTCATTGTGAACCTTACCAAACAAAACCGGCACACCGAAACCCAAGGGCTCCAAAATATTGTGCAGCCCTTTTCCAAATCCTCCACCCACATAGGCAATTCGGGCAAACTGGTAGAGGGAAGAAAGCATTCCTACATTATCAATGAATAAAATATCACTTGGCAGATTAGTATCCCAGTTCGAATAATATACACTTGGCTTTTTTAACTTGCTTTGCCACATTTCCATAGGTTTTGGATCCATACTGTGGGGCGCAATGATCCACTTGTAATTATTATTTTGATTAATCAGCGGGATTAAAATTTCCATATCCTCCTGCCAAACCGAGCCCAAAACAAAAGTAGGCTTTCCTCCAGTCCAAGCATATATTTCGGGAAATTCCTGAGCCGATTGAGCAGTTTCCCAAACTCGGTCAAAACGGGTATCGCCAGCTAGAGTATGAGTATGAAAACCAATCCCGTCTAGCAATTTTTGGCTTTCCTGATTTTGGGTAAAAATATGGTCGAAAAAGAAAATCTGATTCCTAAAAAAGCCTTTTTGCCTGAAATAGAGCTGATCTTGCCGAAAGGCGGCTGAGATCAAGAATATAGGGATCTTTTTATTTTTAAGTTCACTCAAAAAATTATTCCAAAGGTCATATTTGACGAAAAAAACATAGCTCGGCTTCAAGTTAGCCACAAAGTCACTGGCATTCCGAGGGGTATCTAGAGGTAAATAACAAATGAAATCAACTTCTTTTTGAGGTTTGTTCTTTGCCGGCTCAAAACCCGATGGACTGAAAAAACTAACGGCAATTTTATGAGTTGAATTTCGCTCTTTGAGCGCTTTAATCAGGGGCTTTGCTTGTTCGTATTCTCCAAGAGAAGCTACATGAAACCAAATCAGAGCACCCGGATTCCTTTTTCGAAAATCCCCCACTGCATCAATAACACCTTTCCTTCCGCTCCAAAAAACCCGGATTTTCGAAGAAAACAGAGCTACTAAAGGCATCAATAGCTCGGCAATTTTCATCGAAAAGTTGTACATCCAGTTCATGCCCAAAATTAAGCTTTACTTTTCATAAACAACCCAATTTTCGGCCAAAGGACTGAATTGAGTACCCTCTCCTTTTTTTGACAAAATTCAAGATACCTTTGTGCTTTTCCACTCAAAAATTCCTACATTCAAAGTTGCCAAACACACAGCATTGTCTCAAATTAGTATTTTCGCATGATTAAAGTATTATTCGTTTGTCTTGGTAATATTTGTCGTTCCCCGTTGGCAGAAGCAATTTTTGATCAAAAAATCAAAGCTGCCGGTATCGAGGACCACTTTAAGTCCGATAGTGCTGGCACCTCCGATTTTCATATTGGAGAGTTGCCTGACGAGCGTACGATCAATTGTGCCAAAAAATTTAATCTTCCGGTCAATCATCGGGGAAGGCAGGTGAACCGTACGGATTTCCGTGATTTTGATTACATCTTGGCGATGGATGAAAACAATCTGCGAAACCTCAACAATCTAAAAGTGCGATTTGGGTTTGCCGATAAAGAAATTCATCTTCTCCGCAATTTTGTACCAAATAGCGAAGTCCTTTCGGTACCGGATCCTTATTATGGCACGGAGGATGGTTTTGAGGAAATTTATCATATCCTCAATGAGGCCGTGGACCATTTTTTGGTGACTATCCAAGAGAGACATCAGCTCTATGCATGATCAAAATGACCTTTACGAACAAATACTTTTTGAAAATCTTGGGGCTGATTCCCTGCTTAAAAATGCCAGCTTAATCGCATCAGGCAGTCATAATCAAGGAATCCGACTGGACACTCCTGCGGATTCATTTTTCCTAAAAATTAATTTCGAACACGAACGGGACATTCTGAAAAAAGAGGCTGAGGGCTTGGATTTACTTCGGGCAAATACCTTCCTTCAGGTTCCTGAGGTTTTCGGATTTGGACGAATCGGGGACTATAATTACCTCCTGATGGAATTTATCCAGCAGCGACGCCAAAACCCCAATTATTGGGAAAATCTGGGGATCGGGCTAGCCCACCTGCACTTGACTCAGGAACAACAATTTGGTTTGGAAAAAGATAATTTCATCGCATCCCTTCAGCAACGAAATATCCATACTGACAATTGGCTTGATTTTTTCATTGAATTCAGATTGGAACCCTTGATCGGAAAAGCGTATTTCGATCGGCTCATTCCTTTAGATTTTCTCAAAAAATTTCAGGAAATCTATCCTAGGCTCCAAGGAATTTTCCCGGAAGAAAAGCCTGCCTTGCTGCACGGAGATCTTTGGTCAGGAAATGTGGTCTGCAATGCCGAAGGACAGCCCGCACTGATCGATCCGGCGGTTTATTTTGGACATCGGGAAATGGATCTGGCATTCAGCCGTTTATTTGGTGGCTTTGATCAGGAATTTTACGATGCGTATGAATCGGCATTTCCTTTGGAGCCTGAGTTTGAGTCTCGGATGGGCATTTACAATTTATACCCGCTTTTGGTCCACCTCAATCTCTTTGGGAGCGCCTATTTACCCGGAATCGAGCGGATTGTCAAACGATTTGAAAACTAACGATGTCTATTTTAATCAGAGCTGCAAAATTGGAAGATATTCCTGTGATTTTGGAAATCAACAATTATGAGATCCTTCAGACCACGGTCAATTATGACATCGTGCCCAAGACTTTGGAAGAACAAGAAAATTGGATTCACCAAAAAGAAAATGCCGGCTTCCCGATTTTAGTCGCTGAGATCAATGGAAGAGTAGAGGGATTTGCCTTTTATGGGACTTTTCGCCCTAAATACGGTTATCGGTTTACGGTCGAGCATTCGGTGTATATCGGACCAGATTCCCGAGGCAAAGGCCTAGGCAGGAAACTCATGGAGCAACTCATCGGCATCGCCAAAGAGGCAGGATATCACTCCATGGTAGGAGGAATCGACTCGTCCAATTTAGGCAGCTTGGAATTCCACCGAAAACTTGGCTTCCGAGAAGTGGGAAGGTTCAAAGAAATCGGTCACAAATTCGACAAGTGGTTGGACTTGATTTTTGTGCAGTTGCTCTTGGAGGAATCAAACTAAGGCCACTTTTTCACCGGTTTTTGCTGCTTCAAAAATTGCCTCGATGATGCGCATATCTTTGAGCCCTTCCCGTCCATCCACAGGAATTTCCGCTTCTTTACCATCCAGAATCATCGCAGCCATTTGATCCATTTGAGTGGTTTGATGAGTTACGTGCGGATTGTCAAGTGGGCTTTCGTGCGTACGACCTTCAATCGGACCGTATCCAGTTGATGGCTGCATCTCGGCAAAACCTTTGGTGCCGTTTAGGTAAAATTTGTCTAAATAATTCATGCTGTAAGTCGAAAGACAAGAAGCGACTACTTCATTTGGAAAACCCATCTGAAAAATAATCGTCTCATCAATCCCTTCTTTAAACTTGACGGGGTCGGTTTTGACCTCCTGAGCGGTCACCCAAAGTGGTTCCGAACCGATCATATATCGTGCGCCATTGATGGAGTAAATCCCGATATCCATCATCGCCCCTCCACCGGAAAGTACAGGATCCAACCTCCACTGCGTAGGATCTCCAATAATGAATCCGCTTAATCCCTGAAAAAACTTAATTTCCCCAAATTCACCTGCTCGTCGCTTTCGCACCACCTCCAAGGTATTGGCTTCGAAGTGCATTCGATACCCAATCAAAAGCTTCACGCCCATTTGATCGCAAACGCTGATCATTTCGGCAGCATCGGCAACAGTGGTGGCCATGGGTTTTTCGCAGATGACATGCTTCCCTGCCTTTGCAGCACGAATGCTATGCTCCTTGTGCAGTCCATTGGGCGTAATTACATACACCGCATCGATGTCCGGATTATCTTTGATTTGATCAAAATTCTCGTAGTTGTAACAGTTTTTATCCTCAATGTTATGCTCCTTTTTCCAAGATTCAATTTTGGATGGAGTGCCACTGACCAGGCCAACCAGTTTGGCTCGCTTGCAATCTTTCATCGCTTGGGCGACTCGGGTGCCGTAGCTCCCCAGTCCCATGATGGCAACACGGAGCGGTTTTTCATCTTGATTAAATAGGGGATCTGATTGTGTTTTGGAATAGCTAATCATAGGAATAGTAGGTAAACTGAGAGCCAAGGCTGAAATACTAGCTTTTTGGAGAAATGATCTTCTGGTTTTCATAGGTTTATCGGGTTGAAAATGGAATGTACTCATTTTTATAAAAAAAAACATCCTAAATCGGCTTTCCTACTAACTGAAAAGTTGTCCGTGTCCGCTGCTCCAGCATGATGGTATAGTTTGCCGAAAAATCCCGAATCAGATCTTCGTCGGGATTTATAATAGTCAATAACTGCAAACCTTCATTGTACCTGACTTTAAAGGATTTGGCTAGACTTTCCACTAGTTTTTCCAACTTAAATAGTTGATAATCGATCACAATCGAAATCCCAATTGCGGAGGTTTGAAGCAAATTTACCCGCAATTTCAGTAAATCCAGTTCCCGGTAAACTTGATGAATATGCTGTTCTTCCACGAAGGAAAAGTCAGTCATCTGAAATGTCACCAAAATCTGCTTTTCTTTGACAATCAGAGTAGGAATGGGATTTTGCTTACCCGATCCATAAATCATGGTACCCTTGGCTTCCGGATTCAAAAAAGACTTAACGTATAGAGGAATCGACTTATTTGCCAATGGCTTGATCGTTTTGGGGTGAATGACCGAAGCTCCGTAAAAAGTCATTTGTGCGGCTTGTTTGTAGTCGAGTTCATCAAAGAGCGTGGCATTGGGAAATCGCTTCGGATCTGCATTCAATACTCCGGGTACATCTTTCCAGATCGTCACGCTCCCGGCATCCAAGCAAGCTGCTAAAATCGCAGCGGTAAAATCCGATCCCTCTCTTCCCAGAGTTGTGGTTCTTCCGATATGATCTGCTCCAATGAATCCTTGGGTAAGAACTGGAAATAGGTCCAACTTGGGTAAAAGCTGCAATTGACAGGCAGACCGAGTCCGCTCCCAATCCACCTTGGCAAAGCGGAATTCTGAATTGGTCCGGATCAGTTCCCGGGCATCTTGCCAAAGCACAATCAAACCCTGATTACATAGGTACTCCATCACAATGGTCGTGGCGATCAACTCTCCAAAGGACACGACTTGATCATAAAACTCATCGTAATTTTCTTTGGTCAAAGGCCGCTCGACGACTAATTTCAATTGGATAAACCAGTTTTTAATTCTGGAAAAGACTGGGTGCTCCGACTCAAACAACTCATCACAGACTTTCAAATGAAAGGCTTCTAAAATTGAACTTTTCGAATACCAATCTTCTGATTTTAATCTTAAATCAATAATTTCCTCCAAGGCATTTGTGGTTTTCCCCATGGCTGAAACTACGACTATGAGATTTTTTCGCAATCGATTACGAAAAATTTCAGCTAAGTTTTTGATAGAATCCGCATCTTTGACCGAAGCCCCTCCAAATTTGTAAACAGCTATTTTTGCCATAAGAAATATTTCCTAATTTTCGGAAGATATAAACCCAATAATTGTACTTTTCTAATTTATGAAAATCCTACCTTATCAGCCGGACCAAAGCGGAATGGCTTACTCCGTCGGGGTCACCCTGGACCGATTTATTAAACTCAAACAAAGCGACTTCCCATTTGCTTCTGGAGAACTCTCCCAGCTTTTGCGGGATATCGCTTTGGCCGCCAAGATAGTCAATCGCGAAACGAATCGGGCCGGATTGGCCAATATCGGCGGAGCTTTTGGCCAGATCAATGTACAAGGGGAAGAGCAGCAAAAACTGGATGTGATCGCCAACATCCGATTTATGCGAGCCCTCAGCAAGGGTGGCGAAGTCTGTGCCATAGTTTCGGAGGAAGAAGACGCAGTGATTGATCTGCAGAATAATTCCGGTAAATACGTAGTTGCCATCGATCCGCTAGACGGAAGCTCCAACATCGATGTCAATATCAGCATCGGGACGATTTTTTCGATTTACCGAAGAAAGACACCAATCGGTTCTCCTATTCAGGAAGAAGATATCATGCAGCCGGGCAGTGAACAGGTGGCTGCGGGGTATGTGCTGTATGGCTCCTCCACCATGCTCGTATACACGACCGGATTTGGAGTCAACGGTTTCACATATGAAGCTTCTCTTGGAGAGTTTTTCCTTTCACATCCTAATATTCAAGCCCCTGAAGATGGTAAAATCTATTCTATCAATGAGGGTCTTGAAAAGCACTGGTCTTTGGGAGTAAAAGAATACATTGACTTTTGCAAAAGCAAAGGGTACTCTGCCCGATACATTGGCTCTCTGGTGGCTGATTTTCACCGTAATCTGCTCAAAGGAGGCATTTACCTCTATCCGGGAACACAAAAAAACCCGAGCGGAAAACTCCGTCTCCTGTACGAGGCCAATGCTTTGGCATTTATTGCTGAGCAAGCTGGCGCCAAAGCTACGGATGGTTCACAGCGAATTTTGGAGATTCAGCCCACTTCCCTTCATCAGCGGACTCCACTTTTCATCGGCTCTGACACAATGGTCGACGAGGTTCTCAGGTTGATCGCCAAATCCAATCAATCCATCTCTGCTTTCAACCTCTGAAAGGATTCCGATTGAGCTTTCCAAGAGGATGTATTATCTTGTAAGCTTAAATCTTGAATTTATGAAACTAAAAATCTATTATCAATTACTTACAGGAGCATTTGGAGCAGCTTTGCTTTTCTCTTGTGAGTCCAAAGACGTCGATCAAGCTGTCTCTGAGGAGCAAGGAGAAACTGTAGATGCAACTTTTGCAACTCAAACCGATGAAATGCTCATCAAGGTAGACACCCTGCATACGGATTTTGAAAGTCCTTGGGGAATGACCTGGCTTCCTGACGGAAAAATGCTGATCACCGAGCGAAAGGGTGAAATCTTGATTTTCGAAGATGATGCATTTACCGGACAAAAAATCCAAGGTCTCCCGGAAGTTCACGAGGTGAACCAAGCAGGACTTCTCGATGTCGCTATTCATCCAAAATACGATGAAAATGGCTGGATATACATTGCTTACGCCAAACCTTTTCCAGATAATAAAGGAGCCTTGACCATTATGCGATTTAAGCTTGACGGAACCAACGCCGTAGATCAGGAAGAACTGATCACTGCCATGCCAGAATGGGAAGGTGGACGACACTTCGGGAGCCGAATTGTTTTTGACAATGACGGATACTTATATTTCTCCAACGGAGACAAAGGAAACAAGCCTGAAAATGCCCAAGACCTCACCAATGCGCACGGGAAAATCCATAGAATCCATGACGATGGAAGAATTCCTTCTGACAATCCATTTGTAGATGAGGAAGGAGCCGTAGCATCCATTTGGACTTATGGAAATCGAAACCCTCAAGGATTAGTCTATGACAAAGCCAATGATCGGCTTTGGGAAGTAGAGCACGGACCACAAGGAGGCGATGAGCTGAACCTGATCGAAAAAGGAAAAAATTACGGTTGGCCTGTGATCACTTATGGCATCAATTACGATGGTACGCCGATTACCGATATCACTGAAAAAGAAGGAATGGAACAGCCGATAACTTACTACGTCCCTTCTATTGCCACCTGCGGAATGACTTTAGTCACTTCCGATAAATATCCCGCTTGGAAAGGTGATATCTTGATTGGAGCATTGGCCAAAATGCACATCAACCGGGTGGATATGGAAGGAACAGAGGCTCTTTCTCAGGAAGTGATGTTTCAAGACATCGGACGGGTAAGGACGGTCTCCGAAAGCCCTGATGGCTACCTATACGCCATCACGGAGGGAACCGGGCTCTTGGTTAAATTGCTTCCAGTGAATTAATTGACTTAGAAAAAGCATAGATTTTATTTTTTGATAGGAGCCGAATACTTTTTCGGCTCCTATCATTTTAACGCTATCCATTTCAATTTCTGAATCTTTCAAAAATGCTTTTTAGAAAACTAAAGGCTTTAATTTCACCTTCAAATAATTATCTAAAAAGCTCAAATTTCGTTACTTTTAATTGAGATCATAATTCAGTCAACATGGAAACAATCATAGTTAAAGTGGATACAGAGGAAAATCGGGCCTATTTAAAAGAATTTCTTCTAAGGTTTAATTTTGTTAGGGAGGTAGATGGAGAGCCAATTCCTTTGGAAAAGGAAAAATCTGAATCAAAAAATGTAGCTGGGACTTTGCAATCTTATGCCGACAGCACTAAACTCAAAGAAGAGGAATTAGTTTGGGAAAAAATAGTGAAAGAGAAGCATGGCACTCATTGATGCAAATTATATTTTGAGATATCTTCTCCGAGACAACAATAGACAATTTCTCCTATCTAAAGAGGTAATCGAAAATCAAGAAATCCTCCTGACTGATTTTATTTTAGCTGAAGTGGTTTATGTCTTGGAAAAAGTCTTTTCAATTCCCAGAGATGTTATAAAAAGCACTTTAGAAAATCTCGTTCGCTATCAAAATCTGAAAATGGTAAATAAGAGTACTATTCTTGAATCTCTTAAAATATATTCGAAAAACAGAATTGACTTTGCAGACTCTTTGCTTATCGCTTACCACAATTCAAGCGCAACTACCAAACTGCATACCTTCTATAAAAAGATTCTAAAAATAATTTCGAAGTAATTCACTTTTCATTGATTCTAATATTCGCCTAAATCTTTAATAAAATTAATCATTTGACTTTTGAGGATCTCAATCTATCTAAGATTATGACATCTCAAATCCCCATTTTTTTATCCAAAACTTATACATTCCACCAATAAGTAAACTTCAGCACGATTGAGCGATTTTTGGTATAAAATGGTGCCGGAAGATAATTATCCGTGTACACGATAAAAAGATCTGAAGCCGGCTGGAATCGCCACTGAAATCGGGTATTCAAATTGATGTTTTCGATCTGCTCATTGTATTGGACAAAGGCCGTGAAAAATAGCGTATTGGTCATCGTCACATCCACCCGGGGACCGACCAGCCAGAAGTTGGTGGTTCCCCAAGGCTCAGGCAAAATGATCCGATTGTAATTGGTATTCATCGCAATGCTCACATAGGGCTGAAAGCGATACCCCATCTCCGTGCTGACATTGTAGCGATTGCCATCGGCATAATAGCCGCCCATTCGGGACGAAAAACTGTAGGTAAATAAACTCTGTGGCTTGGATGCGTATTCTGTTCCCCAAGCTCGCCAAGTGTGATTGGTCCCTGCCGGGAGTGTTTCCCCAGAAAAATTGGTAGGGTCAAAGGGCCGCTGCAATTTCACAAAATCATAGCCGGTCCACAGCATAAAGGTACTTTGACTTCTCCATTTGACATTGTAAGAAGCAAAAGTCGTGTTGTCAGTTTGCTCCCCATTGGTATTGAAAAAGAAAGTCGTCCCCACATCAGGACCATGACTCAGGATTTTTTCGCTTTTGGGAAACCAGCGATAGCCCAGCGTGGGTGAAATTTTGTAAAACCCATTTCTCGGTACAAATCCCACTTCGGCCGTGTAGTTTTCAGAAACATACTCATGTTGCCAATTCCAGGTAAGATTCCCCGAGGCATACCTTAAGTTCGCTGCATGGACAAATCCGTTGTGGCTTCCATCCGGCCCAAAACTTTTTAGCAGCATTGCCTTTCCCGTCCACAGATTATTGGAAGATGCCAAATTGTATTCGAGGCCCAGATTCCGATTGTATTGACTATAAATCTGATTTTCCGATTCCAAATCCGGATTATAATTCAGCGACTGCTTGTTGATTACAATTCCAGTAATATTGGAGCGGGCACCTACTTGTCGTTGTAGCGCCATCACGGTGAAATTCTGAGATGGCAAACCTTCGGAATCTACTCCGCCTGTCTGCATATTCATCGCTCCGATTCTCCAGTCTTTGTTGATTTTTCCACTCAGGCGAGCGCCAAACTGAATGGGCGCGTTGAGTCCGATTCTCCGGGAGAAAAATGGCCGAATGGTGCTGTAACCGAAATTGGCGAAAAGATCTCCATTTTCGAGAAAAAACTGTCTCCGCTCGGGAAAAAACAATTCAAATCGATCCAGATTGGTCACTTGCCGATCCACCTCCACTTGAGAAAAATCCGGATTAACCGTCAGGTCCAGATTCAACGAGGAAGTCAAAGCAATCTTCGCATCCATCCCGAATTCCCGTCGGTATTGATTATCGCCTTGATTTTCTTGGTCTTTGGAAATGCCTCCCAACAAATACGGAATCACAGAAATATTCGCCCCCGCTTCAGGCGGCGCCTCATCCCAAACCAAGACTCCCGTGTAGGCAAGCGAAGCTGATGGAAACTGACGAGGGACCGGAGCCCAACCTGACTTTTCGGTGGTTTTCAGATCCAGTCGGGAGAAATTGATTCCCCATTCTTTGATGCCTTTTTTGTAGCGGATGGATTTAAAAGGAATGGCCGCCTCAAAGACCCACTTGTCCTCGTAATTGGTGACTTTGGAAGTCCATTTATTATCCCAACTCAGGTCCACCGAACCGCCATTAAACATAATCCCATCCCACTGAGCTCCTGCTGCGTTGGCTCCAAAAGAAAATCCATTGGTCTGATCATCAAACGGATCCATAAAAAGCAGAAAATTATCGTTTTTGCCAAAGTTAAAATCCCGACGCAGGGACTCTACCATATAGGGACCTTCGACCGCATGGTAATTGACCACCATCAGGTAGAGATGCTGATCATCGTAGGTCATTCTCACATCAGTTCTCACCTCTGCAAAACTGGTATCCATCGGAGTAATCATAAAAAAATCCGTGGCCACTTCTGCATCTTCCCATGCCTGCTCATCCATCAAACCATCAATGACAATCGCGGACGAAGCACGCTTCATGTGTAGACGATAGGCATCATTGATTTTCTGAGAAAAACCGGGAAAGCCTGAAATTAATACTACGAAAAGGGCTAAACAGAAATTCTTCATGGATTGATGCGATAGCTAAAGGTCAAATTGATCTGTCGGCGGATAAATTGGGAGTTTCCTTCGGTAAAGAAATTTTCTCCCTCCGTGATAAAGCGGTTTCGTCTAGAGTTCAAAATGTCATTTGCTGTAAATATCAGCCTTCCCCGCTCCCCCAGGATTTGTTTGCTGGCCGATATATCCATAAAGAAAATTCCTTTTCTGACACCCTGAGCAGTTTTTTGACGAGCGTCATAATTACCGCGGAATTGCAAATCCCAACCATTTTCCAGTATAAATCGGGAAGTGTGTCTGGTCAAAAATGAAGTAGTTCTTGCCCGAAAATCCGTCTGCACATTGCTGCCGTCAATATCGGCATGGAAAAAATTAAAATTCAAGTCCAATTTCCACCACTCTTTGAGCTGATAATCCGCACTAAACTCTAGACCGAATGATTCCTCTCCAGTCAAATTATAGGGTAAAGTCGTCGCAAAACCCTCGTCATTGACCGCTCGAATCCGCTCGATTTTATCCCTGGTATTCCGGAAATAGGCAGTAGAAAAAAGCGTTCCCCCTTCAAAGTATTTGATATGCCCGAGCTCAAACGCATCGGTAAATTCAGGATCTAAATCTGGATTTCCGCTGAAGAAATTTCGCTGATCAGAAAATGTCACATAGGGACTCAGGTCATTGTATACAGGACGGCGAACTCGGCGGGAATAGCTGAGTTGGAAGGCATTTTCCTCCGAAACTGAATACGTCAAATGCGCACTCGGGAAGAGGTTGGTGTACGTGCGGGGATTTCGTTCATTGGTCTCGGCAAGGATGGTTTCCACATCGGTGTGCTCTGCCCTCAAACCAGCTTGATAGGTCCAGTCACCGGTTTTATTTCCCAAAATCCCGTATGCTGCCAGGATATTTTCATTGTAAAGAAAAATATTATCCAAGCCCGGGATTGGCAATAATTCACCCGTTTCATTTTCCTCCGAGACGATGAAATCATTTTCCATTTCTCGGAAGCTCGTCCGGAATCCCGTTTCGAATTTACCCTCCGAACCCAAAGGCTTGACATAATCCAATTGGAGCAAATATTGATTTTCGAATTCATCATTAATCGAGGTTTGCAACAAATCCTCTCCCAAAACTTCATTTCCTGAAGGATCAAAACGAAACTCAGTAAACAGCTGATCTGAATTTTCCCAATAACTCAAATAGGTAAATGTCCCAGTGAGTTCATGCCCTTTTTCGGCAAACGTCCGCTTATAATTTAGGGCAATTTCAGAATTGGGTTCCTTTTCCTTTTCATCCTGCCTACGAAGAGAATAGCCCAGAAAATTATCCAGTGAATTCAGGTAATCCTCGTAGCGAATATCGGTGATGCGTCGTCCATCCGTTCGTCTCCAGAGATAGGAAGCGGTCAGGATACTCTGTTCAGAGAAAAAATAATCCAATCCACCCCGGATATTATTGTTCCAGCCTCGAAGCTCACCGGAATTGGCCTGATTCAGGATCAAGGTATTTCCCTCCTCATAGACTTCCTGATATTGCTCACTGACATAGGGTTGATAACGACGAGCAAAGCCGTAATTAATAAACCAATTGATCCGTTTTTTTCGATAATTCAAATTGGCTGAAAAGCCCAAATTGAGCGGTGTGCCGGCAATCACTTCAAAGGAACCATTGAAGCCCTGTTTGCTGTCTTTTTTCAGAATGATATTGATTACGCCGGCCATTCCTTCGGCTTCATATCTTGCGGAGGGATTGGTGATGACCTCGACGCGCTCGACGAGATTGGCCTGAAGCTGACGCAATCCGGAGGAACCTTTGAAACTCACCAAACCCGATGGCTTTCCATCGATCAAAATCCGCACATTAGACGAACCTCGAAGTGTCACATTGCCCTCGGGGTCTACAGCCACAGAAGGAAGATTCATCAAAATATCCGTGGCCGTTCCCCCGGCATTGGCTAGGTCTTTACCCACATTGAAAATCCGCTTATCTAGCGAAAGTTCCATCAAGGTTTTCTCCCCCTGCACGACCACTTCTTCCAATTCCTCATCAGCTGCCTGAAGAAAAATTGTACCTAGATTATGCAGATTCTTGTTGCGAGAAAGTTCAAATTCTGCACTTTTATAGGCCTCAAAACCCATAAACTCCACCAAAGCATAAAATTTCCCAAAGGGAAGATCTACAGAAAAATTCCCATTTTCACCTGTAATTCCACCTCCTACCAAACTATCCGATGCAGTAAAAACAGCCACAGAAGCAAACGGAAGGTCTTTTTTGGAGTTTTGATCTTTAACCTTTCCGCGGAGTTTTGCCTGTGGAAAAGCCGAAAAGCTTCCTAGCAGAAACAAGACAAATCCGGCTAAAAAGAGCCGAAAGGGTAAATTTTGGGTTATCATAGGTTTGTAGGCTGGGCTGGCAAAGCAAACTTTACCAAATTGGGTTCTGCAATTTAGCAGTAAGCCTAGCAATGGTTTTCTATTTTTTGATAAATGGCATGAAAAATTCCCCAGAATATGCAAAAAGTATCCTTTTAAACTTTTTGGGCAAATTACGACACTTTATGTCATCATAACTTTCTTGGAGATAGGTCAACACCCGACTTTTCTGTAAATTTATTCCACTAAGCAATTCAATTTCAACCGAATGTACATTAGGCAAAAAGGATTCTTATCTCTTTTCCCCTATGTCAAAGTCAATCAAAAGAATAGTCAAATCAGCTCCTGAAAAATGAGGGTTCGGTACAATTGAATTGAGAATTATCAGTGTTGAAATCATCAAATCATAACTCAGATGACCTATCAAGAAAAAATAAAAGAGGCATTTCAATCCCTCGAAGAGGCGAGGATCCAAGTATTTACTGCTTTGGTCAATGTGGCCATGCACTCCGAGTTTAAGGATGTCGATGAGCTTTTTGAGGAAGGGGAGCAGTTTTCCTTTAGGAGCAGTGACTTTGACCATGCCACAGATCCCAATATCCAAAGCCTTCAATATGCTGTGAAAGCAATTGAGATTGCAGAGGATGAAATGTTGGGGTGGAACGGCGCCAATAATCTCGACCTACATGACAAGGGCTGATTTTCCGAAGCACTCAACTCTCCATTCCTACCAAATAGCCAGTATAAAGTAAGTAGGTTGCCAGTAAGATAAACGCTTCCCAGCGATCCAGTTTTTTACGCTTTCCGGTAAACATGGCAAAAAACAGAAAGATTGTACCTCCCATCAAAATGTAAATATCGGTATTGAATGATGGGTTGAATTCCAGGGGACGAACCAAGCCGCTGACACCCAAAATCAAGAAAATATTGAAAATATTAGAGCCAATAATATTCCCGATGGCGATGTCGGTATTTTTCCGGTAGGCGGCTACCACCGAAGTGGCTAACTCAGGCAGAGAAGTTCCTGCTGCCACGATAGTCAAGCCGATGATTTTTTCGCTGACTCCCAGCGATTGGGCCATAGAGACGGCATTGTCCACTACCAGTTTTCCACCTAAAATCAATCCACCTAACCCAATTAAAATCAGGGTCCAAATTTTAAGCTGGGAATAGTCTTTTACTTCGATGGTTTCCAGGCCTTCCTCTGTTTTCAATTGCGTGGCGACGTAATACAGAAACGCTGCAAACAGAACGAGTAGAATTATGGCGTCAATTTGTGAAAGCTCCCGAGTATCATCGACCAAGTAATTATTGGCCAAGAAAAAAATCACAATCGCTGCCAAAAGTGAGTAAGGGATCTCCTTCCAAACCGTGCTGGATTGCACCGAAAGGGGAATAATCAATCCAGAAAGTCCCAAAATCACAAAGAGATTGAAATTATTGGATCCGATGATATTGCCAAAAACGATATCCGGATAATTGCCCGAAGCTGCGATCACATTCACTACCAATTCCGGAGCAGAAGTCCCGAAAGCCACAATCGTCAGACCAATCGCCAAATCAGAAATATTTCGCTTTTTAGCCAAAACAGAGGCGCCGTCCACGAGCCAGTCGGCCCCTTTGACCAAAAGCAATAAACCTGCTACCAATAAAACAATCTGAAGTATCATGGTGGATTGAATGAGAATTGAAGAAGCAAAGCTAGGATGAATTTTTGGGATATTTTCAGGTCTATCCTTTCGCTTTATTTAAAAAAATTGTCATTATATGGATGAAATGGAAATCATAGCATGCAACATCGGAAAAAGGCAGTTGGAAGTGGGTTTACCGAGTACAGGAACCATCCATATTAATTTAATCTGTACCCTGTCCCCATTAGGAAAAATTGAAGAGTCGGAAATCCGTATCACAGGAATTACTGAAGAAAGTCGATATCGATTTCTTCAAACCAAATCGGAGGATATATTTCCAATTGAGCTCCAATCTTCGTCTCTCAAGGAAATAACATTACCAACCCCTTTTGCCCGAACTAAGCCTAAAATGCCTACGGAGACAAAATTACTTTGGTACAAAAAACTGAAAAAGGAACTCGAAGAAAAAGGTCTCATTTAAACCCAATCACCTAGTTATCATGGATGTAATAACTTATCAAGACGAAATAGGCCCCTTAATTAAAGCCGGTTTTCCCGGTGAAGGAAGCGTGATGCTATCGATTCTGCTCGATATCTCTGAACTAGGGGAAGTCAAAGAAACCTCGATAGAAATATCCGGCGACTACCAAAACGCTACTTATTCGTTTTATAAATCGAAGGAGGAAGGTTTCCTACCCGTCAGAATTTTAAAAACTGAGGAAAAAACTATCCACCTACCCAAAAAAGTAACAGCTGAGGAAAGGGAACTGTCCGATGAGGCGAAATTGAAAATGTATCTAAAATTAAAGGAAGAGTTAGAAAGGGAGCAGCTGATATAAAAGCCTTAATCAATTCAATCTAGGTCCCCTGTCAAAATCCCTACCTTGACGCCAATCGTAAAATGAGGAACGGAATCCCAGCCGTTGAAACGATAGCGATCTGCAAAGTCAAAGAAATTTTCCGAGAACTCATCACTTTGATTTTCGGATAATTCCACCTGACTTATCTGACGAAAACGTCCACGAAATCCGAGTCCAGCAAATGAGTCAATCAGAATATTTTTGGATGTATATACCTGTCGACCAAATTTGATTCCGGTTGCCAAAACATAAAAATTGATTCTTGCCTTATCATAGAAAAATTCCTGGCCGTCCATCCCGTAAGAGTCATCCTTTCGAGTGAAGTCTTTATTTACATAAAAAAACTCCACCGCCCAGTAATTCTTCTTGGTATAAAATTTCACCTCACTTTTACTCCTCCAAATCCTAAAATCCTCATTCCCCCCTCTTCCGGCTTTCATTCCGAATAGTCCCCCATTCAATCCTATCTCTGATTGAATGCTGACTTTAGTGTTAAAAAAATACTCCAAGCCTCCCTGAATAATAATTGTCTCCGGTTCAAATAAAGCCAAAGGAGAGGTTTTTACCACCCATTGCTTTTCGATCCCCAAGTCCTGCTGAGCAAAAAGGGAATAACTGGAGAGCATAAGAAAAAATGCTAAAATAGTTCGCAACGTCATAGTTTAGACAAGAGGAATAAAGCTAAGGAGAATTTTAGAATATTATTAACTTAGGAGAAATATGATCTAAAAGTTCTAGTATGATTGGATTTGAGATTTCTTTTAAAGAAGAAAAAATAATTGCGGCCGATACGGGGAGCACATTTTTGATTTTCACTAGGGTAAAAGTTAACGATCGAGATGAGTTGGATCTTTCTGTAACAGGTTCTAGCTATAATTTTGATTTTCGCTCTGTGTGGGGACAATGGAATCTAAAGGAAGGTGACAAGTTTGAAATTAGGGTAGTTGAAACAGAGGAAGCCACAGAGCCAATTAAAAGACACAGTAAAGAAAAAAGTAAGAAATCAGCCTTGGAGGCCAAGCTTTTGTCTTTCAAGAATCTTCAAAAAAAATTGCTCGAAAAAGGATTAATCGATGTTGAAAATGAATGAATTGGATAAAAGGAAAATTTTAGCTTTTGAATTTAAAAGTGAAAAAGAGCAGGTTGTTTTTGGCTTGGAAAATGGGGTTGTTTCTGCAATTTTTGAGTCGATTCACAAACAGCATCGAAAAGAATTGCAAATCAGTTTAGGAGGTTTAAATGAGGCTGATGAACATCTTGATTGGTTAAAAAGGCCCTTGGAAATCGGTGAAGAATTTGAATTCAAAGTTGTCCGGGCTAATCCCGCTCAGATTTCCGACCCATCGGAAAGGCGAAAATCAGCTCCACCTACCGATGAGCAATTAGTACAAGTTTACCATGATCTAAAAAAAGAGCTAGAAGAAGCAGGCCTCATCTAAACTCAGAAATCCCCCGACGCACAACACCGGGGGATTTTTCTTGCTTCTTGTTTATAGTATCTAGTATCTGTCAAAAAGCTCTTTCCTTCAGGTGCTCATCCAAGTCCAATAAATTCACCCCGCTTTTCCACCAGTCAGGAGCAGCCTCGCCTTTCAGATGATGGTCGAAAAATTCCATCATCCGCACACTGTAGTCTTTTCGGTTTTCCAGCTTGCTGAGTCCATGATTTTCGCCTTTGTACTGCATCATCACCACCGGTTTTTTCAAGCGACGGAGAGCGGAATAATATTCAATTCCCTGAGTGAAGTCCACGGCACCGTCCTTGTCATTGTGGAGCAGCAAAAGCGGAGTTTTGACATTTTTCACGTGATAAACCGGGCTGTTTCGCTCATAGGCTTCCCAGTTTTCCCAAGGTGCTCCTCGGAATCTCCCCTGTGAAGCTTCAAAGATGGACATATTTCCCCCACCTGAATTCCAATAGATCAAATCGTACATGGAAATCATATTAGTCAGTGGCGCGCCTGCGGCGGCAGCCTTAAACATATCCGTTTGCGTGATCAGGAAGGAAGTTTGGTAACCGCCCCAAGAGTGACCGTGAATACCGATATTGTCTTCGTCAATCACCCCGGTTTTGATCGCTTCCTTCACGGCAGGAATCACACACCAAACGGCCGACATTCCCGGATCGTCCAGCTTGTAAACGATATCCGGAATAAAGACCGCAAAGCCATTGGAAGTATAAACGCCGGGATTCCAGCCTGTGCCTCCATAGCCTGGATTGGACCAATTGTGGCGGGTTTGGGAGAGTTTTTCGTAATAGTAAACTACTGTGGGATATTTTTTCCCTTCTTCATAGCCTGCAGGCAAAAAGAGCGTGCCTTGAAGTTTGTCGCCCTTGTCGGAAACATAATCCACGAGCATGGTTCCGGCTGACCAAGCGTATTTTCCAGCATCCGGCGCATTTTCTGTCGCCTGTGTCGGGTTAGTTAAGGAAGCATCTGTTAAGTAGATTTGGGTGGGTTCATTGAATTTTTCTTTGGAAAAATAATAAGTCTCCGCATTCTTAGCTTTGGAGAGATTACCCACATTGGCATCTTCCCAAATCAAAACCTCAGCACCTGGATTCATTCCTCCTCTCCGCTCCGGAGTGAGTTTAGCGATTCCGCTTTTCTTGGTCCATTCGCCATACATGCGGATGAAAGCAGGCTTACTTAAGTCAATTCCCTTCTCCTCCGGGTCTAAGGTAAATCGGTATTGATAGCGAATCTGATCCGTTTTGCCATTGACAGTAAGGTTGACGGGGGTTTCTTTGGATTCGGTAACAGGAATTTGCCAAATATCCCAACCGTCCCGGATGAGTACGTATTTGCTATCCGAACTCCAGCCCAAAGCGCCATAGAGCGGTTTTTCGATATTGTGATCGTCTTCTACATTGACGAAGGAAACGGGCATGCCTTCGGTGATATTTCGGCTTTGAGCGGTAAGAATGTCATAGATGTAGTAATGCCCATCGAGGCCATAAATCAACTTGGTGCCATCGGGAGATTCCCGCGGGAAAGAGGAATAATTTGGCAGATAAAAGTTGGTGAAAAGCTCCTTCTTTTCTCCAGTTTTCAGGTCCACGATGTAAAAATCCCGATAGCTTTGCCCATTCAGATTTCCATCCAATTCATAGGCTTGCAGGTCTGAACCCAATGCATAGCGTTCCTTGTCCAAGATATTCAATTCCCGCATGCTGCTATCCTGGAGTTGAATATGTTTCGCTGCATTGACATCGTACATCGCCCAGAAACTGTAGTTTTTATCCTGGTTTTGCATGACCTGCTGTCGAGACTGCAGACGACTATCATTCCAGTGCCAGATCGTCATATCCGGTGTGTCGGCCTCATCGTCTTTTTTATCTTTCACCTTCCCAGAATCCAATTTGGCGATCGCTTTTTGCAAATCTGAAATGGATTTGATCGTGGTGTCGGCCATGATTTTTTTCATGGCTTCCGCTTCAGTCTGTTTAACAGAGTCCTGATCCACTTCCTTTTTGGCTTCCTCTTTTTCCGCTAAAACCAAGGGGTGAATTCCATAAAACAATCGAGTCAAATCCTCCGACCACATCGGAGTTCTATTAGGAGAAATGGTAAATTCCTGATCAAAATTGACCGAATCTTTTTCAGGATTGTAAACGGTGACCTGCGGAGGAGTGAGGTTTTTCACCCCGATGACCTGCCCCTTATCCTGCTTGTATTTTTTGTCTTTAACTAGTTTCAAGGCAGCAAAAGCCTCACCTTTTTCCGTCCAGTTAAGTGAACGGTAAGAAGCCTTGTCCGAGTCCAGAATCTGCATGCTATTGCCGGTCACATTCATCAGATAAAGCCCATTTCCGGACTGATTGGCCGCATCGACGGTGTAGGCGAGGTAACTTCCCGCTTTGTTGAAAGAAAAATCAGCGACATTGCCGATGTTCTGGGCTTTTTCCGTTGCTAGATGATACATCAGCAAATCTGAGCCTCGGGCATCACCATTCCCCTCTTTGGATAGGTTAATGGCCAAGACACTGGAAGCTTCTCCGTTGAAAGCGTAATTGGATACACCCTCGAATTCCTTTTTGTCTTCGGTTCCCAACTTGATCAGAATCGCCTTGTTCTTCAAAGCCTTGCCTTTGTTTTTTTCATTGGCCTTTTTTTCAGAGAAAGTTGGGTACTCGGTATAAACAAACCACTTTCCATCCTCGCTAAATTGCATGGAGGGGTAGTTGGTCGAACCGATTTTAAAGGTTTTTTTGGAGGATTCATCCCCAACTTTCTGGAGGATGATCTCAGCGTCACCTTCGGTCTGAACGAGGCCAAATGCTTGCCACTGACCGTCGGGAGAGAGTCGAAATGCCTGTCCGGGCATGTATTTCCAAGTGGCAATATCCTGCCAGGCGATGGGTTTGGTGTCCTGAGCCTGTGCGATAAAAGCAATCAGCATCATGCCCAAAAAGAGTTGTAGTGTTTTTCTCATGAAATTGGTTTTTTATTAGAAGAGTGAAAATAGGGAAAAATCTAATGGGATTTGTTTTGGACGGGGTTTCAATCAGGATTTAATAAAAAATTGGTTTTTTGATATCCCAACCTGAGTGAAGGGCAAAAGTAAAGGTTCACAATTCAACTATGTCCACCCCAAGTGAGCAGATTTTTGAAGTTTCTGAGAAACCACTAATCAATTTTCCAAACCTAATTAAGACTAGCTTCTTCAGAGGAATATTGAATTTTAGCAAGTTCGATAGTTGGCAAATACATCAAAAAAACCTTCCAGGTTTTCAAAACCTGGAAAGTCTAACTTAGATATAAGCATTCAGGTTTCTACCGAATACTTCTTAAACACCACTTTTCCCCCACCACTATCATAGCAAATTGGGTTTTTAGTATTTCATCTTCAGGTGGTGTATTGCTGTACTGTTCTTGAATTTGAAAAAGTAAGCCTAAACAAAAAATCAAATAAATCATGGGATCAATATTCCTGAACCAATACCTCTGTAGGAATTCGAAGATAGGTGTTCAGTTTTCGGATCATATCCAGCGAAAGTTTTCTTTTTCTATTCAACACTTCACTTACCCGACTTTTATTTCCTACCACCTCAGCAAGATCTTTATTTCTGAGATCCATCTGCTCCATTCGAAACTTGATCGCTTCGATAGGATCGGGTAGGTCAATCGGGAAATTTTCTTTTTCATATTGATCGATTAGAATAGAAAGTATTTCCAATTCGTCCCCTTTCTTGCTCCCCTTTTGAGCATCAAAAATCTCTTCAAGGCGAATCAGTGCTTTTTGATAATCTGTTTCAGTTTTGATAGGCTTGATATTCATATTAGATCGTATTTACGTTGATTTTGTCATACTCGGCGTGAGTTCCTATAAAGCGAATCCAACATAACTGAAATTCAAAATTGATTTTTACAATCAATCGGTAGTGATTCCCCTTAATATTGAATACTACTCTATTTTCTCCCAATAAACTGGCGTTTGGATACGCTCTTTTTAGATCGTGGGTAATACTCCATTGAGACTTTTCAGCTTCTCGATACCAGGCTTTTAGCTGTTGTTCAGAATCGGAATGTTTTTCCCAAAATTCCCGCAAGGTCCGTTTTGCAATTATTCTCACATGTTTCTAAATTCAAATATAAAAGAAAAGTTCCCATAAAGGGAACTTTTTAAAATTTAACTAACCTCGAAAGGTCTTAATTATTATCTTTTAAATACAACTTTTCCCCCCATCACAGTCATGGCTACTTTCGTCTTCAGTATCTCCTCTTCGGGAACTTCCATGATATTTTGATCAAAAACGGTGAAATCAGCCGCCTTGCCTACTTCAATCGAGCCTTTGAAATCTTCCTCAAACTCGGCATAAGCTCCATCCAAAGTATAGGATTTCAAGGCTTCTTCCCGAGTCATTTTTTGATCGGCTTCGTAGCCGTTTTCGGGAGTTCCTTCCAGCGTTTTTCGGGTCACCGAAGCATAAAAAGAAGGAATCGGATCCACCGGCTCTACGGGTGCATCTGTTCCGTTGGTCACTACCGCACCGGATTTCATCAGCTTCTGCCAAACATAAGCCCCGTCAATGATTCGCTTTTCGCCCAAGCGATCAATCGCCCAAGGACGGTCCGAACTCAAGTGAATCGCCTGCATGGCGGCGATCACGCCCATTTCTCCAAATCGGGGAATGTCATCGGGATGAATGTGCTGGGCATGTTCGATCCGAAAACGATGATCGGTTGCTTCTGGATTTTTAGCAAATGCGGCCTCGTAGCGATCCAAAATCTCCTGATTGGCGCGATCTCCGATAGCGTGGGAACAAACCTGAAACCCTAAAGGCAGCGCTTTCTCGGAAACTTCTGTCACCACAGACATCGGCAAAGTCTCATGGCCTCTGTGCCCCGGACGATCATAATAATCTTCCAGCAACCATGCACCTCTTGGACCTAAGGCGCCGTCACAATTCAATTTGATGGATCGAACCGTCAGCAAATGATCAGCCGTGTCGATCATCGGTCCTTTTTGATACCACTCCTCCAAGAGCTCGGGCTGACGACCTGTGAGCATGATGTATTGACGAACGGTGAGTTTGCCTTCGTTTTTGAATTTCTCCACCAAATCAATCACATCCTGACCCGAACCTGCATCGTGAAAAGAAGTGATCCCTTTTTCCACCAATTCCTGCAAGGCCAAAGTCAAGGCTTCTTCTGCCCGTTCGGGGGTCTCTTCGGGAACCAATCTAGCGACTAAATTGGAAGCTCTTTCGGTCAATACACCGGTTGGATTTCCCAAATCATCCAAAATAATCTCTCCGCCCTCTACCTCTCCGGGGCGCTCTCCACTCAAATTTGCAATCCCCGCCATCTCTAAAGCCTTTGCATTAGCGAAAGAGGCATGTCCTGAAGCATGACGGAGAAATACCGGATTGTCTTTGGAGACTTCATTAAGCTTTTCATTGGTTTGAAAGCCTTTGACCATTTTCTCGGGCTTTTCGATCCATTTATCCTGATGCCAGCCCCTGCCCGTAATCCAGTCGCCTGGCTGGGCTTTTTCCACGGCTTCGGCTACTTTTTCGACCAATTCATCGTAGGTTTTCACGTACATGAGATCAAGCTCAAGTTTATTATAGCCGATTCCCATCAGGTGCGCATGAGATTCGATCAAGCCGGGTGTCATGGTTTTGCCTTCGAGATCAATGACTTCGGTAGTTTCTCCCGCCCATTCTTGGATTTCGGCAGTCGTTCCCACGGCTTGAATCATGCCATCCTTAACGGCGACGGCCTCCACTTTTGGATTGGATTCATCGACGGTGTAGATGATGCCATTGATAAAAACTTGGTCTGCTGGATTTTCAGGGCCTGAGCTACAGGAGAACCCGATAAAAGCCAATAAGGCTAGGAAGTAAGTATTTCTCATAAGTTGGTGTTTATTCTGTAGGGGAAAGCTAGGATTTTTCCACAATCCAAACAAAATCATTTTACTCACCTCACCCAAAACTTCTTTGAAACCTGCCGTCGATTGGCAGTTTCGAGTTGGAAAATATAAAGGCCCGGAGTGTAAATACCGGATTGGATTTCGATTTCTTGTCCAGCCTGAACAGAAATCTCATCTAAAAGCACTTTTCCCATCGCATTGATAATTCTACCCAGACCCGATTGGTTTGAAATAACTTTGATGGGTCCGGTAGTTGGATTGGGATAGAGAAGCAATTGAAGGCCTTCCGAAAGGGGATCAGTTCCTTCCTCTGCATTGAGGTAAATCAAACCTCCAGCACGAGTGCCCAGTATCAAATCGGGGTTTGCTCCCAACACATCCGGCACCAAGGTAATCCAGGTATTTCTGCCCAGTCGAGTTGGGGAATTTTGATTTTGGATGGCAACCTGAACCTCCTCACGCTGGGTCTGCTCCATGAAGTTTTCGATATAGATCAAAATCCCTCGCTGATCGACGACATAGAGCCCGGGCTGAGGTTGCGGATTCACTGCCACATTCAAATTTCGATTGGATGGGTTATCCTGAAAGCCCAAAAAATCTAACTCCATCAGTTCCGCAGACAAATTTTCAAAATCAACGGCATACAAGTCCAAACCTCCATTTTGGGCGGCTACCAGCAAATGATCCTGATTTTGATAGTCGAAAAAGGTCAAATGATCACCCCGATTCGGTTCAAATCCTGAAAAGTTGATCTCTTCCCACTGATTATTTTCCTTCTGAAAAACCCGCTGTTGCGGAATATTTCCCTCAAATCGAATTCCCGTCAACAATTGCCGAGAAACTCCAGACTGATCCTGAAATTCCAAATACTGGATTTCGGTCAGATTCCACTCTCGAATCGAAAAATCCTGCTCACTTAATTCTACGATCCCATTCTGGAAGTCAAAAACGGCGATTTCACCCAAAACCTCTCCCGAACGAGTCACATTGGCACCGACAAAGAGCCTTCCTCCATTTTGATTACCCAGGTAAAAGGGTCGTGTATTCTCGCCCAGATCAACAAGTTGACTCTGCAAAATCGGGCTGAGCGAACCCTCAAACGAAAAAATGGAATTGGCAAAATCCACTCCGTAAACTTGTGCCGCTTCATTGGAATTGGAACTGATAATCAGCTGCTCATCGATAAAGGCAGGGTTATGAAAAATCGGAAATCGGGGTAATTCTCCCAATTCGGGAATTTCATTGGAAAATTCATCAAAAAGCGGCTCGGCCGATGTTCCTTTA
The DNA here is from genome assembly GCF_900113375.1 of Algoriphagus hitonicola. Taxonomy (GTDB): domain Bacteria; phylum Bacteroidota; class Bacteroidia; order Cytophagales; family Cyclobacteriaceae; genus Algoriphagus; species Algoriphagus hitonicola. The sequence goes on along the minus strand of NZ_FOPC01000008.1, from coordinate 142,081 downwards.
TTGGACAAAAAATACAATACATCACACTCATCCCTTCCCAAAAGCAGATCTGATACTCCATCTCCATCAAAATCCCGGTAGAGAATGGAATGCCCGCCTGCATGTTGGATTTTTTGATTTTCCGATGGATCAATTCTCAGCTCCAAACCTGAGCAAGTCTGTCCAAAAGAGATGTCATCGCAATCACAAAATTCAAAATTCCCCCAATGCGTCAATGGAAAGGCAAATCCATCAATATCCAAATTGCCTGTCCGATCCACAGAAGTATTTTCATAAAACTCCAGATAATCCCCCGAGGCAAAATTAAACACAACCAGATCCAGATCCCCATCTCCATCCAAATCTTGGATCAATGGCGTGTCCAAATTATTAGCCTGAATATTGGATCCATTATCCAGCGGAAGGAAATCCCGCGCCACCTCAAAGGAAATATTCCCATCCGATGATGTATTTTTATACGCTTTGATCCCTCTGGCCGTCGAGGTAAACAGGTCCTTCAATCCGTCTGCATTATAGTCAGCCAGGACTAAAAATCCACTGATGTCAGTTGGAAAAAAATAAGTCCATTCGGGTTGATGGATAAACTGATTTCCTTCTTTTTCAAATACAGAAAGCTGGCGCGAATTGATATCCCAAATGACCCACTCTTCCTGCCCGTCAAAATTTAAGTCGATCAATTGAATCTGTGCGCTATTGATCCCCCCACTCCAAGCCGAAGGCAACTCTTCCTCATTTTGAGAAAAAACCGGCAGGTTTTGCAGGCTAAAATTAGTCTGGCCAAAAGACCACTGGGTCAAAAGAAAGAAAAAAGCGGAGAGAAGAAATCGCATAGTGTAAAGCTCAAAGCTAAATTTAATACGTAGCCTTTTGCCTAAAGATGTGATGAATCATTTATTTTGAAGAAAATTTCCGATCATGAACATCGCCATCCTCTATCAACTCTTTCTCAAAAGTACCGGAGTAAGTACCGATACCCGAAAAATCGAAAAGGGAAATCTATTTTTTGCACTCAAAGGACCCAATTTTAACGCCAATGAATTTGCGGCTAAAGCCTTGGAAATGGGTGCTTCGGCAGTCGTGGTGGATGAAGCTGCTTTTTTTGAAGAGGATGACGAGCGGTATTTTATTGGAGAAAGTGCTTTAGCCTGTTTGCAAAAGCTAGCTAATTATCACCGGCATCAATTTGATATCCCCATCATCGGCTTGACCGGTTCCAATGGTAAAACCACATCAAAAGAGTTATTGAACGCAGTTCTCAGCCAAAAATTTAATACGTTAGCCACGGAGGGTAACCTCAATAATCACATCGGTGTCCCTTTGACCTTGCTCAAACTCAACAAAGAGCATCAGATTGCCATCATCGAAATGGGAGCCAATAAGCAGGGAGACATTGCCGAACTCTGCGAAATCGCCGAACCCACACACGGCTTCATTACCAATATTGGCAAGGCACATCTTGAAGGAATGGGCGGACCCGAGGGCGTTTTAAAAACCAAAACCGAACTCTATCAGCACCTGCGGGCAAACAAAGGGACCGTTTTCATCAATAGCCAAGACCCCATTCTCTCCAATATGATCAAGCGCTTCGAAAACCCGGTGCTTTATCCGGCAGCCGGAGATTTTTGCGAGGTGCGTTTTTTGGGCGCTGATCCCTTTGTGAAGTTTTCAGTAGAAGAGGTTACGGGTGAACATTTGACTTCACTTATCGGCGCGTATAATTTTGGGAATATCGCCAATGCGCTAACGATTGGTAAATACTTTGGTGTGGATTTGGAAAAAGCGGTCGAGGCAATTGTCAGTTACAAACCTGAAAACATGCGCTCCCAATTGATCGAAAAGCGCAGCAACTTGATCATTCTTGATGCTTACAACGCCAACCCCTCGAGCATGGATGCAGCCATTCGAACCTTTGGAGAAATGAAAGGGAAAAAGCATAAGATGGTGATTTTGGGAGATATGTTTGAGTTAGGTGAGCATGCCGAAGAAGAACATCGCAAGATCGGGGAAATCGTCAGTGAGTATCCGATTGATAAAATTTGTCTTACGGGAAAATTAATGGTTTCGGCTGTAGAAAAAGCTCCCAAAGCGCTGTATTTCCCAGATCCTTTTTCTTTCCGAAACTGGCTTCAGGACAGCAAACTGGAGGATTATTTGATTTTAATTAAAGGAAGTCGGGGAATGAAGCTGGAGGGATTGGTGGATTTTATTTGAATCTGGAAAGGAAAATTTCCGGCGAAAAAACCGGGATTTGAGACTTTTTATAATCCGCTACGTTTCGGGTGATAATTGCTTTGATTTCTGGATTGCCTAAAGCTGTTTGGTGCTGAATCGAATCTTCAAAATCCTTAAAATTGCTTTTAAAAGCTTGAAGGATTTCTTTTTCTCCTACTGAAAGAATTCCACAGATTGTACAAAAATCTTTGATCATTTGAAGGCTAATAATTCTTCCAACCTTTTTCTTCAGCAAATAATCCACGTTTGAAATAGATAAGGAAGAAATAAAAAGATTGATCTTTGAATTCATTGCAAGCGTGAAAATTTCCTGGGAACTATCTGCGAATGGCATCCGGTCCAGTAAATAATCGAGAATTACGTCTGAATCTAAAAAGTAGCTATTTTCCATATTTTTCCTCCAAAGCCTTAGTCAGTTCTTCTTTGTAGTCAAAGTGGCCATCTTCCATTTTTAAAACGCCTCTTAATCTCAAAAAACTTTCTGGCAAGGACTTCAACTCTTCATTTTTTGGCTCTTGATTTCGATCCAAGGTCAAAAGTTTAAAGTAATTTTCAACAATTGAAGAAAGGCTCTGTCCCTGTCGGGCAGCATATTCCTTTGCTTTTTCGATCACATCTTTTTCCAGTGTGAGTGTTAGTTTCGTATTCATTACACGTGTGGATTTTAAAATTTAAACACGTGCAACATACTCAAAAGTTCTCAATTCTTTACAGAAATCGATGAGTTTGTCGAAAGCGGCCCATTACAAACACTAGAAAAAATGAGCATCTTTAAGCCAAAACCAATTTTCTAAATCCCAGTTTAACTATTGAATCACTTCAAAATTCAAACTTTATCCCTAATTCTTCCTATGCGTCCTTTCCTCAAATTCCTCAGTTCACTAGCCGAAAACAATAACAAAGAATGGATGGATGCCAATCGCGATTGGTATCAGGAGACGCGCCAGGAATTTTTAAAGGATGTGGAGGTCATCCTAAAAAAGCTAAGCGAATTGGAACCTGAGCTTTCGGCTTTTAAGCCCAAGGACTGCGTATTTCGACAAAATCGGGACATCCGGTTTTCGGCCAATAAGGATCCCTACAAAACGAATTTTGGAGCTTACTTTTCTCCCAAAGGAAAAAAATCACCAGGACCAGGTTATTACCTTCAAATCCAACCTGGAAACTCATTTTTTGCCGGTGGAATATGGATGCCGGAAGCCGAGAATCTGAAAAAAATCAGAAGAGAAATTGATTACAGTGGAACCGAACTGGAGAAAATCGAACATTCAGCAGAATTCAAAAAGTTATTCTCGGGAATCGAGGGAGAAAAACTCAAAACCAGTCCGAGGGATTATGAAGCAGATCATCCTTACATCGAATACCTACGGTTGAAGAGCTTTACGGTATCTCACCCGATTGCCGATAAAGATGTGAATTCCGGCAATTTTATCAATCTCGCATTGGATGGTTTTAGCGTCATGAAGCCTTTTAATGATTTTCTCGCTAAAGCTATAGAGGATGTAGAAGACGGCAGCGGGATTCTATAATCAAGCCTACCCAAAGTATTTTTCCAAACTAGCGGCTACCCCATCTTCTTTGTGATGAAGTGTCAATTCTTTGCAAACCGCTTTTAACTCTGCTCGGCCATTGGCTACAGCCACTCCCCATCCCACGGATTGAATCAAATCAATATCGTTGTAATTGTCCCCAAAAGCGATTACCTCACCCATTCCAAAATCAAACTTTTTCTCTAAAACTAGTTTCAGGGCAGAGGCCTTGGATATCTTCTTAGGTGCGATTTCTATGTAAGTATCCTTTGAGCGATACAAGTGAAGCTGATCACCAAAATTCAAATGTAACTCACCAAATAGCCAATTGATCAAGTTCGATTCACCCATACACATGATTTTATGCGCGCCCAAATGTTGGCTTTCCCAGTCATCAAGAAGCTTTCTCAAGGGTATCCAGGTAGGCTGCACCTTGGTATTTCTGATTTCCCTATTGGACCAATAATCCTCCTTTTCTTCATACCAATGCTCCCCTCGGAAAAGGCTCAAATGAATCTCTTCGCCTTGACAAAGTGCAAAGATGGATTGGACGATGGGAAAAGAAATCTCCACCGAATCCAACACGTGCCCTTCTCCATCAATCACATATCCCCCATTATAGCAAATCAAGGGTTCGGCGGATCGACCCAAATCCCGCTGCAAATGCCGCATAGCATCAGGCATGCGGGAACTCGCCAGAATCAAAGGAATTGACTCGGGAATATTTTTTACAATTGCTTTTAACCTCGGCGATAGATCTCTATCCGAGTTGAGAAGTGTACCGTCAATATCGGTACAGATGGCTTTGAATTGCATTAATCGATTTGGGACCAGTCTACATCGTCGGCAAAATTGGCAAAAAAGCCAAATCCGATGATGGCCACAAAGAGAATAGAAATTCCGATAAAAATCAAGGTGACGATCAGTTCTGCTTTGGCCCAGTTGGATTTGTTTTTATCTGTATTGGAGTCCACAGCCCAGACGATTAGCATGATAAATCCGATTAAGGGGATTTTGCTGACTAGGACAGAAATAATCCAATCTCCCAGACTTAGGGGTGGTTTTTTGAATTCTTCGGGCATTTGCATGGTGCTAGGATTTAGGGTTAGAAAAAATCCGATATCTCAAAACTGTATTCCTGCATGGCAAAATTATCTGAGTTTTGAGGATCGGACTGAAGAAATTGCACAGTAATTTGCTGATAATCTGCTGCATTTTCAAAATCTCGCAGATAAATTTCAGCACATTTTCTAGCCAATACTTCCGGCCTATCTCCTATTAGGGTCGGATCTCCATTTTCCAATTTTAAAAAAACCTCCCCTTGATCATTCGTTTTTTGGATCGAAACGCTGACGTGCTGAAAATCCCCCAAGGCTATAAGTTCCTGAGAAGGTAAAAATCCGTCACCCACCATCATATCCATTCCTTTCATCGCCAAGCGAATAATGGACTCTGGTTCGCAGGCACAGCCTCCAAACAAAAAAATAGCCATCAGGAAAGTGAAGGCTTTAAGAAGAGTTGTCTTCATTGGTTAATTTCTTAAGATTTTAATTCGGTTGACTTTGTTATCCCAAACTACCTCAAGCACATAGAATCCTGGAGGTATGGGGCCAAAATACGAATTAAAAGTGATTTTGGAGTTTGCAGGCATGGGGATTGATTTTCTCCCTAGTTCACCCGAAGCCCCAACCAATCGAAGCTCGATTTTTTGTCCTAAAATATCTCCATTTCCCAAAAACGCAAGTTCCAAATTTTCACCCGGAACGCTTGGATTTGGAAATAAGGTCCAGTCATTTACCAGAGCTTTTGGGACTTCCCGACGGACCAAAAGTACGGAGCTGTAATAGTCTGCATCTTTGGTTTTTTTTCGGATTCGATAGTAAAGTTGATCCTGATTAAAGGCAAAAGCAGAATCTTGGAAGTGATAGCTGGTTTTTTCAATTTTTATCTCGGGAACGTCAATAGTCCCGATCAATTGAAATTTTTCTTGCTTCTGAGTTTTTCGCTGAATTTCAAATTCTCCAGCCTCGGCTTCTTTATTTGTTTCCCAAGAAACGCTGATTTGATCTGCGCTTTTATCCCAATAAGCTTCCAAAAATGAGAGGTCTAGGGACAGAACTGAAGCAATATCCAATAAATACTCTACTGTTTGAGTGCAACCATTGGCATCTGTCACAGTCAAATAATACCAGCCATCTTTTAACCCAAAGATATCTTTATTGGTACTAGTGAAACCATCAGGCCCTACCCAATAAAAGGAATACGGTTCAGTTCCCCCCGTTACTTCTTCCACGTAGATTATCCCAGAGCTATCGTCAATTTTTGTTGGGAAAATAGTGACTTGAATCCCAAAATTGGGGTCAATAAATATATCCTTATAGATGGTTGTCGTACTAACTCCGTCATCTGCTGTCAAGCCAATTGTATATGTCCCTGAGGCAGGAAAATTGAATACGGGATCTGAACCTGTGGCAGTTCCTAAACCGTCAAAATCCCACTCGAAAGTATATTCGAAAGGGGGAGAACCCCCTATCGTCTCCGAGGTAAATTCAATGGTTGTATTGCAAATTCCATTGGACTGAAAATCAAACTTAGGAAAAAGAGGGACTGCAGCGGTAAAGCCTTCTTCATTCGTATAACATTGGGAATTAATATTATTCTTATCACTAATCACACAAGTACTTTCTTCTTTGGCAGTACCTGTATCCCAATAGATAAAAATATCTTTTATATCTACCACATCTCCCCAATTCCATGTAAAATCCCTGACCTTCACCCAAACATATTGCTGAGCTTGGGTTCCTGAGAAGAGACATTCATATTGATCATCAGCAACCAAAACACCATTGATGTAGATATCAAAGTAAAAACGAAGATTATATCCATTAGTAGATGAGCCTCCTAACATAACCCATAGTTCACCATTGATTTCTTCTCCCAATTCATAATCATCCGTAGCCGAAAATGGATTTCCATCAGCATCACGAAGTTGAAAACCATCTACAACAAAATTATTTTGAGAACATTGTGCCAAGACCTTCCCTAGGGAATTCAGAAAAATGAATACCCAAAATATTAGCCATATATACCCACTTCTTGTCATCAATTCAAGGCTTTTCAGGACTTCAAAAATACGCAATGAAGCAATACGAAAACATGATTTAAATCACTGATAACCTTTGGTTTATGGGATTATTTTTACAAATACCAAAAAGCTCGTTTAACAATAGATTTTTTGGACTTGACCCCAGAATTAGATGAAAATATTTTTGAAAAATCTTATAAATTCTTCTAAAGAATCAATTTTCCTATTCGAAAACAGGTCCAAAAATAGATGAATAGACAGGATTTAGCTTCGCCAAAAACCAATTCTAAAGTCAAAACTGAACTAAAAAACAACTCAAAATCCTGAACTTGGATTAACCTTGGGTGAAATGAATTCTGGGCCCCTCCCACTAGCCTGCTAAACTGATTTCACAAAAAAAGCTCCACATTTCTGTGAAGCTTTGTAGTGGAGGATAACGCCTGCCTGGCCGGCAAAGGCAGGGAGTCGAACCGATAGCTTGTGCCGAAGAATTTCGGCAATCTTCCCGCTACCTAGCGGGACGCTCTAGACAGCTGAGCCAATTTCATAAAAAAAGCCCCACATCGCTGTGAAGCTTTGTAGTGGAGGATAACGGAGTCGAACCGATGACCTCTACACTGCCAGTGTAGCGCTCTAGCCAGCTGAGCTAATCCCCCATAAGGTCTGCAAATATAGAACAGGGATTTTATCCCACAAAAAAATTTATTCGCTACTGTAATTTATTCTAGTCATAATGCTTCGCCCTAAGGTCACCTCATCGGTAAATTCCAACTCACCTCCCACCGGAATTCCACGGGCAATCGTACTTACCTTGACACCTTTATCTTTTAACCTTTTGGCTAAATAAAAGGAAGTAGTATCTCCTTCCATGGTCGCACTTAAGGCCAAAATAATTTCCCTGACTGGCTCAGAATTCATCCCTAGATCTATCCTTGCAACCAAAGAATCAATTTTTAATTCTTCAGGACCAATCCCTTGGATAGGAGAAATCACCCCGCCGAGAACATGATATTTACCGTTGAACTGATTGGTGTTTTCTATCGCCAACACATCCCGCATATCCTCCACCACGCAGATGATGGAACCGTCCCTTCGATGGCTTTTGCAAATGCTGCACTCCTCCTCATCGGCAATGTTGTGACAAATTTTACAATATTTGATTTCCTGACGCATTCGGGTCAGGGCAAGCGACAACGCTTCTGTATGCGCTTCATGCTGCTTAAGCAGATGCAACGCAAGCCTTAATGCAGTTTTTTTACCAATCCCGGGAAGACGCGAAATCTCCGTGACTGCATCTTCGATTAATTTAGAGGGAAAATTCACAAAGTGACAATTAGGTGATAGTGGCTTGAATTCCGGCTTCTAAAATCGCCTCACACATGGGCTTAAGCTCCTCGAAAGTTCCTTTCTTCACAGCGCATTTACCCTTATAATGAATAATCAGCGTGCATTGTTCGGCCTGCTCCCGAGTATGTTTACAGACCTTAATCAGCACATTGGTTACATGTTCAAATGTATTGAAATCATCGTTGAAAACCACTAAGTCATGTGATTCCAAATCCACCAATTCCTCTACTAAGATTTCTTCTTCTTCAACCTGTGGAAATGTCGTTCTCATATCGATCATGTTGCAAAATTAAGAATTATGGCCAATTTTAGCGATTCATTTCTGCGCCTTTTATGAATCCTACTATTGTCCTGCTCGTCATATCAGTCTATTTTTTAATGCTCTTTTCAATCTCATGGTTCACTTCACGAAAAGTGACCGCTGAAACTTTCTTTACCGGAGATCGACAATCGCCATGGTTTTTGGTGGCTTTTGGAATGATCGGGGCATCATTGTCCGGTGTCACCTTCATCTCTGTACCCGGAGAAGTCGGAAATAGTAACTTCTTTTATTTCCAAGTGGTTTTGGGATATACCTTGGGTTATTTTACAATTGCAAAGGTATTGCTCCCGCTTTATTACCGATTAAACCTAGTCTCGATCTACTCCTATTTAGAAGATCGCTTTGGCTTTTGGTCCTATAAAACCGGCGCATTTTTCTTTATTCTTTCACGGACTTTAGGTTCATCCCTGCGGGTATTTTTAGTAGCATCGGTGCTCCAGTTGATTCTTTTTGATTCTCTGGGAATCCCGTTTTGGGTTTCGGTTTTGATTACGGTAGGCCTCATTTGGCTTTACACTCATCGGGGAGGTATCAAAACGGTTGTTTGGACTGATACGCTACAGACATTTTTCATGCTAGCGGCAGTAGTGACATGCATCATCCTAGTCGGAGAAGAACTCAGTTTTGCTGGGATTAGTGATTATTTCAGTGCTGTCAGCAATGATCCGAGGTCTGATATTTTTAACTGGGACTGGAAAGCCGGAACAAACTTTTTCAAACAATTCATATCAGGGGCATTCATCACCATTGTCATGACTGGATTGGACCAGGATATGATGCAGAAGAATTTGACTTGCAAGAACATCGGGGATGCTCAGAAGAATATGTTTTGGTTTACCATAATTCTGGTCTTTGTTAATCTCTTGTTTTTGGCATTGGGAGTCATGCTATATCTCTATGCGGAGACCAACGGAATTGCCATCCCTACCAAAACCGACGAATTGTTTCCGCTACTGGCGACCCAGCATTTCTCTGAATTTGCGGGAATCGTATTTGTCCTGGGAATCACAGCAGCAGCCTATTCCAGCGCTGATTCTACACTGACGGCTTTGACCACATCTTTTTGCATTGATTTTCTGGAAATCGAGCGAAAATACCCAAAAGAAAAGCAGATCCCTTTACGGAAAAAAGTCCACTTGGCGTTTACGGGAGTTATGTTTTTAGCCATTTTGATTTTTCACTGGATCAATGACCAAAGTGTCATCAATTCGGTATTTATCATTGCCGGCTATACCTATGGTCCGCTTTTGGGCTTATATTCCTTTGGACTGTTTACCAAATTAAAGGTGAAAGATCGAGTGGTCCCTTACTTAGCAGTGGCTGCCCCATTGATTACATTTATGATCAGCAGCAATTCAGAGGCTTGGCTCTGGGGATATAAATTTGGCTTTGAAGCCTTGATTCTTAACGGACTTTTGATGTTTATCGGACTCTACATGTTCCGGCGAAAAAATTAAAACCCTAGCTCCTTTTCCGGATCCCAAAATCGATTTTCAAAATCCTGAACTTGATCATTTACTATTTGGACTCCTTCCGCTTCCAGCAATTCCAGCATTCTTGTTGGCGTTTCAAAATGATGCTTTCCAGTCAATCGCCCCTGTCGATTGACTACTCGATGTGCAGGCACATCCGATAGAGTATGTGCAGCATTCATGGCGTAACCGACCATTCTGGCCCCACTTTTCAAGCCCAAGTAATTGGCAATTGCACCATAAGAGCAAACTCTTCCCGGAGGAATTTCTCTCACTACCTGATAGACCAAATCAAAATAATTAGCCTTTTCGTTGCTCATTTTTCCAGTTTAAAAACCCTTGATTAATCGCTTTTCTTAGCCCGATCTCCACTTCCTTTTCTCCTGAAAGAATTGGGAATTGATAGCGAATCAACAGACTCTCAGATTTCCGCTCCAGCACATTCAACTGAGCCCCCTCCACAGTCACAAAATCCTTGAATCCTTCCAGCGTTTTTCCAAGTTCCTCTTCAAGTTCACTCAATTGCAAATGATTTGAATAGGGGATTTCTGCATCAAAAACTACCTGATGGGTATTGTTTTTCGAATAATTAATCACATCCGAAGTCAGTATCAGTGAATTTGGGATCAAGATGATTTCCCCCGTTTCGCTTTTCAAGACCAAATTAATGAGGGTAATATCCCTTATAAATCCGGTATTTCTTCCCACATTGATTTTGTCTCCAATCTCCAGCTGCTCCGAAAACATAATGATCAAGCCATTGACGATATTGGTGATATAATCCTTGGTCAATAAAGCCAAAGCCGCCGCCACGATGGTAATCGATGTCAGAAATTCCAAGGGTTTGATCCCAAGGGCCAACATGAAACCAATCAAAATAGCAAGTACATTGAGAATGGCCGAAATCCTCCCTATCCCTATGACAAAATTAGGCAAGACTTTCGTGTCAGCAGTTTTCTGGAGATACAAGCGCAGCGTCACGATTCTTCCCAGCGAAATCACCAAATTGGCCGAAAGCACAAAAATCAAGGCTCTGAGTATATCCAACAGAAATGGATATCTCACCGCAATAGGATTTAAAAACGTGTCGCCCAAGTAGATATAATCCAAAACGATCAACAATACCAACTTGATCACAAAGTTACGTCTTCGCTTATTTTCCTTACTTTGAATGCTTGTTTTTAGATGATTCATAATTTAATAGAAAAATAACCACTAATTTTAGCAATAATCAATTGGTTTTTATCAAATGAATCGAAATATAATAGTAACTGGAGCTGCTGGAAACTTGGGTTCGGCAGTAGTAGAAAAGTTTAAAAGAGAAGGTTACCACGTCATTGCCTTGCTCCAACCCGGAAAAGATGAGGAAGTCGAAGAAGCGGATGACAGCTATGAAGTAGATGTCACTGATGAAGAATCCGTCATGGAATTTGTCAAAGAATATCAACTTCAATATGCGGATTTGGATGCTTTAGCCTTAATCGTTGGGGGATTTTCAATGGGAAACATGGAAAAAACAGGACAGCAGGATCTTGAAAAGATGTTTAGTCTGAATTTTTTCAGTGCCTATCATTTGGTTAGGGGATTTTTGCCCGTCATGAAAAAAAATCATCGCGGCACTTTCCTTTTTGTGGGTGCCCGACCAGCACTTCAGCTGGAGGATGCCTCTGAGACCATTGCATACGCATTGAGCAAACGCCTGATCGTTTCATTGGCAGAAATTCTAGCTACCGAAACCAAAGAAACTGCGATCCGTTCTCATGTTTTTGCTCCAAGCATCATTGATACACCTCAAAACCGCGAAGCCATGCCCGATGCGGATTTCAGTAAATGGGTCAGCCCTAAAGAAATCGCCGAAGCCATGCACTACGCTGTCAATAATTCCGCATTACGAAATATGACTTTCAAACTATATGGAGAAGCCTAACCGATTTTATTGCATCAAGTCCCTGTTTTTCGTCCTGATGCTCAGTTTTCAATTTTCTGCATTTGCCCAATCGGAAGAAGAAAATGTCAAAGCAGTCATTCAGTCACTTTTTGAAGGAATGAAAACCAAAAATACGGATTTGGTACAGGCTGCTTTCTACCCGGAAGCTCCTATGCAAACGGTCATCTCCGGTGAAAACGGAAGCACCATCGGAAGCAATGCCGTTGCGGATTTTGTTTCCCGAATCGCCACCACCCCGGAGGACACCCAGCTCGATGAGCGAATTTTGGATTATCAGATCAAGGTAGATGGAGACATGGCTTCCGCTTGGACGCCTTATGAATTTTATGTCAATGACCAATTCAGCCATTGTGGAGTCAATTCCTTCCAACTAGTCAAAATGGCCGAAGGATGGAAAATTGTTTACATTATTGATACTCGGAGAAAAGAAGACTGCTAGATCATGAGTTGGGAAAAAGAATCACTATTCAAAGCGGCCATTACTGCTTTGAAAGCAAAAATCGAGGAGCTCAAATCGGAGCAAAAAGCGATTTCAGAAGGAATTTTGGAAGATAATAAAAGCAGTGCCGGAGATAAATTTGAAACCGGTAGAGAAATGCTCACCCAAGACCTACGACAGGTAGAAATTCAAATCGAAAAAAACATCGAAGGCCTGGAGGAACTCTATCGGATTCAAGCGATCAAAAATACCCAATCCGAAGTTAAAGAGGGAAGTTTGGTCAAACTAGGTTCAGAATGGTTTCTAATTTCGATCAGTTTTGGGGTTCTTCATTTTGATAATGAAAAGGTCTTTTTACTTAGCAAAAACGCCCCCTTGGGACAATTGTTAATTGGGAAAAAAGAAAAAGACCAAGTGCAATTCCGAGGCAAACCCGAGGTAATTGAGGAGATTATTTAGGAAGGAAAGTCATCAATTCGGTGCTCCCATCGAGCAGTGTCAATTTATCCTTGGAAATCTGAAGGTTAGCTACTCTGCCCAGTGCCTCTAAAAAATCCTGCTCTCCATCTCCAGGGCAGGCTTTTTTGGTCATAGCTCCGGGATCGAGCTCAAGTGTAGTTCCTTCCAGCAAAAAACCACCCGAGAAATTATTACAACTGGTAAAGCCTGCCAATCTTCCTTCTTCAAGAAAATTAAGCGTGGGCACGCCACCCGAAAATTCACTAAGATTCAATCCCTGACCTAAAAGTGACGAAAGTGCCCAAGTATTTCCAGTAAGCAATCCAATAGGGCTCAGATTTTTGCTGCTATCGCAACCCCCATAAATAAAGATCAAAAGTCCGAACGAAATAATCCTAAGGTACTTCATATCATTTCTGTTTGTTTGCTGTTAATTTAGCGAATAATTAGGAAATTAAATTCTTTATTTTCTCAATATTCAGAATTTAAATTCGAAAAAACCAATTATCATTTTTGACGATTCTTTACTAAAACTACTACTTTTATATAAAGTTTAAAAAATAAACCCCATAAACTTGGGAAAAAGGAAATATCTATTTAGAATTGTACAATCAAATACAAGGTCATGGTACTTGAGTCAAACAACTTTTTCTTTACATCGAGTCGCAATACCCAAGGTACTGCGACAACCACTTTTATGCCCACAATGACCGGGACCACAATGATTACGGGGTAGTCCCGTCGTCAATCTATTAGTACCCGCCCCTTAGGCTTCTATGCCTTTTCAATTTTCCCAAAAAAAGTCCCCAATATTCACATGAAAATCATCAAGTTTGGAGGTTCCTCCGTAGCCAATCCCGATACCATTCGAAAGGTATTCTCCATCATCCAGGACAAGCTAAAAAAGCAGGATGTTGCGATCGTTTTTTCTGCCTTCGGAGGTGTGACGGAAAGCTTATTGACCATTGCCCGACTTGCCCGTGAGGGAGATCAGGTGTATCGAGATCTCCTTCAGAGTCTCGAAGAAAAACACCTCGATATGGTGCGACAGCTCATAGCTGTGCACAATCAATCCACGGTGATGACCTTTGTCAAAGTCAGGTTCAACGAACTGGAAGACCTTTTTCACGGAATCTACCTGATCAAAGAAAATTCTGCTCGGACCTTGGACTATGTAGTGAGCTTTGGTGAGCGCTTATCAACTTTTATTCTGGCCGAGGCCTTAGCCGCAAAAGGAATCAAAACCCAATTTCTGGATACCCGGGAAGTGATCCGCACCAATGATCGATTTGGCCAAGCTCGTGTCGATTTTGAGGTCACCAACTCCCTAATCAAGGAATACTTCTTAAAACATGACGGGATCAAAGTCATCACGGGATTTATCGCCTCCACTGCCAAAGGAGAAACGACCACTATGGGGAGATCGGGATCAGATTATACTGCTGCGATCTTTGCCGGGGCCTTGGATGCAGATGACCTAGAAATCTGGACCGATGTATCGGGAGTTTTAACTTCCGATCCAAAGTTGGTCTACACTGCATTTACCATCCCACAGCTCAGCTATAATGAGGCGATGGAGCTTTCCCATTTTGGGGCCAAAGTAATTTTCCCGGCTACGATGCAGCCGGCGATGAAAAAAAGTATTCCGATCTACATCAAAAATACTTTTGAGCCGGAAAATCCAGGCACTATGATCAATGGCGAAGTAACCAATGGAGCCCTGATCAAAGGAATCAGCTCCATGAGCAATATTTCCATTGTTACAGTACAAGGCGCCTCTTTGCTCGATGGATCAGCTGGAAGCCGGGTTTTTAAAGCCTTGGCAGAAGCCAAAGTGAATATCGTGTTGATTTCCCAAGCTTCCTCCGAGCACATCATCTGTCTGGCCATCAAAACCAGTGAAGCCTACCTCGCCAAGGAAGTCGTAGAAAAGGAGTTTTACTACGAAATCAAATCCGGAGAAATGGACGAGGTGGTTCTTTTGCATGGACTATCTACCATCGCGGTAGTTGGGGAAAACATGAAACAAAATCCGGGAGCATCAGGACGGATGTTCCGCGCGCTGGGAAGAAACAACATCAACGTTGCCGCTATTGCTCAGGGGAGTTCGGAGCTGAATATCTCTGCTGTGATTCCTCAAGCTGACCTACAAAAAGCGCTCAATGCTCTCCACGAAGCATTTTTCCTTTCCGAAAACAAGGTGCTTCACGTTTTTCTTGTAGGCACAGGTCTGATCGGACAGGCATTGATCAAAATGATCGCTAATCAGCAGCAGAAATTGCGTAGTGAAAGCGAACTAGACATTCAAATTCACGGCATGGCCAACAGCAGATTTATGGCTTTCCATGAGGATGGCTTTGAGCTAAAAAACCCACATCAGCTTAGCGATTCGGATGAAAAGATGGATTTGGAAAAATTCATCAAAACGATGGAAGAAATGAACTTCTCCAATTCGGTATTTGTGGATTGTACTGCAAGTCAAGAAGTAGCAGATGCCTATAGTCGTGTATTGGGAGCTAAAGTCGCCATCGTCACTCCAAATAAAAAGGCAAATTCGGGCTCGATGGACGAATACAAATTCCTAAAAAAACTTGCCAAAAAAAGGGGCGTCAAATTCCTCTACGAAACCAATGTAGCAGCAGGTCTGCCAGTAATCAATACGCTTCAAGACTTGATGCTGTCTGGTGATAAAGTGATCCGAATCGAAGCTGTCCTGAGTGGGTCTATGAATTTTATTTTTTCGGAACTCGAAAAAGGAGATCCTTTCTCGGAGGTAGTTCGATCGGCCAAGGAAAAAGGCTTTACCGAACCCGATCCAAGAGATGACCTCAGCGGAATGGACGTAGCTCGTAAGATTTTGATTTTGGGCCGGGAAGCGGAGCAGACTTTGGAGTTTGAAGATATCACCATCCAAAGCATGGTACCGGATGATTGTCAGGGTGCCGCTTCGGTCGAGGAGTTTTTTGAAAAGCTGAAATCCCACGATGTGGAATTCGCCAACCTGCTCAAGAAAGCTGATGAAAAAGGAGAAAAGCTGAGATTTATGGCTACGCTTGAAAATGGCAAAGCCAAGGTTGGACTCAATTCCCTATCCAATTCCCACCCATTCAGCAGCCTGAGTGGAAGCGACAATATGATCTTGTTGACTACCGAGCGCTACTTGGACAGACCCATGATTATCAGGGGCCCGGGAGCAGGTGCGGATGTGACTGCCGCAGGAGTTTTTGCTGATGTGATTCGAATTGGTAATTACACCCGTGAGTGATGAAGACCATCAAAGCTTTTGCGCCGGCTACGGTAGCCAACGTTTCCTGTGGATTTGATATCCTCGGATTTGCTTTGGAAGGCATGGGCGATTGGGTCACGGTGACCGAGCGGGAAAGCCCAGGTTTGGAGGTGATTTCTATCCAAGGTGATGGTGGAAAATTACCCTACGATAGTGACAAAAACACCTGTACAGTGGCGATCCAAGCTATGATTGACGAACTCGGAATCAACCCGGGTATTGAAATCCAATTGGAAAAGGGTCTTCCGTTAGGGTCTGGCATGGGATCTAGTGCTGCGAGTGCAGTCGCTGCATTGGTGGCTGCCAATGAGTTGCTGGGGAATCCATTTCAAAAAAACGAACTATTACCCTTTGCCATAGCAGCTGAGAAGGTGGCTTGCGGAGCAGGCCATGCAGATAATGTGGGACCTAGTCTCCTGGGAGGTTTTGTCTTGATCAGAGATTATCATCTTTTGGATGTCATTAAACTACCTGTACCCGAAGAGTTGCATTGTGTCTTACTTCATCCCCATTATCAACTCAATACAGCCGATTCCCGATCGGTATTACGAGATCAGATCCCACTCAGGCACGCGACCATCCAATCCGGAAATGTGGCCGGTCTCGTCACGGGTCTTTTTCAGGGAGACTTTGATTTGATTTCCAGATCCCTTCGCGACGTGATTGCAGAACCTTATCGGGCAGTTTTGATCCCAGGCTTTTATGAAGTCCGAGAAGCTATTAAAGCAGCCGGAGCATTGGGCATGGGGATTTCAGGCTCGGGGCCTACGCTGTTTGTCCTTTGCAAAGGATCAGCACCCATTCCCGGAATTATTACAGCTGCCCAGGAAGTTTTTGAATCCATTGGACTAGGTGTAGATGCATATCACTCCGCCATCAATACCCGAGGCGCTCATATTCTCTAGCACATGAAGTATTACAGCACCAACAATCCCAACCATTCTGCCTCTCTCTCTGAAGCAGTCATCAAAGGACTGGCTCCAGATAATGGACTTTATATGCCAGAGCGGATTCCTGTTTTACCGAAGGAAATAATCGACAAGATGCCGGATATGACTTTCCGGGATATCGGCTATGCCGTGATTGAGGTATTGTTTTCGGAGGATTTGAATGGAAATCAAATCAAAGAGCTTGTCGATCATACGCTAGGCTTTGATGCGCCCATCGTAGAAGTAGCGGAAAATCTGTACAGTTTGGAGCTTTTTCATGGTCCGACACTGGCATTTAAGGACTTTGGGGCTCGATTCTGCTCCAAACTGATGAGTATGTTGGTTGAAAAAAAATCAAAGACTCTCAGGGTTTTGGTAGCTACTTCAGGTGATACCGGCAGTGCGGTAGCCAATGGTTTTTTAGGCGTGAATGGAGTCGAGGTGATTATCCTTTTTCCAAAAGGAAAAGTCAGCAAGCTCCAGGAAAAACAGTTTACCACTTTAGGAAAAAACATCACTGCCTTGGAAATAGACGGAGTTTTTGATGATTGTCAGACGCTGGTCAAGCAGGCTTTTTTGGATGAAAAGCTAAATCAAAAACTATTGCTGACTTCTGCCAATTCGATCAATATTGCCCGCTGGATTCCACAGTGTCTCTATTATTTTTACGCCTATTCGCGATTACCCAAAAACGATAAAAAAGTGGTTTTTTCCGTCCCGAGCGGGAATTTTGGAAACTTAGGTGCAGGGATTTTGGCTTCTCGGATGGGCTTACCAATCGATCATTTTGTGGCCGCAACCAATGTGAACAAGGTGGTGCCGGAATACCTGCAGGGATCGCCATTTGCCTCCCAGCCTTCTATTTCTACGGTCTCCAACTCCATGGATGTTGGAAATCCAAGCAATTTCCCGCGACTTCAGGCCCTTTATGGCGGGGATGAAAATCTATTTAGAAAAAACGTCAAAGGCTATTTCTATACAGATGCCCAAACCGTCGAAGCAATCCAAAAAGTGAATCGGAGAGGCTATACACTCGATCCTCACGGTGCCGTGGCTTATTTGGGGTTAAAGGATTTTATGAATGAAAATTCCGGCTACCTGGGTGTCTTTCTGGAGACGGCCCATCCAGGCAAATTCCAAGATGTGGTAGAGGAAGCTTTGGGAGAAAAAGTAGTTTTACCTGACCGACTGGCAGCTTTTCTGGATGGAGAAAAAAAGGTGATCCCGATGAGGAAAAATTTCGAAGAATTTAAGGCTTTTTTGAAGGGGTTGGATTGATGGGATTATCGGTGATAGTATCATTTCATATGTTTATAATTTGATTTTATAGGTCATATGGAATCTCGCAATTATAATCATCCCAGTGTGTGTCGTTCTCGTCGTGCTCGATTTCATATTATCAATTTTAATTCAAACCACCTCCCAAGGCTCAAAAACAGGGATTTGGCTTGACCTGAAGTCCTTCTTATTTCTTGTGATGATTCCCTTAATTTTAGGAATACTGGATCCGGAGAAATACTGTACTCCGTCTTCCAAGTCCTTAAAATCTGAGGTTAAGGCTTTTTGAATATGTGTTTTTTTAGTCGGTTGAATCTCCAAAAAATTAATTAATCGACTGATTTTTGTCCTACTTTCGGTTTCACCGATTTCTTGGGAGATAATATAATAACTAGTAAGAATTGAATTGTCTGATGTCCACAGTTCCCATTCCTTTAAACGGGACTTATTGAAAATTTCTAGTGCATATTTTCCAAAAGGCTGGCGATTGCCCAAAAAGTCTAATAGAATATTCGTATCCAAAAAATATCGCTTCATCTCTGATATTTCTTGTTTAAAATCTCACGAATTTCCTCTTTTCCATTTAGTTCGCTTGGTAAATTGACCGACCCAAAAAGCCCTTTGAATTCCTCTGGAATATTGGACTGCCTCAATTCTGCCTCATCAATCTCTTTTTTTAAATACCTCTCAACCAGATCCGATAGGCTTTTTCCGGAATTATTGGCTAACCCCTTAGCCTTTTCAATAATTGATTTGTCGATTGTTAGGGTTAATTTAGTTTTCATCACACGTATTACTTGATTAAAGATACGTGTTTTTTGATTTAAATGATCCCAAATAGATTGATTTATTTAGTAATCTTTCGTTCTCTTCCTTATTTTAGTCCTTAACTCAAACCTTACCCAACCATGAAATTCTCAATTCATTTCCTCACAGCGCTCGTGTTGGCAACAGGCTGTTCTCAGCCTCAAAAATCTTCTGAAGTAGAGAATACTGAAACGGTTCAATCCAAATTCGCCCATTCCCCTTTGGTAGAGGATATTTATACTGCCGATCCTTCGGCCCATATTTTTGAAGGGAAAATCTACATCTATCCCTCGCATGATATTGAGACTGAAGTACAAGAGGATGATATGGGTTCCCATTTTGATATGAAGGATTACCATGTCTTCTCCATGGATCAGCCCGGAGGGGAAGTCACCGGCCATGGTGTGGCGCTTAAGCTTGAGGACGTTCCCTGGGCAGGCCGACAGCTTTGGGCGCCTGATGCCGCAGAGAAAGATGGCAAATATTACCTCTACTTTCCTGCAAAAGACAAAGCTGATATTTTCAAAATCGGAGTGGCCATTTCTGATCGCCCTGAGGGTCCTTTTACCGCAGAACCTGAGCCTATCGCAGGCACATTCAGCATGGATCCTGCGGTATTCCATGAAGGCGAAGATTATTTCTTGCTTTTTGGAGGAATCTGGGGGGGACAGCTTCAATGGTACGAAAATCAAGAATTGGTGGAAGGGAGAAAGGGGCCAACTGATGGAATCCCAGCTGCTGAGGAAAAAGCCCTGATGCCTTACATCGCCAAACTGGACAGGTCGATGACCAAATTGGCGGAAAAACCACGCGAACTTTTGATTTTAGATGAAAATGGAGAACCGATCAAAGCTGGTGAAAATGACAAAAGGTTTTTTGAAGCCGCCTGGATGCATGAATACGAGGGTAAATATTACTTGTCATACTCCACAGGAGATACGCATTTTATAGCCTATGCCACTGGCGATAATCCCTACGGCCCCTTTACTTATCAAGGGAATGTATTGGAACCTGTAGAAGGCTGGACCAATCATCATTCTATTGTTGAGTTTGAAGGGAAATGGTATCTGTTTTACCATGACACAGAGCTCTCCGGCAAAACTCCCCTTAGAAATATCAAAATGGCTGAGTTGACTCATCTTCCGGATGGAAAAATCCAAACAATAAATCCGATGAACTAATAAAAAAGCCGGGGAACCGGCTTTACTTTTTTCGCTCAATGGTATAACTCACTAGATCTCTCAGAGATGTTTTGTATTCTGAATCGGGAAAACTATCTAAAATCTCTAGCGCCTCCTGATAAAATCCATTCATTTTTTCTTTGGCATATTCCAGTCCTCCACTTTGCTTGACATATTGGATCACCTCATTGACGGCTTTTTTGTCTTCTGAGCGATTTCGGATCAAGTGAATGATCCGCTTTTTCTCCATCCAACCGGATTGAGTCAAGGCAAAAATCAAAGGAAGCGTCATTTTTTTCTCTTTGATGTCTATCCCGACTGGCTTACCGATTTCATCTTCGCCAAAATCAAATAAATCATCCTTAATCTGAAATGCCATTCCTACTTTCTCCCCAAAAT
Organism: Algoriphagus hitonicola; assembly: GCF_900113375.1. GTDB lineage: Bacteria > Bacteroidota > Bacteroidia > Cytophagales > Cyclobacteriaceae > Algoriphagus > Algoriphagus hitonicola. The sequence goes on along the minus strand of NZ_FOPC01000008.1, from coordinate 121,368 downwards.
CCCTCATGTGACTCACCGTCTCCAAATCCGCATGGACGCTGGCAGCACCTACCGCACAACATGAGGCAATCAAGCTGGCTGTTTTCTGACGGATAATTGTGTAATACACTTCCTCAGTGATATCCAGTTTTCGTGCTTTAGCAATTTGTAAAAGTTCGCCTTCTGACATTTCTTTTACTGCATTCGACACGATTTGGAGCAAATTAAAATCCCCATTATCCACAGAAAGCAGCAATCCCCTTGAAAGCAAATAATCTCCTACGAGTACTGCAATTTTATTCTTCCAAAGGGCATTAACCGAAAAAAATCCCCGCCGATAATTGGCGTCATCGACCACGTCATCATGCACGAGCGTGGCAGTGTGAAGCAGCTCTATCAAAGCGGCACCCCGGTGCGTGGAGTCATTGACCTGACCACATACACCCGCTGTCAAAAACACAAACATGGGGCGCATTTGCTTCCCTTTGCGCTTGACAATGTAATTGGTGATATGATCGAGCAGTTTTACCCTACTCTTCATGAAATCCCGAAATTTCTGCTCAAAAACGAGCATTTCGGTTTCAATCGGTTTTTGTATTTGCTTGAGGTCTGGTTTCATCCGGCTTTGATGGCGTAAAAATAATACCCTTTCGTTCATGGACAAGGGAATATCTAAGCATACCAAAGAAACAGCAGATTGAATGAAACGTTTTGGATTTTTCTTATTTTGTATCAAATACCCAAAACCCACCCACACCATGAAAAATCTCAAAACCGAAATCAAATGGGCGATCCTCTTTTCCTTAGTCATGATCGCTTGGATGGTGCTAGAAAAATCCCTCGGCTGGCATGACGAAAAAATTGCCGACCATGCCAAATTGACGTCATTCTTTGCCATACCTGCTATTGCAGTATATGTCTTTGCCCTGATGGACAAAAAGAAAAATGACCTCGGCGGTTTCATGTCCTACAAGCAAGGCCTTGCCACCGGTCTATGGATTACGCTCTTTGTAGCGATACTCAGTCCTTTGGTTCAGTTTATCATCAGCCAATGGATCACTCCGGATTATTTTGCCAATGTGATTGCATACTCCGTCAGCACGGGGGAATTGACTCAGGAGAAAGCCGAATCCTATTTCAATCTGAAAAGCTATATCATACAGTCCCTGATCGGGGCGGTTTTGATGGGTGTAATCACCTCTTTGATTGTGGCTTTTTTTGTTCGAAGCAAAAGCATTTTGAAACCCTCATGACAAAGAGTTTCCGGTGTACAAAATCTATTTGATTATCTTTGGCCTAAATTTTTGATAAGCACTGACGGACCTTGGAGGAGAAATACATCAAACATCGATATGAACCGATTTTGCCCAGCAAAAACGAATGGCCTGTGGTCAAATTGGCGCGGGAGCGAAAGGAATTTATCAAGCAGGTCTCCGATAAATCCCAAGACCGAATCCTCAATCTGATCAACAGCAATCCCGACCTTCTCAAAGAGGAACTGGAGACGACGCTTTACCGGGAAAAACTTCGGATCAAACAAAACCCCTGGGCGGTGGATCCCGATGATGAGCAGGAATTTTGGGGAAAAGTCAAAAGTTCCTTACTCCATGTCAACTCAGATACCAAACTGAATAAAAGTACCCGCTTAAAGGCCTACAGAGACATCTTGGAAAAAATCACTACTCGATACTCTGAGGAAATCGCAAGTAACTTCAAACATCAGCATTATAAATTTACCCGAAGCGTGGTCACCTTTGGCTTTGCACGGCTTCTCAATGCAGCACGGGTAAAAGGTTTTCGCTCAATTTTCAGCAATCAATTTACCCTTCAGGATAAAATCCAAATCACCGGAGAAACCGATCAGCTCCGGGATTTGGCGACCAAAGGAACTGTAGTCATGGTCCCAACGCATTTTTCGAATCTAGACAGTATTTTGATCGGTTGGATCATTTCGGTTTTGGGTCTTCCGCCCTTTATCTATGGAGCGGGATTAAATCTGTTTAATATATCGATTTTCGCCTACTTTATGAATGCCTTGGGGGCTTATAAAGTGGATCGGAGAAAGAAAAATCTGATGTATTTGGAGACCTTAAAAACGTACTCCAAAGAAGCAATTCAGTTTGGCTGTCATTCCCTGTTTTTCCCCGGAGGCACGCGAAGCCGCAGTGGGATGATCGAATCCAAACTTAAGCTTGGGCTACTCAGCACCGCGATTGAAGCGCAGCGGAATAATTTTCAAGACGAGCAAAATGACATTTCCGGCAAAATCTTCATCGTTCCGGTTACGATCAATTACCACTTTGTCCTGGAAGCACCAAGTTTGATCCGGGATCATCTCAGCATCACTGGTCAAGAGCGTTATTACAAGGAAAATGATGAATTTTCCACTTCCTATAAAATCTCCAAGTTCCTTTTCAAATTCTTCACCAAAGGTTCTGACATTTCGGTCTCAGTAGGCCGTGCGATGGATGTTTTGGGCAATTACGTCGATCAGGATGGAAAAAGCCTAGACAAGCATGGAAGGATCATTGATACGAGAGATTACTTCATGTCCAATGGAAAAATTACGGTAGATCAGCAGCGGGAAGAGGAATATACGCATATGCTCGGAAGAAGAATTGTGGAAGAGTTTCACAAAATCAACCGAGTCTTTAGTAGCCACTTGGTAGCCTTCACTGCATTTGAGTTGATTCAAGCAAAAAATCAGAAATTGGACCTGTTCGACTTGATCCGGCTTCCTGAGGAGGAGATCGTCATTCCTTATGAAGAATTCAAATCCGCCTGTCAGCAGGTCTATGATCGAATCCTGGAATTGCGAGCTGATCACCAAATCAAAATAGCTCCGCACATGAAGCGTGGTATGGAGCAGATCATAGCTCATGGCTTGGACAATGTCGGCATGTACCACGCCAAGCGCCCGCTGCTTCGAAATCAATCCGGCGATATCGTTACCGAAGACATCAGCTTACTTTATTTTTACCACAACAGATTGCATGGATATGGCCTCGAAAAACTCTTCTAAAATAAAGCAAATCGGTGTAGTGGGAATCGGGAGCTTTGGAGCGACTATAGCCAATATGCTCGCCGAAAAAAACCAAGTCATCGTCTACGCACGAAAATCAGAAGTGGTGGATGAGATCAATTCTCAACATCAGGCTCAAGGTCGAACTTTGAACCCGCTGATTAAAGCAACTGATGATCCCGAAGAAATTTGCGAGGCCTGTGAGGTTTTGTTCTTCATGGTTCCTTCCTCTGGTTTTCAAGAGGTCGCCCGTAAATTCGCCCCTTTTCTTCATCCCTATCATCTCATCATCCACGGTACCAAAGGACTATGTATCAATCTCCCTTTTGGGCAAACTCTCGACACGATGAAGCGCCTAAGGAGAGGCCAACTGCTAACAATGAGCGAGGTGATCCAACAAGAAACGGTCGCGGTAAGAGTCGGCTGTCTTGCCGGTCCCAATCTATCTCTCGAGCTCAGTCAAGGGCAGCCTGCGGCCACAGTCATCGCCAGCAAATTTAATGAAGTGATTCTGGAAGGACAGCGTCTTTTGCGCTCGGACCGCTTTCAGGTTTACGGAAATTCCGATATCATCGGTGTGGAGCTCAGTGGAGTTTTGAAGAATATCATCGCCATAGCCGCCGGAGCACTCGCAGGATTGGGCTTGGGCGAAAATGCCAAGGGATTGTTAATCTCCCGAGGCATGGTCGAAATGGTCCACCTGAGCAATGCATTGGGCGGTAGTGTCAAATCTGTCATTGGTCTGGCCGGAATCGGAGATTTGGTTGCCACTTGCAATTCGGAAAACTCCCGGAATTTCACCGTCGGTTATCGCCTCGCAAAAGGAGAAACACTGGAGCAAATTCAGGCCGATATGGAAGAAGTAGCCGAAGGGATCAACACGGTAAAAATCATCAAAGCATTTTTAGAAACTGCTGATCTGCGAGCCCCGATTACTGAAAATCTCTATCGAGTGCTTTTTGAGGATTTGGAAATCGAAGAAGCCCTTCAGTTTTTAATGAAATATCCCTTTAATGTGGACGTGAATTTCGTCTAGTTAAGGTACGAGCCAACTCCCCTCCCAATCCGCCTTTTTGGAAAAATGGACCCGAAGATGCCCTTCCCTTCGAAGCTGTAAAGCCTCGATTTCTACAGGAGAAAATTCCAACACACAGAAAAAATGATCGGAAGAAATCCCTTCTTTCCAGCCTTCTTCAGGACGGGAAATGGAAGTTCCGGGAGCTTGAGCACCGGTATATTCTGACCTTCGATGGTTTGGAATAGTATTCCAAATTTCATTTGCCAATTCATCCTGAAAATGAAGCTTGGTTTGGGCATTAACTCGAATTTGGACCTGCTTTTTGGGGTGGTAAAAATGAAGCGTGGCTTTCTGATTTTTCCTCAAATCTCTGCATTTCTCAGATCGAAAATCGGTAAAAACCAAAAAATCGAGATCTTGAGTCAACATACGCAAAACCACCGTTCGAACTTCCGGAAAATCCTTTCCGAATGTCCCCAAATTCACCCAATGAAAAGGATGCTTGGCATCCAAAGCCCCGCGATGCAGTTCATGCTTCACTGTTTGCAAGATTTCCTCGAGCGTGTCTGTGTTTTGAAACAGCATTATTGTTCGATGGAATTTGCTTCAAAATATACCAATTCTCCTTCCTCAAATTCTACACTGAGTTCGATCGGATTGCAGCAAACTTCACAATCCTCGATATATTCCTGCCTAGAAACCGAAGGGTCCAAGAGCATGGATATCTCCTGAAAGCAATGAGGACAATGGAAGAAGTGTTCGTGCATAATGAAGAAACTGGTGAATTAGGAAAAAGTTAAGATTCAAATTTGCTTCTACCCGACTGATTTATTAATGGTATCTATCCAAAATAGGAAAGAAGTAATAGTTTGCCAAAGATGGTTTTAAATCATAAAAAAGCTCCAAAAATCAATGCATCAACCCAAATCGAATGGCCTTCAGAGTTAATTAAACTGACGGAATTTACATTAATTACGTCAAATAACTGACGGATTTTACATTAATTACGTCACATAACTGACGGAATTTACATTAATTGAGTCAATTAACTTGATTTTTAAAGAAAAAAACAAGATATTTAACTTGATTTTCAGGACTTTAAATCAAATTTATGCAGATTTACCCACGCAGTATACACACTGTCTTCGAAAAAAAACTAAGACCCAATAAGGTCCTCATGCTGATCGGGCCGAGAAGAGTAGGTAAAACAGCTTTTATCCGCCACTTTATTTCCCAATGGAAATCCGAAGAAACACTTATACTCAATGGAGATGATGTCTTGGATGCAGCATTGATAAAGGAAAGGTCCGTGGCCAATTATACCCGTCTCATGACTGGTAAAGGGTTATTGGTGATCGATGAAGCGCAGCATATTCCTGATATCGGAATGGCTCTAAAGTTAATCGTAGATTCCATCGAGGGAATTCATGTGATTGCAACAGGATCATCTGCTTTTGACCTTCATCAGCAGCTAGGTGAGCCACTTGTTGGCCGGAAAAACACCGTGTATCTTTTTCCCTTAGCTCAAATGGAATTCAAGGAGCTGGAAGGTTATAAGACTACACTTGAAAAGCGTGAAGAGCGACTCATTTTTGGGGGATATCCCGAGCTAAGTCAATATCCGGATTGGAAAGACAAAGAAGACTACCTGTATCAAATTATGAATAATTACTTGCTCAAAGACATCTTGATGATAGATGGAGTCAAAAACTCGGAAAAGCTCTATTCGCTTCTTCGATTGATTGCATTTCAAATCGGTAAAGAAGTGTCTCTGGAAGAACTCGGAAGGCAATTGGGAATGTCAAAAAACACGGTGGAACGATACCTCGACATGCTTTCCAAAGTTTTTGTGGTCTATCGGATTGGGGGCTTTAGTAAAAATCTTAGAAAAGAGATTGTCAAAAGCAGCCGTTGGTATTTCTTTGATAACGGGGTGAGGAATGCCCTGATTCAGAACTTCAATCGTCTGAATCTTAGATCCGACGTGGGAGAACTTTGGGAAAACTACCTGGCTGCAGAACGACTTAAATTTCAGAGCTATACCCAAATTCATTGCAACAATTATTTCTGGCGGACCTATGATCAGCAGGAGTTGGATTGGATAGAGGAAGAGGGGGATAAGCTTCGAAGCTACGAGTTCAAATACACCTTAAATAAAACTCCAAAAGCCCCGGCTGCTTGGGCAAAAGCCTACCCGGATGCCAGTTTTGAGGTGATCCATTCGGGGAATTATCTGGATTGGATTGGGGGATAATTACCTGTTGACCATCGATAATTTGTCTAAAAATAAAGGTTTGATTATTTGGGTGTTAGTTTAAAAAACGGTTAAATTCCTAGTCTATTAGTAATTTCTAACATTCTAATCCTTCTGAATCTTGAAAACCAAACTCAAACTACCCGGTTTCAAAAATCTCCTCTTGCTCATCTCCCTTATTCTATTCGTAGCCTACCATCCCGCCCAAGCCATCGAAAAGGCCAAATCAAAACAAAGCGAAAACCTCAATGATCCAAAAATCAGAGCTCGGGTAATAGATGAAACAGACAAAGCGATGCAAGGGATTGCGGTATTGGTCAAAGGAACTACGACAGGTACAGTAACCGACAAGAATGGATTTTTTGAGCTCAATCTCTCGAAATTCGAGAAGAAAAAAGTTACGCTAGTATTAACGTATCCTCATTATCAATCGAAAGAAGTTAAGGTAACTCTGAGAAAGCTTACTCAAGATATGGGACAAATAAAAATGGAAAAGGAATAGAAATCAGTTTGGCCCCATTTTACATCAGGTAAAACAAAACCCTCGAGGTCTAAAAGACCTCAAGGGTTTACCTATTTCAGCCTGAAAGCTTTTCCGAGATTAGTTCTCTATCGTAACCGCAGCATCCACATTCTTAAAGTACACCTGCTTGTCGGCATCCAAATCCACTAGAACCGCTGAGTCATTTTTGATATAGCCTGCCAATATCTGCTTGGAAAGCTCATTCAGAATCAGGCGCTGCATCGTTCGCTTCAGCGGTCTCGCACCGAAATTGGGATCAAAACCGACCTCTCCAAGGTAATCCAAAACTTCCTTGGTGGCCTCTATCTCAATATTGGATTCGGCGAGTCGATTTTGAATTTCTTTCCATTGAATATCGACAATCTTGCGGATGATCTGCTTATTCAGCGGCTCAAACATAATCGTCTCATCGATTCGGTTCAAGAACTCCGGACGGACTGATTTCTTCAATAAGTCAAAGACCTCAGCTTTGGTTTTTTCCAAAAGCTCCTCTTTGTTCCATTCCTCCATCTCAGCAAACCGATCCTGAATCAGGTGCGAACCGATATTAGTGGTCAAAATGATAATGGTATTCTTGAAGTTGGCAATACGGCCTTTGTTATCGGTCAATCGACCATCGTCGAGCACTTGGAGCAAGATATTAAATACATCCGGATGCGCTTTTTCGATCTCGTCCAAAAGAATCACGGAATATGGTTTTCTCCGAACAGCCTCAGTCAGCTGACCGCCTTCATCGTATCCCACGTATCCCGGAGGCGCTCCAACCAATCGGCTGACCGAATGTCGTTCCTGATATTCGGACATATCGATCCGCACCATGGCATTCTCGTCATTGAAAAGGTATTCGGCTAAGGCTTTTGCCAGTTCGGTTTTACCCACACCAGTCGTACCCATAAAGATAAAACTACCAATCGGGCGCTTGGGATCCTGTAATCCGGCTCGGCTTCTGCGGACGGCATCTGACAATGCTGCGATCGCTTCTCGCTGACCGGCTACTCTTCGACCCAATTCGTCTTCGAGATGGAGTAATTTTTCCCGCTCGGATTGGATCATTTTACTGATAGGAATACCTGTCCATTTGGAGACCACAGAGGCAATATCCTCGTTGTCCACTTCTTCCTTCAGCAGTGGCGAACCAGCCTGCATTTCTGCCAATTGGGACTTGAAGGATTCCAATTTTTTCTCGGACTCCACAATTTTTCCATACCGGATTTCGGCTACCTTTCCAAAATCTCCAGATCGTTCGGCTTGTTCGGCTTCGAGTTTCAGCTTCTCGATAGCTTCTTTTTCCCGCTGAATACCCATAATCACCGCTTTCTCACTTTCCCACTTGGCTTTTACCGACTGTCGTTTTTCGGAAAGCTCAGCGATTTCTTTGCTTAGCGTTGCTTCTTTGTCTTTATTATTTTCTCTTCGGATCGCCTCCCGCTCGATTTCGAGCTGCATGACTCGACGGTTCAATTCATCCAATTCCTGAGGCAATGAGTCGATCTCCATTCGGAGTTTAGCGGCTGCCTCATCCATCAAGTCGATGGCTTTATCGGGAAGAAAACGGTCAGAAATGTACCGCTGCGAAAGTTCCACTGCAGCGATCACTGCATCATCTTTAATTCGCACACCATGATGGAGTTCGTATTTATCCTTGATACCGCGTAGGATGGAAATCGCATCTGCCGTATCCGGCTCATCCACAATAACCGATTGAAAACGACGCTCCAAGGCTTTGTCTTTCTCGATGTATTTTTGGTATTCCTTTAACGTGGTCGCTCCGATGGCATGTAACTCCCCTCTTGCTAAGGCCGGCTTAAGCAAGTTTGCTGCATCCATGGCTCCTTCGCCTCCACCCCCAGCTCCAATCAGAGTATGAATCTCATCGATAAAGAGAATGATTTCTCCTTCGGCGTCGGTTACTTCTTTGATTACGGCTTTTAGTCGCTCCTCAAATTCACCCTTGTACTTGGCGCCTGCGACAAGCAAGCCCATATCCAAAGAAATCAGCGTCTTACTTTTCAGGTTTTCCGGCACATCTCCGGAGACGATGCGCTGCGCAAGTCCTTCGACAATTGCCGTCTTTCCCACGCCAGGTTCCCCGAGCAGGATGGGGTTGTTTTTGGTACGACGGGCGAGAATCTGCAGCACCCGTCTGATTTCTTCATCACGGCCGATTACAGGGTCAATTTTACCCTTTTTGGCCAATTCGTTTAGGTTTTTGGAATACTTTTCCAAAGCCCTGTATTTGCTTTCTGCGTTGGGATCGGTCACTTTATTTCCTTTTCTAAGTTCCTTAATAGCTTCAATCAGAGGCTTTTCTGCCAAGCCTTGATCTTTGAGTAGTTGGGCTGTGGCATCAGTTCCCGCAAGGATCGCCAAAAGCAAATGCTCGATGGCGACATATTCGTCTCCAAAAGTCTTGAGGTAATCTTTGGCTTTGATCAAGGCTTGGTTGGCCGAATTCGAAAGATGGGGCTGCTGATTGGTCCCACTGACTTTGGGGAGTTTTCCCAATTGCTCATCTAGCTTTTGGGAAAGTAATTGCTTGTTTGCACCGAGTTTTTTGAAGACAAAGTCGGTGACATTTTCATCCTCGGAGAAAATCCCTTTTAGCAAATGAGCCGTTTCGATGGCGGGTTGACCCGAAGCCATCGTCAGCTCAGCAGCCTTTTGGATCGCCTCCTGAGACTTGATCGTGAATTGCTTAAAATCCATGTATTGATAGTGGTTTAGTTGCTTGAGAATGTATTCAAAACTTATTCATCAAATCAAAATCCAATTGCATTTTTCGGTCAAAATGACTGAAAAAGAGAACTTTCAAAAAGAAAACAGGAAAATATGGCAGGATTTCAAGTTGTTCCATAAATCAAGAAATTAGTAAAAAAAATATTATAAAGTTGAATAGGGTAATATGTCTCAACATTCATTAATCTGATCATCCGCTTGTTTGCCTGTTAGGAAATTAAATGGCTTAAAATCAGCTTTAAAGTTCATTTTTAGCAAGCTTCGCTCATGGTTCTCTCAACCCGAATATCAAAGGATATTCTACTTCTGGCAGAATTCTACATAATCAAATTCATCTAATAGAATTCAATCATTTAAAAAAATCAACCGAGTTGATAAAATGTCGTACAATAAATATAAATTTATACGTCAAAAATTCACTTAATTATGGACAGCAAACTTACCATTCGTCTTAACGCGGATGTGATCGAAAGAGCAAAAAAATATTCCTTAGAGCAAAAAACTAGCCTTTCAAAACTAATAGAAACCTATTTGGATGGGATTTCCAAACCTAAAGAAGAAGAATTAGATCATACTCATATCAGCCCGTTAGTTAAAAGCTTGATGGGGGCAGCAGGTCCTTTGCCTGAAGATTACGACTATAAAAAAGAATACAGAGAATACCTGGAAAAAAAGTATCAATGAAAAGAATTTTTGTTAACGCCAATATTTTGATTGACTTTTTAACCCAGAGAAAGCCTTTTGATGTCAAAGCTGGAATAATATTTTCACTTGCTGAGAAAGGTGAAATAAGCTGTGGTGTTTCGGTCTTATCTATTGCCAATACTCATTATCATCTTTTAAAATTGGTGAAGCCAGAATCCGCCAAAGAGCTGATACGGAAATTCAAGCTTCTACTTCAAGTTAAGCCGCTGAATGAAAAATTCATCGATTTGAGTCTAAATAACATGGACTTCCGAGATTTTGAAGATGCTCTTCAATATTATACTGCTTTGGAATATGGATATGAGTCCATCCTAACCCGAAATCTCAAAGATTTTAAACGGTCAAATCTGCCAGTTTTTACTCCTTCCCAACTTTTGGAAGTCCTAAAAAAATAGACCCAGCGCATAACCATCAATTGGGTCTATTTTTAGTTTTTTTCAATACCTCTATTTCTGAGAAGCCGCATAATCCTCCACAGCCTGCCAAACCCGGAAAATATTTTTGTAGCAGATTTTCTCGATATCCTCCTTGGAATATCCTCGTTTCAAAAGCTCAGCGATCAAATTGGGGAACATCGACACATCTTTCAATCCAGTCGGTAAAGAATCTCCCACCCCGTCAAAATCCGACCCAAAACCCACATAATCTATCCCTACCAAATTCACCACATGATCGATATGATCGGCCACGCGCTGCACCGTAGGAAATGGATTATTAGCTGCAGTATATTCCTTGATATAAACTTGAGCCGCCGAATCCCTCCGACTTAAATTGTTTTCTGCCAACCAGTTGACAATATGCTCTCGGACTTTGGCTGAGCCTGCCGCATAAGCGGAATCGATGAAGGATCCTCCAAAATTAATCATCATCACACCACCATTATCAGCCATTGCTTTGATCAATTCATCACTCATGTTTCGCTCAAAACCCGGCGTAAATTTCCGAACTGAGGAATGAGAAGCAATAACAGGGACTTTGCTAATGGCCAAGGCATCCCGGAAAGTATTATCAGAAACATGGCTCAAATCCACCATGATTCCCACTCGATTCATCTCGGCGACTACCTGCTCACCAAATTCACTCAATCCACCGTGAGTGCCCGTGGTGTCATAGCTCGCATCTCCGATAAGATTGTCTTTGCCGTGTGTCAGCGTGATGTATCGAATTCCCCTGCCGTGAAAATATTCCACGTTGGCCAATTCATCTTCTATCCCAGAACCGTTTTCCATTCCCATCGGAAGAGAAATCACTCCTTTATTAAAGTTAGCCTCCACATCAGCGGGACTATAGGCCATCGCAAATTTATCCGGGAAAGTATTGGCCAAGCGCTCGGTCATTAAAATCAGTGAGTCCGCCAATGCCTTGGAAGCGCCTGGGATAGCTTGATTTCCTGCGGGAATATAAATCGACATAAACGGCGCATCCAATCCCCCTTCTCTTGATCTTGGAAAATCAAAATTCCCATCCGGTGTGCGGACCGAAACATCAAGAATTTCACGCTGAAGGGTAAATCCACCGACTTTCATCCGATAGGGCAGATCCACGTGGCCATCGACCATAATAGTGGACTGAGCGATTTCAGTAGCTGCTTGAAGACGTTCTTCGTCGCTCATTTGGGTATAATCTACGGTCACTTCTTTAGGACCGCAAGCTAAAACAAGCCCTGATAATAGGGCTGGGAGTAGAAATTTTCTCATGGTTGCTGTGTTTTATTGGTTTGAATTTAATTCCTTTTGAGTTTTCTGACATCAAAAATCCACCAGCGGTAAAACCAATATAAATGAAAAGCATTTTTCAAAACAATTCTATGCCACTGCATATATTTAATACTAAAAATTAGGTAGAGCCTGAAACAAAAGACTTGATTCAGGATTTTATTTGGTGAAAATTATTTACGAACTTAGAACTAAATCATAGAATCTAATCAACCATAGTTATGAAAACACAATTGAAAGTCGGGATTTTAGGCCTTTCTGCCGTAGCACTATTTACCTATTGCAGCCCACAAAAAACGGAAGAAACCACAGAAGTAGAAGAAAATCAGCCTGCTGAAGAGGCTAAAAGCCCCACCCTAACTATGATGTGGGAAACTCCTGCAACTCTTGAAACTGTGGAGTCCGTACTTTATGATGAAGCTACGGGAGCGATTTATACTTCCAACATCATTGGTCAAGATCCTCAGGAAAAAGACGGAAAAGGATCTATCTCCATTATTGACAAGGATGGCAACATCATCAGTCAAGACTGGGTGACTGGTCTGAATGCCCCAAAAGGAATGGGTATTGCCAACGGAAAATTATATGTCACTGACATTACCGATCTGGTAGAAATCGAGATTGCTACTGCTACTGTCACCAACCGCTGGCCAGTCGAGGGAGCAGAATTTCTCAACGATGTAGCCACTTTCGAAGAAAATGTCTATTTCACTGATATGAATACCGGTAAAGTCCATCTTTACACCAATGGAGAGATTTCTACCGTTTCCGAAGGCCACGAATCTATCAATGGAATTGCTGTAGCAGACGACGGTACTATTTATGGCTTGGATGCTTCAGGTTTGAAAAAATGGAACGCAGACGGAAGCGCCACAGTAATCAATGACCAAGTAACGGGGGGTGACGGATTGGTGATTTTAGGTGATGGTAATTTTGTAGCATCAAGATGGCAGGGTGAAATCTGGTTCGCCTCCGAGGGTGATCAGACCAAAATGCTGGATACTACAGAAGAGGAATCCAACACAGCTGATATCGGATACAATCCTGCTGATAAAGTCGTTTACGTGCCGACTTTTTTCAAAAATAAAGTTGTTGCTTACAAATTGGATTATTGATCCATATCCAAATCAATTTAAAAGTGAATAGAGCCTTATGTTCAGACTTGGCTCTATTTACTTTTTAAGTAGATAAAAGCAATTTTTTGCCCATTCATGGAATTCCAAATGGTGCATTGAACATTTCAATGTGTATTCTGCTTAATTGTCAGTACCTTTATAGGACATTTCAATGCCGAAGTGAGGATTTCGGATAAATTAATTACCCATGAAATCAGTAGAAATCAATTACGAACTAGAAAAAAACATGGAAGTCATCTCCCAACTAGATGACTTGGTGGGGGATGCGGTAGACAATGTTTTGGTCGACCCTGATGAATGTTGGCAACCCTCAGATTTCCTTCCCGATTTTCACAATCCGGAAGTTTTCGAAGAAGTGAAATTATTACAAAAAAGAGCAGAAGGAATTCCGGATACCGTCTTGACTTCCCTTGTTGGAAATATGATCACCGAGGAGGCTTTGCCTTCTTACCAAACTTATTTCAACTTGTTGGAAGGAATAAATGAGGAGCGAAGCCTCCTGTCTCCTTCCGGCTGGGTTCGCTGGTCCAAAGCCTGGACAGCTGAAGAAAATCGGCACGGTGACCTTCTAAACAAATACCTCTATCTCACTGGTCGAGTGGATATGAAAGCAGTGGAGCAAACCATTCACCGCTTGCTTTCTAACGGCTTTGACCCTAAGTCTGAATCTGACCCTTATCAGGCGATGATTTATACCTCTTTTCAGGAGCGTGCAACAAAAATCTCACACGTGAATACTGGTAAGTTAGCCGATAAAGCGGGAGATTATGTACTCTCCAGAATATGTAAAACTATCGCAGGGGATGAGGCTAGACATGAAAAAGCTTATAAGTCATTTATGGCTAAAATTTTCGAAATAGACCCGAGTGGGGCAATGGTGGCCTTTGAAAAAATGATGCGAAAGCAAATCGTCATGCCAGCCGTCCTCATGGGAGAAGGTGGAAAAAGAGAATCACTTTACAGAGATTTCTCAGAGATTACTCAGAAAGTAGGAATCTACACCGGTTGGGATTATGCTCGAATCATTCAGCATTTAGTAGATTACTGGAAAATCGAAGCTGTCACAGGACTCAATGACATGGCTTCCAAGGCTCAGGATTACCTTTCTAATCTGGCAGACCGCTACATGCGATTGGCAGATCGGATGAAAGCTCCTGATGAAGTCAAACTTGCCTGGTTGAAATAAATCTTCTAAGTCCCGCTGAAAAGTGGGACTTTTCTTTTTTTAATTGTGGCCAAATCGGCCAGAAAAAGAAGTTTTTTCTTAGCTTTTTAAACTCTAAATTGAGTAGATGAAAAAAGCCCTACTCTACACGCTCAGCATTTATTTTATCAGCGCCACAGTTTCTTTGGCACAAGAGATCCTGGTCAATTCGGATCGACTCCATCAGCATTTGATGCACTTGTCCAACTATGGAAAAAATGATGCTCAAGGGTCCGACCGTGTCGCATTTTCTACCCACGACATGGCAGCAAGAGAATATGTGCAAGGCTTAATGCGAGAAGCTGGACTTGAAGTAAAAGTGGACTTTGCAGGAAATATCATTGGAAAACGGACGGGAAGAAACCCCGATTTAAAACCCATCGCCTTCGGCTCCCATATTGATGAAGTGCCCAATGGAGGACACTACGACGGTCCCGTCGGAAGTTTAAGTGCTATTGAGGTCATTCAGACTTTACAAGAGCAAAATATCGAAACTCAGCATCCCTTGGAAGTGATCATTTTTGCTAATGAGGAAGGCGGAGTCATTGGAAGTCGCGCAATGGTCGGCCAACTCAACGAGGAGGCGCTGAAAGTAGTCAGCAATGCGGGAGTTAGCCAAGCTGAGGGAATCAGTCAACTGGGTGGAAATCCTGATAAAATCCCAGAAATGGCACGTAAACAGGGAGACTTAGCCGCTTTTTTAGAGTTACATATTGAGCAAGGCGCCAATCTCTACAATGAAGAAATTGATATTGGAGTTGTCGAAGGAATCGTCGCGATCGAGTGGTGGGAATTTACCTTCAAAGGAAAAGCAAACCACGCCGGGACCACCCCGATGAATTTGAGGAAAGACCCTATGCTTCCCGCAGCCAAGTTTATTTTAGAAGTCAATGAAACTATCCGTGCCGAAGAAGGAAGACAAGTAGGTACAGTCGGGAAAATCGAAGCCTCACCTGGAGCTGGAAACGTGATCCCAGGGGAAGTGAAATTATCCCTCGAAATCAGAGATCTCTCATCCGAAAAAATCTGGTCGCTCTATGAAAGTTTGGAAAGTCAAGCGGAGGAATTTGCGGAAGAATTCGGAGTAGAAGTTTCGGTCAAACATATCGAAGTGGCCTCCAAACCTGCAATAGCCAATGAATCTATTCGGCAAATCATCAAAGAATCTGCTGAAGAACTCGGTCTGACTACAATGAGTTTGCCAAGTGGAGCTGGACATGATGCCCAAGAAATGGCTCGAATTGCCCCAATGGGAATGATTTTTATCCCAAGCAAGGATGGCATCAGTCATGCGCCAGACGAATACTCCAGCAAAGAAGAAATCGCGAATGGCGCCAACGTGCTTTTAAAAACCATTTTAACTCTTGACAAAAAGCTGAATTAAATCCTTGATTTTTTGAACCATCTATTGAAAAATGCCATTCCATGTATATACATTTAATGTAATCATTTTCACCTATGAGAGCCATCAAAAAAATACACGATTCAGAATATCGACCCATTGCGGATTTAATCACCTATAGCCCTATGCCGACCCAAAGCTTGGAGATGATTGATCCCTTTCTTTTTCTCAATCATCACGGCCATCAGACCTATCCAGCACATAATCGTGGATTACCATTTGGCCCACATCCGCACCGTGGGATGGAGACCGTAACTTTTATCCTTGAAGGCGATATTATGCACAAGGATAGCTCAGGTCATGAATCCGTAATCGGGCCGGGCGGTGTACAATACATGACTGCTGGTAAAGGTTTGATCCACGCAGAAGTCTCCAGTGATCAATTCAAGAAGAATGGAGGTGATTTGGAGATTTTACAACTTTGGTTGAATCTTCCCGCATCAAAGAAAATGATGACACCTAATTACATCGGTCTTCAAAAAGAAGAAATTCCAGTGCTTGAACTAGACGATGCCAAGGTAAAAGTTCAGCAGCTTTTTGGGGAATGGAATGGTGTAAAAGGCGCTTTTGAAGGAACTTTTCCCGTTACGATGAGCACCATTTACCTAGATAAAGGAAGCAAATTTGAAAAGGATATTCCCACGGAGGAAAACATTTTCTTCTACGTAGTCCGAGGCAAAGTGACCGTCAATAGCCAAGAAGTGGATTATCGCCAATTGGTTGAATTTGAGAATACGGGCGAAAAAATTGAAGTTCAAGCCACTGAAAAATCAGTGATCATTTTGGGACATGCCAAACCGTTTAATGAACCCGTCGTGGCTCAAGGACCATTTGTGATGAATTCGGAGGCTCAGATTCGGGAAGCTTACCAAGACTATCAAAATGGTAAATTTGGTAGCTGGAATGGTTAACTATCAATGATATCTTGGGAGATCAATCGATAAATTTCAGCCAGTTCCGGATTGAAATTTAAAAATCGAAAATGATCTTCCAAGGTTTCGTAATCTTCACGAATAGCGGGCCCGGTTTGGGCCTTTTTTGCTCCTATTTGAAGGCTTTTTGAAATAGTCTCGACAATCAGCGGTTTCATCATTTCGAAATCGAGTCCTTGTCTTTGCATGATTTCCTCTGAGATCCGAATCATATGATTGGAAAAGTTGCTTGCAAAAACTGCTGCCACATGAATCGCTTTTCGATCCTTTGACCTTACAATAAAACATTGATTAGAAATGCTTTTAGCCATTTTTTTCAATTTCTGAAGAACTTCCTGATCAGACGATTCAATCAAAAATGGAACCTCCGATAAATCCATTTTTTGTCCAGCGGTAAAGGACTGTAAAGGATAAAAAATCCCGGTAAAACTCGCCGAACTATACGATAGAATTTCCAGGGGAAGAGTCCCTGAGGTATGGACTAAAATACTGCCTTCCGGTAATATAATCGAATCGGCAACTTCTGCCACGGTATCGTCCTTGATCGCAAGGATGAAGATTTCGGCCCGACTTTCAGAAAAATCAAGATCCAATTTTGGTTCGGTGGTGTAAAGTCGCTTAGTGACTTCTTTAGCAGCTTCACTGGTCCTGGCATAAACCTCTGTAATTTCATGACCCGCTTCTTCCAAAGCAGGGGCTAAATGCCAGGCTACATTTCCTGCCCCAATAATTGCAATTCGAAATTTCATCTTGGAAGTAAATCAATTTCTCCAAAAAGTAAAAGCCATCTCAACTGGTGGGATGGCTTTCCGTAAAAGTATTTTTTCTTGCTTAAATGTGTAATGCCCGATTCTCTGTTGCTGCCAAGCAGGCCTCTTTAAACGCTTCCGTGTAAGTCGGGTGAGCATGGGACATTCTAGCGATATCTTCTGCAGACGCGCGGTATTCCATTGCTACCACCGCCTCGGCAATCATATCAGCCGTACGAGGACCGATCATGTGTACTCCAAGGATTTCATCCGTTTCGGCATCCGCCAAAACCTTGACCAATCCATCGGTATCCATGGATGCTCTGGCTCGTCCGGAAGCTAAGAATGGAAATTTGCCAGTCTTATATTTAATGTCCTTTTCCTTCAATTGCTCCTCGGTATAGCCTACTGAAGCGACTTCCGGCCAAGTGTACACCACTCCGGGGATCAGATTATAGTTGATATGCGGTTTTTGCCCGGCGATCACTTCTGCGACAAAGACGCCTTCCTCTTCTGCCTTGTGCGCAAGCATCGCACCTTTAACGACATCTCCAATCGCGTAAATGTTGGATGCAGAAGTCTGCAAATGCTCATTGACTTCTACCTGACCTCGATCATTGAGTTTCACACCAGCTGCTTCTGCATTTAAGCCTTCGGTGTACGGCTTTCTTCCAATTGAAACCAAGACATAATCGCCTTTGAGTTCGATAGTCTCTCCTTTTCCATTTTCAGCCTTGACCGTTACCTCTTTGCCTTTGCTTTCTACTGCAGTGACTTTATGCTTGAGGAAAAATTCAAACCCGAGTTTCTTCAAGGATTTCTGAAGCTCTTTTCCCATGGTCTTGTCCATCGATGGAATCAAAGAATCCATAAACTCGACCACAGAAACTTTGGATCCCATTCTTCCATAGACAGAGCCCAGTTCCATTCCTATCACGCCACCACCGATGACGATAAGATGCTTGGGGATTTCTTTCATCTTCAGAGCTTCCGTGGAGGTAATTACCCGATCTTTGTCCAATTTGATGAATGGAAGCGACGCAGGTTTTGAGCCAGTGGCGATAATTATATTTTTACCTTTGATTTCTTCCGACTTGCCATCTTCTTTGGTCACTTTGACTGTGGTCGAATCCACAAAAGAGCCAACCCCATGGTGAACATCGATTTTGTTTTTCTTCATCAAAAACTGAATTCCATCCACATTTTGCTTCACCACATCATCTTTTCGGGCAATCATTTGCTTAAGGTCTACTTTCAAATTGGAAAGATTAATCCCATGAGTCTTGAACGTATGAGCAGCATTGTGATAATGCTCAGAAGAGTCCAAAAGTGCTTTGGAAGGAATACAGCCTACGTTTAAGCAGGTACCTCCAAGGGTTGAATATTTTTCAATTATGGCGGTTTTCATCCCTAATTGCGCAGCTCTGATTGCTGCCACATATCCTCCGGGACCTGAACCAATTACTATAACGTCGTACATTTTTTCTTAGATTTTAGATACTAGACGCAAGACAAAAGACTTGGTCTAAATTTGTTAAAAAAAGGACCAGTTCTACCCAGCCCCCCGTAAATCGTAATTCTTAAATCGTACTTATTTACACTCCAAAGAGCAGTCGAGTGGGATCTTCCAAAAGCTGCTTTACTCTCACTAAGAAGCTGACAGACTCTCGTCCATCGATGATTCGGTGATCGTAGGAAAGTGCCACATACATCATTGGAAGAATTTTCACTTCGCCATTTACAGCCATCGGTCGCTCCACGATATTGTGCATACCCAATATTGCCGATTGGGGCGCATTGATAATCGGAGTGGACATCATGGAACCGAATACCCCACCATTGGTGATCGTAAAAGTTCCGCCTGTCATTTCTTCGATGGAGAGTTTATTGTCACGAGCCTTAGTGGCAAGTCTCACTACTTCTTTTTCGATCTGATCGAAAGTCATCCCTTCTGCATTTCGTATTACCGGCACGACCAATCCTTTTGGTGCAGAGACAGCAATCGAAATATCGCAGTAATCGTTGTAAACAATCTCATTTCCATCAATTTTAGCGTTGACTGCTGGCCATTCTTGAAGGGCTACACAGACTGCTTTGGTAAAGAAAGACATAAAGCCCAATCCTACACCGTGCTTTTCTTTGAATTGCTCTTTGAATTTGGACCTCAAATCCATGATCGGCTTCATATTGACTTCATTGAACGTAGTCAACATGGCTGTCTCATTTTTAACTGCTACCAATCGTTTGGAAACTGTTTTTCTTAAAGAAGACATTTTTTCTCTTCGTTCTTCTCTGGAGCCCGCTACTTTAATTGCTTCCCGAGGAGCTTCTTCTTTTTTAGCTTCTGGCTTTTTCTCTGCGGGAGCGGATTTTTGGGCACTTTGAGCATCCTCCTTGGTGATGCGACCATCTTTTCCGCTTCCTTTTACTTCCTCAGCCTTGATTCCCTTCTCAGCTAAGATTTTAGAAGCAGCCGGAGAGGCATGTCCAGTGGCATAGTTTTCCTTTCCTTCGGCAGAAGATGCCTCGGATTTACTTTCTTCTTCTTTGGAATCAGAGGATGAGGAACTGGGTTCACCTTCTGTGACTTCGATTTTACAAATCAATCCGCCGATTTCCAGGGTATCTCCTTCTGCAGCGACATGTCTCAAAATCCCCGAAGCTTCTGCTGGTAGCTCAAATGTAGCCTTATCAGAATCTACTTCTGCGATGATTTCATCAAGCTTGACATAGTCACCGTCGCTTTTGATCCAATTAGCCAAGGTCACCTCAGTAATTGATTCGCCGACAGTCGGAACCACCATTTCTTTTACCTCACCTGTCTTAGACGAGGAGGATTTGCTGCTTTTTTCTTCTTTCTTCTCGGGTTCTCCGTCTTTCTTTTCGGACTTGGAATCACCCGCTTTCACTCCTGAATCAGACTCTTCGATGACACAGATTACTGCTCCTATTTCCAAGGTATCGCCTTCCTCAGCTTTGATTCTTAGCGTTCCTGCCGCTTCTGCTGGCAATTCAAATGTTGCTTTATCGGATTCGAGTTCACAGAGAACCTCGTCCATTTGTACGGTATCACCGTCTTTTTTAAACCACTGGCCAATCGTGACCTCCGTAATAGACTCTCCTACTGCGGGAACTTTGATTTCTTTGCTCATGTGTTTTTCTGTTATGATTTTGCCAGCAGGGCAAAAATGACAAAATGATTATTCTGGATTAAAGACAATTTACAATTTTAGGGCTTTGGAAATGATGGATTTCTGTTCTTCTACGTGAACTTTGTTATAACCGGTAGCTGGAGAAGCACTCATCTTTCTAGCGATCAAATCCATCGGAAGTTCTTTATAAAGTAATCGAAGAATATAATTCCAATAGCCCATATTCTCAGGCTCCTCTTGAACCCATACCAGCTCGGCCTCTTTATAGGCTTTCACTGCCTCCACAATTTGTTTGATTGGGAGAGGATGAAGTTGCTCGATCCGAAGAATCGCCACATCTTTTACCTTTTCTTTTTCTCTGACTTCCTCCAGATCGTAATAAATTTTGCCTGAGCAGAGCACTACTCGCTTCACATCCTTAGCATTCACCGTCGCATCCAAAATCACCTCTCTAAATCTGCCTTGGGTAAACTCCTCCACCGGAGACATTACTTTGGGATGTCTCAGCAAAGACTTTGGTGACATTACCACACATGGTTTTCTGAATTCCCAAGTCAATTGCCTTCTTAGTAAATGGAAGAAATTGGAGGGCTCGGTGATATTTGCCACGACCATATTGTATTCGGCCGAAAGCTGTAAAAATCGCTCTGGGCGGGCATTAGAGTGCTCTGGACCTTGGCCCTCGTACCCATGGGGAAGAAGCATCACCAATCCGTTTTGCTTCTGCCATTTGGACTCACCTGAGGAAATAAACTGGTCGATCATTGTTTGAGCGCCATTAGCAAAATCCCCAAATTGAGCTTCCCAAATGGTCAAAGAATGTGGGTTTGCCATGGCATAGCCATACTCAAATCCCAAAACGGCATATTCGGAAAGCAAGGAATTATAAATATAGAATTGCCCCTTTCTATCCTTCATTTCCCGAAGGGAATTATAAGGCTGATTGGAATTTGCGTCATGCAAGACTGCGTGACGGTGAGAAAAAGTGCCACGCTGAACGTCCTGCCCAGTCAATCGAACAGTTTTTCCCTCTAACAGCAAGGAACCGTATGCCAACAACTCCGCTGAGGCCCAGTTGAGCGACTTAGACTTGAAGAACATTTCTTTGCGTTGCTTCATTTGAACTTCAATCTGCTTGATGGCTTTGAACCCCTTTGGAATCAGCGTCAAAGCTTCAGCTACTTTTTCAATAGCTTCTTCCGAAATCCCTGTTTCGGGAGATTTCAAAAAGTCATCTGGATTAGATCTTCTCAAACTCCCCCATTCTCGCTCAAATTTGGTCGCTTGATAAGGCAAAGGTTTTTCCTTTACCATATTTAATCGATCCTGAAGCAATTGACGGAATTCCTCGTCCATTTGCTTAGCTATCTTGGCGTCCAGGTCTCCTCGCTCAGTCAATCGCTTGATATAGACTTCACGTGGATTGGGGTGTTTGGAAATGATATTGTAAAGCTCCGGCTGAGTAAATTTCGGTTCATCCGACTCATTGTGTCCGTGACGACGATAGCAGACCATATCTACAAAAATATCCTTGCCGAACTTTTGACGGAATTCAGCAGCGAGTCTAGCCGCAAATACCACAGCTTCCGCATTATCGCCATTGACGTGAATCACTGGTGCATCGATGATTTTAGCAACATCGGTACAATAAATAGAGCTTCGTGCATCATCAAAATCAGTCGTGAAACCAACTTGATTATTGATTACAAAGTGAATTGTCCCGCCAGTATGATACCCCTTTAACCCTGCCATTTGAGTCACTTCATAAACAATCCCTTGTCCGGCAACCGCGGCATCTCCATGAATCAAAATCGGCAGAGCCTTAGTTGCGTCACCCTGATGCTGAGAATCAATTTTGGCACGAATAAATCCTTCGACAACCGGATTTACTGCTTCAAGATGGGATGGGTTTGGAGCGAGTTTAAGATGAACTTTTTTCTCATCAGGAGTCATAATATCAGAGGAGTAGCCCATGTGATATTTCACATCTCCATCTCCCATGGTCAAGTCAGGCTTTGCTGTGCCCTCGAACTCAGAAAAAATCTGCTCATAGGTTTTCCCCATGATATTCGCCAGGACATTTAATCGTCCACGGTGCGCCATTCCGATCATAACTTCCTCCACTCCACCTTTTGCCGCAGTATTGATCGCAGCATCGAGAAATGGTATCGTGCTTTCACCACCTTCCAAGGAAAATCTCTTTTGTCCGAGGTATTTGGTGTGCAAAAAGTTTTCAAAAACCACGGCTTGATTTAGCTTAAACAAGATTCGCTTTTTCTCCTCCGTGGATGGATTGAAGGCCAACGCTTCCTTTTCGATCTTGGTTTTTAACCAGTCTAGAATCTCCGGATCGCGAATATAAAGATACTCAAAGCCCATCGGACCTTCGTAGATCGTCTTCAGCGCCTCAATGATGGCAGAAAGTTTCGCTTTTCCAATTCCAATCTCATTTCCTGCTTGGAATTCGGAGTCCATATCCTCCTTGCCCAATCCAAAATCCTGAGGATCGATCAATGCCTTTCGATCTCTTCTTTCTCTTACGGGATTGGTTTTAGAGCGAAGGTGAGCTCTCGAACGATGGGCATGAATCAGTGCCCTGACTTTAATTTCTTTGGGCAGCTGCTCCATATCCATAATGGTGCCTGGAGTAGCCAAAGAACCATTTTTTGGTGTGGGTTGCGAAGTAAGCTGCCCATTCTCCTCTTCCCCATAATTGGTCAAGGCAAAATCAAAGCCTTGAAAAAATTCTTTCCAGCTTGGGTCTATCGAATCTGGGTCTTGTTTGAAGGATTGATACAGCTCATCGATATAGGAAACGTGAGCATTGGCGATGTAGGAAAATTTGTCCATGACAGTTTTTTAGATCACAACAAAACTACACGAGAATATTGGGATTAAAAAACCGCTTATTTGCTTTTCCAAATATACTATTATAAAAAAAGGCAGCACCGAAATGCTGCCTTTTAAGATAAAACTATTATTGCAAATCAGGCCATGGTTTACCATCATTAGAATAAACGACTACTGTACCAAATTCACCAAAGGTGTTTTCCCATGCTAAGGTCAATTCCTCCGGAGTAGAACTTACTACAGTCATTGAGTAGGAATCCCCGTACTTGTCAGTTCCTGTCATGGTAAGGATGTTACACGCATCATTTATTCTCACGTCACCACTACCCCAGCTATCTGGATAGCAAGCATCCCATGCCCCGAAAGTACCGTCAGAAAGTTCATAACTACCAGGACTGCTTTCTACAGGAGTCCATGTGATTTCCCCACTGAAGGTTTCTCCACAGAAGGTTTCTGTCGCGTCAAACTGATAAGTTCCTCCTAAGTCTGAAGGGCATACCACGCTTACATTATACTGGAAAGGTGATGCATAGAAAGGAGCACCGGCAATGTTTGTAGTCACATTATTTGTACTGAATGAACGACCAAATCGATCATTCAAGACCAATCTAAACTCAAATACATCACCCCCTTCGATATCATCGAAAGACAGTCCAACGGCACTTACTGCCTCAGAAGCAGGAATTTCAAAGCTTGTTCTCAAAAACCTGGATTCTGAATTTGGAGCAAAATCCGATGCTTCCAAAGTACGAACCAAAACATCATCCTCAGGAGTATATTCCAATCCAACCCCAGGAATCAATCGTCTATGACGAACCCGGATTTCCACTGTCTCTACGGTACCACCATCTTCAGCATCTACTGCCTCTAAAGTCAATGCGAAGTTTGAACTTTGCAAATCAAAGAGGTTAAAGGTAGTACTGGTTCTATCAATCGTGCGCAAATAGGCACCTGTGTCAAATTCGCTGTATGGAACGTTTGGCTCTACAAAGTCCCTACAAGAACTAAAGAGCACAAGAGCACTTGCCAATAAGCCGAAACTATATTTTAAGATTCTCATAATTTTTCAAATTTATTGGTTAGTAAACCCAAGCATTTCCAGAAGGATTATTATCCCAAAATACCTGTGCCGATTGATCTGCTTTCTGCTCGGCAGAAGTATTAGTCACCATATAGTTATTTGGGTAGAAGAATGATCGAGGGAAAATACCAGGATTAGGTTCCAAGCCAGGCTGCATATTATCAGGCTTGCCAGTTCTTCTATAAAGGTTATATGCCTCAATTCCATTTCCATATAATGCTAACCAGTATTCACGGCCGATGATGTTCATTCGAGCATCTTCCGAACCAGCATCACTGTATTCCTCATCCACATACTCTAGGTAGTTTTCGATATTTCGGTCTAGGTCGATCTCCTCTTCAGTCAAGAAAGCACTGATATTCCCAGCATCCCCAGAAGCCAAGCTCCAATCAATCATGTAGTTCATCTGTTTTTCTATCCCAGAAAGCATGTAATCTTTAGCATCACCGGAAGTACCTAAGGTAAGGGCCGCCTCTGCAAGCATAAAGTCAACATAAGCTGCCAACATAATCGGATGAATACCAGCCCCCTGAGCTCCTAAAGATGGGTCATTTACCGGAGTAGCTGAATCATTATCAAATCGACCACCGGCAGGATAAACACCCCAGGCAGTTCTCAGTAATCCATCTGGTGGAATACCATCAGGATCCAAGTGATCACGACCCCAATATCCTCTATCACCTGGGAGACAATAAATAAAGTCTGCCACTAAATAGTGAGAAGGAGGCAATTGTGTGATACATTCGATTTCATCTGGATTGGTAGAATTTACCAAAACTTGTCGATAGAAATAAAATCTAGCTCTAGGATCATCAAAACCTTTTTCCTCAGTTAAATGCCACATATAATAGGTAGACTGATAATCTCCACCACCAGAAGTATACTGGGCGGCAAAACGAGGATGTCTGGAATCCGGGTCCGCATTGGTAGTACCAAACTGGAATACAAAATCATCCCCTTCTTTCAACATATTATCCTCAGAAATTAAGGCATTGATCCCTGATGTAGAGCCACTCCCATCAATCAATCTTCTGTTTAGGTAATAGCGAAGCTTCAAGGTATTTACTAGTCTTACCCATTTGTCATAATCTCTGTCATAATAATAATCATTTGGTACACCGGCAGACTCTGCTGTGAAGTGGGCAGTAGCTTCCTCAAGAGATGCAAATGCCGCATCATAAACTGATTCTCCAGAGTCAGTAGCGGGATTAAATTCTGCTGGATCCAACGCTTGAGAGAAAGGAATATCTCCATAAGAATCCACTAGGTTGAATAGAACCATTGCTTCAATGGTTTTAGCTATTCCTAAGTGTCTTTGGAAATTACCCTCCTCTGCCAATGGCTCCAGAAATTTGATATCCTGTAAAATATTGGCATAAGCATTTGACCAATAACCGTTTGTTGTGACAGGAGTATAAGCTCCTTCATATTGTGCTGATCCCTGATTGAGCATTCTCGTCAATCGCATCCCGTGGTTACCAATGGTATTAAACAAAGTCTGGTAATCTAACTGGATATTATTGAGGAGAAAATCAGGAGATGCTGTATCGGCATTTACCGCGTTGGGGTTTTCCAAGAGATCAAGATCACAGGAAACCGCAAACAGGGTGCTGAATGCCAGCAATAAACTATATATTTTCTTTTTCATGGTATTGTCTGTTTGTGGTTTAGAATGCCAAGGTTAAGGTTCCACCAAATCTTCTGGAGCTAGGCCCAGTTACAAAGTCAAATCCTAAACCGTTGCCTACACCAGTTCCCAACACGTCGGTATCATAGTTCATGTTTGGTGGGAAGTTCAAAGCAAGGAACCAAAGATTGGTACCACTCAGGGCTAAAGAAGCTCTCTTAAAAGGAGTCTTTGAAACTAGGCTAGCTGGTAAAGCATAGCCAAGAGAAACTTCTCTCAATCGGATCATAGAACCATCGAATACATTTGGCTCATCAGTAGCCCCCTGATATCCTCCAAAGAAATAATCCGATGCTGTGATTTGAATATCATTTGGTGTACCATCTTCTTTCACTCCTGGCATGATTAGAGATAATTCTCTGTCAATCACAGGATCTTTGGTCACCCCTCTGGCAAGCGTGGCCGTTACCGTGCTAGAGTGAATCACCCCTTTGTGTCGGTATTCCATCATCGCAGAAAGCGTAAATCCTTTGTACGAGAAGGAGTTGATCCAAGATCCATTCCATCTTGGGTTAGGATCACCCAAAATCTGAAGATCTGCCGCAGGCTTCTGAAGACCATTTGACAAGATGATTGGTTGACCAGTCTGCTCGTCTCGATCAAATCCAATACCCTTGATAATATTGAATGGTTCACCTGGGATCGCAAAGTTACCCAAAGTGGTAAATCCGGCGATAAGCACCTCCTCAAGACCTCCACCCAACTCTACAGTTACGGAGCGATATAGCCCCCAGTTAACAGTCGAGTTCCAGTTAAATCCTGAAGCAGTCGAAACTGGAGTAACTGTAGCCTGGAATTCAACTCCACGGGTTCTGATTTTTCCAATATTAATTGCCGTAGAGGTAAATCCTGTGGAAGGATCAATTGGGGATTGTGTAATCAGATCTCGCGTATTTTTTTGATATAGAGAGAGGTCAAATGTTAATTTGTTATTAAACATTACCCCTTCAATACCAAACTCAGTCTCCTCATGAAGCTCTGGTTTTAAGTTCGGATTTCCCAATAGGTTGGAAACGGAGTGAGTAGCCGTCACCGAACCGTCTCGGGAAAATGCACGTGCACTTTGCGCCAGAATATTTCTCGTTCTATATGGAGCAGGGAATCCCGCTGAAGTACCATATCCCAAGCGCAGTTTCAAATCATTGACCACATTCGAATTCCAGTCAAACGCTGAAGCTGGGATAAAGGAAATTGAAGCTCCTGGATAAAGGATTCTTCTATTCTCCGGCTCTACCGTAGAAGTCCAGTCATTTCTGGCTGAAAGATTCAAATACAGGTAATTTTTATAATCTAAAGTAACGTTGGCATAAACCCCCATTCTTCGCTCTTCCTGAGTTCTGTTTAGATTATTTCCGGTATAGGCATCGTTAGACGATGATTGCCCAAAGTTAGAATGACGAAACAAACCGAAGGCTAATTGACCCTGTGAAGCAACTCCATTTTGAGAATAGACGTCATATCTAGAGTTTCCGCCTAACAAGGCAGTCATTCCGAAATCGTCTGAAAACTCCTTGTTCCAGTTGAATACCAAATCCTGGTTCCAAATCGTATTGGTAATATTGGTAGATCTGTAATACCCAGTTTGAGTTGCCAAACTTGAGGAAGGTCCGCCTCTATTGTATCGCGCTTCCTGCAATTCGGTGTAGGTATCCAACCCAATTCGATAAGTAATGAAGAAGTCGTCATTGATATCGTAATTGATTGAGGTAGAGTTAAAGAATCGCTGGACATCAGAGGTATTTGTATAATTCCTAACCAACCAATTTGGGTTGACTATACCATTATCCCCTCTGTAATAAACCGAGCTTCTGTCAACTGGATTTTCCCAGGGCAAACCACCCAAATCCACAGATCTTGGCGTATACAATACGTGGGCAAATACAGAAGGAATACCTCCCGATGGGCCAGAACCAAATGCCGCATTGACCGGAGGAGACTGCAAATCGGTGATAGCAAAGGTAAACGAAGATTTGATTGACAATTTATCTGTCACTGAAGAATTAATCCCCAAACCAAAGTTGTATTTTTTCAACTCATTACCAGGCGTAAATCCTTCCTCATCAGTATACCCAAAGCTTGCATTATAGCTCGTGTTATCTGAGCCTCCTGCTACTTGAATCGAAGTATTGCTAATCAAACCTTTTCTGAAAAATACTTCAGATGGATCGGCATATGCCTTGTACTCATACTGTACAGGCGTTCCATCTTCATTGAAGAATTCAGGGAATGCATTTCTAATTGAAGCAACTGATGAAGTAGCATAAGGGTGATTAACCGTTAAGCCCTGATCCATTCTCGGTCCAAAGTTGGAGAAAAAGAATCCTGGAGCCTGCTGGAAACCATTTCCATAAACCTGTCCATAAGTAGGCAAAGAAGCTGCTTCGTTGGTAAATACAGATTGATTGATTGTTACTTCTGCTGCTTTTCTTTTAGAGGCACCAGACTTAGTAGTAATCAAAATTACTCCATTTCGTCCTTGATCACCATAAAGTACCGTAGCAGACAAGCCCTTCAATACAGACATTGACTCGATGTTATTCGGGTCAATATCCAAGAATCGAGAAGAAGTAGTAGCTCCACCCGTGGTAAATCCATTTTGGGCATTGGTACTAGTGTTAAATGGCACCCCATCTACTACAAATAAAGGCTGGTTAGATCCAGTAGCAGAGGAATAACCTCTGATTACCATGTTCGTTCCCGAACCTGACATCCCGTTGGTAGAAGTAATGCTTACACCCGGTACTTTTCCTTGCAAAACGCGGGCAACGTCTTGCTCTGGACGATTCTCAAGTTGTTCGCTACCTACTGAGGTAACTCCATAACCCAAGGCTTTCTTTTCCCTTTCGATACCGATCGCAGTGACTACCACTTCGGATAGTTGGGCGGCATCGGCCGTAAGGGTAACATTGATCACGGTTCGATTACCGATCACCTCTTCTTTGGACTCGAGGCCCACAAAAGAGAAAATCAGGACATCAGAACCCGCAGGGACGTCAAGGGAGTAATTACCATCCAAATCGGTGGTAGTACCCACAGTCGTACCCTTCACGAGGACGGTTGCACCTGGCAAGCCAAGTCCATCTTCGTCGGAAATTACCGTTCCGGTAATTACCCGTTGCTGCGCCGACACCTCATAACTGAGTGTCATGGTGAAAAGCGCAACAACAAAGAGTAAAGCTTTTCTCATAAGGTATTTAGTTTAGTTGATATGTAAATAAAATCCCTTTAAACCGAATTTCAAAATGAGGTCCTAATTAATTAGAAATAAATTTTTTTATACAGAAAATCATTTTATTTATATTTTATGGATAAAAAAGTTATTTATTTCATATCAGATTACCTTAATATTAATTTTTTTAGATATTTATTGATCTAGCGGTTAAAAATTTGTTTGAGCGGTAAGTAGAGTCGATTATTTTGAATTCCCTGAATAATTAACGATTATTAACCGAATCATCTTTATTATTTAACAATTACAAAATATTATTCTGATGGTAAGAATTTTTTGGGGAATATAAAAAAAATTTTACTTGGCATTTTTTTAAATTTTGACTCAAAAATTAATCCATTTAAATAAATGGAAAATATCCTAAAAGCTTAACCCGTATTCAACAAAAATTATTTCGACTTATACAAACCCTATGTTAATCCAGTTGAAAAAAAATCAATAATTAGCCGGAATAGATGACTAATTGAACGATAATAATCCAGTTTGTTGAAATAAATAAAAATATAGGGTTCTTTTTTAACCGATATTATCGATTTAAAAGGAATATCTTAAGGTAAAGGCTGCTTCATCTTCCCAAAGTGTCGTAAACTCCTCAAAATTATATGCGGGTTTCCAGTAAAAACCTACATAGAAGTTACTGTGATTGATATTGTATTCCAACCCCACTATCGCATCCACTCCAAATACATTGTAATCCTGATCAATTTTATACACCCAGGGTGGTTCTCCTTTTCCGTCTTTCCAAATGCCATAGTGAACTCCTCCTCCCAGATACCACTCCAAGCCATCAAACTCCCGAATATCCATATGATGTTCGTATAGCAAGGCACCGACCCATCCCTTCCATCGATTATATACCAAAAGATCTATGGCTCCCTGTTCGGATATAAACTGCTTTACAGTTCCCCCTACATTGGTGCCTCCAGTGACTCCCACCATGGTATTGTATGCACCTACTTGGGCTTTTGCTTCATGGCTTTTCCAAAAAATCAGGAAAAGGCCGACAAGTGACATGAGTAAAACTTTTTTCATAAAGGTCAATTTTTCACAACTTGATCAAAAAGTAAAAACTTTTTCCGGGCAAATACAATAGTCCAGAGAAATATCATGAGATTCCTTGGGCAAGCGTTCCTCAGGTGGAAAAAAACTCAGTCCGACTTTTAGAACATTAGGCCTTAATTTAGCCAAAAACACATCATAGTATCCCTTACCAAAGCCAATTCTTCCCCCTTCTGAATCATAGGCCAGCAACGGTACAAACACCAAATCGATAGCTTCAAGTCCCACCACATCAAATGTCTCAGGAATGGGAATTCCCCAATGGTCGGGAATCATTTTCACTCCTCTGGGAATTGTCAACACATCCATCTCCAAGCTTCCCCGTTTTACTTTCGAAGTAAAAACCATCCGCTCCTTTTCCCAGAGAGACTGAAGAATCGGCAGCGTATCTATTTCATGCTGTCTCGCTATAGGTAAAAAAAGATGAATCCCTTGGAGCTGAGGTCGCTCCTGCAAAAAATCAAATACCTTTTTCTGGATGCTTTTGTCCAAAGCGGATCGTTCTTGATCAGAGAGGTTAGCTCGCTTCAGGATATATTTTTTCCGGATCTCAGATTTATCCATGGTCAACACTCCAAAACCGCCATCCTGAAATCCAAAGGATCAAAATTGGCGAATAATTTTTCGATCAACTCCTCATCTGCCAGGTAAAACTGCATCATATTTACCACCCGCTCCTGAGGAGATCCACCCGGTTTGATATACTCTTCCACTGCGACAGATCGATCAAGCATGACTTTTTGCTTTCGCTCTTCTGCTTTTCGTATCTTATGTCCCATATGATCCAGGATTTTAAATGCCCGAACTTTGGCCGCCTCAAAGGAATCCTTCAAACTTTTCTCCAATAGCGCAGCACTCTCCCCTCTGGCATCAAAAAGCGATTCAATCGCTTCCCGTTCTACGGTCATTTCCAAGTCTTCCTGGGCATGTTTGCAAACAAAATCCCTCCTCCAGCGATCCAAATCCCCGAATAGATCCTCTGCAGTCCATTCCAACTGTTGGATTTTGCGCTGAACATCCTCTCCTAATATTAGGGCGAAATTACGAGGCAAAAGGATTGGGAAAGCTTCGTCAAACAGCTCAAAAACCCCCCGCAACTGCAACCAATACACCACCTCTGCAGGTCCGCCTAAATAAGCCAAGTTAGGCAGAATCATTTCCTGATATAGTGGCCGCAACACCACATTGGGACTGAATCGCTCCGGATGATTTTCTATTTCTTGCTTTAACTCTTCTTCGGAAAATGTCAAGTCGGAATTCAACACATAATACTTATCCTTTTTCTGCTCGATTCGCTCACGCAGACCTTCCTTCAAATAGAAAAAGTTGATCTCCCTAGGAAATATCTGCCCTCCATATCCCAATGATTCCAATGATTCGGTCTTCAGCGTAGCCGCTTTGTGAGGTCCATGATTGAGCATATCCTCAAGCATCACTTCCTTAAACTCTGCCTTGAGAACCACATCATGACCATCGATGATCAGCAAGCCCTTTTCACCGAAAAGGTCGTGAACATATTTTCTTACCGCTTCTTTCAGTGTTTTCGAACTCGAATAGGCAGTCTTAAAAACTTCTGGTGCAAAAGAAACCGACTTTAGAAATTCCTTAAATGTCGCGTCCAGTTTGAAATCTCCTACCGCTCCGGTTTGGTCACTTTGCCAGCTGTATTTCTTTCCATCCAGTTTGAAGTAATTAATCTCGTCAAAATCATGGTCTTCTGATGCCATCCAATACATCGGGACAAAGTGGTAATCGGGGTATTCTTTGTTGAGTTTTTCGGCTAAATTAATCGTAGAGACGATTTTGTAAATAAAATAGAGTGGGCCGGTAAAAAGGTTAAGTTGATGTCCTGTGGTGACGGTAAATGTATTTTCTGAAGCTAGTCGGTTGAGCTGCTTTTTTTCTTCCTCAAAAAGCGAAATCCCTTCGTATTGATTTTCAAGGCTGCGACAGAGAACCTTTCGCTTTTCGACGGTAAATTTTTTATCCTTGATCGCATCCCGAAAACTCCCGAGTTTCGGCAAATGCCGGTAGAATGGCCTGAGTTCTTCTTTGCCTTGGATATAATCCAGAAAAAATGAGGAAAATTGGCCGGTCTTCTCGAGGTCAATCAGGTGCTTCTTCATATGAATTTGGGGAGGATGATGGTATTTAGCTTCAAACTTTATGGTTTTGACCAAAGTTCGACTTTTTTCTGAAAAATCAGGAATCTTCCACCAACGGGGAAAAATAAGTACTAAATCCCATATTTTTGGAACAAATCAGCCTCAAACGCATTTCTTTTTCAGCGTGCTTAATTTCAAAAAACTTAGCTTTGCCCCTTATGATGCTACCCTACCAACGCTTTTTTCTGGAAAATGGACTTGAAGTCATTGTCCATGAAGATTCCAGTAGCAAAATGGCCGTGTTTAATCTTCTTTATAAAGTTGGCTCAAAAAATGAAGTTCCCGGAAAAACCGGCTTAGCTCATTTTTTTGAGCACTTGATGTTTGGCTCGTCCAAAAACGTCTTGGTTTTTGACCGCGAGCTGGAGCGAGTAGGCGGGAGCTGCAATGCATTTACCAGTCCCGACATCACCAATTATTACATGAGTCTTCCTGCTGCCAATTTGGAAACTGCCTTCTGGCTGGAGTCAGATCGAATGCTCCAACTCACCCTGAGTGAAAAAACCATCGAAACCCAGCGGAAAGTCGTTCTCGAGGAATACAAACAACGCTACCTCAATCAGCCTTATGGAGATGTGTGGCATCACCTCCGGGACTTGGCCTATACGACGCATCCGTACAAGTGGCCAACTATAGGTGAGAAACCTGCCGACATCGAGGGCTATACAAAAGATGATGTCTGGGATTTTTATCAAAAAAATTACGGTCCTAACAACGCCATCTTGGTGGTAGGCGGAGCCGTAACGACCGAGCAGGTAAAAGCCTTGACAGAAAAGTGGTTTGGACCTATTCCGCCTATTAAAATAAATTCTATTCCTATTTTAAAAGAGCCTACTCAAGAAAATAAGCGTCAAAAAGAGGTGTTTTACCCAGTGCCTACTGCCGCCCTTTTCAAAGCCTACAAAATGCCCGGAAAAAAAAAGCAGGGTTATCTTCAGGCAGATCTGATTTCAGATTTATTGGGATTTGGAAAATCTTCCATTTTGGAACAGCGATTAGTCAAATCCGGAAAACTCTTTGCTTCAATTGGTGCTTATGTCTTGGGTTCGATCGAACCGGGATTATTGGTTTTTTCTGGAAAAATGGAAAGCGGGATTAATGCCAAAGAAGCTGAAGAAGCACTTGATGAGGTAGTCGGAGACTTTTTGGCGACGGGTGTTTCCGATCGGGAGCTCGAAAAAGTCAAAAATCAAGGTGAGGCGATGAAAACCTATGAGTCTATTCAACTGCTCAACCGAGTGATGAACTTGGCATTTTATGCTAATCTAGGGCATCCCGATTTGTACTGGAAAGAATACGAAACAAAATCGCAAATAACCGCAGAAGAAGTCAAAACCTGGAGCGAGCAATTGATCCGGGAGGACCAAGCTTCTGTCTTATATTATCAACCTAAGCACTCATGAACACATTTCGAATTGGATTTGGATATGACGTCCATCAGCTCAAAGAAGGCTATGAATTTTGGCTCGGAGGGATCAAATTAGCCCATGAAAAAGGAGCTGTTGGGCATTCGGATGCCGATGTGCTGATTCATGTCATTTGTGATGCCTTACTCGGCGCAGCCAATATGCGGGATATCGGTTATCATTTTTCGGACAAAGACCCCAAATACAAAGGAATCGACAGCAAGATTTTACTAAGAGAAGTCATGGAATTGATCCGGAAAGAAGGCTACGAGCTGGGAAATCTAGATAGCACGATTTGCCTGCAAAATCCAAAAATAAATCCCCACATTCCGGGCATGAAAACTTGCCTAGCAAAAGTGATGAACGTGGCTGAAAGCCAAATTTCGATCAAAGCCACCACCACCGAGTGGCTAGGTTTTGTGGGTAGAGAAGAAGGAATTTCGGCTTATTGTACCACATTGATTTTCAAGCCATGAGTGATCAGTTAAAAATCATCACGACCGAAGACGGCTCACACTCACTTTATCATGAAAGACTGAAAGAAAGCTACCACAGCTTTCACGGAGCATATAAGGAATCTCTCCATGTATTTTTGATTTATGGGCTGGATTCTTGGCTAGTCCAAAATCCGAATAAATTTCCAATCCGGATTTTTGAGGTGGGTTTTGGCACCGGACTCAATGCCTGGCTGACTCTCGTTTGGGCAGAGCAAAATCAAATCCCCGTGCTCTATCACACGATTGAGCCATTTCCCATTTCCAAGGAAATCTACTCCCAACTCAATTACATCAATCAAAACGATGCCATCTGGCATTATCATAAATATTTCCAAGCCCTTCATGAGGCCGAATGGAATCAAGGAGGACCCATTTCTGAATACTTCAATTTCAAAAAAGATCAAGTCACGCTGGAAGAAGCCCAACTTTACCCCTCAGATGTGGTGTTTTTTGATGCGTTTGCTCCCAGCAAGCAGCCCGAACTTTGGCATATTGATCTACTCCGAAAAGTAACGGAGGCCATGAGACCAGGAGGAGTGCTTACCACCTATTCAGCCATGGGCCAATTCAAACGGGATTTGAAAGAACTGGGACTAGCCGTAGAGAACCCTCCCGGCCCTCCGGGCAAAAAGGAAATGACCCGAGCCTGGAAAATCAATCCAGTCCAATCGGAGGGATAAATCTAGTTTTTATCACAAAATCCTAAGCTTGGCTTAGGATTTGTCTTTTTGTACCAAAAAAGAATAACCATGACGTTTTTACTGATTTTTCTAATGTTTTTCAGCCCTTTCCAAGAGGAAATAGCCGGCGGTGCCAAACTGGAAAAGCTGGTCAATGAGCGAGAAATCCTGATGAACCAATGGCAGTCCTCGGAATCTAAAAAATCCGGGATTTTTGGCAATCGCACCAAAAAAGACATGACCGAAACCAATGAATGGCTTAAACGAATCCTATCCAAGGACACGCAGATTATCGAGGAACTCAAACTCAGTGGAAGGATTGAATCAGCGGTGATCGGTCAAGAAAAAGATGATTACAAAACCATTACCTTAAGTCTGGAGCAGGATGTCCAAGCACTCAAACGAGCGCTCAATGAACGGGACAATACCATTGAAGATATGTTGGCTTCTAGACGAACTTTTGAATGGACCACCGTGATATTTTTCCTCAGCACAGTAGGACTAGGATATGGAATCTACAGAAGCAGAAAAAAGCTTAATTGACGCGGATATATTCTTTTAGTGGGAATTCAACACATTCTCTATCAGGATTTACCTGCCAACAATCCTCCTGAAATTCGAATTTGTTGTTGTCCTGAGAAAAAGTCAGGTCCCCTTCCGGAATTCTAAAAAAATCAATAATCCCGGCACTCAGCTCCTCTTTGGATCCATAGGGAAGTGCATCCGAATCAGACCCTCCGCCAAAATAAATTAATGCATCTGCATAATAATACTGAAGCGTAGTCCCTTCCAACTTGTACCAGCCTTCGGAGATTATTCGGTAGCCAAGAGTCGGACCGGTTTCGGTTTCTCTCACCGTGTGCTCCACGCCCATAACGCTGTCATTTTTGAAAGTCAAAGACTCCACAAACCAAAGTTCCTGAGTTTCGTCAAAAATTCGGTTTTCCCAAGTTCCCAGTAAAGGAGCCCTCGGCAACTCATCTTCTTGGCAAGAAAACAAACCCAATAGTAGAAAAACAAGCGGAAAGAATTGAAAAGCTTTCATAAAAGAATAATTGGTTGATTGAATCTATTACGCAATCAACTTCTAAAATGATACAGTTCTCGAAGATTTTATTTCTTCAATCGTGCTAGTCTAGTTTGACCTGCTTTAGTTTTTTGATCCATCTCGCAAAGAATCTCTGCATCTACCGGAAGGTAAACATCCACCCGAGATCCGAATTTAATAAAACCAAATTCCCCTCCCTGCTCCAAAGTCGAACCTTCTTTGACGTACCATTTGATCCTTCTGGCCATCGCACCAGCTACTTGGCGAACGAGGATTTTGACCCCATTTTCTGCCTTTAGGACCATGGTTGTCCGTTCGTTTTCTGTACTGGATTTAGGGTGCCAAGCGACCAGGTATTTCCCGGGATGATATTTGAAAAACTCCACGACTCCTTTGATGGGAGATCGGTTGATATGCACATTGATGGGAGACATGAAAATCGAAATTTGCTTTCGCTTTTCGTGAAGACATTCATCCTCAAAAGCTTCTTCAATGACGACGATTTTCCCATCAGCAGGAGCAAATACCACTCCGTCTTCATCTGGAAGTGGGAAAATGGGATTTCTGAAAAACTGGAGAATTAATAAATAAATGATGATACTGCCGAGCATACTGACATTGAGCCAAAGTCGTTCATCGGGCAAAAAATAATAAAACAGGTAATTGCCGGCAACCAAAATGATCATCAGCCAAAACAACAAAACACGTCCTTCGCGGTGAATAGTCATAAGCAAATAAATAAGAAAAGGCGTGAAATCACTTTCACGCCCCAAAGATAAGGTATTCTTTCGAATGCTTCCAGCTTAGAATCCTCCCCGGAAGGTATAAGTTTTGGCCACTTTGTCTATAGCCACGATGTAGGCGGCTATTCGCATTGGCACATCGTACTTTTTGGATGCTTCATACACGTGCTCAAAGGCATCTTTCATGATTCGGTCAGACCGTCTATTGACCCGGTCAGCAGTCCATTTATAGCCGAGTCGGTTTTGTACCCACTCAAAGTAGGATACCGTCACTCCGCCTG
Organism: Algoriphagus hitonicola; assembly: GCF_900113375.1. Lineage (GTDB taxonomy): Bacteria > Bacteroidota > Bacteroidia > Cytophagales > Cyclobacteriaceae > Algoriphagus > Algoriphagus hitonicola. Next base: position 84,115 of record NZ_FOPC01000008.1, on the reverse strand, counting down.
CATTGGCCAAAATATCAGGCACAGCCATGATTCCTTTTTCATTGATGATGGCATCAGCTTTAGCCGATGTCGGACCATTGGCCCCCTCCACGATCAATTTGGCTTTGATTTTATCGACATTCCGGACCGTAATCACATCTTCTACCGCTGCAGGTACCAAAACGTCCACATCCAGCTCTAAAAGCTCACCCGGATCATCCAGACGATCGGCACCTTTAAAACCATCCAAGGTTCCATTATTCGCATCACGATACTCGATAGCCTCAAGGATATTGATTCCATTCTCATTGTAAAATGCACCTGTATGGTCTGAAATAGCAACGATTTTCAGCCCTCTCTCTTCCAATAAGCGAGCGGCCCAAGAACCGACATTACCAAAACCCTGCACAGCGCAAGTCGCTTGAAATGGATTGATTTTCAACTTCTGCATTGCTGCAAGGGCAGAGACCATTACGCCCCGTCCTGTGGCTTCTGTTCGTCCCAAAGAACCTCCAAGAACTAAAGGCTTACCTGTAACTACTGAGTTTACCGTCATCCCACGAGCTCTTGAATATTCATCCATCAGCCAGGCCATTTCTCTTGGACCGGTTCCCATATCAGGGGCAGGAATATCCTTGTCCGGACCAAACACGTCGATCATCGCCATGGTGTAGGCTCTCATCAATCGCTCGATTTCACCTTTTGACATTTCACGGGGATTACATCTTACGCCTCCTTTACCTCCACCATAGGGAATATCCACCACAGCGCATTTCCAAGTCATCCAGGCAGCTAGTGCTCGAACTTCATCGATGTGCACATCGGGAGCGAAACGAATCCCGCCTTTTGCCGGGCCTAGAATATTGGAGTGAATTACGCGTATACCTTCAAAAACTTGAATCTTACCATTATCCATGGTGATTGGTAGCGAAACGATCACCTGCTTCGCCGGATTTTTCAAAACATTATAAACTTCATCCGAAAGTCCCAGCTTCTCCGCTGCAATGTTAAATCGTTCCATCATTGACTCCAATGGATTCTCTTTATCCTTAATCGGAGCCGGTTCAATGTAAGCCATATTGGGTTTTTATTTGAGTAGTGAAATGCTATACAATATTAAGTAGTTTTTCAGATTAGGTAGGATAGAATTAGAAGATTTTCAGAAAAGCAGTGATAAATGGTGCCGATAATAACAATCCGTCAAATCTATCCATAAATCCCCCATGTCCGGGTAGTCCCTTTCCGGAATCTTTAATTTCGATAGACCGCTTAAACAGCGATTCGATCAAGTCTCCATAAGTTCCTGCTATAATGATAATCCCTGCAATGACCAGCCACTTCCAGTCCTCTATGGTGTGAAAATATCGTGCCACCAAAAATGCGATGGCAATAGCCGAAAATGCCCCACCGAGAAACCCTTCCCAAGATTTTTTGGGAGACACGCGCTCAAAGAGTTTGGTCTTTCCAAACTTAGTCCCGGCAAAATACGCCCCGGTATCACTAGCCCACAAAATCAAAAGACTCCCTAGAATAATCTCATAATGATAGGTTTGATCCACCGAGAAGACCGCTAGATTAATCAGAGAAAAAGGCACCGCTACGTAGAAAATCCCCAAGTAGGTAAATGCTACTCCAGTAAAGGGTTTTTTATCCGTTTTTTTATACAGTTTGATAAAAAACGTCAGGGATACGATGGGAAAAATCAAATACAAATACTCATTGGGGAATTGCTCCTTTTCGATCAAAAAAGTGAGTGAAAAGAGCATTAAGCCCAAAATAGTACCGAAACTCTTCAATGGCAGCATCCCATCCAATCCGCAAAGCTTGTAAAACTCCATTTGAGCAAAGCCCAAAATCGCAGCGAAAACCAAAAAATATGTCCAGTCGGAGAATATGATCGAGGAAATTACCACCACAGCCCCTATCGCCGCCGTAATGGCGCGCTGACCCAGATTGCTGTAGTTGTTTATATTAAAACGAGATCTCATTCTTGATCAGATTATTGGCCTCTTGGACAGATTCATGGTTGACTAAGACTTCATAGTGCCCCAAAAATTGATAAGCCACCTCTTTTTTACTCAATACCACTGCAGCTATACCATGCTCCTCCAAAATTCCCTTGACGATTTCGCAGCGGATTTGCTGAGGACTTTCAAAAACTTTAATCCAATCTTTCATCTTCTTTGGGCTTGTTTCTCTTAAAGTAATAGATTCCTCCCAAAAGAACCAATAATCCCAAGATTGAGAGCGGATAGGAAAAGGAATCACTAGACTCAATATCGAAGTCCACCATCCCCTGATTGGCGGCATAAACCAAAATCACCGTAAACGAATTATTGAAAATATGAGCCAAGATCGGATAGATCAAGCTTCCCGAGTACACATACAAATATCCAAACAAAGCTCCCAAAAACACCCGGGGAATAAATCCATAGAACTGGACATGAATCGCTGAGAAAATAATGGCCGTAAGCCAAATGCCCCAATGGACAGATCCGGTGTATCGATGCATTTTGGGCTGTAGAAGCCCTCGGAAAAACATTTCCTCCCCGATCCCCGCCAATACGCCTATCACTACCACTCCCATCAATAACTCCGGAACAGTTTGGAAATCAGTCAGAAATTTGGTCATTTCCATCAGCTGATCTTCCATTTCCTTCATCCAAGTCTCTACTCCGGACATAAATTCGGGCAAACTCAATTCAGAATTCCAGTACACCAATAAGGCATTAAAAAACATTGCTCCAAGGGTAATCAAAAAAGTCAGTCCCATTTTTTTTGAATCGTACCGCACAAGTTGAAGACTCCATTTGAGATCGGCCCGATCAATCCAGTGAATCAAAATCCAAGCGGCTACCCAAAACCCGATACCGGACCCCACACCCTGGACAAAAAGCATAGCCATCCGGCCATTTGAAACGGAATAATCTCCCGAAAACAGCCCTAAAACCTCACTCAACTCAATATTGAACAAAAACGGGGTCAGGGCCAAAGCAATGCCCTGAAGCAAAATCAAGACCCCAAATGTGATTAAAACTGTGACTACCAGTGACAAAAGCCAATTCTTTCGTTTGGCTATTTCTGATTGGGTTTCGTAAATCTCCATATTTGAGCGTAAATTTACGCCAAATTTAGAATAAGCAGTGGTAAAGATCGGAAAGTTAGAGTTAGGAGAGTTCCCGCTTTTGCTGGCACCCATGGAAGATGTGAGTGATCCTCCCTTTCGTGCAGTTTGTAAGCAAAACGGCGCAGATTTAATGTACACAGAGTTTATCAGTTCCGAAGGGCTGATTCGGGATGCCACCAAAAGCGTTCAAAAGTTGGATATTTTCGACTATGAGCGACCAATTGGGATTCAGATTTTCGGGAATGAAATCGAATCCATGCGTGAAGCAGCCGCGATCGTGGAAGAAGCCGGACCTGATATTTTGGACATAAATTATGGCTGCCCCGTGCATAAAGTCGCCTGCAAAGGTGCAGGTGCCGGAATCTTGTTGGATATAGATAAAATGGTATCCATGACTGCGGAGATTGTAAAAGCTGTAAATATCCCCGTGACCGTAAAAACCCGACTAGGATGGTCGCATGATACCATTCGCATCGTAGAAGTGGCAGAAAGACTCCAGGATGTAGGCATTCAGGCTATTTCTATCCATGCTCGAACCCGACAGCAAATGTACAAGGGTGAGGCCGATTGGTCTTGGCTCAATCTGGTCAAAGACAATCCAAGACTTCATATTCCAGTCTTTGGCAATGGCGACATCGATTCTCCCGAAAAAGCAGCCGAATACAAAGCGAAGTACAATGTAGACGGCATGATGATCGGAAGAGCATCCATTGGTTATCCTTGGATTTTCAATGAAATCAAACATTACCTAAAAACTGGAGAAAAACTCGCTGGACCAGATTTGGAAGAGCGAATCGCAGTAGCAAAAAAACACCTGGATTTTTCAGTAGAGTGGAAGGGAGAAAAACTTGGGATTCTGGAAATGCGCCGACACTATACCAATTACTTCAGAGGGATGCCTAATTTCAAGCCCTTTCGAACTGAAATGGTTACCGCCGAAACCTATGAGCAGGTCTGCGAAATTCTCGATCAAGTCGCCAATGTTTACGCAGATCACGAATTTTAAATCCTATAATCACCTGACCTCAGGTTTTTTGGCCTGAGGTCTTTTTTTTCAAACATTTCCAAGCTATTGCGCTTTCCTTTGCGAAAGTATTCGAACCTTTCACCCTCACACATGCAAAGCTCCGAAAATACGGTTAAGAATTGGGGATTTCTGATCATCCTTGCTCTCATTTGGGGAAGTTCATTTATATTGATCAAGCGTGGTTTGGAGGTCTTTTCTCCCGGTGAACTCGGTGCCTATCGGATCGTGGCGGCAGCTACTTTTCTCCTCCCCTTGTCACTCCCCCGAGTCAAGCGTCTCAATAGCGAACAAGTCCAAAATTTGATTTTAGTCGGATTGGTAGGAAGCTTTATTCCAGCCTTTTTATTTGCAAAAGCCCAAACTCAACTCAGCAGCTCTCTGACGGGAGTGCTCAATGCTCTGACCCCATTATTTGTGGTAGTTGTTGGTGCTATTTTTTTCAAGTCCAGAATCACCCGCAGAAATGCCTTAGGACTTTTCATTGCTTTTCTGGGCGTCGTAGTTTTGGTTATGGTGAAGGAAGGAAGCGGATTTGGTGGTTTGAGCGAAATCAATACCTATGCTTTTTTTGTTTTGCTTGCCTGCATTTGCTATGGTTTTAATCTCAACCTGATCAAATTCCGATTCGTAGAACTCAAACCGGTCGAAATCACTGCTATTTCCCTGCTGATGGTCCTTCCTGTTGCGTTGATTTACCTGATGGCGGGGACAGAATTCGCCTTTAAATTGGTATCCGTGGATGGCGCTTGGCTTGCCTTGGGCTATGTGACCTTATTGGGCGTATTGGGGACCGCGTTGGCTTTGATTCTGTTCAATATGATGGTCAAAGTTGCCAGTCCGGTTTTCGCCAGCTCTGTTACTTATCTTATCCCGATTGTTGCCATCATGTGGGGAGTTTGGGACGGGGAGGTGTTACTTTTAGGACATTACCTGGGTATAGCAGCAGTCATATTCGGAGTTTGGGTAGGCAACCGTAAAAAATAACTATTTCGCTTTATTTCTGTTTTTCAGCTCCCGTTTACTCATTTCCATGGTAATTACTTCATCAGTGTGCAGAACCGTAGTCTCGATAGGTTCGACCAAAGTGCTAAAATCTTCGCCCAAGACATAGCTTACTGGAAAAATCTCTGATTGAATTTTACCTTCCCCGTTTTTTATGACTCGGGTACAAATTACCCGGACATGTCTTCCATTTTGATAGTTTTCACCAGCAGAAGTGGCAATGGGATCTCCTGGAAAAACCTCTTGACCGATTTTTACCAGCTGAGAATTGGCTTTTAAAACTTTGAGTTGGGTCAGGGTGCCGTCTTCATGATAAATCTCAATAAAATTCTCAGACCTCGAGAAATCAAGGTCATTTTTGCCCGCTGTATAATCCATCTTCATATCCGATATATACCCCTTCCGTGGGGCTACAATAGTCACTTCTTTGGGTAGATAAAATGCAACTCCGACATGGTCATTATTCTTCTGATCTGGCCGAAGTCTATTTTGAATGTGGGTCATGGAAACTCCGCGAACTTCTGTTCCTGCCGAAACCGGGATCAGATAAATCGGTTCTTTTTTGCGCTTAGCAAAGATATTCCCTTTGATATAGGTATATCGAAAGGAGTAATTAGTCACTTGAGACGAATTTTCCCGCTTGAGTGTAGCGACTCGACTTATGCCTGGATTGGCGATCCCAATTGGGCTTCCCCCACCCACCGGAGAGAGATTCTGCAAATTGGAAAAATCGAATTGTAAGGTGTGCGGAACTGAACTGGTATTGGAAGCGGTAATGATCACATTTCCATCCTTATCACGTTCACTTTCGACTTGGATTTGGGCAAAAGAATTCAGACAGAATAAAATTAATACTAGCGAAAAAAAAGGCTTCATGATGATTTGATATTTTGGCTAAAAATATAGACAGACAACTATTCATCCAAGAATACTTTTGGTTTTTTTTCAATTATTCATACGTTCCCGCCAGGCATAGGCAAGCATGGGAAGCTGCTGATAGCTATTGATTCCGGCTTTGACACCTTGTGATTTCAAAAATACATCATTGGTTTTCCGACTAAATTCTATCGAAAAAGGCTTGTATTGAGCGGTCCGTTTTTGGATGGCTTGAATGTCATTTCGGATTCCTACATCGAGACCTTTTAACCAATCCTGATATCCCTCAGGATCCATTCTGTAAAAATCACGAATTTGATACATCAGCAATCGCAAATGCCCAGAATATCGCAGAAGTGGATCCAACGAATTGGTGCTGATTACCCAGGCGATGAAATTGGCCTCTCCCTCGTCCGTAACTCCGTAGCTATGTGCCATTTCATGGGCTACCGTAAATGGCTGCTCCAGAGGATGGAGCGTAGGGTCAATGTAGCTTTCTCCAGTAAAGGGAAAATAAATGCCCAAAATCCCCATTTTTCGCATAAATCCCGGTGGAGGAAAAAGTTTAGTCCTGGGATTACCTGTGAAATTCAACCCCAAAAGCTCCAGATTATCATGCATATTCTGTCTAACCAGCAACTCCAAATCAGGATAGGACAAAAACTCTTCGATCGCTACGGTATCCATGGTCAATTGATAGCGGTTTTGTCTTGCCAATCGATGGGTAATTTGAATTTCCCGAGTCAATTTCTCCAAATTCAAAGCCTGAGGCTCCAAACCCAACTGTCTAAAAACAGGCACTCGATGATAATTATAGCCCCACAGCAACAAAAAGAAAAATATTATTCCACCAGTGAAATTCAATAAAGAACGAAGGGTAAAGAGGGATTTCCGTTTCCAATCAGACTTTTTTCTAAGCCGTAAAAGATATCTCCCTAGCAGAAAAAAAATCAGGATAATAAACAAATAAACGCTGGGAAAAGGAAGCTTTCCCAGCGTCAAATCAAACACGTTCCTGATGGCAGGAAAAAAGGTGTGTGAATAGATTTCTTCGGTTGCGTCGGGATTTCGAATGGCCAACCATCTTATTCCTAGTGCCAAACCCCCTAAAATCGCCCAAGACCAGTCTTTTTTGGCCATGATGTAGCAATTAAACTCCCTCGGCTTCTACCTCTTTTACCTCAGGGAGCATTCGGGTCAATAAATTCTGAATCCCGGCCTTTAGGGTGATGGTACTGGAAGGACATCCCGAGCAGGATCCTTGTAGCAAGACTTTGACTACACCATCTTTAAACGAATGAAAAACAATCGCTCCTCCATCTTGCTCTACCGCGGGACGGATATATTCATCAAGGATACCCTTGATTTTCTTCACGATTTCTGAATCACTTTCGTCAAAGAGCGGGTCTTTGTCAAATTTGGCACTTACTGCTTTCTTGCCACTTTCCAGGTATTGTTTAATATGATCGCGAATGATGGTCTGAATTTCAGCCCACTCCACCTCTTCAGATTTAGTCACTGTCACAAAATTGGAAGCAATAAACACGCGCTTTACTGCAGCAAAATTAAACAACTCTCTGGCTAACTGACTGTTCTCAGCACTGGCTGCATCCGGGTAGTCGAAACTAACGCCATCTTCTGTCAACATGAAATTCGCGACGAATTTCAGGGAATTAGGATTGGGATTTGCCTCCATGTAGAGGTGAACGGGTCTAGCTTGAGCTTGAAGCATAATCAATTTCTTTTTGTTGATAGAAACCAAAGTAGGGGCCGAAAGTTCCTAAGCCTCCTTCCTTTTTTATTGCGTCGGGTTTTCGCCAGTTGCGGCATACCAGATTCCCCCATAGAGGTGTTTCAAGAAATCAGCATCCTGAAATGCAGACTCCACATGACCTAAGGCAGTATAAAATGATCTTCCTCCATCAAACTCATGGTACCAAGCCATCGGATGACTGGCTCCCATCGGTTTTGCAGGTTCGTAGGTGGATTCATCGGCATTGATGAGAACCTTGATGTTGGGATTAATATCGCGGAATTCATACAATTCATCTGTCCAAAGCCAGTTTTTTGGGAGATGCCAAGTGGATGGATGACTTTGATCCACTACTTCGAGACGAAGAGTCTGCTGCTGAGGATGAGCCAAAAAATATGCGCCGATCAGTTGGTTGTACCAAGGCCACTGGTATTCGGTATCCGTAGCTGAATGAATCCCGACTACCCCTTTTCCACTCTGAACAAAACGCTGAAAAGCGGCTTTTTGATCTTCATTCAGAATAGTGCCTGTCGTACTGGCCAAAATAATTACATCAAACTTAGATAGATTTTCGTCGGTGAAATAATTTGCATCCTCGGTGGTATGTACCGAAAAGACGTGATCTTTCGCCATTTTTTTGATGGCCACTACAGCATCAGGAATGGATTGATGCCGAAATCCGGCAGTTTTGCTGAATACCAAAGCCCTGAATTGTTGAGCTTGAAGATCGGCGAATAGAAAGACACCTAAAAAGGCGAGAAGCAAATGGAGTTTTAGTTTCATAGGTTTATTGGGTTTGTTTTTTGAACTCGCTCTCAAAATACAAAATGGATCCTGAGCTAAGAAACTTTTTATTTGATCGGCTATAGGAATTTACTGGTCAAACCACCATTCGGGGGTTTGAGTACTGCTATTGCGAAATGCATTACAATTCCGGCAGGTCTGAGGATATTCTATCGCAGGCTTGCCAGGTTGATAAGTACAGACTTCTTCCAGCTCAAAGGGCACATCTGCCAGTGTAGTGTAAATTCTTTTTTGAGCCACCTTCGCTACCTCTACATAGCCCAAGACCACCTCATCCGGGTCATTGACATTGACGATATTACCCTGAATGGGTGCGGGGGGTGTATCAAATACCGAACCCGTGTTATTGACCAAATCCCGGACATTTCTCCAGTAATCAAAAGCGGATTTGCTCATGCTGATCTGTCTTACGGTAAAATAATGTCTGCTAAGAAAGGATTGATCCACTTGTCTCGTAGCTAGCAATTGCCTGCCTCCCTCCACACCACCTCTGAGTGATTCTCCACTCAGCAGCGGGATTCGCTCCGAATCTGGAAACTCAAACACATAACAAGGCGGAGGTCCCTGATTGAAGGGATTTGGGAAAAAAGTCAGCTGCCAAAAGTACGCCTCTTCCACTTCCCATCGTAAATAATATGGTTCGCTGGTCTCTGGCAGTTCCACATCAGAATAGATCGAAATCAGCGCCAGTCCTGGAATCCCGTCCAATTCCCCTCTGCCAAAATCATAACTGAGCTCATCTGAACCCACGGCCTCTGGAATTTCCTCCGGACTACTTCGATAGGTTTTCCCATTGACTTGGATCTCCACAAAATAGCTGACTCCATCCAAAATCGGCACATTTCTACTCAAATCGTACCGACCATCAGACTGATGGGTAAATAGGAAGGTGGAATTATCACTACCGACCAAGCTGACCTGAGCATTGGTGACCGGTCTAGGTAGATCATTTAAAACCAAATAATCCCCCGAGGAAAGCGGCTGCCGGTCTTGGGAGGTGGTGCTGGAAAGAAAAATGTACTTTTCCTCCTGAAGATTGCTGATTTGCCCGAACACAATCAATTTTTCTTCTTGTCGATCCAAGGGAAAACTGATTTGCTCCACACAGGCAAAAGGAATACAGAGAAACCCAACAACCCACAAAACCCAATATTTTTTATTCATTTTCAGCTCCTCCAAAATTCAAGGTGTACGAAATAGAGGGGAAAATCGACCCCAAAATTGCCAATCGATAGGGTCTCAATTGTCTGCTGTCTCCATCTTTTTGCCAAAAAACTGAATAAGCATTTCGCCTACCCAATACATTATAAATACTGAAGTTCAGACTGTCCCCTTTTTTAGAAAATACTTTTTCGACGGTATAGGAAAGGTCCACCCGGAAATAATCAGGTATTCGATAGCGATTTCGCAGACTGTATTCGGGAATAATCAATCCCTTATTGATATAGCTGCTATTGACTGCACTCACAGGTCTGCCAGTACTGTAATTGACCGTAAAGTTGAATAATCCTCTCGGATAGACTTTATGACTTAATATAAAATTGACCTCATGAGGTTTATCATAATTTGAGGGAAACCAAGCCCCTCCATTGATTTGCTTTTCTTCGGACTGCTCCTGGCTTCTGAAAAAAGATCGCGAATAGGTATAAGCCAGCCATCCCGTAGTCCTTCCAATATTTTTTTTGATCAAAAATTCTCCTCCATAAGCTTCTCCTTCTCCAAAAACCAATTCGGTTTCCATGTGGGGATTAAGGAAAATCTGGGCAAAATCCCGATACTCCACCTGGTTGCCGGATTTTCTATAGAAGAAATCCACGGAATATTCCCAGCGGTTTTCATTGCTGTTTTTAAATATCCCCAAAGAAAAATTATTGGATTGCTGGGGAGCAATGTAGCGAGTGCTCAGTTGCCAAAGGTCAATGGGAGTCGGACCAAACGTATTGCTGATGGATTGGATGTATTGAAACAAGCGGGAATAGCTGCCTTTGATGGAGGTCGTTTCATCGATCGAATGACGCATAGAAATCCGGGGCTCTAAGCCAGAATAGTTCTGAATCAAACCAGTAACCGGAGTTGATCCGATGATTTGATCTTCTGTCAGTTGGCCTGCAGATTGGTATTGATACACGGTATCTGGACCTAGTTGCCGATAATTGCTCCAGCGCAAGCCAGCTACCAAACCGGTATTTGGACTAATATCCCATTCCAAATTAGAATAAAGGGCTAATTCTACCCCTTGCTCCTTGCCCTCTTGCTCCGGCAAAATAGACGATTGAGAATTGTACGGACTAAGCAGCTCGTCTTTTCCTTGATAATATACCCCCTCTATTCCGGACTGAATCGACAATTCTTCATTAGCCCAGGTAGCTGAAACTTTTCCCTGCTGATAACGCATGCCATTGCTGATTCTCGCCGCATCCAAACCCTCCGGATCAAAAAATGAATTGTCAAAATCCCCATCCGCAATCAAGGCTTGAATGGCCCAGTTTTCACCCACAATCCCACGATAGCGTAGCGAACTGACGCGGTTGGTCCAGTCATAGCCAAAACTTTCGGAGAATTTGAAATAATCTCCTGTCAACAAGGTATTGACTTCCAAGGTATGACCTTGTTTGATTTTCCAGTTCAACCCCAAATACCCATCATAAAAATCCAATTTTGAGTTTTGAATATCAAAATCTCTCGCCTGCCTGAGGAGCCAATTGGTATTGGAAATCCTCCCGCCAAAAATTACGCTTACCTGATCTTTTTTCAGGGGGCCTTCCAGCAATAATTTCCCGTTGGAAGTTCCGAGACCGACTTGACCTCGCCAACTTTGAAGATTTCCTGGTCGCATCTGAATATTCAATGCGGAGCCAGTCCTTCCTCCAAAACTTGAGGGAAGATTACCTTTATACAAGGTGAAGTTTTCTGTCACATCGGTATTAAACCCAGAAAGAAATCCCAAGGCATGATTGGAGCTCAAGACCAAAACCTCGTCCATTAGCAACAAGTTTTGATCAGTCTTGGCCCCGCGGACATTAATTCCGGAGGTTCCCTCGCCGACCGAACTTACGCCCGGCATGAGCTGTAATCCTTTGAAAATATCGGCTTCTCCCATAAAGGCCGGAATCGCCTTTAACTCCCGGGTAGTCAATTTGGTAATTCCGGTAATGGGGTTTCTGACATTTCTATCCGGTTCTTCGGACATCACCACCACCCCGTCCAATTCAAAGTTTTTCTCCCTCATGTTCAGATTGACCACTCCATTGTCAAATAAGGTGACACTGGTGCTTAGGGGAATTTTGGTGATATGCCTAAAGGTAACTCGATGAACTCCCGGGCTCAGGGCGATATAATAAGTCCCAAATCGATCAGAGCTTATCCCAGTATAAAATCCATCCACATGAAGGCCCACTCCTTCTATCGGTTCTTGGGAATCCTGATCGAGAATTTTTCCAGTCAAGATGTACTTTTCGGGATGAATCCCTTCACTTTTTCCGAATACAAATTGCAGAGAATCCGATTCTGTCTGAGAAAAACCAAACAACGCATTCAGAAGAAATCCCAAGAAAAAAAATGTACGCTTAAAACTCATAAATTCTAATTTCAATGAAATATTGGCATTTTAAGCTTCTAAATCAATGATTTATTCTATAGAGAAAAGAAATTGAAAAAGTAGATGCTCCGTGTCGGCCCATAGAATTAATTGTATTTAATGCAGAAGAACTTTCAGCTATCGATTTTTTCTAATTCTAGACCTTAACATCGCCCGATCAATTCACTCATTACTTTGGCCATAATCGGTTCTGCTTTTGCCGCTGCTTCGAGCACATCCTTGATGCTGATTTCCTTGATTTTTCCCTCGACTCCCAAATCTGTGATAGCAGAAATACCAAAAACTTCCATGCCTGACTGTTTGGCTACAATTACCTCGGGAATTGTACTCATCCCCACGGCATCCCCCCCGATGATTCGAAGGTATTTATATTCGGCTGGTGTCTCAAGATTGGGGCCGGTCACTCCCACATATACGCCCGTATGCAACTTCAATCCCATTTCTGAACCAATTTCCAAAGCCATTTTAATCAACCGTTTGGAATAGGCTTCGCTCATATCGGGAAACCGCGGACCAAACTCCTCGGGACTAGGACCCCTAAGTGGATTTTCGGGGAAGAGATCAAGATGATCACTCAGAATCATCACCTCTCCGACCTCTTGGGCAGGATTGAGACCGCCGGAAGCATTAGAAACAAATAAGCGTTTGACGCCAAGTGCCTTTGCCACACGAACGGGAAAAGTCACCTGCTTCATGGTATATCCTTCGTAATAGTGGAATCTCCCTCTCATGGCGACCACACTTTTCCCTTTCAATTTTCCAAACAATAATTTGCCGGAATGGCTCTCCACAGTGGCCACTGGAAAATGAGGAATATCCGCATAATCTACCTCGAGATCCAATTCAATTTGATCGCCTAGTTTACCCAGTCCGGTACCTAAAATGATTAAGTTTTCTACGGGTTCGGGATGAAGATTTTTTAAAAAATTACTGGCCTCGCTGATTTGGGTCAAATAGTTCATATGATAGTTCAATTTTGGTCGGTAAAGATAGGAATCTTGGCCTATCTACGAACTTTTACCCCACTTAGCTTGTATCACTTTCAAATTATTTTCTCAAATGATCAAGATTATCGTCGGTACCAACCGAAAAAACTCAGTCTCCAAAATTCTCGCCTCTCTATATCAAGAGATTTTGGCTGAAAAGGGTATGGATTCGGAAATATTAGAATTAGAAGATCTTCCTGCTGATTTTATCCATACGGCACTTTATGAAAATAACGGCAAAAACGAAGGCTACAATGCCTTTCATGAGCGGGTGGCTTCTGGAAAAAAGTTTGTTTTTATCGTGCCCGAATACAACGGTTCATTCCCGGGAATACTCAAAACTTTTATCGATGGGATGACCTACCCCAATACCTTTAGAAACAAAAAAGCCGCACTAGTCGGCCTTTCGTCAGGTATCGGAGGAGGTGGCATCGCACTGAGCCACCTCACCGATATATTTCATTACTTGGGAATGCACGTCCTTGCTCTCAAACCGAAGCTTGCCAAAATCGAGCAAAATATGTCAGATAACCTGCTCACCAACAGGCTGTATTCAGAACTACTGCATACCCAAGCTGAAATGCTGATTGAATTTTAACCTCAATCTACATTGTCATGTAGAAAGCGGTTATTACCCAAAATTTCGTTGTCGTCACTGACATTGAATTTACTGATGTTGTTTTCAGAACTATGAGCCGGCTCATTTAGAGAGACATTTTTTCTCAAATAGGCAGGTACTTCGAGTTTTTCTTTCAACTCCTCAGGAGTCGGATTGATAGATCTGCTACCCTTGAGTTTTTCAAATCGCTCATGCGCTCTTTGAATAGCCTTTTGCTTCATCTGCTCATAATAATCATTGGCAAATCCAGGCTTGGCTGGTTCTGATTTTTCGGATTCTGCAGGCTTTGCATTTTCCTCAGCTTCTTCTTCATAAAGGTCATGAACGATCTTCTCAGGAGCACTGGGTTTTACCTCCGGCTTAGACTCAGCTTTTTTGAAATCGAAGGTAAAAGACTCTTGTTTCTGAGCAGGCATGGTAGGCTCTTCTTCCACCTTTGCAGGTGTTGGATTTTTCGGGCTATTAAAGACGAAAGTATTACCAATCGGCTCTTCTTTGACTTTTTCGGACTTGCCCGAATCCAGATTGATCACCGTTTTGACATCATCTTCTTCTACTTTTGGTTCAGGCTTCTGCGCCACTGGCGCTGGCGCTGCTTTCACTTCGGATTCTACTCTTGGTAGTGTGCCGGAAAGTCTGTCCATTTCAAATCCCGTCGCTATTACCGTCACTCGGATGGCCTTACCTAGCTCAGGATCTATACCCTGACCAAAGATTACCTCTGCATTATCTCCGGCTTTCTCCTGAATGTATTCAGTGATTTCACTCAACTCATCCATAGAGAGTTCTTCGTCCTCCCCGGACATGATAGAAAGTAGGATTTTTTGTGCGCCTTTGATATCGACGTTGTTGAGTAGTGGAGAAGATATTGCCGCTCCGGCTGCCCGGATAGCACGACCTTCGCCTTCCTCGGTCGATGAACCCATCACTGCAGCACCGGCTTCTTTCATCACGGTTTTCACATCTTCAAAGTCAACATTGACATCCTGATGAATCGTGATGATCTCTGCAATCGACTTGGCAGCTGTAGTCAAGATATCATCCGCTTTGCCAAAGGCAGTTCGGATCGCCAAATTGCCATAGATTTCACGGAGTTTGTCATTTAAAATAACCAATACCGTGTCACAATTTTCGCGAAGCGCTTCGATTCCAGCCTGAGCGACAGACATTTTCTTTTTGCCCTCAAACATAAATGGCGCGGTCACAATACCCACGGTGAGGATATTGAGTTCCTTTGCGATTTTGGCGATGATTGGAGCCGCACCGGTACCGGTACCACCACCCATTCCTGCGGTGATAAATACCATTTTGGTATTGTCGGCCAAAAGCTCCCGGATTTCATCCTGGGATTCGATGGCTGCATTTTTTCCCTGCTCGGGATTGGCTCCTGCACCAAGGCCTTCGGTCAAGTTGGCACCGAGCTGAAGTCTAAGAGGAACCGGGCTGGATTTTAGTGCTTGTGCGTCGGTATTGACTACGACAAACTCCACATCCTTAATTCCTTGAGCAAACATGTGGTTTACGGCATTGGAGCCGCCCCCACCTACACCGATTACTTTGATAATCGACTTTTGATTTTTTGGAAGATCAAATCTGTAATCTTTCATGTTATCTGACATATTTATTGTTTTGGTGAATTTGAATTTCGTTTTGAATAGGTTTTTTTAATAAGGGAAATAAGCAGCAGGACCGCTTATCTCCCCCAATCATAAGCCCTAGTAATCGTTGTCGTCTCCGATATCATCGTGAATGATGCTTTTCAGCTTGTCGCCGATGTTTCGGAAAATATCTTTTGGATTGAATTCTTTCTTAGGTTTTCGAATAGCGGCTCCGCCATTGGCGATTCGTTTGTTGTAATTCTCCTCCCGGTCATCCAAGGCTTTGAATCCTGCCAACACCAAACCCACAGAGGTGGCATACATGGGACTTTTGACCTCGTCAATGACTGATTTCCCCAAATGCTCATTGGGATAACCGATGCGGGTATCGAGACCGGTCAGGTATTCGAAAAGCTGGGAAATACACTGAAGTTGTGAACCGCCTCCCGTGATGACAATCCCTCCAGCCAGCTTATTGTAGTGGTGGCTTTGCATGATTTCATTCTGCACGATTTCGATGATTTCCTCCATCCGAGCCTGAATAATGGAAGCTAGATTTCGGATAGAAATTTCCTTTGGAGGTCTATTTCTTAATCCAGGAATAGAAACTATCTCATTGGGATTGGCTTCCTCTGCGATTGCCTTTCCAAAACGGGTTTTTAGCAATTCGGCTTGATTGTGCATGACCATGCAGCCTTCCTTGATGTCTTTGGTGATGATATTTCCTCCGAGCGGAATCACGGCTGTGTGGCGAATGATATTTTCATAAAAAATCGCAATATCCGTCGTACCTCCACCGATATCCACCAGACACACCCCGGCTTCCTTTTCCTCATCACTGAGGACCGAAAGCGAACTCGCCAATGGCTCAAGGATCAACTGCTTGGAAGTCAAATCCGCTCTGCGCACACAGCGATTGATATTATTTATGGCGGTAGTCTGTGCGGTAATGATGTGAAAGTCAGCCTCCAGTTTGGATCCAGACATTCCCACCGGATCTTTGATGCCGCCCTCATAATCCACCGTATAGGCCTGAGGCATGACATGAATGATCCGATTACCGGGAGGAACCAGGATATTCTCCATTTCGGAAGAAAGTCTCCGCACGTCCTCGATGGTGATTTCGTCTTCGGTGGGCGGACGCATAATGCTCCCACTTTGGATTTTGCTTTGGATATGTTGACCTGCTATCCCGACGATTACCTCGCCGATTTCCACATCTGCCATTTCAGAGGCTTCCTCCACGGCCTTTTGGATCGCATGTACCGTTTTGTCGATATTAGTCACCACCCCTCTTTCCACACCGTCAGAGACCGCCTTGCCCATACCGAGAACTTCCAGTTTTCCGTATTCATTTTTTCGACCGACGATGGCACAGATTTTTGTGGTACCGATGTCTAATCCGACAATTAATTTTTCGTTTTCCATATCCAAGCTATTATTCACAAACTATTTGATCCTTAAATTTTACACTGACCCGACGGTAGGCATCCCAGCCTTTTCTCGGGAGAATTTCCTTATAGAAAATCTTAACTCTGCTGAATTTGTCCGCGATATCCCATGCGTCTCCAAACTCGATCACTTGACTTCCTACCTGCTGATACATCCTGATATCAGTGGCTGAGTTGACCTCCAAACTGGTGATTTGGGCTCTCCAAAATTCATCCTCTGAAATGAAGCGAATCAAGTCCATCAACTCCGGCATTTCGCTAATGACATCTCCTTTATCCAGCAGCTTTTCGGCATGAGGCCCTTCCAGGATCAACACTCTACTGGTATAGGATGAGGAAGTCGGGATTACTTTTCCCTCGGTAGTGATATAGCCGTCTGCAGCATTGGGCCGAGCGATCCGTGCGATCGGCTGATATTGGTTGATCATAAGATGAAGAATTCCCTTCTGCCCGACGGTAGCATCCGCTAATTTGACAAAGGGATGACCGGAAATCCTGTCCTCTATCCCTTTGAGCGGCACCTCTCCCAGCCTCAATCCCACTTTGAGTTCTGGAAAACTTGCTTCAATTATTTTTCTGACTTCTGCCTCTTCTACAAAGTACACTCCGCTTTCCCCATCAATCGAAACCTCCAGCCCCTGATAGGTTTTATACAGACTTTGTTTCTCTACAAACCCGATAAACCCAATCAAAACCAGATTGAGAATGATAAATGTCACGACCTTTTTCACCCTAGCTTTTCTCATGCTTCATTGAGGTTAGTGCGTGAACGTGTCCATGCTGCGATATCGGGAACCAAGCGATCAATATCGCCTGCACCGATCGTCACCAGCAATTCAGGATCCCTTGCCTTCAAAAGCTCCATGAGCGCTGTCTTTTCAATCACCTGCTTAGCCTGAGACTGAATCCCATCTAGCAGCATAGATGAATTGACTCCTGGAATCGGCAACTCTCTCGCCGGATAGATTTCCAACAGAATAACTTCATCCGCTAGGGAAAGACTCTCAGAAAATTGCGGAGCAAAGTCCCGGGTTCGGGTAAATAAATGCGGCTGAAATACGACCGTCAAATGCTTAGTCGGAAACATAGCCCGCACTGAACTTAGAAATGCCCTGATCTCCTCGGGATGATGCGCATAGTCATCGATGAAGATTTTCCCGCCTTCATTCACGTGAATTTCAAATCGCCTTTTCACACCTTTGAAAGTGCTGAGAGCCTCTCTGATTTGATCAGGCTCGATATCATTAGACAATGCTATACTTATCGCCACCAAAGCATTTTCTACGTTGTGAAATCCTGGAATAAAAAGCTCCAACCCTTTGATAATGACTTTGGGACTGATAAAATCAAAGACAAATGAACCAGGTCTAGCCTGGATATTATCTGCATGGACTCCTTCACTCCGCAAGCCATAAATGGTCAATCGCTTAGATGGAAGTGCTTCCGAACCAAGTTTTTGAGCAGCATTCTGCTGAATGTAGAGGCGTCCTTTTTTCTTTAGTTTTTTAATAAATTCCTTAAAGCCATCAAGTAAATGATCTTCGTCCCCGTAAATATCCAAATGATCCGCATCCACGCTGGTGATGACTGATTCATTCGGATTGAGTCGGAGAAAAGAGCGATCAAATTCATCTGCCTCCACGACCATTACCGGTTCTCCCTTTTGCTGATTGAGCACAAGGTTGGTTTGATAGTTTTGGGTAATTCCTCCCAAAAAGGCCACCATCGATCTGCCCGATGCTTTGAAAATATGGGCGATCAATGAGGATGTGGTTGTTTTTCCGTGAGTTCCGGCCACTGCTATGCTGTAGTGGTTTTCGGTCAACATCCCCAAAATCTCCGATCGCTTTTTCAAGTCAAATTGCTCTTCCTGGAAAAAACACAACAACCTTGACTCTTTGGGAACAGCAGGAGTCCAAACTACCATCACTTTGGATTTATCAGTCAAGAAAGACTGTGGAATCGTCTCAGAATGGTCCTCAAAGCTGATTTCAATACCTTCTGCAATCAGTTCATCGGTCAGCGGAGAAGGTGTTTTGTCATATCCGGCAACCGCATAGCTTTCCTTATGAAACCAACGGGCAAGGGCACTCATCCCTATCCCACCGATACCTAGAAAATAGACGCTATGTATGTTTTTAAAACTCACGCTACCAGTTTTTCAATTTCATTTATGATAGCTTCAGCCGCTTCGGGCCTCGCCAGACTTTTGATGTTTTGTCCAAGATTTTTTTCCAACTCAGGATCTCCCAAAACCTGATCTATAGTCGTTTTGAATTTTCCTACCGCCTCATGATCTTTTAAAAGCAAGGCTGCATGGTGATTGACAAAAGCCATTGCATTTTTGGTTTGATGATCTTCGGCGACATTGGGAGAGGGGATGAATATGACTGGCTTACCGACCAGTGCCAACTCTGAAACCGACAAGGCTCCTGCTCTCGAAATAATCACATCCGACACAGCATAAGCCAAATCCATTTCCCGGATAAATTCTCTCAAGTGGATATGGGCTAGACCTGAATTTTCCACTATGGAAAGCATGTCTTTGAAATAAAATTTGCCACACTGCCACAAGACCTGATAGCCATCTCGGTCAAACGCATCCATATCTTTTACCATACCCTGATTCAAGGTGCGAGCACCCAAAGATCCTCCCAGTACCAAAACGGTCTTTCGATCTGGATCTAGTCTAAAATGACTCAGTGCTTTTTCACGTTTTCCATCCAACTTCAACAAGTCCTTTCGAACTGGATTTCCGGTGTAGACCAAATTCTGAATTGGGAAAAACTGCTCCATATCCGGATAGGCTACACATATTTTTTTAGCCTTTTTGGCCAGAATTTTATTGGTAAGTCCCGCGTAGGAATTTTGCTCCTGAATCAAAGTAGGAATGCCCTTTTTCTGAGCTGCGTACAGTACCGGGCCACTGGCATATCCTCCCACTCCGATGACTGCATGCGGTTTGAATTCCTTGACGATCTGAAAAGCTTTCCGCAGGCTTTTAAACAACTTGATCGGAAAGCTAAGATTAGCTAAAGTCAAGCTCCGCTGAAGTCCTGCCACCGGCAGTCCAATGATGGAATACCCTGCTTCAGGCACTTTTTGCATTTCCATTTTGCCCAAGGCTCCTACAAATTGAATTTCCGTGTCAGGATGACGCTCCATCCAGGCATTGGCAATGGCTATCGCCGGATAAATATGCCCGCCGGTTCCTCCTCCGCTGATCAAAAGTCGATATGTCGTCTGCGTACTCACTTAGGCTAATTTCATTTTAGGTCTATTCATGGCAGATCCTGTCTGCATCTCATCCTGATGATCTCCCCTGCTGACACTGAGAATAATTCCCAGAGATATCCCCGTAAAGACCAGCGAAGTCCCTCCCATGCTCAATAATGGCAAAGGCAATCCCGTAATCGGTCCCAGCCCAACGGCCACAGCCATATTGATCAGGGCTTGAATCACCAGGGCAAAGCTCAAACCGGCCGAAAGAAGTCCTCCAAATGCTTTGTTGGAATTGGCCACGATCCGCATTCCCCGATAAAGCAAAGCCAAGTAGAAAAAAAGGACCGTCACGCCTCCGATCATGCCATATTCCTCGATAATGATCGCATAGATAAAATCAGAGTAAGGATGGGGCAGAGAATTACGCTGCTCTGAGTTTCCAGGTCCTTTGCCTGTCACTCCTCCTGTAGCAATAGCGATGTAAGACTGCTCAGCCTGGAAAGGAATTTTGCTTTCGTCTGAATAAGACGCGGTAAAATCTTCGATTCTGGAGCGGAAAGTATCTCCCCGCTGACCGAGAAAAATAGCCGCCGTCAATCCCAAAACTCCCACCATGACCACCATCACCAGGTACTTCACCGGTACTCGACCGATAAACATGATCAAGAGGCAAGTACACAGCAAAAGAATAGCCGTCGACATATTGGCAAGGCCAATCAATCCGCTGATAAGCCCAATGGCAATGATGATGGGCAAGAAGGTACTTTTAAAGTCTTTGATGTTGTTTTGTCGCTTGGCTAGCATCGCAGCAAGTGCGGTGATCAATGCCAACTTTGCCAAATCCGAAGGCTGGAAGGCTTGATTTATCACAGGTATGGTCAGCCAGCGATTGGCCTCATTGATATTGGAGCCAAAAAGATAGGTGATCAAAAGCAACGGCATAGACAAATACATGGCAAGCCGTGCATAAAGCGCATAGCTTCTATAGGGGACTTTGTGAGCAAACCACATCACCACCAAGGATGCAAAAACCAGCGCTGAGTGTCTAAAAAGATACAGCTCGGTATTGCCACCGGCATATTTATACGCCAATGAACCCGTGGCAGAATATACCACCAGAATACTGAAAAGAGAAAGCAAAATCACGATAGCCCAAATGATCGGGTCACCTTTGAAATGCTCATCAATCCATGTTTTAAACTGGTTCATGCGTTTAATTCTATTTTTAATTTTTTCACTGCTTCCCGAAACTGATTACCGCGATCTTCATAGTTTTTAAATAGGTCAAAACTGGCACATGCCGGTGAAAGCAACACCACTCCTTTGCCAGCCGATAACTCCAAGCCTTTTCGGACTGCCTCTCGTATATCTTGTGTTTCACTGATCTCTGGGATGATATTTTCGAAAGCTTGCTTTAGCTTTTGGTTTTCCTTCCCAAGACATATCAAGGCCAAAACACGGTTTTTGACGAGTTCCTTTAGCGCGGTATAATCATTTCCTTTGTCCACTCCACCCGCTATCCACACAATGGGCTCGTCATAGCTTTCCAAGGCATAAGTGGTGGCCTCCACATTGGTTCCTTTACTGTCATTGGTAAATCGGACGCCATCTACCATACCGACAAATTCCATCCTGTGTGGAGCATTTTCAAAAGACTGAATGCCGTCTAGGATTTGCTCCCGACTAGCTCCAGCAATCCTTGCTGCTGTGATGGCAAAAAGGGCATTCAGGCGGTTATGCTTTCCTTTGATCGAGAGCGAACTGATTGGAATTCGTACTTCCTCGTCTTGGAGACGAATCACAAATTCACCATCCTGGACAAAGGCCCCGTTTTCTACTTCATGTTCCAGGGAAATCCATAATTTTTTAGAGCGGATTTTCTGGCGGCCGATTCCCTTCTTACTGCCTTCATCTTGATCGTAGAAAATGGAAAAGTCCTTTTGCTTTTGTGCCTGAAAGAGGCGGAACTTGGAAGCGATATAATTATCGAATTGGTATTCATAGCGATCTAGGTGATCTGGAGTGATATTGGTCAAAATCGCAACATCCGGTCGAAACGCCTGCATGCCATCGATTTGAAAACTGCTGCATTCGATCACCCACCAAGCATGATCTTCATGGATCAGTTGACCCGCCCAGCTTTTACCTACATTTCCTGCTAATCCCACGTCGATGCCAGCGGATTTCAAAAGGTGGTAAATCAGCAGTGTCGTTGTAGTTTTTCCATTCGTACCGGTAATCGCAATGGTTTTTCCATTGGAAAAGTGATGAGCAAATTCCAGTTCATCAACCACAGCAATTCCTTTATCGAGTGCTTTACTGATTACGGAAGCTTGGGTAGGGATTCCCGGGCTTTTGATAATCATATCCGCATCCAGAATTTTTTCTTCCGAATGTCCCCCTTCTTCGTAGGGAATCGCATTCTCCTCCAACAGCGATTTTCGATCAGCTGAAATCGTCCCCATTTCAGAAACGAACAGACCATAGCCCTTCCGCTTGGCTAGCATTGCTGCTCCCAATCCGCTTTCTCCGGCTCCTATGATGGCTATGGTTTTCATTTTTCTGCTTATCTCAATTTTAAAGTAGCCAAGGTGATGACCGCTAGGAGTATCCCCACGATCCAAAACCGAGTTACAATTTTTGCTTCTGGTATATTTTTCTTTTGATAATGATGATGTAGGGGTGACATCAGAAAGATTCGCCTTCCCTCACCGTATTTTTTCTTGGTGTATTTGAAATAGCTGACTTGCATCACGACGCTGAGATTTTCGATGACAAAAATCCCACACATGATCGGTATGAGCAGTTCCTTTCGAAGCGTCAGTGCCAAAACCGCAATCACTCCTCCCAGCATCAGCGAACCGGTATCCCCCATAAAAACCTGGGCGGGATAGGCATTGTACCATAAAAACCCAATGCAGGCACCAATGAAGGCTGAGGCAAAAATTACCAGCTCCCCGGAGTTGGGGATATACATGATATTGAGGTATTGGGAGAATATGGCATTTCCGCTCAAGTAGGCAAAAATGGCAATCGTCAACCCGATAATTGCCGAGGTCCCCGCTGCCAATCCATCGATTCCGTCGGTGATATTAGCGCCATTGGAAACAGCCGTGATGATGAAAATCACCACTAGGATATAAAGCACTGGAGTCATGCTTTCTCCCAAAAAGCCCAAAATAACCTCGTAATCGAGCTCGTTATTTTTGACAAAAGGAATGGTAGTTCTGGCGACTTTTACATCTTGGTAGGCCGGAGTTTCGATTATCCCTTCCTCAATGGAGACAGGGTTTTGAAATTCCCTGATCACCACATCTTCATGAAAATAGAGTGTTCCTCCGACTATAATCCCAATGCCTACCTGGCCGATGATCTTGAATTTGCCGGCAAGTCCTTCCTTATTTTTTCTGAAGACCTTGATGTAATCATCCAAAAAGCCGATTCCTCCCAACCAGATCGTAGTCACCAGGAGAAGAATAATGTAGATATTATCCAAATCACCGAAAAGCAAGGTGGGAATCAAGATGGCCGCGATCATCATCAAGCCACCCATCGTAGGGGTTCCCTTTTTCTGGTTTTGACCTTCCAGTCCAAGATCCCTTACGGTCTCCCCGATCTGACGATTTCGTATCCAGTTAATAATCCGGTGACCAAAAGTGATCGTAATAATCAATGAAAGAACCGCCGCCATTCCTGCCCGAAAAGAGATATAGCGGAATACCCCCGCTCCCGGGATATCCAATACTCGATCCAAATAGTCAAAAATTGGTTCTAACATTTTATTTCTTGGTCAATTGGTTTAAAAATTCACTAACTACTTCAGCATCATCGAAGTGGTGCTTTACTCCTTTGATTTCCTGATAGTCTTCATGGCCCTTCCCGGCGATCAAGATGATATCTCCAGCTTGGGAAAGCATACATGCGGTTTTAATGGCTTCTTTGCGATCCACAATGGTCAGCGTTTTGCGAAGATCACTGGGTCCTACCCCAGCTTGCATATCCTCCAGGATAGCCCCTGGCTCTTCAAATCGCGGATTGTCAGAAGTGAGAATTGCCTTGTCACTTTCCTGCACAGCCAACTTTGCCATAATGGGACGCTTGGTTTTGTCCCGGTTTCCTCCACATCCGACCACAGTGATCAATTGCTCTCCTCCTGTACGGACTCCATTGATGGTTTTGAGTACATTTTCCAAGGCATCCGGCGTATGCGCATAATCCACAATGGCAGTTACACCACCGATAGATATCCGATCAAATCTTCCTTTGGCACCTCTTATTCCCGAAAGGACCTGCATGACCTCATCTTCGTCTTCTCCTAAAAGCACTGCAGTGCCTAAAACTCCGAGGATATTGTATGCATTGAATGCTCCAATCAGTCGAAACCAAACCTGCCGTCCGTTGATATCCAATTCCAATCCTTCTAGTGTATTGGATAGGATTTTGGCTTTAAAATCTGCTGGACTTTTCAAAGCAAAGAATTGACCGACCGCTTTACTGTTTTGCAGCATGACAGTCCCGCGCTTATCGTCACCGTTGATCAGAGCAAAGGCATCTTTTGGCAAATCATCGAATAATTTTTTCTTGGCCTTGATGTATTCGTCAAAGGTTTGGTGATAATCCAGGTGATCATGGCTGATATTGGTAAATACCGCCCCGATCAATTTCAATCCAGCGATCCGTTCCTGCACAATCGCATGGGAGCTTGCTTCCATAAAACAATGCGTACAGCCTTCATCCACCATTTTGCGAAGCAATGCCTGAACACTGATTGCATCCGGAGTGGTATGGGTTGCCGGAATCACCTCTTCCTTGATTTTATTTTCCACTGTCGAAAGCAATCCCGTGCTGTAACCCATCGCCGTAAATAGCTGATGGAGCAGGGTGACCGTCGTGGTTTTTCCATTAGTACCGGTGACAGCAACTACTTTCAGTTGATGAGATGGATTGTCGTAAAAATTAGAGGCCATGATGCCCAGAGCTTTTGCCGCAGACTTGACCTGCACCCAAGTGACTTGAGTGGATTTATCTTCGGGGAGCTGTTGACAAACAATCACCTTAGCGCCATTCTCAACGGCTTTTGGGATATATTCATGCCCATCTACCTGGGTACCGGGTATAGCGACAAAGAGCGATCCTTCTTCGACTTTTCTGCTGTCGAAAACAATGTTCTTGATCTCCACTTCCATGTCACCGGTGGTGGAAATCAGGGATACTTTATATAATATGTCTTTGAGCACGGTCATTATCCTAAGACAAGATTAATAGTGGAATTCGGAGTCAATTTGGTCCCCGGATCAATCGACTGGCTACGAACCAGTCCTTTGCCACTGTAATTCACATTTATTCCTTTGTTTTCAAGAATGAAAAGGGCATCTCGAAGCGGCAGTCCCGACACATCCGGAACGGTCGCCTGATCGGTATCATTGGGCTTCCATTTCACCTGATCATTTTGGGCCACAGTTTTTACCCATTCTTCTGACTGGACCGGGCTGGATTTGAGCCCCAACTGATCCAATATTTGGTAGATTTCTTCAGCCCGTCCGGCTTTCACTTCCGGAAGTATCGATTGTGAAGCCTCAGCACGAAGGATTTTTTCCTGACTGCTGGGATTCAATTCCATGTCCAAAGCATAAATCCGATCTGCGATTTCTTTGAAAACCGGAGCCGAAACATCTCCTCCATAGGCCGCAAAACCAGTAGGACTATCGATCACTACGATCATGGAATATTTAGGCCGATCCGCTGGAAAATAGCCGGCAAAACTGGTGTAGTATTTTTGAGTATATCGACCATTGACGATTTTCTGAGCAGTGCCTGTTTTTCCGGCTATTTTGTAATCTGCATTGGCAATGTTTTTGGCTGTGCCATTGTCCACGACACCCTGAAGCAATTCCTGAAGATTTTTGATCGTTTTTTCGGAAGCAATTTGCTTGCGGATGTATTCGGTCCCGAATTGTTGTTCGATGGTATTTCCTTTGGCAATGGCTCTGACGATGTAGGGCTTGACCATCACTCCATCATTGGCCACAGCATTGTAAAGTGCTAGGGTGTGAATGGGATTCATTTTACTTTCATACCCTATAGAAATCCAAGGAAGTGAGGTTCCATACCAATCTTTGGCTCCGGGCTTTTTGAAAAATGGTTTTCCTTCTCCTGCCAGCTGAAACCCGAAAGGCTGATCCAAACCCACCTTCTCGATATAGGCCATAAACTTCGATGGACTGGAGCCAAAGTGGGCATCCACTAGTTTGGAAATGGCCACATTGGAGGATTTTTCGAAAGCTTCGCGAACGGTGATTGTTCCAAATCCTCCATTTTTGGCATCCCGCATGGTTTGATTATAAAATCGGTGCGAACCCGTTCCTGTCTCGATTTTTTCCTCCAAACTCACTTTATTTTCTTCCAAAAGCGCCAGCATCGACAGCAGTTTGAAAGTCGATCCAGGCTCGGTATTACCCTGATCTCCGATGGCAAAATTGTAGTTTTCACCGTAGGTATTACTTCCTTTATTTTTTTGAAGATTCGTGATCGCTTTGATCTCTCCTGTCTTCACCTCCATTACTATCACCGATCCAAAAGCAGCATCCCGATTCATCAATTGGCGAAGCAAAGCTTTCTCTGCCACATCCTGAATATTGACATCCAAGGTCGTCAAGATATCGTAACCATCCTCAGGTTTGACATCCTCTGCATCGAAGACGGGTTTCCACACACCCCCAGCCAACCGCTGAAAAAGTGCCTTTCCATCCTGACCTTTGAGGTATTCATTAAAGCTATATTCGATACCCGCTCCGTATTCATTTTCATTTAAAAAGCCCACCGTGCGACTTGCCAATGAACTGAATGGCCGATACCGCTTTTCCACTTTTTCAAAAAGCACTCCTCCTCCCAATCGGCCATCACGGAAAATCGGCCATTGGGACATTTTCTGCATATCCTGATAGCCTACTTGCTTGCGGTTGAGCACGATGTATCGCTTATTATCCCGACGGGCATCCGTGATCAAGCGCTTGTACACTCCCGCCGATTTGTCCTTATAGTATCCGGATAATAATCTGGCTAGAGAATCGATTCCAGCATTGTAACGCTCGGCCTTAGCCATCGTGGGATCCATCGCCACGCGATAAAAAGGCAAACTCGTCGCCAGTAAACTCCCGTCTCCTGCATAAATATTGCCTCGGGTGGCAGGGACTTCCCGATATTGAAAGTTGATCGTTTCGGCTTTAGCGCGCCATTTATCTCCCTGCTCAAACTGAATCGTAGCAATACGCATCGGTATTGCCGCTGTTGCAAGCGCAATCAGGATAAAAACTATCCTTACTCGGAGCACTATGGAACGCTTAATATTCAATCTTTCAGGGTTATTTTAATGGGTGGTTGTTCTAATTCTACAATTTCTTGATTGGCCACTTTTTTGGCCAGTTCGGACTGCATGCTACTCAGCATATATTCTGCTTCCAGTGTAGTGACATCGGCCCGGAGGTCTTCCACTTCCTGTTGTACTTTTTCGATCTTGCGGACCATATTATCTGCCCGGTGATTTCCCCAGATATAAATAAGTCCCAAAAGCACCACAAAAGAAACCGGCGGGACAAACTGCACGGGAACACCCTCACCGAGGAGTTTGGTCACATCGAGTTTCTCCTCAATCCAGGTAAAAATGGTCTTTCCAGACCCAGCTTTGGGCTTGTTTCCGCTTTTCAGTTTCTTACGAAAGGTATTTTGACTCATAGCTTTACCTTTTTTGCGATTCTCAATTTGGCACTGCGGGCACGTGGATTTGCCTCGATCTCCTCAGCATCAGCCACCACCGCACCCCGACTAACTGGCTCCAGTGGGCGAATGGGATTTCCGTAAAAATCCTTTTCCAATTCCCCATGGAATTTGCCCTTTTGAATCAGATTTTTGACCAAGCGATCCTCGAGGCTATGGTAACTCATCACCACCAATCTGCCTTCTGGCTTCAATACCTCAACTGCTTCTAAAAGCATTTCTTCCAAAGCCCCCATTTCATCGTTGACTTCTATTCGAAGTGCCTGAAATACCTGTGCGAAATATTTAAACTCTTTGCCTCTGGGAGCAAATTTTTTCAGGAAAGCCGTAAAGCCTTCTGTTGAGGAAAAAGGCGATTGATTTCGTTCGGAGACAATAGCCTGAGCTAAAGTCTTGGCATTTTTCACTTCGCCGTACATTCCTAAAATGCGATGAAGCTTTCCTTCATCATAAGTATTCAGCACCTCCTTGGCACTCACAGCAGCCGATTGATTCATTCGCATGTCCAATTCCCCTTGGAATCGGGTCGAAAAACCTCGGCTGGGTTCGTCAATCTGATGGGACGAAATCCCCAAATCCGCCAAAATCCCATCGACTTGCTTCACTCCATAAAGCCTGAGGTATTTTTTAAGATCCCGAAAATTAGCCTGAACGAAAGTGAATCTGGGATCATCCGGCACATTGGCCAAGGCATCCTCATCCTGGTCAAAACCATAGAGATGACCTCGATCCAATTGATTCAATATCGCTCTGGAATGTCCCCCTCCACCAAAAGTCAAGTCCACATAGGTCCCATTCGGATCAATAGCCAAGCCTTCAGTGCATTGGGCTAGCATCACTGGGATATGGTATACAGCTGCTGTCATGGCTTATGAGAGGTATTTTTCCATCAACGCGGACAAATCCGCCGGATCCGGCATGACGTGTTTCGCATGATTTTCAGGACTCCAAATCTCTATTCGTGTTCCGTTTCCGGCGACTACTACATCTTTTTCGAGACCAGCATAGGTCTGAAATGATTTGGGTATCAAAAGCCTTCCTGCACTATCCAACTCCACATCGACTACCGTATTGAAAAATGCCCGCTGAAGGGCGCGCTGCTCAGGATTATTAATATTCAGGGATTTGATCTGATTCTCCAGCTTTTTGTATTCGACCATGGGATACAGAGCCAGACATCGATCCTCCGCCATCCGAAGCATCAAAGTAGTCCCATTGGCCTCTGGAACCGCTGCCTTAATCTTTGCCGGCAGGGCCAGACGACCTTTCGGATCTAGCTTACAATCGTAATGGCTGTTGAACATTTCTTCCTAGTGCTTTTTCGAGTTTTTAGTAAAAACAAAAGTAATAAAATGATTTTCACATTCTACCACTTTGCCCCACTTTTTCCCACTTTGGACTAAAAGTAGCCAAAAGATTGATTCTACCCAATAGTTTGACAAAAATTTCTTGGATTTTTTACTTGGTTCTCAATTGCTTAGATGCTGGCCAATGCAAGTAAAAAATGCCTGATTTTGAGGGAATTTTATGCTTTTCAAAAGTGAATCACATTCTCTACGAGATTCAAAAAAAAGTCAAGGGTAAAAAGTGGGAGATTTTCCCAGAAAAATTCTTCAAAATCACTTTGAGCCCTCCACAATAAAAAAAGCCCCGATCATCGACCGGGGCTTTTCCAAAGACATCAACACACAAATTAATTATCTTTTTCCTTTTTCATTTTTTCGAGTTCGGCTTCGAGGGATTTCTTGAACTCTGCCATCTTTTCGGCATTTTCCTTTTCCCAGGCTTCCATCTTTTTTCGGAACTCCTCCATTTTGGGCTCATTGGATTCTTGCCATTCCTTCATTTTGGCCCGAAACTCCTCCATTCGTGGCTCCTGCTCTTCTTGCCAAGCTTTCATTTTCTCTTCCCACTCTTTCATTTTTGGAGCCATTTCAGCTTCCCACTCTTTCATTCGGGCCTGCTGACGTACTTGGAGTTCCGCCATTCTCTCCTTCCATTCGGTGGATCTTTCTGCCATTCGCTCGCTAAATTCTTTCATGCGCTCTTCATGCTTTCTCTGCCAATCTTTGCGTTCTTCTTCAGTCATTTTGGTGGTGTCTGAAAAGAAAAATACACCAGGTGCTTCCCCTTCAAACTCGAAAACAAAAGGTGCATCGGGGGGAAAGAAATCCATGTCAAAATCCTGCATAAACCCTTCTGGAAAAGGAGGCATAGGAGTCATTGGCGCCATTACAATTTCAGGAAAATCTTCAAAATCCATCGTCGGAATCTCATCCAGATTCATGATTTTGCTGAAATTGAAGGTAGTGTCCCCATTTACGATCAGGGTATCTCCATTCATTCGGAATACAAAGGAATTATTGTTTCCACGCTGCCGGATCACTACCTGATTTCCATTTTCATCCGTCCAAGCTTGATTCCCGTCTTCTTTACTAATGACGACGACTTTTTTCTTCTCCTCCGATGTCGTATCCGCTGGAATAGCAGCTTGCAGGGGAGCTATGCTGGAAAATGCATCCAACATGGGATTTTCCAAGGCAATCTCAGGAAGTATTTCATTAAGGGACTCTTGGTCCACTTGCTGTGCTGCCGTAATCAGGCTCGCACTGATGATCAATGACAAAATCATAGGAATAGTGATTATAGGGTTTTGTGGATAGTTTTGAGCGGGAAGTCCCAGCATTCTTCGGATTCGGTTTAGCGTTGGATTTCTTTTTTTGGCTGCTGCCAAAGCGAGTTCGGGGGTTTGTTCATTTGCGTAATTGAGCACTTCAGCCAATGCCTCTGCCAGCACTTGAGGTGCTACTCCAGAGGAAATAGCCAAATCATCTGTGGCATTTTCCCGGAGCTCCTTGATGGTCTGATTGATCCACCAAAAGCAGGGATGATAGAAAAACAATACTTCCATGACCGTTTGAATCAGGTTGATCAAATAATCATTCCGTTTGATATGCGCGAGTTCGTGTGCCAAAATAGCTTCCAAATGCCTTGGAGAAAGCTGAAAAATCAAGCCTGCAGGAATCAAAATCATCGGCTTGATTAGCCCCATGGCCATTGGCGAAAGTCCGTCGGCAGTTATTTTCAGCTGGGGATTTTTGACCATCCCCATTTTCGTGGAAATTTCAGAAACTAATTTCTGAAGTCCTTGATCTTTATTGGCTTGACTTTGATTTCGAAGATTTCTGACAGCTGATAAATTGGTAAACAACCGAACCAAAAACAGCACTGCCCCAAAAAACCAGACATTGACCAAAAATGGCAGTAGACTTTCTATCCAAGCGGTAAAATCGGACAGTAGTGATGGACTATCCGTAGCACCAATTTGGGCATTCCAATCGATCAAAACAGCCACCGGAGAGGCATTGCTCAGGGAGTTTAAATTCAATTCGTACCAAAGCGTCCCCACGCTCGTCAAAAATCCCAAGCCAAGACTTGCCAAGGCCAACTTGTATTTGAATTGCGGGGATTTGTGGGCAAAGATTTTTAATCCTCCCCAGAGCAATCCCGCCAAGATGATCCATTGCCAAACAGAATGCACCAAGGTCCAACCGAGGACCTGAAGTAAACTTTCGGGTAGCCAGTCGTTTAATAAATTCATGATTTCTTTTGTTCTAAATCATCCAAAAACGCGCGAATTTCATCGAGTTCCTCACGAGAAGGATTATCCTGTCCCAAGGCCTGCATGACCAAATTTTTGGAAGAACCTCCAAAAGCGGTGGTCATCAGATTTTTCAAGAGAGACTTTTGAGTGTCCCCTTTTTTGATCTTTGCCCGATAGATATGAGATCGACTTTGATCATCTCTGTCCAACAACCCTTTGGCATGCATGATTTGCATGATTTTTAAGGTCGTCGTGTAACCGGTCTCCTTGGTCTCAGCCAATCGCTCGTGGATTTGCCGGACACTGGCTTCTTTCATTTCCCAGAGAAGTGAAAGAATTTCTAATTCTGCTTCGGTTGGTTTATTCATGACGTGTTATACGATAGCTTTCGTACAAAGTTATACGAAGCGAATCGTAATTTCAAAAAAAAGTGCGATAATTATCGTATTAAAAAATCTTAAATCCTGGTTTGTGGAGGCTTAACAGATTTTTTAGATGATTTTACGGGACTATACCAGTAGCAAAATATCTTTTTATATTGGAGAAGGGGCTTCGCTTCGCACAAAACAGACGAGTGGAGACAGAAGTCTGCTTAAATTGAACTTTTACCCCGATTATAGTCTGTTTGATTTATTTCCTGCTGTGAAAGCGAAAAAAATAATTTTTAGAAAAAAGGATGAAAGCTCAATTTCCGTATATAAAAAACCGAAATAGCGAAACAAAAACATTATTTAATTTGCTAAAATTATTTTGAGCACTTTTTTATTTCTTTTTTTACCTTTTTTTCAAAATAAAATATAACTTACTTTCATAAACCATCAACTAATAAAAAGATGAAACATTTTAAAAATTTCACCAAGGCCAAATGGTTCTTACTTTTTGGTCTCGCATTTTCAGTTTTTGCCTGTACGGATACAGAGCAGACGGTTAATTTGACAGATCCCGAACTGGCAGCAAACAGCCAAGAATCCGAGATTATTCCGGGAAGGTACATTGTGGTATTGAATGAGAGCAACATTCAGTTTAGGAAAACCAAAGATTACGAAAGTGCCCAAGCAGGCATGCGTGTAGTAGCCAATGATTTTGCTGCTCGATATGATTTGGAAGAATCTCAAATTGATCGAGTTTATGGAAGCTTGATTTCTGGATTTGCTGCTGAGCTTGATCAGGAGCAGCTACGGAAGTTAGAAAATGACCCAAAAGTCAAATACATCGAACCTGATGGAATAGTCACCAAGTATTCTACCACACAAAATCAAGCTACTTGGGGAATCGACCGGATCGATCAAACCAACCTCCCGCTTGATGCATCCTATACCTACACTGCCACAGGACAGGGAGTCACAGCTTACATCATCGATACGGGAATCCGGACAGACCATGTGGAGTTTGGAGGTCGTGCACAGCGAGGTTTTGATGCCTTTGGGGGAAACTCCGAAGACTGTAACGGGCATGGTACTCACGTGGCAGGAACAGTAGGGGGCACAGTTTTCGGTGTCGCCAAAAATGTCAATCTCGTAGCAGTACGAGTATTAGACTGTAATGGATCAGGGACATTCAGTGGGGTGATTGCTGGAATGGACTGGGTAGCAGCTAATGCAAATGGGCCGTCCGTCGCTAATATGTCATTGGGAGGGGGAGCAAGCTCTTCCATAAATGATGCAGTCACCAAAATGTACAATGCAGGGGTTCCCGTCATGGTAGCTGCGGGTAATTCAAATGCAAATGCCTGCAACTACTCTCCTTCCAGCGCGGCTAATGCCTACACGGTAGGTTCCACAGACAAAACAGATAGTAGATCTAGCTTTTCTAATTATGGAAGCTGTGTAGATATTTTTGCACCAGGCAGGGGTATTACAGCCGCTTGGTACACCAGCACAACTGGAACCAATACTATCAGCGGTACTTCTATGGCTTCCCCTCATGTAGCTGGGGTGGCGGCTCTGTTTTTGGAAACCAATCCAAATGCAAGCGCACAAGAAGTTTATGATTTTATCAGCAGCACTTCTACCAAAGGCGTGGTAACTAACTCAAATTCTGCAAACAATCACATGCTTTATTCTCTCGGTACCACTGATGGCGGAGGAGGAACTGATCCTGAGCCAGACCCTGAGCCATATCCAGAACCTGAGGACCCAGCATCTATTGATCTTTCTGCCAATGGATTTAAAGAAAAGGGTCGATGGGGAGCTAATCTGTCTTGGTCCGGAAACACCGGAAATGTGGACATCTACAGAAATGGAAGCAAAATCGCTACGGTATCCGGCACCAGTTATACCGACCAAACCAATAATCGCGGTGGCGGAACCCTCACTTATCAAGTATGTGAAGCAGGAACTTCCACTTGCTCCAATGAAGTGACGGTTAATTTCTAATCCAAATCAAAAATTCAATCCAAGCCATCGGGGACATCTCCGATGGCTTTTTTTTGATTCAATGAACTATCACAAAAGCTAATTAGTTGTATATACATAGATTTTAAAAAGCTAAACCAACATTTATTTATGAGTAAGCAAGCACTTTTATCTCCGCTAGTAATGGGAGATTTGAATTTAAAAAATCGCGTATTTATGGCACCCATGACCCGAAGCCGGGCGGATAATCCAGAAAATGCGCCTTATGCCATACACGTCAACTATTATCAACAGCGCGCTTCTTCCGGATTGATCATCACTGAAGGATCTCAGATCTCCAAAAAGGCAGTGGGTTACATCAATACCCCAGGCATTTATTCACAGGCTCAAGTAGAGGGTTGGAAAAAAGTAACCGAAGCTGTCCACGCAGAAGGCGGTCACATTTTCATTCAGCTTTGGCATGTGGGTCGAATTTCACACCCTGACTTTCACAACGGCGAATTGCCCCATGCACCTTCCGCAGTCAATCCCAATTCAAAATCTTATACCCCAGAGGGCTTCAAGGAAACCGTAGCCCCAAAAGAAATGACTTTGGAAGACATCAAGCAGACTATTTTAGATTTCAAAAATGGAGCTAAAAATGCGATGGAAGCCGGGTTTGACGGAGTGGAAATTCACTCTTCCAATGGCTATCTACTTCATCAGTTTTTCAACAATTCTTCCAATCAGCGGACAGATCAGTACGGAGGAAGTATCGAGAATAAGGCTCGAATTCTTTTCGAAGTAATTGATGCGATCAAGGAAGTCATGCCGGAAAACCGAATCGGTCTGCGTCTAAACCCATCTCTTCACGGAGCATTTGGCATGGAAGCCGATGAGGAGACCATCCCTACTTTCGATTATATCGTGAATAAACTCAACGAATACGATCTGGCTTATTTGCATTTATCTGAGCCCTTTACAGATGTGTCTGAAGTGGAGTTTTTGGAACCTAACATCGCAAAACGCTATCGTCCGATGTACAAAGGAACCTTGATCATCAACAGCAATTTTGATCAGCAAAGCGGAAACCAAGTCATCGAAGACGGTTTGGCTGATGCCGTTGCGTTTGGTAAACCGTTCATTTCCAATCCAGACTTGCCTGAGCGCTTTGCCCAAAACGCATCGTTGGCAGATTGGGACCAAGATACGTTTTACACTCCCGGTGAAAAAGGTTACACCGATTACCCAAGCCTCGAGGAGGTAAAAGTTGATTAATTCACCCTAAGGAGGCTGTCTCAAAAGAGAAGATTGTCACATTGAGCGAAGTCGAAATGTGGGCTAGGACGTTAGAAATGGCCTTCGACTCCGCTCAGCCTGACATTAAAGCTATTTATTAGACAGCCTTTTTGTTTTATCTTTAAATTATGTGTTTGGTTACCTTTTCCTGGAAAGAACATGCAGAATTTCCCTTACTCATTTCCGCCAATCGGGATGAGTTTTTTGAGCGGCCCACGGCAAAGCTTCACCAGTGGGATGCTGGTTTTTTTGGAGGAAAAGACCTGAAAAGCGGTGGCACTTGGATGGGTGTTCATCCCAATGGACGCTGGTCCCTGCTGACCAATTTTCGGGATTTTCGAAAAATGGGACATGGGAAAATTTCCCGTGGCAAATTGGTGCAGGATTTTCTGGAAGATTCCATTTCGCCAGAGGATTATTTGAAAGAAATCGAAAAAGTAAAAAACCGCTATGAGGGTTTTAATCTGCTGGTTTCAGATGGTGATCAACTCTTGTATTTCAGTAATTTTGGTTTGGGAATTAATGAAGTCAAACCCGGAATTCACGGTCTGAGCAATGGACTGATCAATGAGCCCTGGCCAAAAACAACTTTAGCAAACCAGCAATTGAAAGAAACATTAGATCAAGAGATTTCTCATCAAAATCTCCTACAAATTCTCAAATCCAAAGAAACCTATCCGGTCGAAAAGCTTCCTGACACCGGAGCGCCCAAAGAACTGGAAATCGCGCTTTCTGCCCAACTCATTCGAGCCAATGGAAACTATGGTACTCGCTCCGCAAGCTCGATAATTTGGAACAAATCCGGGGAGATTTCTATTACAGAAAGAAGCTATGACTGGGACGAGCAAATCTTCAGCGATACGCATGAGCAATTTAAACTAGATAAAAATGAGGGATAAAATTTTTGATGTAATCATCGTAGGAGGAGGTCCGATCGGATTGGCTTGTGGCGTGGAGGCGCAAAAACAGGGATTGGATTACTTGATTTTAGAAAAAGGCGCTTTGACCAATTCCATCTACAATTACCCGATCAATATGCGATTTTTTTCCACATCGGATCGCCTGGAGATGGCTGGAATCCCATTTATGTCAATCGAAAATAAGCCCACCCGGACAGAAGCCTTGGAATATTACCGTCGCATTTATTCCCATTTTCAGCTCAATGTAAATCTCTACGAGGGAGTAAAAACCTTAGAAAAATCTGGGGAAAATTTCCTGATCACCACAGTAAAAGGTAAATACCAAACCCGGAAAATCGTACTGGCTACTGGTTTTTATGATTTGCCCAACTTAATGAATGTACCCGGCGAAGATCTCCCCAAAGTCATGCACTATTATAAGGAGCCCTGGCCATTTATCGCCCAAAAAGTATTGGTGGTCGGCGGGGCCAACTCGGCCGTGGATGCAGCCCTAGAAACTTGGCGCAAGGGTGCCGAAGTGAGCATGGTGTTACTCGGAGATGAGGTCGATGAAAATGTGAAATATTGGGTTCGCCCCGATATCATGAACCGAATCAAGGAAGGCAGCATCAAAGCCTTTACCCGCTCCAAAGTCAAGGAAATCCGGGAAAAGGAAGTGGTCATTGCAACTCCCGATGGCGAGGTCACGATCGAAAACGACTTTGTACTGGCCATGACGGGCTACAAACCCAATTTTGCACTCTTGGATCAGTTGGGAGTGGAATTATCGCTGGACGAAAAGCGCCAGCCTTGCTACGACCAAGCCAATCAGGAATCCAATGTACCGGGTGTTTACCTAGCGGGAGTAGTCTGCGGAGGATTGAATACTCGGGAGTTTTTCATCGAGAACTCCATTGTGCATGCCGAGTCGATCATGGGAGATATTTCAAAAAAACTAAGCTAAATCACTCGATTCGAAGCTTTCCCCAATAGACGGTAAATTCCTCAGCCTCTTCTCCCGGATCAGGCTTCCTCATCCAATGAACCTTCCCTTCAATAATCTGAAAACTTTCGTAGTGCATGGAAGGAAAATCAACCGGAAAAACGTTTGCCTCTAAATCCAAATAAACTGTTTTTGGCCGAGTTTCGGCTATGATTTGTTTAAATCCGTCGGCTGTTGCTTCCTTGTTTTTATATCGGGTATAATTGTCCTTGTCCGTAGGGCGGGTACTGTAACTCAACAAAAATCCATTTTCCACAGCTTCCAAAGCTTGGATCCGCGCCGGAAAAGGTTCGGTAGTTTGATCCGTGATTTGAGCCATTTGAATTTGCCCAACTTCCCATCCTTCATTTTCTTCAAAACCGGGAAGCTCAATTCTTTTGCTGGATTCCAGTTTAGGTTCGCCATCATTCCAAGCATAGGTATAAAGCACAGGTTCATTTTGAAAGACAACATAAAGTTTATTGGCCTTTTCATTCACCACAAATCGAGGTCTGAAATCCTCAAAAGGAAAAACCTTTCCACTCAGAAATTTTGATCCTTCGGGAAAAGGCAAAATCAAGCGATGTTCTCCAGTTTGCAAATTTGTCAACACCAAGTTCTTCCTATTTTGAAGGTATTCTGCGGTATATTCTCGCTCAGCTTCCAACTTGTCCAAGGAGTAAAGAATAAATGATTGACTTTCGATTTTGACCAATTCATTGACTCTGAAAAGATTAAAAGCTCCTCCAAAACTCCACTGACTGGCCACTGGGTTGGCGCGGCTAAGCAATTCCCCATCTTTAGCAAAAACCCGCAATCCCTGATCAATATCCAAGATTACAATTTCTCCGGAATCGGAAATATCCAAATTTCTAGCAGCCATGGAAAAAGCTCCGGGCACATCCCCGGTTTTGGTCCATTTATTTACCAAATCTCCATTTTCCCGATCAACAACATAAATCGTAGAGGCGGGTGCATCTCGGAAAACCAAATGCTCCCGATCTCCATCCTGAAAGATAAAGGTGGAAGCAAGAACATCCTTAACAACAGTAGAATCTTCTGCGATCAGAGAAATTGTTTTGGTGTCATCATTATTTTCTCCCTCCTCAATTCTTGAATTAGAGCAGGAAAAAATTAAAAGAAGGGCTGAAATAATCAACAGTAACTTCATAGAATCTTAGTTTTAAACTACTAGTATACAAAATAATAATTAACATTTCTTGGGTAAAAAAGAAGACTGTCAATTACTCCCCCACAAATTCCCTACCTTTGCAAAAGTTATGAAAAAGAAGCCCTTCAACGTCGTTTACGAAGACAATCATTTGCTCGTGGTCAATAAAGCTGCGGGAATTCTCGTCCAAGGGGACAAAACCGGAGACAAAACCCTCACCGATTATTGCAAGGATTATATCGCCAAAAAATACGATAAGCCCGGAGCGGTTTTTTTGCATCCTGTTCATCGATTGGATCGGCCGGTAAGCGGTTTGGTGGTTTTTGCGCGAACCAGCAAAGGATTGGAGCGCATGATGGAGCTTTTCCGCAAGCGGGATATTCATAAAGTTTATTGGGCGATCGTCAAAAAACGTCCTCAGGAGGAAATGGGCAAACTCACCAATTGGCTGACCAAAGACGAAAATAAAAACATCGTCACGGCGCATGAGCGGGAAGTACCGGGTTCACAAAAAGCCGAACTCAACTACAAGACTCTCGGCAAACTCAACGATCATTGGCTACTCGAAGTCCGGCCTGTCTCCGGTCGTCCGCATCAGATTCGGGTACAACTGGCCTCGATGGGATGTCCAATTCGGGGCGATTTGAAGTATGGTTTTGCCAAGCCCAATCCCGACGCTAGCATCAATCTGCATGCTTTTAATTTGGTATTTGTTCATCCGATCAAAAAGGAAAAGCTGTATTTGCGTGCCGCATTGCCAGAAAATGAGTTTTGGGAGCAGTTTTTGGAATTTGAGGAAATCAAAGCCAAGGACCAGCATTTGGACAATACTTTTTCAGGGTAATTTATTTTCTCCCGCAAAGTATTGAAGAGTCAAAGAGTGCTCGTACCCGCCCTACCGTAAAAACTTCATTTTTCTGCCGTCGTCTGTGTCATCACAGACGACCACCTCCTGATTCATGTATTTTAACCATTTTGAGACTACCTGTTTTTTCAGATCAAACCTTTTTTACTAAATTCAAGTAAACGAATTGTATGAAGACGATAGCCTTAAAAATCAAATCGAGCGATATTTCTAAATATGGTCTTGAGGACGTAGAATCTGTAAATTTCAACGAACTAGTAGATAAAATAAGCCGAGACTTAGCCCTTGAATCCTTAAAAATTGCTCAAAAGTATGCAAAAGCTACAGACTTGTCAAAGCTTACACTAGATGAAATAAAAGCCGAAGTTCAGGAATTCAGAAATGAAAGTAGTTCTTGATACCAATATTTTAATCTCTGCTTTGATTTCCAAAAGTTACCCTTCCAAAATTCTGGAAGCTATTTTTAAAACCCCTTCCATAGAACTTTGTCTTTCTGAGGAGATTTTTCGAGAATATGCTGAAGTGCTCGCAAGACCCAAATTCTCTCGTTTTAATGATTTTTATCATCATGCCCTTATCGTCTTACACCAGATTAAAAGAATAGCTGTTTTTTACAACCCTAAGCGAAGTGTTGATATTCTAGAAGACAAAAGTGACAATAAATTTCTAGAGCTTTGCCTTGAATGTAAAGCGAACATCTTAGTGACCGGAAACTTTAATGACTTCAATATTTCCAAATTCAGAAATACCCAAATCCTTTCCCCGAAGGAGTTTTATTTGAAGTTATCAAACTAAAATAGCTCAGGTGGGACCCCAGAAATTTTAAATACGATAGAAATACAATTGAAACAAGCTCTTTTTCGTCGGGTGAGATATTTCAAGGAACGGATTGAGGTATATTTCGTGAGGCGAAGCCAAACCTATTTCACCGAGCATAGCGAGGTATATTTCACGATGTGTATTTCATCGGGCGAAGTGAGACGTATTTCCACTATATTTCGCAAAGCATATTTCCATTCCTAATGAAAAACTTAATCTTCCTTTTCACCCTTATCGGTTTATTGGCATCCTGTAACTCCCAAAATAGTCCCAAAACCATCTATATCGTTCGGCATGCCGAGAAGCAACTTGTGGAAGATCCTGACCCCGAATTATTGCAAGTGGGTCAGGTCAGAGCAAAAAAACTAGCCCAGATACTCGAAAACCAAGAAATCAAGCATGTCTTTAGCACGGATTATAAGCGAACACAACTGACCGTTCAGCCTACCGCTCAGCAAGCTGGCCTTGAGATTCAGTCCTACGACCCCAGCAACCATGA
Source organism: Algoriphagus hitonicola (assembly GCF_900113375.1). Classification (GTDB taxonomy): domain Bacteria; phylum Bacteroidota; class Bacteroidia; order Cytophagales; family Cyclobacteriaceae; genus Algoriphagus; species Algoriphagus hitonicola. The sequence goes on along the minus strand of NZ_FOPC01000008.1, from coordinate 43,829 downwards.
TGCACTTGTGGAGCAGTTGCGAAGCTTAGAGGGCAATATTCTCGTCGTCGGCCATAGCAACACCGTCAGTCAACTGGCTAATTATTTTGTGGGAGAAGGAGAAAAATACGAAGACCTGAAGGAAATCGAATATGATTTTATCTATGAGGTCAGTTTGGAGAAAAACGGGAGTTCGGTGGTGAGGAAGTTGTATCGAGATTATTAATTTTTATTGCCCAAGGCTTTTACATCAAACGAATGGTACCGAAATGCCGCCTCATCAGGCATTTCATTAGAAATTGCAAATACATGGGATTCACTGGGTAGAAACCTTCCTAATTTATTATCGATTTCAATTTCACCCCAACTCCCGTCCCATTTGATCACTGTCAAATAATCCTTGCCGGTAGAAACTCCATCCCTATATTTTCTGTGTTTCCTCAAAATCTGATTTTGTGAAGGGTCCACTATCAAATCAATAAATTGAGTTGACTCACCCACTTCGCCTATAGTTGATCTCGAATAATTTTCAAATGCAATAGGTTCTGTTGCCTTAAAATTTGTTGGCGGTATAGAAATTTCCTTTGTCTCATTTGTATTCAAATCAACAAGATAGATCTCTGGCAAATATCGAAAGGCATAAACCAATTTTTCACCATAAACTGATATTAATGGAGGCAATGAGGGGTAGTATCCTTTGTTTTCTTGAATAAGGTTTTCGGGTACTTTAAGCTCTAAGTATTCAGCCCTTTCTTCTACTAGAGAATACCTTAGCAGTTCAATTTTTTCATCATACGATTGAAATCGATTTTGATGCGAGTTGAAATCTTTCACCCAAAGGAAAACATCTCCCGTTACCGGGTCCCAATTTGAGCGAAAAATGACGCTAATACTTTTTCCATTAATTCCAGACTTTTCAAGAATAGCTCGGTAAAAAATCTCTTTAACTTTTTCTCCATCAAGATTGAGTATAGCAAGACTTTCGGAGGTAGAAACAAAAATTTGATCCTTAAAAAGTAGGGATGAAAATACATTGGGCGGTATCGAATTTAGACCGAAAAAATCGACTTTCACTCGACCGATCAACTTCTTTTGTACTAAATCAAATAACTGAAACTCTTCCCTGCTTCGATCAAAAGACAATAAAACCCCTTGACTATTGATTTCTGAAATTCCAGGAACAGTAAGAAAAGATTCTTCAGATTCATTAATTTCAAAATCCGCTATTTCGTCTATTTGAAAAGACTCTCTAGATTCTTTCTGATTACACGCCAAAATTATTAAAAAAATGGCCGAAATAATTTTATTTCTCATAAGACGGAATGAGCAGGTATTTTCCTGCTCACTTTAAACCACAAATTATTTTTTTAGTCTCCAAAAGAAGGACAATCTGCATTTGTCCCATTTAAAGCTACTTCATAAGGCTCCGGGATTGTATCAGGCTCACAGTTATCTATCCAAACTGTATCTCCCTGACAGCAATTTTGATCAGCATCATCTTTAATGGCTTGCCTTTCACTTTCAGTACAACCATAGTAAACCCCGCTACAAGCCATTCCTACAGAGATTTGGAATAATAACAACAAGGTAAGTAAACTAGCAACAATAGTTTTCATAATAAATAAATTGAAATAAAAAGACCAAATTACAGCTTGGCCGATAGCTGCGAATAAGAAAAAAACCGGCTTAAAATCTTTATCTGCTTAAAACTATTTTTTTTTTTTTGCGAAACTCCAAAATTAATTTAAAAATTTTTTGAAATTTTTTTCTCAAACCACCCACACCTCTATCCCCTTCTCTTCCAGCTTTTCACGATAGATTTCAGGAATTCCCAAATCGTTAATAATGTCATAGATATCCTCGAGTTCGCAGAATTTTCCTTCCCCATTGACTATTTGAATTCCATAATCAGTATAGCTGGCTGGTCAAAATCAATAACATTATCCAAAAAATCAGAAAGATCAAGAGTTAAATTTCCTTGCTTTTCCAAAGATGCTTTAAACTTCTCCACCCCAAGATTTCTCAATTGTTGAAATTTAATTACGGAAATTGCAACGTTTTTAAAAGATGAAATGGGAAAGGAAAAGAATGGCATACCGGGAAGATCAAAATTAATATTGGAGCCATAAAACCGCTCATTTGATACTAAGCTTTCGAAATAGTAAAAAGATCTCCCACCAAATCTCCGAAACTCCAAACCATAAATTCGGTTGGTGACAAAACTTCCTCCATGGGAGAAAAACTTACGATCTTTTTTCCTATCATCAACAAATGAAAGACCTTCACCAACCAAATCTTGTTTTTCAATTCCTGCTTCCAATTTTACAGAAACCAGTTGATTCAATACTTCATCTTTTCCATCTATCCTGAATAATTCATTACTAAATCGTGGAAAAAGATAAATGTCATGCCCATCAGAAGAAAAATAATCTCTTGAGAAATAATTACCATGAGATTCTAGCTTTTTTTCAATGCTGAAGCACGATTTTACTTGAAACTCAGAATTTAATATAAAATATACACAATCAGTTAATCCTTCAATGTGTCCATTTGGTAAATTTGCTGTAAAAAACAGATAATCATCAGTTTTTAATTTCCTGAAGTTTTGAGCCCGAACTGGGATTTTTAGCTCCTCTATGAACTTCCCATTAAAATCAAAAAATAGCACTTTAGAGAGCTTTCCGTCAAATAGTAAAATTTGTTTTTTTTCTCGATCTATGTCAAAATCATAAATCTCTAAGAATTCTCTTGGACCCTCTCCTGATTTTTCAAGGTAAACTACCTCATTGCCAGTTCTCCTTTCAAAAACTTGAAGAGTGTTGGTGATATATTGATCCATTACAAAAATCAAAGAATCAGTAAATAAAATCTTATCAATATCACCTAATAAATGGCCTTCTTTATTTTTCAGCTGCAGATATGAAAATTCTGAAATCAAATCCGAAAGATGAATATCCTTACCTATTTCACTCTGATCTATATTTACTTGATTGCTTTTGTTCAGGATTTTAAAATCAGTTTGTGAAATTGAATTGGTCGAAACCCAATCAAATTTTTGGTTTGAATCCTCATTTTCAAGCTGATTGGAATTTTTACACCCAAAGAATGAAATAAGCATGCCCATAATGAGCATGCCTTTTTTGTTAATGAAACCCATATTTAGGAACAGTCTGATGCCCAACAAAGACTATCTCCATCCTTGCAGACTTGTTTAGTCCCCTCCCAAGTTTCAGTATATTCAACCTCAACTCCTGCTATTTTGACAGTATATGTTAAGGTTGCTGTACAATCCCTTTCTTGTGGGGTCCACGATAAAGCATAAGAATTAGCAATTCCAGGTAAGCTAAGACCTAGACTTAAAGATAAAATTTTAACAATTTTCATAGTTATAAAATTGAAATAAAAAGACCAAATTACAGCTTGGCCGATAGCTGCGAATAAGAAAAAAACCGGCTTAAAATCTTTATCTGCTTAAAACTATTTTTTTTTTTTGCGAAACTCCAAAATTAATTTAAAAATTTTTTGAAATTTTTTTCTCAAACCACCCACACCTCTATCCCCTTCTCTTCCAGCTTTTCACGATAGATTTCCGGAATTCCCGAATCGGTGATAATGACATCGATATCCTCGAGTTCGCAGATTTTCCCAAAGCCTTTCCTACCAAATTTCTGACTGTCGGCCAGCACAATCGTCTTCTGCACGGACCGAATCATCTCGGCATTCAGGTGGGCCTCCATCATATTGGATGTGGTCAAGCCATGTTCCAAGCTGATCCCATCCACACTTAAAAACAACTTGCTGCAGGCAAAACTTTTCAGCATTTCCTCAGCAAAATGCCCTACTGCCGAGCTGCTGCTCTTCCGTACCACACCCCCGAGTTGTACGAGTTCGAGCTCAGTGGTATCGATCAGCGCCAAGGCCACGTTCATCGCCGACGTCAGTACAGTAAGCGGATAATTTCTGGGGATTGCCTGTGCAAAAGTTCCCACCGTCGTGCCCGAGCCAATGATAATCGCCTCATTCGGCTCCAAAAAATCCAAAGCCTTCTGCGCAATTTTTCTTTTTTCCTCCACCTGCTCCAGCTTCTTGACCTGAACGGAGCGATCCGAAACATAGGGTGACACCGAAGTAGCACTTCCATGCGACCGGAAAAGCAAACCTTTATCTTCCAGCAGTTTAAGATCCTTGCGTACTGTCACCATCGTCACATTCAGTTCCTTGGCCAAGTCAGAAACGGTCACGAGTCCTGTTTTCTCCAACTGATCTAAAATGTAACGATGTCGCTCTGCTAGGGTCATTTGAGTCAATTTTTTTACTAAATTAAAAAAAGAAAGGAAAAGTGAAGGAAAAATAAATTTTTACTTTCCTTTTATTTCTTTTTACTTTCTTTTATTTCTATTTTTGATTCAAATGAAAAGAGAAGAAAACTTAAAACAACTAGCGAATAGCTCTAAAATTTGGGATATTGCCGTGATTGGCGGAGGTTCCTCAGGCTTGGGAGTAGCCCTAGATGCAATTTCCAGAGGACTTTCAGTGATTCTTTTAGAAAAATCTGATTTTGCCAAAGGCACCTCCAGCCGAAGCACCAAACTGGTGCATGGTGGCGTCCGCTATCTGGCGCAAGGTGATGTGGGATTGGTTTTCGAAGCCTTAAAAGAGCGTGGAAAACTGCTACAAAACGCCCCTCACCTTACCCAAAACCAACCCTTTATTATTCCGATTTTTTCCTGGTTTGATCGGGTGCAGTACAGCGTAGGCCTAAAAATCTACGATTGGATGGCCGGCAAATTAAGACTTGGGAAAAGCCGCTTTATATCAAGAGAAGAAACGATCAAACGTCTTCCCGCAGTAAAACAAAAAGGACTCAAAGGCGGGGTAGTCTATCACGACGGGCAGTTTGATGATGCCAGGCTTGCCCTGTCCATCGCCATGACGGCTGATGATGCAGGGGCTTGCATCCTCAATTATACAGCAGTAAAAGGATTGGTCAAAGACGAAAACGGGAAAGTCACCGGACTGAAAATTCGAGACGAACTCGATCGGAAGAACTATACTCTCAAGGCAAAAATGGTGGTCAACGCTACGGGAGTTTTTGCGGATAAAATTCTCCAGATGGACAAGCCGGGATCAGCTAAAATGATCCAACCCAGTCAGGGAATCCACCTGGTGATGGACTTGGATTTTTTAGGAGGCAAAGACGCCCTGATGATCCCCAAAACCAAAGACGGTCGAGTTCTCTTTGCGGTACCTTGGCAAGGTAAATTGGTCGTGGGCACGACAGACACCCTGCGGAAAAAAGCCAAATTGGAGCCCGAGGCAATGCAAAAAGAAATTGATTTTGTACTCGAAACAGCAGCTGGCTACTTAACCAAAGCCCCAACGCGTGCAGATGTGAAAGCCGTTTTCGCCGGACTGCGACCTTTGGCAAGACCCAAGGAAGAAGGTGCTAAAACCAAAGAAATTTCCCGTTCCCACAAAGTGATCTTGTCGGAAAGCAAGCTTGTCACGCTGACGGGAGGAAAATGGACCACTTTCCGAAAAATGGGAGAAGACACGGTCAACTATTTTCAGCAAATCGCCGAAGAGCATCTTGCCCCAAGTGCATCACTTGATATGAAACTGCACGGACACACTACGAAGATCCCAACTGGGCATTGGGCCGGTTACGGTTCAGATGCAAAAGCGATCCAAAACTTGGCAAAGAGCCAGGCCGAATTAGCTGAAAAGATCCATCCGGATTTCCCCAATTTGATGGCAGAGGTGGTATGGGCCGTAGAAAATGAAATGGCTGTCAAAGTAGAAGATGTGCTGTCCAGAAGAATCCGCATGTTGATATTGGATGCAAAAGCAGCCATGGATTCTGCCGAAAAAATTGCCCGAATAATGGCTGAGCAACTCAAAAAAGATGAGCAATGGATTCAGCAGGAGCTGGAAGATTTTAGAAAAGTGGCTGAAAAGTATTTAATTAAAGGCTGAGTTACTTGCAAGATTGAAAGTGGAGTAAGTCAAAACCATCAATTAACCCAAAAAATGACCCAAAGCAAACCCTACATCATGGCACTCGACCAAGGCACCACGAGTTCGAGAGCCATTATTTTTGACAAAAAAGGGCAGATCGTCTCCGTCGCCCAAAAAGAATTCAAGCAGCATTTTCCCAAGCAAGGCTGGGTGGAACATGATCCGGAGGAAATCTGGAAAACCCAATCCTCCGTCATGATTGAAAGCATGGTAGACAAAAGCATCTCGGTCGATGAAATTGCAGCCATCGGCATTACCAATCAGCGGGAAACAACCATCGTTTGGGATCGTAAAACCGGAAAACCGCTGTTCAATGCGATCGTCTGGCAGGACCGCCGAACGGCTGATTTTTGCGATAGCTTAAAAGAAAAAGGTCATGCGGAGCTTATTGCTTCCAAAACAGGATTGATCATTGACGCCTATTTTTCTGGGACCAAAATCCGCTGGATTCTGGAAAATGTAGAAGGAGCCCGAGAAAAAGCAGAAGCCGGAGAATTGGCTTTTGGCACCGTAGATTCTTGGCTCATCTGGAAACTCACCAAAGGCCAACATCACCTGACCGATATCACCAATGCCAGCCGAACCATGCTTTTTAATATTCACACCCAAGCGTGGGATGATGAGCTCTGCGAGCTGCTGGAGATCCCCAGATCCATGCTCCCCGAAGTAAAAAGCTGCTCGGAAGTATTTTGCGAAACGGCCGGAGATGTATTGCGAAGCAAGATCCCGATCGCAGGTATTGCTGGAGATCAACAAGCGGCACTTTTTGGGCAGTTTTGCACCGAACCCGGCATGGCAAAAACGACTTATGGAACGGGTTGCTTTTTGGTGATGAACACCGGAAAGGAAGCAGTTCGCTCAGAAAACAAACTCCTGACTACCATTGCTTGGAAAATCGGAGATGAAATCAATTATGCCTTGGAGGGATCGGTTTTTATCGGCGGAGCAGCGATTCAATGGCTACGCGACGGAATCGAATTATTTGGCCATGCCAAAGAGTCTGAGAAACTTGCCATGAGCCTTCCCGACAATGAAGGCGTATATTTCGTCCCTGCACTGGCGGGATTGGGTGCGCCTCACTGGGATCAGGATGCTCGGGGTGCATTTTTTGGAATTACCCGAGGTACAACCATCGCACATTTCACCCGAGCAGCCTTGGAAGCTATTGCTTACCAAGTATATGACGTCCTCAAAGCCATGGAAAAAGATGCCGGAGAGAAAACCAAAGAACTCCGGGTGGATGGAGGAGCCACCGCCAATAATTTTTTGATGCAGTTTCAATCCGATCTACTCGAATGCGAAATCAAACGACCCCAAATCATCGAGACCACTGCCATCGGTGCAGCTTTTCTGGCGGGTCTAGCCGTAGGGTTCTGGAAAGACCGGGAAGAAATCAAAACGCTTTGGAAAGCGGACAAAAGCTTTCAACCCCAAATGGAAGATGAAAAACGGGAAAATTTATTGCATTTTTGGCATAAAGCCGTCGAACGATCAAAAAACTGGGTAGAGTAAATGAATCCATACATAGCTGAAATTATAGGAACGGCCCTTTTACTTCTGATGGGATCAGGAGTAGTGGCCAATGTAGTTTTACCTCAGACCAAAGGAAACGGAGGGGGATTGATTGCTATTACAGTGGCTTGGGCCTTGGGTGTATTTATCGGGGTGGTCGTGGCCGGACCCTACAGCGGAGCTCATTTAAACCCTGCAGTAAGTATTGGGTTGGCCCTCGTGGGTAAGTTTGAGTGGGTTTTGGTACCTGGATTTGTGATTTCTCAGATCATCGGAGCTATGATCGGATCAGGCTTGGCTTGGCTGATGTATAGAGATCATTTTGATTTGACAGATGATCCAGGTCTGAAAAGAGCCCCCTTTTGTACAGATCCTGCGATCAGAAATTTCTCCACCTCCGTAGCTTCGGAGATTATCGGGACCTTTTCCCTTATTTTCGTTATTCTCTACTTTGCCGATGCCCAAATCGCAGATGAAAATAACACCCCAATTGGAATGGGATCTATCGGTGCAATTCCTGTAGCCTTATTAGTCTTGGTTATTGGCTTGTCCCTTGGAGGGACTACGGGATACGCCATCAACCCTGCCCGTGACTTAGGGCCTAGAATCATGCACCAAATACTCCCGATCAAAGGAAAAGGTAGTTCGGATTGGGGCTATGCTTGGGTGCCCATTTTGGGACCTATCGCGGGAGCGGCATTGGCGGCAGGATTGTATTTTGTAGTCGGATTTTAATTTAAAAAAGAGGCTGTCTCATAAATCGCTTTCAAGTCAGCCTGAGTCTTAAATATTCTTTGAACATACAAAATGGAGATGACGAAAATTATGGTTTGAATCAAATTTTTGGTCAGTCCGAGCGGAGTCGAGGACGCTTCGACTCCGCTCGGACTGACCCCAATTTTGTGATATTAAGCATCTTTGTCATTGATAGCCGAGTCGAAGGCCATTTCTATCGTTTTTGGCTCATATTTCGACTTCCAGCCTTTTCAGCCAGCCGCTCAATGTGACAAATTTCACTTTTGTGTCAGTCACTTTTTGCTTTTCTCCACAATTACTTTTTCCCTCTGGGTCTAAGTGGTCTACATTCCACATCAGCCACAAAATAATTGGGGTGTGTCTCCAAGGTCTGAAGCATAGTCATGGCCACATCGATAGGACGCATCATATTTTCATGAGCCTGCATCCCTTCGATATCATCAAAGAAATTGGTCTGAATTGAACCCGGATAAATCGTGGAAACTTTGATCCCAAAGTCCCGCAATTCCATATAAAGTGAGTGCGAAATTCCCCGCACCGCATGCTTGGTTCCTACATAGCCGGCAAATTGATTCACTCCATTTAATCCTGCAATCGAGGCGACATTAAGGATGTGTCCCTCATCAGCTTTTTTCATCGCAGGAATCAGGCGCTTTGTGGTATAAAAAATCCCGTGCACATTGGTATCAAACATCGCTTTCCAATCCGCAGTAGAAAAAGTCTCTGTAGGCCCGGCTATACCAAAACCCGCATTATTCACCAAAATTCGGATATCTGAGCCTAACTTTTGAGTAGTCTCTTGGAAAGCATTTTCCACGGATTCTTCTTGGGAAACATCACAGGTGAAGAAGTGGAAGTTTGGATGAGCCAATTCAGGTTTAGTTCTACCCCATCCTGCTACAGTGACACCTTTTTCCAACAATAATTTGACCAATTCTAAGCCGATGCCTTTGCTCACTCCCGTGACGACTGCTATTTTATTTTTAAGTTCCATAGTTATTTTCTGTCTGCATTAAAAAGCTCAAAAATCCATTTTGGTTCGTTTATCTTCCTTTTTTATCGTCATCCAACTTTACTTCCCCTAAAATCCATAAATTGTATTTTACATTAGTACAAACCACCAACTTTCATCAAAATGAGAACTATTCTCCTTCCCTTGCTATTGCTGTCCTTTTCGGCAGTAGCCCAAAGCAATCTCCACACAAAAATTGACGAGAAAGCGGATGAAATAGAATCCAAAGTCATCGAGTGGCGAAGGGATTTTCATCAATACCCTGAGTTGGGAAATCAGGAAACACGAACTGCCAAAATCGTCGCAGATCACCTTCGCTCGCTGGGAATGGAAGTCAGCGAAAATGTCGCCGTCACAGGAGTAGTGGGCGTTTTGAAAGGCGGAAAACCTGGCCCTACCGTCGCTTTACGGGCGGACATGGATGCCTTGCCTGTCACGGAGCGAAACGACCTCCCTTTCAAATCAGTAAACACGGCAACCTACAACGGCCAGGAAACCGGTGTCATGCATGCTTGCGGACATGATTCTCATGTGGCGATTTTGATGGGAGTAGCTGAAGTCATGGCTGGGATGAAAGATGAGTTGAAAGGCTCGGTCAAATTTATTTTCCAACCTGCCGAGGAAGGCGTTTACGATGTGGATGTTTTCGGAGCTGAGCAGATGGTACAGGAAGGCGTTATGGAAGATGTGGATGCGATCTTTGGATTGCATATTTGGTCGCAGATCGAAGTGGGGAAAATCGGCTATCGCTCAGGGCCGTTTATGGCAGCTGTGGATAATCTGGAAGTGACCATATCCGGAACCCAGGCTCACGGTGCCTCCCCTTGGTCGAGTGTGGATCCTATTGTCACTGCCTCCCAGGCAGTGATGGGACTACAAACCATCCTATCTAGAAATGTCAATATCACAGAAAATCCAGCTGTAGTCACTATTGGCGCGATCCACGGTGGAATCAGACATAACATTATCCCCGAGGAAGTCGAAATGATCGGAACGATCCGAACTTTCGGAGATGAGCAGCAAACCCTCGTCCATCGTCGCATTACAGAAGTCATTACAAACATTGCCGAAAGTGCTGGAGCAAAAGCTGATGTGCGTATCGGAAAGCTCTATCCCTCCACGGTAAATCCTCCGGAACTCACCCAAAAAATCACCCCCTCGATGATCGCAGTAGCGGGAGAAGGAAATGTCATTGCCATGCCTCCAGTCACCGGAGCAGAGGATTTTAGCTTTTTCCAGCGGGAAAAGCCCGGATTCTTTATATTCTTGGGAGGCATGAAAAAAGGTGGCGATCCACTCAAAACCCCTTCTCATCACACGCCGGATTTCTTCATTGATGAAAGCGGTTTTATGTTGGGTGTTCGCGCACTGAGTTATTTTGCGGTGGATTATATGGAAGGATTGGATTAAAACTGGGAATTCCCAAATTGCAATTTGAATGTGAAAGGTTTTTAAAAATCTTGCCTTTCCATGCTCATTCCCTATTTTTGCCTTAGACCTTCTCAACCGGGTTTTTGCCCTTTGCCATGCGGGTAAACTCCCGGTTGGTCTCTTTTATCGCCTATGTCTCTGGAAGTCTCCCAATTGTGTAAAAATTACGGTTCCCAAAAGGCTTTGGACCAAGTTTCTTTTGAAGCGAAGCCTGGACGGATTCTGGGTTTCTTGGGTCCCAACGGTGCGGGCAAATCCACGACCATGAAAATCATCACCGGATACATTCAGTCAGACGGCGGAGAGGTCAGGGTTTTGGGAAATGATGCCCTGAGCAATTCAAAAAAAGTGGCAAATCTGATTGGTTATTTACCCGAAAAAAACCCACTTTATTCGGATATGTATGTCCGGGAATTTTTGAATTTCGCTGGTGGATTATATGGCCTTTCGGGAAATAAATTGAAAATCCGTTTGGACCAAATGCTGGAAAAAACCGGGCTAATTCCCGAGCAACATAAAAAAATCGGACAACTCTCCAAAGGCTATCAACAGCGGGTTGGTTTGGCAAAGGCCCTGATTCACGATCCTAAAGTGGTGATTTTGGATGAACCTACCACCGGACTCGATCCCAATCAACTGGTGGAGATCCGAAAGATGATCCAAGAGGTAGCGGAGGAAAAGACGCTGATCCTCTCCACTCACATCATGCAGGAGGTAGAGGCCATCTGCAAAGATGTCGTCATCATCAATCAAGGAAAAATCCTTGCTGCTGATAGTTTGGAAAATCTCCAATCCGCCAATCAACAGATTCATCTGATTCTAGAAACTGAAGAGGAAATGGAACTGGCGTGGTTTGCCCATTTGGGAGAGGTGCACTTTGGTCAAAAAGGAAAAAAGGAAATTCGGATTCAAATAAGCGATGCGGTTCAGGCGCGAAAATCCATTTTAAAGGTTTTGCAAGAACGAAATCTAAGCTTGGTCAATCTCAGTCAGTTCAAAAAAAATCTCGAGGAACTATTTAGAGAAATCACGAAATGAAAAGTCTTTTCCTCAAAGAAATCAATGCGTTTTTTGGTAGTCTTTTGGGCTATCTGATCGTAGCGATGTTTTTGGTAGCTATGGGACTGATCGTTTGGGTATTTCCTGAGACAAGTGTTTTGGATTATGGCTATGCCGATTTGGAGCCGCTTTTCACCTATACCCCATATGTGTTCACTTTTTTGATCCCTGCGCTTTCGATGCGGGCAATCGCAGAAGAGCGAAAAAACAATACCTGGGAATTATTGAGAACATCACCGCTTTCATTGGTTCAAATTATCATCGCCAAATATCTCGCCTTATTGCTGCTGATTGGCTTGGCTGTCTTGCCTACACTACTATATTATTTCAGCATCATGCAGTTGGGGGATCCTGCGGGAAATCTCGATCAAGCTGGATTTTTTGGAAGCTGGATAGGTCTATTGATGATCGGGGCGGTGTTTGGAGCAGTGGGAATTTTCTCCTCAGCCTTGAGTTCGCAGCAAGTGGTCGCTTTTGTGATGGGTGTGTTTCTTTGTTTTGTGTTGTATTTTGGCTTTTCCGCGCTTGCGGATCTCATCTTGGGAGACTGGGGATATTGGATCGAGGAATTTAGCCTCAGCTTTCATTACATCAATCTCAGCCGTGGAGTAATCGACTCGGGAGATGTGTTCTTTATGATCGGTATGATTTGGTTGTTTTTGGGACTTTCTGTTTTGACATTGAAAAACAAATGATCCAACAAAAACAACATAACGCACTTTACTTGGGAATCCTTTTGGGAGGATTGATTTTGCTTTTTTTAATGGGTCAGTTGGTTCATTTTCGGATTGATTTGACGGAGGAAAAAAGATATTCCATTCATCCGGCTACGGAAGAAATTCTCTCTGGAATCGAATCTCCCATTCATGTAGAGATATTACTTGTGGGTGATGACCTTCCTGGTGGAATGCGAAGACTGCAGCGATCCATCGAGGAAACCGTCCGTACTTTTAATGCCTACAGTCCCGAAAAAATCACCTTTTCCTATTTTGATCCACTGAGTATTCCTCAGGAGGAGCAGGAGGAATTTGTCGTGGATTTGGCAAATTATGGTATTAATCCGACCAACCTCCGCATCCGTCAGAGTGGTGGACAGCGGACAGAATTGGTTTTTCCTGGAATATTGGTTTATGATGAAGAATACGAAACCGGAGCACTGGTTTTAAAAGGGGAAATGGGCATGAGTGAGGATCAGATTCTCAATCAATCCATCGAAAACCTGGAATTTGAACTTGCAAACTCAATCCGAAAACTAACCCAATCCGGAGATAATGCGCTGGCGATGATTATAGGCCATGATGAAATGAGCGAGGATGATGGATACGGGTTGGTCGAGGCGCTGGATGGTGATTTTGAAGTGTTTAAAGTTCCGCTGGAGCAAGCGCGTACGGTGGAGGATTTGATTAATTTTAAAATTATTTTCATCCAAGGTCCAAAAGAATCCTACACTGAGCGGGAAATTTACCTGCTCGATCAATACGTCATGAATGGAGGAAATCTCGTGGTCCTGACTGATGGTGTAGCACTTGACATCTCCCAGGCTGACGGAGAAGGAACGCTCGCTATGCCTTTTGACCACGGTTTGGACAATCTGCTGTTCAAATATGGAATCCGAATCAATAAAGATTTGATCCAGGATTTGAATTTTGGCTACTTTCCGGTCATGGGTGGGAATTTTGGAGATCAGGAGCAATTGGTACCGCTACCCTGGCCTTTTTATATCCAATCTACCCGAATGCAAACTCACCCCATCACCAAGGGATTGGATATGGTTTATTTGCGCTTTGCCAGCAGTATAGATACGGTGATGGCCAAAGGAATCAAAAAAACACCCTTGCTTTTCAGCTCTGAAAACTCCCGTATTTTACCAGCTCCGGCGCGCGTAGCTTTTCGTGATATGGAGCAAGAGCCCGATTTGAACACCTATAATCAATCCAACCTTCCTTTAGCCTACTTACTCGAAGGGGAATTCACTTCTCTATACAAAAACCGCTTCCTTCCCGATGGATTTGATCAGGAGGATTTCCGAGAAAGCGGTCAAGGAAAAGTGGTAGTAATCGGAGATGGGGAAATTTTTCAAAGCCAAGCTGATCCAATGACTGGAAATCCGCTGAACTTAGGCGATGATCCATTTAATCAGGTGATTTTTGCAAATAAATTATTTCTCAGAAATCTCAGTCAATATTTGATCAATCCCGAGGGAATCATTGCTAGTCGAACGCGGACTTTCCAGATTCGTCCACTCAACCGTGCCAAAATCGCCCAGCAAAAGAGCTATTGGCAGCTTATCAATGTTTTGGCTCCAGTCATTACGCTTCTGATTATTGGCTCCGGAATTTCATTTGCACGTAAAAGAAAGTTTTCAAAAAAATAAACTGAGGAAAAAAGCAGTAAAAGATGCAATTTATTTTATTTCTAATCCCCAATCCGCCCTATGCAATTGGATTTTATTTATAAATTTACCCCCATTCAAAAAGTAAAAATCAAATAAGCCCTACGATATGAAATTTATTGTTTCCTCTTCTGCCCTTTTAAAGCAGTTATCGGCTATCAATGGTGTGGTCACTACCAATCCCGTTGTGCCTATCTTGGAAAATTTCCTTTTTGAGATCAAAGATTCTGTCTTGACGATTACTGCCTCTGACCTGCAGACCTCCATGATCACGGAAATCCACGTGGAAGCAAAAGAAGATGGAAACATCGCCGTGCCCGCCCGAATCCTGATCGATACCTTGAAGAATCTGCCGGAGCAGCCGGTGACCTTCAGCATTGATCATGACACCTATGCGGTAGAAATCAGCTCTGATAATGGACGCTATCGATTAGCCGGTGAAAATGCCACCGACTTCCCAAAAATCCCGACAGTCAGCAATGCCACTACCGTGGATATGTCGACGGAGGTGCTTTCCAGCGCGGTTTCCAATACGATTTTTGCGACAAGTTCTGATGAACTTCGCCCTGCCATGACTGGGGTTTATATCAACCTGAGTGAAACTAACACCACATTTGTGGCTACTGACGGACACCGCCTGGTACGATACAGACGGGTAGACATCGCTTCACCAAGTCCAGCGAGTCTGATTATTCCCCGCAAGGCACTCAATCTGCTGAAATCAACACTACCGTCTGAAAATGTCCCGGTAACTGTAGAATTTAATCAGTCCAATGCTTACTTCAAGTTTAACAGCATCAAAATGATCTGTAGACTGATCGATGAGCGTTTTCCGGATTATGAAAATGTCATTCCATCGGACAACCCGAACATCATGACCATAGATCGGCAGGATTTGTTGAGCTCGCTTCGTCGAATCGCCATCTATGCCAATAAGACCACGCATCAGGTTCGGTTGAAATTGACAGGGTCGGAATTGATGATCTCGGCAGAAGACCTTGACTTCTCCAATGAAGCTAACGAGCGACTTTCCTGCGAGCACGATGGTGAGGATATTGAGATTGGGTTCAATGCCAAGTTTTTGGTCGAAATGCTCAACAATCTTTCTTGCAAAGAGGTCAGCTTGAAGTTCTCCGCTCCGAATCGGGCAGGATTGATTCTTCCGGCTGAACAAGACGAAAATGAAGACATCCTGATGCTCGTGATGCCAGTAATGCTAAATAATTACGTGTAAGAAACCACCACCACTTACTCCAAAAAGCCCGGATGAAATTCTGGGCTTTTTTATTGGTCAAAACGAAGGAAAAGTCCACCCATAAAATAAAAATCACACTTTACCTGACTAAAACGTGAAAAAATTCACATAATCGGAACTTAAAGCGTGATTTAGAGAGGCTTTTTTTAAAACCAATTCCAACTTACCCTTTACTATTTACAACTTGCGGAGTCTCGCTTCTCATCTCTAGACTCCCTCCTCACCAAACCCTCCGTCACCTCATTCATCGCTTTGACTTTATATTCAAAATCGCCCTTTAATGTAGCGCGATATGCATTCAGGTTTTCAAGTAAATCATCGATTTCCTCGGGCAACACTTCTTCCAAAAGCTGCCGGAGCCGCTTTGCTGTCGTCGGTGATTTTCCATTGGTGGAAATGGCAATTTTCAAATTTCCTTTGGTAACTATTCCACCCAGATAAAAATCACAGAGTTCCGGCGTGTCCGCGACATTGACCAGAAGAAAGCGCTCCTTGGCTTCAGTTCGGATTTGACGATTGACCCTTTTATCATCCGTTGCTGCGATTACGAGGTGCTTCCCTCCGAGATATTTTTGATCATAGAGATCTTCGATCAAAGTGACGGTTTCTTGACCTTCGGCCAAAGCTAAAAACTCAGGACGGAACATTTTGGAGACCACCGTCACCTGTGCCTGCGGACTGGATTTGAGTAGAAATTCCAGTTTCTCAGTAGCTACAAACCCTCCACCAATGAGCAGGACGTTGAGTTCGTGAACTTTGAGGAAAATGGGATATAAATGGTTCATTTTTCTTAGAATCAAGAGTTAAGACAATGGAATCGAGATTTTTTGAAAATACACGGTATTAATGCGACTGTTCTCTGCCGTCGTATGTGTCGCCACAGACTACTCTGATTTGAATTTTCGGTCTGTGGAGACACAGACCGAGGCGAGAAAATGCTGCTTCTGGAGAAGCAGCATAACCCGGACATCTCTAGACGAAGTGAGCTTTTCTTCAATCGTATTTCGCAAAGAATTTTACTTATTGCTACTGCAAACTGACCACTGATACGGCTTCCCGGTACACCTCAGCCAATCGCAAACTTTCCCTCACCACTTCCCCGATGATGATAATCGCAGGGGCTTCGACCTGATTTTTTAATGCTTTCTGCTCGATATCCTGAATAAATCCAGCCGTAATTATTTCCTCGTTTGTGGTACCACTTTGGATAATGGCGATCGGCAAATTTTCCTTTCCCATTTTTCGATAGATTTGAGCGATTTCGGAAAGCTTTTTGGTCCCCATCAAAATCACCACCGTTGCAGTACTTTGGGCTGCCAAGGCCACGTCTTGAGAAAGCTCGCGAGAAGATGTGGTTCCGGTTACGACCCAGAAACTTTCAGAAATCCCTCTTTTGGTTACAGGAATCCCCGCGCTCGCCGGAACGGCAACTGCGGAGGTGATTCCCGGAACAACTGCTGTGGAGATGCCAAAAGTTTCAATATAATCAATCTCTTCTCCTCCCCTGCCAAATACAAAAGGATCTCCACCCTTCAAACGGACGACATGCCCGTGTTTTTTAGCTAATTCTACACAGAGTTGATTGGTATCATCCTGGGGAATACTATGTTTGCCAACACGCTTTCCCACGAAGATTTTCAAAGCAGATTGTGGGGCATGCTTAAGCAAAACCGGATCGATCAAGGCGTCATACAAAACCACATCAGCGGTATTCAGCGCCAAAATTCCTTTTAGCGTGATCAATTCAGAGTCACCGGGACCCGCACCGACGAGTGTCACTTTTGGAGTTATATTCGATCTCATGCTTCCACCTCCTCTTCTCTATATTGTTTTAATACCTGATAAATCTCCAAAGCCTGTTTGGCATAAGCTTTCGCAAATTCCTCCGTCGGTTCATTTTCATTGATCTGATAGACTTTTTCTGCGAAGGTTCCATTAAGCTGAATTTTACCGTTTTCAATAAAGTTTTCATCGAAAAGCTTGATAATATTCGCATAGCTATTGGTGCTGATATCCTCGCTGAGCAAAAGTGCTTTTGCAGCATTGATCAAGCCTGCATAGTGGTGATAAATGCTATCTGACCAGCGTCCCTCTTCGAGAGATTCCTGACCGAGATCCAGCTTTTCCTTGGCCTCTAAAAGCAAGGTCGCCACCAAATCAATCACCACACCGGCGCATTCGCCTACTCCAACGGCCACTTCATAATCTTCCTGTCTTCCCCAATCGATCCGATCCGAATCCTCCAAAACAGCCGGGTCCGCCAGTTCTTTGAGCAAGTCATAAAAATACATTTGTCCCTGCTGATCGTAATAGGTGAGAAAATCCAACCCTTTCCCATGCTGTTCAAAATCATCCAACAAAACCCGAAGCGCCTGAGGACCTCTTTTGCTTGGGATTTTGGTGACTTTATCGGCAAATCGACCGCTTCCATCGCCGAGATTGCCTCCACCGAGAAGAACCTGTAGCGCCGGAAAAACCGTTTTCCCCACGCGCATGGACATCCCTTGGAAACCAATATGAGCCATATTGTGCTGCCCACAGGCATTCATACAGCCCGAGATTTTGATCACCAAGTCCTGGTTTTTCAGGTGTTGTGGATATTCCGCTTGAATTACTTTTTCGAGCTCCACAGCTATCCCAGTCGAACTCGCGATTCCCAAGTTGCAGGTATCTGTCCCCGGGCAGGCCGTAATATCTCCGAGAGAATTGTATCCCCGCTGAGCGAGATTGATTTTTTTCAATTCCTGATAAAAGAATGGAATCAAGTCTTCTCTCACATCCCGAATCAAAATATTTTGCCGAAGGGTAAATCGAAGCTCTCCTGCCGCATAGTTCTCCACCAAATCCGCCAAAGGCCGGGCTTGATCCAGGTAAAAATCTCCCAAAAGCACACGAACCCCAATCGAAACATAACCTTCCTGCTTTTGCGGCAGTATATTGGTCAGTTTCCAAAGCTCATAATCCAAGCCTAATTCGCCTTCATTTACGTGGACTGCAGGTGGATTGGGAGGGACTTTTTCTTCCTGATCTTCAAAATCGAGTGGATAACTCTTGAAAGGAAGGGCTGCCTTTTCTTTTTCTACCAAATCCAAAAAGTGCTCAATCCCAAGATCCTTAATCAGAAACTTCATCCTTGCTTTATTTCTTCTAGCCCGCTCTCCATGCCGATCAAAAATTCGAAGTACCGCCTCGATAAAGGGAATCAATTGATCAGTTTCCAAAAAATCCGTAACCAAATCCGCATGCCGAGGCTGAGAACCCAAACCTCCGCCAAGCAAGACTTTAAAGCCCCGAACTTGCTGGTCATCCGCTTCTTTGGTCTTTGGAATAAAACCCAAATCGTGCATATACGCCAAACCCGTGTCTTGATCGGAAGAGGAAAAAGCCATCTTGAACTTGCGACCCATTTCCTGGCAAACTGGATTTCTCAGAAAATACCGAAATGTTGCATCTGCATAAGGTGTCACGTCAAAAGGCTCTCGGGGATCAATCCCCGCAGTTTCAGAAGCGGTTACATTCCGAACGGTATTCCCACAAGCTTCACGAATTGTCACCTCATCCTTTTCGAGTTCTGCCCAAAGCTCAGGCGTACGATCCAAACTCACGTAGTGAATCTGAATATCCTGACGGGTGGTGATATGCAGGCGACCGATAGAATAGTCTTCGGAAACCTTACAAATTCTCCTTAATTGAGCGGAAGTAGCACGTCCATAGGGCAATTTGATCCGTACCATTTGTACCCCCTGCTGCCGCTGTCCATAGACACCGCGGGCAAGGCGAAGACTCCGGAATTTTTCCTCATCGATATTTCCCTCGCGGAAAAGAGCGATTTTACGATCCAAATCGATGATGTCCTTTTCGACAATCGGATTTTCTAATTCGGTTCGAAAACTTTGCATAGCGTAATAGTTTTGTTTCCCTATCGGGGAAGTAGGTTTTATAATATTTTAAAAAGCCTAGATGTTGGTCGAGGCTTGTATTTTAGTTTAGTATCCTGAGCCTATTCAATAAATCCCACGGACACGGTATCAAAACTCCCCTCATCAATCAGAATAAAAGCCCCATTCGACTTGGATTGATGATAGGAGTCAAAATGAATCGGTTTGCTGAGTTTGAAATGTACCTTGCCGATATCATTGAGTTTGAGTTGATCGGTTTCCTCAGTTCCTGAGAAATCTGTATGGACTTTCGCTTCGATTCGGTCTACTTTGGCCAAAACACGGTTCACCCCGTGCTGAAGGGTATATTTTTGACCAACTTGCAAAGGCTTTGAATTGACCTGACAGATCGTAGCAGAAAGCAACTTTTCGCTTTTCGGAACCTCACCGCTTTTGACAATCATGTCGCCCCGACTGCAATTGACCTCATCGGCTAGAGTAAGAACGATGGAGGATCCCGGAGCGGCGCTTTCCAATTCCTGATCAAAGAAGTGAATGCTTTTGATCGTAGATTCATTTCCGGAAGGAAGAACGGTCACTCGGTCACCAACCTGTAGGGAATTTCCATACAATTTCCCGGAGAAACCCCTAAAATCATGATAAGCTTCGGTTTTTGGCCGTATGACCAACTGCACCGGAAATCTCGCCGCAGTGCTTTCCTGCAAATCCTCTGGCTCCAACACTTCCAAATGATCGAGGAGAGTGTTACCGACATACCACGGCATGTGTTCGGATTTACGCGTGACATTTTCACCCTTCAAAGCCGAAACCGGGATAAACGTAATCTGCTCTTCCGAGAAATTGCTTTTGGATACCAAGGCATCAAAATCTGCCTTTATTTTCAGAAACACATCCTCACTATAATTGACCAAATCCATCTTGTTAATCGCCACGACCACATGACTCATCCGAAGGAGATTGGCGATAAAAAAGTGACGATACGTTTGCTCGATCACCCCTTTCCGGGCATCGATCAATATAATGGCCACCTGGGAGGTAGATGCGCCAGTTACCATATTTCGGGTATACTCCACGTGTCCCGGAGTATCGGCTACGATAAAGTTGGTCTTGTCAGTATTGAAGTAAATATGGGCCACATCGATGGTGATTCCCTGCTCCCGCTCTGCCACCAAACCATCAGTAGCCAAGGAAAAATCCAGGTAATCATAGCCTCGCTGCCGAGAGCTTCTTTCTATCGCCTCAATCTTATCGGTAGTCAAGGAATGAGTATCGTACAACAATCTTCCGATCAGGGTACTTTTACCATCATCCACTGAGCCTGCAGTGGCGATTTTGATGAGTTTTCGGTTTTGTATATTCATTATCTTATCTTTTTGAAATACTGTAGAAATAGGTTGAAATAAGCCTCATTGCGTTCGGTGAAATACTTCGCCGCTGTCTTGCTTTTCGGAAAGAAGGACCTTTATTGATTCTGAAAATGCTGCTTCTGGAGAAGCAGCATAACCGAGTGACTTATTCGTTTTTAATTTCAACTGTATTTCTGTTTAGATTCTTATCTTGTTTCTTGTGTCTAGTATCTAGCATCTGCTAAAAGTATCCCACTTTCTTCCTGGTCTCCATGGCAGCCTCGGAGCGCTTGTCATCGATCCGGGCACCTCGCTCAGAAAGTGTAGATTGACGAATTTCATTGACCACATCATCCAAACTCACCGCTTCCGATAGCACCGCAGCGGTACAAGTCATGTCTCCGACCGTTCTGAATCGAACCCACTTTTCAGTGACTTCCTCATGCGCCTCGCGGTACACATGTTCATTGGCCGTCCAGATCAACCCATCACGGAAAAACACCTCCCGCTTATGGGCAAAATAAATGCTCGGGATCGCGATATTCTCCGTACGGATATACTCCCAAACATCCAACTCGGTCCAATTGGAGATCGGAAATACCCGCACATTTTGGCCCACGTGAATTTTGCCGTTGAGCATGTCGAAGAGCTCTGGGCGCTGATTTTTTTCGTCCCACTGGCCAAAATCATCCCGCACAGAAAACACCCGCTCTTTGGCTCGGGCTTTTTCTTCATCTCTTCGGGCACCTCCGATGCAGGCGTCAAATTTGAACTCCTCTATTGCATCCAAAAGCGTAGTCGTTTGAAGCGAATTCCGACTGGCATAGCGACCTTTCTCTTCCCGTACTTTCCCCTGATCAATAGAATCCTGAACATTTCGCACGATCAACTCCAAGCCCAATTCCTTCACCAGTTGGTCTCGGAACTCAATGGTCTCCGGAAAATTATGCCCGGTATCCACATGTAAAAGTGGAAAAGGAATTTTTGCCGGAAAAAAGGCCTTTTGGGCCAATCTCACCAAGGTAATCGAATCTTTCCCTCCAGAAAAAAGCAGAACCGGACGCTCAAACTGCGCCGCCACCTCACGGATAATGTGAATGGATTCTGCTTCTTTGGGATTAGGTATGAATAGGTTTGACATAGGATTTACGAGTTATGATTTTCGATTTATGTGTTCGAGCGTCATTGCGAGGGCCCAAACGATCATTTCTTTTATTACAATTTATTTAACTGGCCCGAAGCAATCTATATCACAATTCCCCGTCTTGGAGACTGCTTCGTCGTTTCTCCTACCGATGACAGATTTTATTTAGGTATTTTTAAATGGGTCAGTCCGAGCGGAGTCGAGGACCCTTCGACTCCGCTCAGGGTGACCAGAACTTGGGTCTTACTTGACATTGTCATCGATATGGCCCAAACGATCATTTCTTTTATTACAATTTATTTAACTGGCCCGAAGCTATCTCAATTTTCACTTTTTAATCTAAGGACTGCTTCGTCGTTCCTCCTCGTAGTGACGTCAAAACGAAGTCTTGTGTCTTGCATCTAGTTTCTAGCGTCTCATTTAGCATGTAGCCCACACTCCTTTTTGGATTCCTCCCACCACCATCTGCCGGCGCGGGCATCTTCCCCAGGGAGTATCGCACGGGTGCAGGGAGCGCAACCAATACTGATAAATCCTTTATCGTGAAGGGGATTGTACGGAATCTTATGTTCCTGGATGTAAGCCAGCATCTCATCAAAACCCCAATCCAAAAGTGGATTGTATTTCAAGATCTGATTGGCCTCATCCCATTCGATCCGCTTCATCGCACTTCTATTGGCACTTTGCTCGGCACGAAGACCGGTGACCCAAACTTTATTCCTTGCCAGAGCTCTTTTCAAAGGCTCTACCTTTCGCACAAAGCAGCAAGATTTTCGATTTTCTACCGACTCATAAAATCCATTGATTCCGATATCAGCCACCAACTTTTCCACGGAAGTGGTCTCCGGATAATAGACTTTTATTCGAGTCTTGTATTTGCTTTCGGTTCGGGCCAAGAGCTCCAAGGTCTCCGGAAACAATCTTCCGGTATCCAGCGAAAAGATCTGGATCGGGAGATTTTGTGAAGCGATCAACTGAGTGATCACCTGATCTTCTTGTCCTAGGGAGGTAGAAAAAACCACCTTCCCAGGGAAAAGATCCGCAATCAGTGCCAAGCCTTCTCCAGCAGTCAACTGCTCCAGTCGCTGCTCAAGATCGTGCATATTCTTTTTCTGCATCAGCTGTTTTGGTTTTGGTGGCCGTCTCCCATACCCGCTCATGGAGATAGTAAAGTAGAATCTTGGAAACTACCTCAACCGAACCGATAGACAAAGCCATCGTCAGCTCTCCGGTGACGAGAAAGGAAATAATAATCGTATCAATCGTGCCCACAATCCGCCAAGAAATCGACTTGAGCAGACTCTTCAGGTTGCTGTCTTTTCCCGGCTTGCTTTCGAAGGCTTTTTTAAGTGGCTGGTCTAGAATCATAAGCTTTACACGAATTGTAAAAGCAAAAGTATATAAAGCCTATCATTTTTATAGACTTTATAGGGAAAAAATTTTGTTAAGTTTTTAAAATATCTTCTAGGGTCTTGTTTTCCAGTATTTTAAGTGTCTCATCACGAACTTGAATCATGACTTTATTGATACCGCAAGTGACTTCATCCTTACATTCTGCACAGGGTTCGTAGTAGTTGAGGCTGACACAGGGGAGAAGTGCAATGGGTCCATCGAGGAGTCGGATCACTTTGGAAAGCGGGATATCCTTGGGTTCCTTGATTAAATAGTAGCCCCCGCCTTTTCCTTTTTTACTGCCAAGAATACCGGCCTTCTTGAGCTCGAGTAGGATATTCTCCAGAAACTTTTGGGAAATCCCATGCTCCTCGGCAATATCATGGATCAGGACGGTTTTTTCATCCCGATGCTTGCCGAGATAGGTGAGGGCATGCAGGGCGTACTTGGTCTTTTTGGAAAGCATAGACAAAAATAACCCAATTCTCGGAATAGCCTAGTACGGGGGTGGGGAATAAAAATCTCCGACGATTTAACAAGTATTAAATTAATCTTTTCGTTTTTTGGAAAATCCAAACTAATCATTGAAAACCTCTTTTTTTACTTTTAGAAAAGTGAGCACATACGAGTCTTCACCTAATTCGTATTGATTCTCTTCTACGAATTGGTGGAGATTACTCTTTGCAGTGGCATCAGTACCTATCTCAAATCTTTCCAAGTAATCTGCAAAAAACTCACTGGAAGGAATGAAAAATCCAAGACGATTTTCCTGAAAGAACCAAGGAACAGTATTTACAGGCATCTGATCGATGTCATTTGAGATATTATAGTAATGCCCTTTTAATTTTAGATTTTCATCTAAAAAAACTTGGTGACTATACTTATAACCCGTACCGAAAGTAGCTAAATAACCTCCATTCATTGGGAAAAATGAACTGACTCCCATCGATACCAAATTTTCGCTCATAACCCTTTCGTTCCTTTCTTCCGGAGTCATTTTGGCTGCTTCTTCCTGATTAATATACTTATCGCCAAAGTCAAATTCAAGCAAGCTATTAAGTTGACCCTGTTCATCAAAGAATGCAATAAGAGTAGCAAAAGGAATATTAAATACAATATTGCCGCTATTCGGATCAGTCATAAAACTTGCATTATCTCCAAAAACCACATCTTTAATGAAGGTCTTTGATGGAACCATAGAGATGATTTGATCATTCTCAATTCTATAAAAATCGAAATCCCCATGCTCTTTGATATTCTTTGAGTAGTGAAGCTCAATTTCATCATTTTTAAAAAAGTAGCTGGTCCTGACCCTTGACTTTTCCTCTCGAAGGTAATTCCCTTGTCGATCATAGAATAGGAACTTGGAGAGCATAGGGTCTTTGATGATAATCTGATTATTAGAAAACTGAAAATCCTCAGTCCGCTGAAATTCTCCTGGTCCCCCACCACTGGCGGTAAGCTTAAAGCGAGGACTCCCCTTCAAATCAAAAAAAACATATTGCTCAGCTCCCGGATCCTCAATCCCCAAGAGATCACCAGAAAACTTAAATTTATAAGGCCGGACCAACGGAAATTCATCGGATTTTTTCAACAAAACATATTCTATACTTTCATAGAGCTCACTTAATTTTGCCTCTTTTGCATTTTCGACTTGAATCTCTATAGTTTGATTGGAGGTTGTAAATTCACTTGATTTAGTACAGCTGATAATCGTGGCCAAAATAATATAAAACCAAAAGTTCCTTCTCATAAGAGGTAGTGTTTTGAGATAAAGAGGCCTAAAACAAAAATTGATTTTTTCATTTTCGGTTAATTTATGGGTTGAAAGTTCGATAAAAAGCCCTCAGTACTCAACTAAACATACCGCATCCAGAAAGTCAAGCAGTTGACTAATTAATTTACAATTGTATTATTTAAGCTACTGATTTTCAGAATTAAAATTTTTAGTTCTTAAAATAGTTATATCTACACCTCCCTGAAATACAATTTGTTAACCAACTTTCGATTTCTGATTATGAAAAACTAATCATAGTGTATGAATAGGTTTTAATAAAAAAATCCCCGACGAGTTGACAGGGATTCATTTTCCGATTACACTATTACTTTAACAATAATAGAATTAGAATGTGATTGTATTTTTCAAAAGAAAAAGACCTACCAATAATAGCCCCGCTAGCAATGCTCCAAATTTCTTCTTAAAATAATCATCTACCAAACTATTCCTCTTATAGAGGTAGAATATATAAATTTGAATTAAAACCCCAAAAGATAAAACTATTAGAGATATCATAATTGATTTGAAGAAAAATCCTGAATAAATAACTCCAATTGCAAGAAATCCAGAAAAGAGTTCCCATTTTTTTACATTACCCATAGCAAATTAGTTTTCATAATTTTTACAAATATCATAAGAACGATTTGCATCATCTATACAAACCAATTCTCCCAAATATACAACAGCTCCACATCCTAATGCTCCTAATAGGGTGGGTGTCAAAAGACCGCAACCTGCAACCCCTACCAGTGCAGCATCCTGACAAGTCTGTAAAGAAGAATCCAATTCATCTTCACACTGACCTTGAATTCTGAGATTTTCAGAAGAATTGTAATAATTTGATTTTTCCCTTGATTCAATAACTTCCAAAACCAAAATCTCAATTTCTTTTGAAGTAAACTTCGAAACACTTGGATATTTATTTCTTATTTCCTGTCCAAGAGTTGCCAGTTCATATAGTGAATTAAAAACGTATTCAGGATTATCGTAGTATGTGCCAATAAATTTTTTCAGTTCATCAATAGAATCAAATCCTTTATGTCTCAAAAATTCCGGATCAGAAACTTTTCCAATATATAAGGAATGTAATTCTTCTGCTTTAATTAACGCTTTGCTAAATTCTTTAGAAAGAGGATCACTAAGAAGTTTAGTTAATGTGGATTCTTTTTCCACTACAGGAGATTGATTAAAATCACAAGCAACTGCGAGTAATAATGCGAACTAAAGAATAATTAAATTACTTTTCATAATTTTAAAATTTTTAATGTTAATTATTTAATTAAAAAGTCCTCAGCGCCGAAAACTTGAACTAAACATACTCCCCCCTATCCACAAAGTCAAATAATTGACTAATTAATTTGAAATTGTACTATTTAACCCACTGATTATCAGTAATAAAAAATTTTAATTCTCAAAATAATCATATTATTAACTTCTTGAAATACAATTTGTTAATAAACCTTTATTTTTAAGATATATATGGAGTTCTGACAGGTATGAATGTAAAATCCCCGTCGATTTGACGGGGATTTAGCAAAAATTTTCTTCTCTCTTAAATTGGTTCTACTTCAAGAAACCTTCGAGGTCTGCTAGACCCCAAAGGTCTAAATCAACTCTACACTGCGCTTCACAAAGGCAGTCAGATCTTTCCCGGTTAGAAGTCCTTGAGACAGTTTTGCCAAGTCAAAGGCTTGCTTGGCCAACTGCAGTTGGGCTTCTTCGCCTTCAGCTTTCAAAATTTTGTCCACTACGGGATGGTTTCCGTTGATCGCCACTTTGTAGTTGTCCGGCATCTGTCCATAGAAACTCATCGGGCCTCCACCGCCCGTTTGGGCCATGTCTTTCATGCGGCGCATCCACTCTTCCATGGTGATCGTCACAGGCATCTCCTCCGGGCTGAGTCCTTCGATCTCTACCGAGTAGGACTTGTTATCGATCGCTTTTTCGAAGAGTTCCTTCACCTGCTTGCTTTGATCTTCGGTAAGCAAGTTGGCATAGGAATCTTCTTTCTGTATCAGTTTTTCCACCACATCGGCATCGACCCGCTTGAGTTGGGTTTTGTCGAGCTTGGTTTCTATATGCTGAATAAAGTGACTGTCGATTGGCGAATCCAAAATCAACACATCATAGTCTTTCTTATTGGCCGATGCAATGAAACTATCCTGCTTATCCACATCTGTGGCGTATAAGAAGATCGTCTGATCGTCCTTATTGGTCTGAATGGCTTTTACTTTCTCGGTATATTCATCGAGGGTAAAGTACTCGTTCTTGGTGTTTTTCAGCAGGGTAAATTCCTTGCCTTTCTCATAGAACTTATCCTCGGAGATCATGCCGTACTTCACAAAAAGACCAATATCATTCCATTTGGCCTCATAAGCTTTTCGGTCTTTTTTGTACAGTTCGGAAAGTTTATCGGCAACTTTTTTGGTGATGTAGTTATTGATCTTTTTCACATTTCCGTCTGCCTGCAGGAAGCTTCGGGATACGTTTAATGGGATATCCGGAGAATCGATCACCCCATGAAGCAGCATCAAAAACTCAGGCACGATATCCTTCACCTCGTCGGTGATGAATACCTGACGGCTAAAGAGTTTGATTTTATTGCGCTGCAATTCGAATTCATTCTTCACTTTTGGGAAGTACAATACTCCGGTCAAGTTGAATGGATAGTCCACATTGAGGTGAATCCAAAATAGCGGGTCCTCACTCATCGGATAGAGTTCTTTGTAAAAATTCAAATAATCCTCATCTTTCAGATCATTAGGCGACTTGGTCCAAATCGGGGAAGTGGTATTGATGATGTTATCCACTTCGACGGATTTCCACTTCTTCTCACCTTTGTCATCGACGCCGTCTTCTACCGATTCGCTCTTGGTGCCAAACTTGATCGGAACGGGAAGGAATTTACAGTATTTGTCCAAAATGCCCTGCAGCTTCCACTTGTCGAGAAACTCCTCGGAGTCTTCGTTGATGTGGAGAATAATGTCTGTACCGCGGGTTTTTCGCTTGCCTTTTTTGATCTCAAACTCGGTGGAACCGTCACAGGTCCAAATGGCAGGTTCGGCCCCATCCTGATAGGAAAGCGTATGGATTTCTACATTTTTGGCCACCATAAAGGCAGAGTAGAATCCCAAACCAAACTTACCGATGATCTCATTGGCATCTTTGGCATCTTTGAACTTCTCCACAAACTCCGTAGCCCCGGAGAACGCGATTTGATTGATGTACTTTTTGATCTCCTCGGCGGTCATCCCCAAGCCTTTGTCAGAGATCGTGATGGTTTTCTTTTTCTCGTCGAAGGAAACCTCTACCGTGATGTCCCCCAATTCGCCTTTGTACTGACCCAAAGTCGCCAACCGCTTGATTTTTTGCGTAGCATCGACGGCATTGGAAACCAATTCGCGAAGAAAAATCTCATGATCTGAGTAGAGGAATTTTTTGATAATGGGGAAAATATTCTCGGTATGAATCGAGATGGTACCTTTTTCCTGCATGGTATAAATCGTTTTAGTGAATACAATGATTGACAATGGGGAATTATCAATGCCTGTTCCAATCGAGAAAAAGTGACAAGATGGCAGTAACCAATAGAATCTTCGAGGCCTAGAAAAGTATCTCAAAGGTTGGGAATATTCTTTGAGGTTTCTGAAACCTCGAAGGATTAGTCCCTTATTTTTTCTGATTATGCTTTATCCAATAAAAATTAGTGTTAAAAAATGATGAATATCTGTCTGTCAGGCTTGGTTTTAGAAATTTTTCCCTAGTTTTAATCATAAACTTTTACATTTTTCCAGAGAAACTATGAAATCAAACAATCAAACAATCAAACAATCAAATTTTGGTCTTGGACGCGGGGATTTGAACTGATTTTACAACAGTTTAAAAATGATAACTGGTTTAAGATGAAAAAGTCAATAATTCTATCTGTTTTCTTTGTTGGTCTTTTCTCCTGTAATCAAAACAACTACCCTGTCGGTATTTTTCCTGAGGAAGCGACCAACTTATCCGTAGTCAATTCTCCATTTGATGATGTGAACTCAGATATGGGGTTTTTTGGTCATGAGACCAATCTAGTCTTTTCATCCAATCGAATTAATTCCCAACCCAATCACTTTAATTTGGTAGAATCAAAGCTTGTTTTCATTTGGTATCCATCTGATGGATTTCTATCGGTTGAAAAAGGTAGTACCCTTTTTGATACCTGGTTGAGCGATTGGGTTAGAAAAACGGAGACTAATATTAATGAAAAAGGGCCCTATACCTTCGTTGATTCGGAAGCTGGAGAGATTCTGCTCTTTAGTCGGGACAATGCCGAAGGTATTTACTCCATCCTATCAGAACCCCGGGAAGAAATCTCACAAGAAATTGATGGTGCTGCGGCATCATTTAGGCTAATGGAAGATGGATCGAGTGAAATGTACCCCTCCTTTTATGGAGCCGATTATTTGAAAGGAGCAGGAGTTGAAAGCCAAGGCCGACCCGAAAAAATGCTTTTTAGCTCGGATCGGGATGGGGCATTTGATATCTATGAGGTGGACCTGCCGGCAAGCGGATCCGTACTGGGATATCTCCAAAGCCTTGAACAAAAGGAGATCCAAAAAATCGGGATCAATACCACGGCCAATGACCACATGCCATTTGTCTATGGGGATATGCTGGTCTTTTCCTCGGACCGTCCGGGAGGATATGGAGGCTACGATTTGTATTACTCGTTTCGCAGCGGAGATGGCTGGACCGAGCCGGAGAACTTCGGCCCCAAGATCAATTCCGAATTCGATGAGTACCGGCCCGTGGTCTCGAACGCTATGGGATTTGCCAATCAATTGATGATTTTCTCCTCCAACCGACCCGGTGGATTGGGCGGGTTTGATTTGTATTTTGTGGGAATACCGAAGTTTTAATCAGTCCGGTTTCTGGAGAGCTACCGTTGGTTAACTAAGCCAACTAAGGTTACTGATTGTGAAATATCAAGAAAAAATTAAGAAAACCCCTGAAAAATACCCAGAACTGGGTATTTTTTTGAATAAAATTTAGCTTTATATTTAACAATCTTAATACAAACTTTTTCCAGAAACTATGAAAACAAACAATCAAATTTTGGTCTTGGAAGCGGGGATTTGAACTGATTTTACAACAGTTTAAAAATGATAACAGGATTAAGATGAAAAACATAGTTAAAATATGCGTGGTTATAGCTTTAACAGCTTGTGATGAGACCTTCCCATACGAAACGGGAAGATTTCCAGATGACGCTCCTGTTAATTTAACTGATTTGAACACGGAGTATGACGAAATGAACTCTAATTTTGTGCCTTCAACGGCTGATATCACGATTAATTTTGTTTTTTCAACAAATTCACTCTCTCAGGGTCAACAATTTGATCTGGATTATTCCTTAATTGGATTTTTGTGGGATAAAGAAAGTGGAAATTTTTCCTTTAGTACCAATAAAATATTTGATGGAAGCCAAAGCATTAGGAATAGTTTATTTGCAATTAATTCCCCATTACATGAAAAAGGACCATACACCTTCGTGGAAGAAAATAGTAACTATGTTTTGTTTTCTAGAGCCAATTCGGATGGTTCTTTTTCCATCTTAACGGAACCTAAAATAAGCTCCTCAGAAGAGGTTGATAGGAGTAAATCTTCATTTAGGCTTTTGGACGTTGGGTCAAGTGAAATGTATCCTTGTTTCTATGGGCAAAATTTTTTGAAAGACAATGAAGGTATTGTAAGCCAAGGCCGACCCGAAAAAATGCTCTTTAGCTCGGATCGGGATGGGGCATTTGATATCTACGAGGTGGACCTGCCGGCAAGCGGGTCCGTGCTGGAATACCTCGAAAGCGCTGAAGAAAAGGAGATCCAAAAAATCGGGATTAATACCACGGCCAATGACCATATGCCTTTTGTCTATGGAGATTTACTGGTCTTTTCCTCGGACCGACCGGGAGGATATGGGGGCTACGATTTGTATTACTCGTTTCGCAGTGGAAATGGCTGGACCGAGCCGGAAAACTTCGGCCCCAAGATCAATTCCGAATTCGATGAATACAGACCCGTGGTCTCGGATTCTTGGGAATTTGAAAACCAGGTGATGATCTTCTCCTCCAACCGACCCGGTGGATTGGGCGGGTTTGATTTGTATTTTGTGGGAATACCGAAGTTTTAAATTGCAAAAATTAAAGTCAATGTATGAAACCTTCGAGGTCAAAAAGACCTCAAAGGTTGGCTTCCTTTAGGATCAAAGACATAAATGGAAAAGGATTCCTCTAAAAAACGATTGATCTTTTTATCTAAAGACCAAAGTTGGAGTCTATTCTCCAGACAAGCTAAAATAATGACAGAGTCAATGAGGCCTATTCCATGATTGATAAGCTGGTATTTTTGAGAAAAAAGCCCTGCATGGTATCCAAGATTTGAATCCTTGATTTTTGGTGTGTTTTGATAAACTATGTCCAGTATTTCCAATTCTCTTTTCCCTTTTGCTCCCTGGACCAATTCCCCAAAAATGATATCCAAGGTCCAAACAGATCGCTCTTCCAAAAATCTTTGGCAAGCGGGGAAGTAGTCTGGATTGGCTTTGAAATATTCTATCCAAATGGAGGTGTCGAAAAGTACTCCTCTCATGAATTATTCTTTTCGCGGAGTTCTTCTGCCGTCCAGTAAAACTCCAAAGGTTCGGCAGCAATCATTTGGGAGGCGGCTTTCAATTTTTGGGTAGCCACATATTCTTGCAAGGCTATTTTGAGCGTTTCGGTAATGTTTTTGGCTTGAGCCAGCTCCATGGCTTCGGCAATCAATTCGTCTGATATCAAGGCAGTTACTTTCATAGTAATAAGATTTTGCTCTAATATACGATGATTGATCGTATAAATGTTTTAAAATATAAAACCTTCGAGGTCTGCAAAAAAGACCTCAAGGTTGGGTAGATCCTTTGAGGTTTCTAAAACCTCGAAGGATTGGAGTTAGGAATTAAAACCTTCGAGGTCAAAAAAAGACCTCAAAGGTTGGGGGTATTGGTTGAGGCTTCTAACACCTCGAAGGATTTTTATTAAATTCGAACAGTCTTAAAAAACAACTATGAGTGAAAGTTCAGATATCTTCGAAGAAGGCAGAATTTTTCATATTTATTCCAGATCTGTGGGAAACGAACTATTATTTATTGAAGAAAGGAACTATCAGTTTTTCCTTGAAAAATATAATCATTTTTGTTCCGGAGTATTTGCAACTTTTGCCTATTGTTTAATTCCAAATCACTTTCACTTTTTAGTTAGGGTCAAAAATCCTATCGAAAATCAGAAGGTAGTAAAGGCATTTTCTGATTTTTTAAATTCTTATACAAAGGCATTTAATAAAACCTACTCAAGGAATGGAGCCTTATTTCAGCGAAAATTCAAAAGGAAAGTAGTTGATGAAGAAAGCTATCTGACTAGATTGATCCTGTATATTCATCATAATCCAGCCAAACATGGCTTTACAGATAATTTCAGGTCTTGGAAATACTCCTCATACGATACATTTTTATCACAAAAGTCTACCAAAATAGAAAGGTCATTTGTCTTGGAATGGTTTGGAGGGCTGGAATTTTTCAGAAAAGAACATGAAAGCATCAAATCAGAATATTTTCCTGATACCCTTTTGCTTGAATAGGCTCTAAGCAAGAAACCTTCGAGGTCGGAAAAGATCTCAAAGGTGGCGATTATCGGTTGAGGTTTCTAAAACCTCGAAGGATTGGAGTTAGGAATTAAAACCTTCGAGGTCAAAAAAAGACCTCAAAGGTTGGGGGTATCGTTGAAAGTTTCTAAAACCTCGAAGGGTTCCTCAAAAACAGGATCCTCCTATTAAAGGGACTTTTGCAAACTCTCCAAGATCTCCCGAATCTCCACAATACTTTCCCATTCCCGGTCCTGGGTGCCGTGCTCGATACCGACATACCCATGGTAATCGTGGGAAAGAACCAGCTTCATCATACGCTCATAATCGAGCTCGGATTCATTGCCGGCATCGTCCCATACCCGGGGCTTCAGGCTGACTCCGGTGGCCAAGGGCATCAATTCGTCCACCCCACGGTAGGAGTCGTAGGATACCGCTTTGTCATCCACCGTAGCGATACGGAAATTCCCAAAATCAGGGAGGGTTCCGGCAAGTGGATGGTCGGCGTTTCGGATGGTTTCGGCCAGCCATTTCGCATTGGAGGAAAAGCCCCCGTGGTTTTCGATCACGATATGGATCCCATGCGGTTCGGCAAACTCACATACCTTTCGGATGCCATCGCTGACGAGTTTGGAAGCTTCCGCAGCATCAGCAGGATTATCCGACCAGGCGATATCGGAGTAGCCATTGACCCGGACGGTATGGCAACCTAGAAATTTGGCCGCTTCGATCCACTTTTTATGGTTTTCTACCGCCTGTATTCGGTCACTTTCTGATTTTGCTCCGAGCATTCCTTCCCGATCCACCATGATGAGCACTTGGGTGATGTCTTCGTTTTGGCAGCGGGTGTTCATCTCTTTGAGATAGGCTTTGTCTTGGGCTTTATCCATAAAAAACTGGTTGACATACTCCACCGCGTGGATGCCATGCTTTTTGGTTTCCAGGGGGAAATCCAAATGGTCCAGCTTTTTACCAAAAATCAGCCGGTTGACTGACCACTCGGCTAGGGAGATTTTGAAGGGAGGATCTGCTGCTTTCATAGCGAAGGAAAATTGGGGTAAGCCCAGGCCTAAGGCTGCTGTGGCTAAGGTGGAATTTTTGAGAAAATTTCTTCGATTGGTCATTGAAGATTAGGTTTATGGGTTAATAGAATTTGAATTATTAGTTTGGTGTTTTCCTGGTTCTTCAGAAGCTGGACTTATTCTTGGATCCTGCTTTCGGAAAAGCAAGATAACTAAAAACTGTGACTGCCTTCTGCGTACGCTTTCCTAAACTTCCCACCCCGCACGATACTCCCTTGTCAGCAATTGATTTGCTGCTTCATCATTGGTGATTTTGACCAGATTGGCATCAAAATCCACTTTTTTCCCTGCACGCAAGGCGATCGCCCCCAGATTGATGGTATCAGTAATGCACTGAGCGCGGGTAAAGCTGCCCGGGGTCTGTTGCTTTTCCAGCATGGCAACCACCCATTGATCAGTTTTTCGGTCCACTTCCCGGGAATTGATCCGCTCGGAATCCCGGCCTGGCATCATTTGAGATTCTGGTAAAAGCACCGGATTTTCACCACGGAATCCACCCAGGATTTTCCCTTTGGAACCCACGATCAGCAAACCTTCTTCCGGCGTGTCTTTGCCATCAACTTCCAATTCTTCACAGGCAAAAGGCTTCATTCCCCCATCATACCAGAAAAGGTCAAAAGCGGGCAATGTCTCTTGGGCTGGAAAGTTCCACTTGATGGTACAGCTGGCTGGGAAAGCTACATCATTTTTGACCCACTGATAAACCTGATTGACTTCTTCTCGAGTCGTGGTGCCAAAAGCCCTGGCGGAAACAGGACTTCGGTCGATGCCTAAAGTCTCAAAAAGTGGAAACAAGCTGTAATGTCCCATATCCGCCACCGATCCACCGCCGAATTCATACCAGCCGCGAAAGACATTGTGCGTGTAGTTTTTGTGATAAGGCATATCCGGCACCGGCCCCAGCCAAAGTTCCCAGTTCAATCCTTCGGGGACAGCTTGACTTTCAGCAGGCCGCTTGGTCCATTGCTGCCAAACAGGTCGATAAGACCAATTATGGATTTCTTTCAATTCCCCAATTAGTCCGGCATCCATCCATGCCTTGATCTGCCGGTACTCCGGTCGGTCGGACCAAGCCAACAAATGCGTGACCAAGCCGGTGTCTTTTGCTTTTTGGATGACTTTTCGCCCTTCGATAAGCCGGTTGGCGATCGGTTTGTGGGTGACTACGTGCATTTTCTGATCCATGGCCGCCAAAGCGATTGGCGCATGGGTATGATCGGGGGTCATGATTTTAACGGCGTCGATGCCCTTTTCCTTGGCAAATAGCTCCCGATAGTCCTCGTAGCTGGCGCAACCCTTGTATTTACCGGAGGGTTTGTTATTGGCGTAGAATTTTTCCACATACTCCTGCCCGATGTCCCGGCCACCCGGGATTCCGGGCTTTCCTTCCCCCCATGATTCATCGCCTAAGGTTTCACGGATTCCATCCCGAATGCCGTAAGGAGACCAATCGAAGTAGTCGCTAGAGAATTTATTCACATCGCAGACGGCGACGACCCGTACCTTCGGATTAGTGAGGAGTCCCCCCATTTCCCGCAATCCCTGCGTTCCGCAACCGATATTGGCTACGGTCAGTTGATCAGAGGGAGGAATTTTCCCCAGTCCGGCGATGACGGTTGACGGAACGATGGTAAAAGAAGCCGCAAAAGTGGCTGCTGAAGCCAGAAAATCCCGGCGGTTGAGGTGGTCTGGTTTGGACATTATTGAGGTTTTTTGGGTTTGAATGGGAATTTAAGGAATTCAGGGAAAAAAGGAAGGGCATTTGATAAAATCGCTTCTTAGGTAGATCCGGTTTATTTGTGTTTATTCTGAAAACACTTAGTTTTAGTTATTAAATAAGAATCGAAAATGACTTCGAGATGCATCTTTTTCCTTTTTATGCTGCTTCTGACTTTTTCCTGCGAAGAAAAAAAATCAGATTTTTCTTTTGTTCCGATAAATTCCGAAAAGCCAATTTTCGTATCCGAGATCGGAGAAAGTCTGGATATTATCGAGATCAAAACCCAATACCCAATCTCAGGAGTACCCACAATTTTAAAGTCGGATCGGTACTTTTATTTATTTGAAGAGGGGTTCGTTACTTCGCTTCACCAAATAGATTTAAAGGGAAACCTCAAAAATAGTATCGATTTTGGATACGATGATAAAATCAATGCAGACGGAATCACTCAGGTAATTTTAAGAGAAAATGAGGTAGGAGTTGTTTCAATGGGTAAAACCGTTATTTGGTTTGATGAAAATCTGGAGGAACTTGAAACGGAGGAACTTCCTTTTAAAGCAAATTTCCATTA
Organism: Algoriphagus hitonicola; assembly: GCF_900113375.1. Lineage (GTDB taxonomy): Bacteria > Bacteroidota > Bacteroidia > Cytophagales > Cyclobacteriaceae > Algoriphagus > Algoriphagus hitonicola. Next base: position 7,831 of record NZ_FOPC01000008.1, on the reverse strand, counting down.
TCCTCTTGATAAGGATAAAATTATATCGTTCAACAATCGGATTGATGAGCTAGAGGATTATGATATCCTGATAAAGGAAAATCAGGATATCAAAAAGGCACTTCCTATTAGAAATGAGGAGTATAATTTTGTATATAAGTCCTATTCTCCCTTCTCGCATTGGGGAAATTATGTACTTTTCTCTCAAGCTTTTAATGATACGGTTTATGTTTGGGATCGAGAGGAATTTCGTCCTCTTTTCCATGTAAATTTTGGTTCCGACGCAGTTTTGGATCGCCTTACTCAAATTCAACATGCCATGGAAATGTTGGCTTTTCTTAATGAGAAAAAAATACTCGTACTTACAAGGAGAAGTTCATGGGTTAAATTCCGAGAGAATTCTTTTTCAGTTCAATGAAAAAGGAAGGCGTAAACTTGGACTATTGGATTTCCATACAAGGGAATTGATGTCTTATCCTGGTATAATTGACAACTCAATATCTAATATGGTGCTTCATTTCCCTCAATTATCAGCAGATGGGATATTGTATTTCGGTGTATCTGGAGAGCGGATCTTGGAAAATTATGATCACTTACCTGACTCCTTTAAGCACAGGCTGTCGGATGAATATGCCGAGTCGTATTTTATCTACTGTTTGAAGTTGAAAGATTGAAATTAATAACCCTTCCCACTTGCTTCTCCAGAAGCCGGACTGGTTAAGTCCGTGAATATGAAATCCTGCTTTCGGAAAAGCAGGAAATGCAGCAATAGTAAAAAATTCCCAAATTTTCATAGAATTTATTGTGGACTAGTCTTATAATTGATTTTTAATAATTCGTCAATCTTTTTCAGCGTAAAATGAAAACTAATTTAACCCCCCACTCCCTCCATTTTATTTCTTTCTTGAAGGATAAGAGAAGTCTTTTGCGCCTTTGCGCTATTGCCTGTTTATCAGTCCTCCTATTGATAGGGTTCTCCTGTATTCAGGAGGAGGATATACAGAATTCCATGGATCAGGAATTCAGCCCGGAGATCCAAAAAGTGAAGTCTTGGTTTGAAAAGAATAAGGTGCTCTTGCATCCCAAGCCGGGTTCAGCCCATGCCCGCAAGTTTAGCCATGATTTGATTTTACCCTTCTTCGAAAAAGAGCCGGATTGGGAAGATTTTTATTCCTATCAATTCCCGGACGGAAGACAGGTGTTTGAGGTACATCTTAAAAATCTGACCGGAATCATGCCTACTGCATTTATGGAGAAATATGGCAGTCAGGCCGATGATTTGACCGAGGAGAGTCTTTTATTTGTCGAAAATCCTCAGGCCGCGGATGGATTTGTACCGGTGGTGGTGCGTTATTTCAGTGAAGGTCATAAGTCCGAGGGGATGACCTACCATCAGATACCGCTTGGATGGAGCGGGATGATCGATCTTTTTTCTTATGATGAGCGGCACCTGAGAAGTATAATGGTAGAAAACGGTCAATTGATCTCCCATATCCGATATCAGGCCGAGGAGCCGAAGGTTTCTACTAGAAATTATTCTGCTTTGACATCTTGTGAGCCAGGTTATTGGGTAGATTTTCCTTATTGGGGTGTATCAGGAGGTGTTTAGTCTATGGCCTCTGTTTGGATGGTTGAATGTAATGTGGTGGATAGAGGGGGTACACCAGGATCCTCAAGCATCCCCGCGGGTCCACCCACAGGAGGAGGCACTCCTATTAATCCTCCTCCACCTACAGGTAATCCTGGAGAAGATGATGAAAGCAATAATTTCTGCAGGGATAATCATTGTATTCCTTTTCCGGAGGAGAGAGATCAGATTATTAAAGATCCTTCTTTTGAAGGCACTAATGCGGATTGCATTTTTGAGAAATTAAAAAGTATTAACGGATTTAATCAAGTTTCTGGAAGATTTGACGGAGTAGCCTCCGAGTTAGATGTTGTTTTTAAGATAGGAGCTACTCAGAATCCTGATGCTACAGGACAGACCCAATGGATGGGATCTACAAGCAGACCAATTGAAATAACGCTAAATCAAAATCGACTGGGTAGCTCCGCACTAGAGGTAGCCAGAACGATCTTACATGAAATGATCCACGCAGAAATTTATGGAGCAATAAAAACCAACAGTCCAACTACCGAAGATTTATCTTTTAGAGATACATTTGAAGAATATACCAGAAGATTTAGTGGAAATGATGCAATCCATCACAATCTAATGGCTGACAAGTTTGTAAAATATATGGCTGATGTATTGCAACAGATTCATCCCCAGCTAGGGGGATCTGCTTACGCAGATTTTATGAACTACCCAGGAGGATATCCCGATGGGGTTCCGAGGGAATTTTATGAGGCTTTGGCCTGGACTGGGCTCAAAGATGCGAGTACCTTAGCCTATCAAGCACTAAGTCCGATAAAAAAAGCAGAAATAACTGAACATCTTCGTAAAGCAGAAACCGGTAGAAAATCATGCAACTAACCGTAAGAAGAATATTGTTATTTATGCTATTTCTTGCCTGGGCATCAAGTGGACTAGCTCAGACCATACAGATCTCAGACAACAAAAAGCCTGAATTTGAAAAGAATTATCCCCCAATACAGAACTTGCACGATACCACCTATATCGTTCTTGATTTTGAGCGAGAGCTATTGGATATCCGAAAAGTTGTCCAAGATATAGGAGACTATAAAATGGATTATATAGAGTTCACGTTGAGCTATCCTGATCCTACACCATCAAATAATATAGTTTCTTTCTTTCATATGGCAAGCCCGCCTTATGGGCATGAGGAGTATTCTGTAAATAAAAATTCTATATCGAAGGATAAGCTTTTGATGGAGTCCGATAAAAGTGCCAGCTTTTGGTATCAAAATTCGGCAGAAATGTTTGGCAGTATAGTCACCCTTATCGATCTTAAGGATTGGGAAGATGGAAATGACTGGGTAAAGGGAATTGGTATAACGGTCAGCGTTAACGAAATTATGTGATTGATGCTGTGCTGTTTCTCCAGAAATTGGACGATTTGATAATACTGGCATTTCTTGCTTTCGGAAAAGCAGCAATAGTAAAAAATTCCCAAATTTTTATAGGATTTATTGTGGACTAGTCTTATAATTGATTCTTAATAATTCGTCAATCTTTTTCAGCGTAAAATGAAAACTAATTTAACACCCCCCCCCCACTCCTTCCATTTTATTTCTTTCTTGAAGGATAAGAGAAGTCTTTTGCGCCTTTGCGCTATTGCCTGTTTGTCAGTCCTCCTATTGATAGGGTTCTCCTGTATTCAGGAGGAGGATATTGAGACTTCCATGGATCAGGGATTCAGCCCGGAGATCCAAAAAGTAAAGTCTTGGTATGAAAAGAATAAGGTGCTCTTGCATCCCAAGCCGGGTTCAGCCCATGCCCGGGAATTCGGCCATGATTTGATTTTACCCTTCTTCGAAAAAGAGCCGGATTGGGAAGATTTTTATTCTTATCAATTCCCGGACGGAAGACAGGTGTTTGAGGTGCATCTTAAAAATTTGACCGGAATCATGCCTACTGCATTTATGGAGAAATATGGCAGTCAGGCCGATGATTTGACGGAGGAGAGTCTTTTATTCATCGAAAATCCTCAGATACCGGATGGATTTGTACCGGTAGTGGCGCGTTATTTCAGTGAAGGTCAACAGTCCGAGGAGATGACCTACCATCAGATACCGCTAGGATGGACGGGGAGGATCGATCTCTTAACCTATGATGAGCGACATCTGAGAAGTATTAAAGTGGAAAACGGACAGTTGATCTCACATATCCGCTATCAGACCGAGGAGCCGAGAGTTTCATCAAGAGCATATTCTTCATACACTAGCTGCCAACCGGGTTATTGGGTGGATTTTCCCTACTATGCCATGGAAGAAGGGATTGGTGTAGAATCCCAGCAATCGGTGTGGGTTCAGGAGTGTTATACGAATACGTATGAAACTGAAGAGCCAGAAACTTCCAGCCCCCAAGTAGGCGGAGGAGGAACGAGTTCTCCACCCCCTTCATCAACTACTCCGGAAGAAGAAGATATCTGTGAAGAGGAGTTTTGCATTCCTTTTCCGGAGGAGGATCGTTATTTCGAAACGACAAATACACCAGATGATGGGTTTAATTTTCAGGGAGAAAAGGTTAAAATACCAACCACTCTAATCCTTCAAAATGGAGATCAAATTAAGATAGAGTTTGGTATTACCCAATCTGATAGAAAAAGTGCTAATCAAGAAGTAGCAAAATTATTATTAGAAGGGATCAAACATGCAATCGAGAAGGCAAACTTGAAATTAAGTGGAAATGAAAAAATCACCTCAATATATATTGCAGCTACCACAAATGGCACCCATGGACCCGGAAGTAATCATTACAATGGAACGGCAATTGATATAAGTAGAATAAATGGTGTAAAGATGTCAGTCTCAGGAATAACCAACCAAATTATTCAACTTCAGATTGCTATGGATAATTTTCCGAATGTGAGAGAAAATTTTGGACCCCATTTTAAACATAAATTCTCAATAGAAACAGGAAAATGGAATTACAGTCATCCTGTTGGGGGACATTCAGACCATATTCATTTCTCAGTAAGATAAGTCTAAGAATATGAAAAAATACTTGAACCGAAACATTGCTATAACTTTGGTCATAGCCATTAATGTTCCATTATTTTCCTTTGCTCAACAAGTCAAATTGAAAGATCTTACTGGGGATTCGAAGGCGAATTACTTTTTTGCCAATATTCAAAGTGTCGAATTTCTGTCTCACCCATTATTTGAAAGAGCACTTTTCATCAATGCCTATTTAATATATGACTCTGAGGCTACACCGACTGATTATTTCGTAGGAACGGATGAGATTTTGTCTAGTATCTTGATCAGCATTAGACCGGATGGAGACTACTATACTGAGAGTAAATTGTATAAGATGGAGGGATTAGAAAATCCTAAAATTTTGGTAATCCAGGAGGGGGTCTTCCCAGATGTAATTGTAGAAGTCGAGTACGGAAAGAAAAATAAGAGAAAGACAGAAAGGATCAAACTCACTTCAGAATAGAATAAGGTATTCTTCCAATCTCTTGTTCTAATGTCTTCAAACTGAAATAAAGTTTTATTACCGCAGCTGGATTCCTAGAAAGGGATGATGAGCAAGTTTATCCCTATTTGGATAAATTAACTATCACCCAAAACGAAGCCTTGGCCATTAAAACCAGAATGATACCTCCTTTTTCGTGAAGCAACTTTGTTAAATTCCTGCTTCTCCAGAAGCTGGACTAGTTAAGTCCGTGAATATGAAATCCTGCTTTCGGAAAAGCAGGATTACTAGAAGAAAAAAAACCTTTGATAAAACTGCCTTCAAATCTGGAAAATAAGCTACCCCTGAGGGCTTCAAGCACTAGTAGGACGCGATTGATCCGCCTATTTAAAAAAATACAATAACGTAGTGATTTGATTTTTCGATAGGTTTAAGTGGATAAGAAATCGATTACTTTTTAGTAGACGATAGTTGATAGTTCAATACAAGTCCCAGCGTCAAGGTTCGTACCTTAATTGTATCCTCGTAGGTTACAGATTGACTACCTCCTGGACTTGTACGGGGAAATATAGAATAGTCAAAATCAGCCCGTTGATAATTGATCTCCAAACCGATTTGAAATTTTCCGATAGCCCTGGATACTTGCAGATTTCCTCCTGCAGTAAGTGAATGCAAATTGGGTCTAGAACCGGCATGTGCCCATGTAAGAGTTTCATTACCAACAACCCTAACCATCTCGAAATAAGGGTAGCTGATCTGTCCGTAGCCAAGAAATATTCCCGCTCGATATTCCCAATTTCCTTTTTTTAAGAAATATCCTAGCCCAGGAGTGATTGATAGCATGTTGTTATTTTCATGAGAGAAGCGAAAATCCAATCCGTAAATATCATTGACGAAATCTTCCATTTCGGTAACAGAGATCGGATTGTTTGTAACACCTGATCTAAGAAATACATAAAAGTGACTGGCGAAATGATAATTAAGAGTTCCGTGAATAGAATAGCCAACTTTTGCAAATCCATTGCTAGCCTTTGAAATACTCGCAAGATTGGGTACACTCGAATCTGGAAAATAAACCGCAGCATTTTCCATATTTTTTCCTCCGAATACACCCACTGGAATGGCAGGGCCTGCACTTACAGATAATGAGAATTTTTTGAGGTGGATTTACTTGGGAATAGGAAGAATGAACTGTAAAGCCAAAGAATAAAACCAGAAGGAAAAGGTTTTTCATTTAAAGAGTTTGTAGGTGAGTTTATTTAAAACAAATACCAAATACAATAGCTAGCCTAAATTATTATTAGAAAAAGTTTTAGGCCTCTCGATTCTTTAAAAGTATAATAGGTTAACTAATCCATGTCTAATAAGATTGAATTTCAGAATACCGTGACCAGGGTGAGATGAAGGAAATGGTCAGATGTCTCCCTGCTTTAAGCTCTATTTTCACATTAAAATTTCAAAATTTTAAGGTTAATCTTGTTTTCTGACTTCAGCATTGAGGTCAGAAAGTATCACTCGCCTTAAAAATTCATATTTTTAATGTCAATTAGTAATTTTGACCTTGCGTTTAAGGTTAGTTTTCATATATTACATTAAAAATCGACTATTTTAATGTCAGATCAGCATTATCAAATCAATCCAGACCGGACTATCCCTTGGAATAATCTACCCAAACTTCCAATCGACGCCTCGTTGTACCGGGATTTGGATGTATTTGAAGGTTTGGGAAAGGCAAAGGCGGCTTTGGGCAAACTTCAAGGGCGGAGCATTGCCATTCCAAATCAGGGAATTTTAGTGAACACGATCAGTTTGCAGGAAGCAAAAGCCTCGAGTGAGATCGAGCATATTTTCACCACGGATGATGAGCTCTACAAGGCTTATAGTGACGAGGCTTCCCAAGTAAATGGACCGGCAAAGGAGGTTTTGCGCTATCGGGAGTCCATCTGGTCTGGGCATGAATATTTGACTGAGAAAGGCGAATTCGACTTGGGCTATTTCGAGCAGGTTTACCGCACCATGACGCAGTACACGGATGGACTAAGAAAGCCCTTTGCCCAAACTTACATCCGGCTGGGCGGTTCGGGCCCGAATGCTGGGAAGCCCATCTACACACCACCTCGAGGAGAGGGGATCTTGGAAGACTTGATGGCCAATTTGATCCAGTTTGTCAATGATGTCCAGCAACCCGAGATCGATCCCTTGATCAAAGTGGCCATTGCACACTTGCAATTTGAGGCGATTCACCCCTTTCGGGATGGAAATGGGCGAACAGGCAGGATTTTCAACATCCATTACTTGGTGCATAGCGGACTTTTGGACCTGCCGATTCTGTACCTGAGTAAATATATCCTCAGAGAAAAGGAGCAGTACTACGCCAATCTCTCGGCTGTCACTCAGCGTGCGGCTTGGAAAGAGTGGTTTCTGTTTATATTCCGAGGGATAGAAGAGACGTCTCAGGACACCTTTCAAAAGATCACTGATATCCTCAATGCCAAAGATGCCATTCTTCAGGTCTTGGAAAAGCAAACTAGCATCGCCCGACCGGAGTCACTTTTAGAAGCTATTTTTACCCAACCCTTCACCAAAGTCAGGCACTTGGTGGACAAAAAGCTCTATGCCGAAAATACTGCCCGGCAATACTTGAATCAGTTGGTCGAGTTGGGCGTGTGTGAAAAGCGAAAAATCAGCGGAGGAGATTATTACTTGAATCTGGAATTGTATCGGATTTTGGGGAGTTGATAAGGAGCTTATTTTATCCAGACTTGGCTTTTCGGCAGGGGGTAGAATCCCTGCAAAGTTGGAAAG
>NZ_FOPC01000001.1 GCF_900113375.1 Algoriphagus hitonicola | reverse complement strand
GAGCTCCCCTGCCTGTCCGTTCTTCGGGAAGGCAGGCGACTAACCCATCCCAGGGGATGGAATCATGTACCTGACCTAACAATGAATTCCTGAAAAAGTGATATTTTGGAGAATACCCGTCGAAATCTTTGAAAAGAGGAAGCTGCATAATATCTTTCACCGTATTTTAGTTTGCAACCTTAAAATACAAAAAAGGAAACCCCGAAAAAAGCTGGAAACAGCCGATTTCGGGGTTTTTATATTATATTTTTGTTATTAATATAGCTGAATATCAGCTGATTATAAATACTACAAGAAGCCCCAATTAATTTCCCCAAAGTATAGATTTGGTTTAATTGAAGCAGATTTTGACGACAATAAATTTGTTGACTGTGCCATTACAGGAAATGCAGACTTGATTCTCACTGAGGATAAGCATTTTGAAGAGCTGAAACAGATTGATTTTCCAAAAGTAACAGCGATGGGAATTCTTGAATTCCAGCAATTAATTTAAATAAATAATTATCTAGAAGTTATTACTGAAAATGTAGAAGTTCAGGAATCGGAGGTGGTTTTTGAGTGGCATTAGATTAACCTAAACTAAGTTTCACCCCTTCGGGGCTCTGTCTTTTCCATGTTCGCTTTTTACCCTGGGCTCCTTACAGTCACCCAAGGCCATGAAAAGTAACAATCCTTCGGATCGTACATTCAAAAGCCTTAGGATCGTATTAGACATTGACTCCGAAGGAGCTTAACCATTCATGACCGCGGGCGGGAGCCCGTGGCAACGCCACCCCTATTTTTTAGTACTGGAGCGACGAAACTTTTTTCTCCATACTTCCAATCCTGGTATTTTTTCCTAATTTCAACTCAATCAAACTTTAATTTTTTGTGAGCAAAACCACCTTAGCATTAATCAGTGATGAGCCTTGGCTTCAAGATTTTGCCCCGGCTATCCAGAAGCGTTTTGAAGACTATCAAGCTACACTTCATCAGATCAATGAATCCATGGGGAGCATCCTAGAATTTGCCAATTTCCATGACTATTATGGTGTGCACTTCGAACCTGTGCGAAACGGCTGGATTTATCGTGAGTGGGCTCCGGCTGCTCAGCAACTTTTTTTGACCGGGGATTTCAACTGGTGGGACCGCGAATCCCATCCCATGCGACAGAATCATCGGGGCGACTGGGAGATTTTTCTTCCCTATGCACAGTATAAAGACACCTTTACCCACCAAAGCCGGATCAAAGTCCGTGTCATCGATGCCCAAAGCCGGGACCTCGACCGGATTCCCGCTTATATCCGTCGTGTAGTTCAGGACGAAAAAACACACGATTTCACAGGACAGCTTTGGTTTCCCGAGAAGGAATTCATCTGGTCAGATCAAGACTTTTCTTTGGAAAATATCGCTCAAATGCCCCTGATCTACGAATGTCATGTGGGGATGGCACAGGAAAAACTTGGTGTGGGCACCTACCGGGAATTCGAAGAACTCATTCTTCCAAGAATCAAAAAGGGCGGCTACAATGCCATTCAGCTTATGGCAGTCATGGAGCATCCTTACTACGGCTCCTTCGGCTATCATGTCTCCAATTTCTTTGCCCCTTCGTCCCGATTTGGCACTCCCGAGGAACTCAAGTCCCTGATCAATACTGCCCACCAAATGGGCATCGCGGTGATCATGGACATCGTACACTCTCATGCGGTCAAAAATGTAAATGAAGGCCTCAATGAATTTGACGGGACGGATCATCAATATTTCCATCCCGGAGATCGGGGCTATCATGAAGGCTGGGATTCCAAGCTTTTCGATTATGGAAAATGGGAAGTACAGCAGTTTCTGCTTTCCAATATCCGCTATTGGCTGGAGGAGTTTCATTTCGATGGCTTTCGATTCGATGGAGCTACCTCCATGCTTTACCATCATCACGGCAATGTATCCTTCGATTCCGTTGACAAATACTTCGATGAAGGGGTGGATGATGCAGCCCTTCGCTATTTTCAGCTGGCCAATACACTGATTCATCAGCTCAAGCCCCATGCGATCTCCATCGCGGAGGAAGTCAGCGGGATGCCGGGACTCAGTCGCAAAATCGAAGATGGAGGGATCGGTTTTGATTTTCGCTTGGCTATGGGAATTCCCGACTTTTGGATCAAAACACTCAAACATAAAACCGACGAACAGTGGGACCTTTTTGAGCTGTGGCACGAACTGAGTAATCGTCCCAAAAAGGAAAAATCCATCGCTTATGCCGAAAGCCATGATCAGGCTTTGGTTGGGGACAAATCCCTGGCATTCTGGCTGATGGACAAGGAAATGTACACCTCCATGTCTGTGCTGGAGCAAAACTTGGTGGTGGATCGCGGCATTGCCCTGCACAAAATGATCCGGATGATTACGCTTTCGCTCGGAGGAGAAGGGTATTTGAATTTTATAGGAAATGAATTTGGTCATCCCGAATGGGTGGATTTTCCCCGCGAGGGGAATAACTGGAGCTATCAATATGCAAGAAGGCAATGGTCATTGGTGGATGCCGAGCATCTGCGCTACAGCCAACTCAATGCCTGGGATCAGGCGATGATCGCGCTGATCAGCAAGCATCAAATCTTGCAAGCTCCCCATGGAGAGCAACTCTACCTGGAGCCGGATAAGAAAATTTTGGCCTATGAGAGAGGCGGGTTAGTCTTTGTCTACTCCTTCCACCCTACCGAGTCCTATTTTGGTTTTCCGATCCGAATGCCAGAGGCGGGTAGCTATCATATCCTGCTCAATTCCGATGAAAAGGAATTCGGTGGCTTCGAGCGTCTCAATAAGTCCATCGCCTACCCTACCGACAAAGACCAACAGGTGCATTTGTATGTGCCGAATCGAACCACTTTAATAATTAAATCGAAAAAATAATATGGAAATCAATAATCTCGAAAAAATTGAGTCAACTTTATTGAATAACGGCTTTACAGAAACAACAAGTAAAATAGATAAACAAAAAGGAAAAAAAACATTCACTCATTTAAATAAAAAAAGGGGGGTAATTAATTTTAATTATACTCAAGTAGATGTAATCTGCAAGTTGGGTGGAATTTATTTGTATACAAAAATATCTAAATCAGATTTATTAAATATTTTGCTTTACTTTAATCTTCAGAACAAATTTTTAAAAGAAATTTTCCCAAACAAGAATTATGAAATAATAAATTTAGATAAAAGAATTAATCATATCAAGAAACTTATTTCAAATGAAAAAACAAATCTTAAAGATAAGAATAAATACAATTCAATCCTAAAATATATAGAATCCTTAAAAGTATTTTAAAATTACATTAATTAAACAGAAAAAATCGATGAAATTTTTATTAAATCTATTTAAAACTGATTATTACAAAAGATTCAATAAAATATTAGATAATCAATCAGGAAAACCCGAAACATATCTTGACTGGATGACAAGGGCTAAAACTTGTGAAAAAATAATGAAAGCAGTAATAGGAGATGTCGAAAAAACATCTGCTTTAAAACGGATCATGGAAGAAAGTCTAGAAATGATTACAAAAATTGAAGAAACTAAAAAAACAGAATTCCTTTCAAAATACATTGAATTAGAAGGATTAGATAAATATATACAAATTGGGGCACCAAAATTTGCTGATGAGTTTAGATTCTATAGAAACAAATCAAAAATTGAAATTTATAAAAATAATAAAATTCTAACCTTTGAAACTATGGGAGGAAACCCTGGAAGGTGGTATCAATATTCCGATAAAGAAACAATTTCTAATATTACATTAGGACCAAAATCGCCCTATGAAATATTGATAGAGATTGAAAACAAAAAGACTGAATCATATAATTCTTTTGTAGTTAAACTTAAGAAAAAGACTTAAGTTCTCCACCTCAATCAACCTCCAGATTTGATCAATCGGCTAATTACACTAAGTTTAAGCGTATGACAGACACCACATTAAAGTTGGAAATCAATTCATTGCCCAAAGAAATGAGGAATGAGGTTGCGGGTTTTGTAGAATTCCTTAAAACGAAACCCAAGCTTAAGGCCCGTGAATTTGGATTTGCAAAAGGCAAAATCAAGCAATCCCCAACTGCGCCAAGCGGGAGAACGTTAGTCAGAATTATCAAAACATGAAGCAGACTCTTTTTATTATCTTCATTGGATTAACTTCTTTTGTCCATGCACAATCAATTGACATTGGGGACATCAAGATAAATGGTATTATCGGCTATTCTTTAACGCTTGATAAACTGCGATCGTCTAACTTAGAAATTGACAGTATTAAACCAATCCCTGAATTAATGGACATGTCAATGGCAGATTCACTTGTATATATCGGACGAACGTACTTTGAATACTTCGCAAACTCAAACAAGTGCATTTTGAGCGTTATACAGTTTGACTGCAAAATTTCAGAAGTTAGGATTGGCAGCCTAACGCTTAGTAACCTAACCACTATTGAGTCGATTCAAGATAATTTTCCAGAAGACTGTCAATCGACTAGCTCAATCGAAATTTATCAAGATCCGAAAACCTATAGAACTTGTGGCGTTCCTATATCAGCTAATGGACAATTGACTGATTCGAGGCTGCTTTTCTTCTTCTTGGAAGGGAAACTAACTCGGATAGATATTTGGGAACCTAGCTAAAAAATAACACCGTCTCGGTGTAGTTTCCAGTCAGCACCTTTGAAGTTCCAATTGCCGCTAAGTGTAGTTTGCCACTAGGCTCTTCTATCCCATCTAGGCGTAGTCTCTATTCTGCATCTATAAAGTCCTATTTGGCGCTAGGTGAAGTTTGCAACTTCACCCCCATATCCAAACCAATTTGCAATTGGAAAAGCAAGACCACCTAAAATCAAAAGCTGAAATTAAAAGCGAGTACCCCAGCCAACCGCAAACTATTTATGTCTCCTCCTGTTTGTTAAGAAGCCGAGTCCAGTCAGGACCCTAAAAACATCACAAGCATGAAAACTTTTCTTTTAATCGCATTATTCCCCTTTCTTATGAGCACCTTACTGGTTTTTGATTTTGGTTCTACTTCCGATTGGTCTGATTGGGAAATCGAAAACGATACCGTGATGGGCGGGATATCCACCAGCAAGCTTACGCGTAGTGAGGACGGCCACGCGATATTTACCGGTGCGGTTTCCTTGGAAAATAACGGAGGCTTTGCTTCGATGCAATATCATTTTCCACCCCAAAATATCAGCGGCTATACCAAGGCTATCATCCGTCTGAAGGGAGATGGCAAGGCATATCAATTCCGAATCAAAGCCAACTTGAGAGAACGTGCGGCTTACGTCTACACCTTTAAAACTACCGGAGAGTGGCAAACCGTCGAAATTCCTCTGAACAAAATGGAGCCTTCCTTCCGTGGCAATAAACTGAACATTCCCAACTTCGATGCCGATCAGATCCAAGAAGTCCGCTTTATGATCGGCAATGGCAAAAACGAAAATTTCCGGTTGGAAGTAGAAAAGATCGAGTTGCAGTAGACAAACTCCCCACTGACCCACTTCTCCAGTCAAAAGGGGGACTTCGGAAGTAACCTCCCCCACTTATGAAGTACCCTCCCCCACCAAATTACCCCTCCATTCCACCTCGGAGGTGAAATGTTTGAGCAAAAAGGTCCGACAGTTCGGCTACGAGCTAAACTCACGGAGCAAAAAGGCTCAAAACATCAGCTCCGAGCTGCATGCACTGAGCAAAATGGTGAATCGTTGAAGCAAAAAGGTCCGACAGTTCGGCTCCGAGCTAAACTTATTGAGCAAAAAGGCTCAAAATATCATCTCTGAGCTGCAAGCACTGAGCAAAAAGGTCTGGCGGTTCGGTTCCGATCCCAATCTTAGCGGAGTTCCTTTCCTTTCCCCGCGACTGTTCGACTTCGCTCGCCAACCCTTGCAGCGTGTCCGCAAGTTTAGTTTTTAAGCCCCTAATTTTCAAAGCTAGCGCTGAATCTCTATTTTGGATGGACGATCTTAAAATCGAAGCCCTCGATCAAGGATTCACCTTTTATCTGACTATCGTTTTATGGAACTGTTTTCTACGCTAGGTTCACTGACTTTTCTGCTGATCGGCGCTTTTTACCTGAGAAAACTCTGGCTGGGGGCCACAATGGCGCTTGTTTTTCTGATCGGATTTAAACTATACTCCGGAGAAAACTTGGCTGGATTTTCTATTCCCGGCATCAATGGGGCAGTCATCAGCATCGAACTGGCCCTTTTGCTCTTTGGCGCTTACCTCCTATTCAAAGTGCTGCAAGCAAACGACCACTTCAGGACACTCAATCAAATCACTTCCGCCTTTTCCTCCAAACTTACCGTGATTATCCTATTCACCTATTTTTTGGGAAGCTTTATGGAGGGAGTTGCTGGATTTGGGATTCCGGCCATGCTGATCACTCCGATGCTGTTGACCTTGGGATTCCGACCGCAGACTTGCATTATTATTCCTCTTGCGGCAAATACCACAGCGGTCACTTTTGGGGCATTGGGTACTCCCTTGAAGATAGGATTGGGCATTATGGAGCCCGATGCAGTGGTACAGTTTACCGTACTGCTCAATTTCATTCCTGCCGTTTTACTCCCCTTTTTTCTGGCTTTTCTCTTTGAAAAAACTGAAAAAACCAATATCAACTGGCAAGAAAACTGGAAAATGCTCTTGGGTGCGGGAGTGATTTATGCCGTGCTTTACCTATCGACCGGCTTATTCACCATTGAATATGCCTCGGTCATTTCGGGGATCCTCGGATTGCTGCTTTTTACTTTCTTTTTTGTGCCCAAAAAAGAAAATCCACCTCTTCAATCCTGGTTTGATACATTTTATCCCTATTTGATTTTTATTGTGTTGCTTTTGATTTCCAAATTTTTCCTTGCCGACTTGGCTTGGTCGATCACTGAGGATTCCCGAGCGATATCCCTGTATCAGCCTGGGGCTATTTTTATCCTCGCAGCCTGGGTTTACCTCCTTTACATAAAAGGACAAGCTGGGGGCTCTTTTTTCTTCAGTCATCACTTAAAGCATACCGGCCAAATCGTCTCCAAAACGGTGCTAACGCTCTTTGTATTGGTCAGCTATGCACAATTTATCCGGGGGGATATTGCACAACTGACCCAAACTCATCTTTCCGATTTGGGTGAACATACCAAACTGTTCGTAAGTCCGGTATTGGGAGTATTGGGCAGTTTCCTGAGTGGTAGTGCGACGATGAGCAATCTTATTTTTGGAAATACCATCCAATCGGCCGCTTTTGCAGTCTCTAATGCATTTTTGTTTTCGGCCTTGTTAAACACCGGAAGTGCTATTGGCAATTGTATTTCCCTACAAAATATCCTGATGGTCAAATCGGTAATCAATGCCCCGGAGGTGAATTACTCGACCATTATGAAATTAAATCTCCTACTGATCGCGCTTTATCTCCTGATCGTAATCGGCATCTCTTTTTTGATCTTTGCTTCAGGCCAAACAGCAACCCAATAATTAACTCATGATAAGAATCCTTCAATTTCTCATGTTAGTTATAATCTGCTTCGATGTTTTTGCTCAAAAAGTAAGTTACAATTACCTGCCTGATTCCAGTTCTACGGAATTTCAAGAAGTAATGCGGCTTTTTGAAAATTACCTGGCATCGAATCCTCAAAATCAAGAGAAAAACACTTATTGGAATACTGAGGAACAGCAGAACTACAAAAACTATGATTTTTTGGAAAGTGAATTCCAGCCTTCCCTTTATATGGGATTTCCGGTTCATGTATTAAGCATCAAATCCCGAGATGATTTTTATGAAATCAAGGCTCAGTTTTCCTATACCCAAGAAGACGGAAGTCCCTACATACTCGCCATCGTTAACTATATCGCCAGGAAAGAAAATGGCGTCTTAAAATTAGCCAATGCACTGCTCATTAACCGACAAGAATGGAGGTGCACCACGGTAGGATGGGTCGATTTTTACTATCCACCCTACCATTCCTTTGACCAGGGCAAAGCCAAAAAACTGAATGATTTCATCGATCGGATTTGTAGCGATTTTGGAGTGAAACCAATGCCATTTGATTATTATTTGGCGGATGATTTCGATGAGATCCAAGAATTAAAAGGATTGGATTATTACCTCGGAATGGGTGGATCCGCCAAACCCCGTGGGAAAGCAGGGGAAAATCAAGTGTATTGTGGGGGCTTAGGAGAATATTATCCGCATGAAGTTTTTCATGTATTGATTGATAAGCATTTTCCCAACAAACATTTTTGGGCTTCGGAGGGCATTGCCACTTTTTTAGGAGGCAGTCGAGGGGAAAGTTTAGATTGGCACATCAAAAAAACCGATGCCCATTTAAAAACCCATCCAGAACTCAACTTGAATGAAATGCTGACGTTGTCCAACTTAGACAGCGAAACAGCCTTTCATTACGTTTTGGGCGGGTTGATCGCCAAGAAGTTTTTTGAGAAAGGAGGCTGGAATTTGCTAAAGGAATTGCTGAACAGCGGAGAAAATGATCAAGATTATTACCAATTCATCGAGCAGCACCTTGGAGTCAAGCAATCGGAACTCAATGCATTTTTGAGGGAAGAGTTGAACCGAGAAAGTAGGCTTTAAAAAAAAGCGTGACTAATAATTCACAATAGGGTTGAAATCACACATTCTTTACCTCCAAAAAATAGCACTAAAGCACTGATTACTCGATAAATAAGACTACCTTGTTTTAAGCAACCTGAATGATGGGTTCATTCCCTGTCTCGGCAAGTCTCTCCTCAGAACTTATGAAGTTCAAGTTGGCGCAAAGCAAAGTTTGCAACTACGCTCTTCTATCCAATCCTCCAGATTTCCAATTCGGATAATTTCAAAAATTCATCTGCCTAGGCATTGGATTTTTACGTAAATTCAAATTAAAAAGTAAAATCAATGACTACTATAGATCTTAAAAAGCATCTAATTCAGCGAATTTCGGAAATCGAGGATATGGCTTTTTTGGAGGCCATCAAGACGATCTTGGACAGCAAATCCCAAATCCTCCACCTCACATCTGAACAGCGGGAGGAAATCAAGCAATCGCAAGATCAGATCAATCAGGGACTTTTTACCAGTCATGATCAACTAGATGAAGAATTTGAAAAATGGGCAAACAAAAACTAATTTGGTCTCAGTTGGCCAAAATAAAACTTTTTGAGATCCTTGATTTTTACACCCAGCGAAATAAAAACTCCGAATACTCAAAAAAGCTTTACGAGGAATTCAATCAAAAACTCAAGTTGATCATCAAAAATCCAGAAATGGGAATAAAGACAGATCTTGATTCCATACGAGGAATAATCATAAGGGACTTTATACTTTTTTATGAAGTGACCTCTGATAATATCATAGTTCATACAGTTTGGGATACCCGCCAAAATCCTGAAAAATTGAAAGTCATTTGAAAAAGTACCTCCTCAAGGTGGAGTTTCTAATCAGCAACTTTGAAGTTTAATAAGTTGCTAGGTGCAATTTGAAATTTATTTCTGTCTGAACTGAGCCACTTCCCCTTCAGTTGGGGGACTTCGGAAGTACCCCACCCCACCAGCATACTCCTCCATTCCAGCTCTGAGGTGAAGTGTTGCGGCAAAAAGGTCCGGCAGTTGATCTCTGAGCTCAATCAGTTGGCCAAAAAGGCTATCGGACTTAGTTAAAAGGTGCAGTTTTTTTATTAAAAGTTGAACAGATCCAGTTCTGCATTCCATCCGCCTCCTATTTTGAGAAAAGTCTGGAAATCATTGGCTTCCTGCGATTAAGATTAACTTCATGTATCGAAACAGATTTTTCAACCATTGGAACGGTCATTTGGTTGATCTTTATTAAACCTTTAAGGCACACACAGTGAAAATAACCTATGGAGGGAAACGTGGTAAATTTAAGCTTAGTGAATTTAATTAAGTGTGTTGCAAACCGACTGGAAAATGATTCGAAATCCCGCAATATGCATTTACTTGATCGTCATAGGGTAATTCTTAAAACCAAATAAATCATCCCGAATTTAACGCAAGATTTTTTTATCTATTAAATGATTTGGAGATCAATACATTTAGGCTATTGTAGGAATGATTTATTTTTCTGACAATTGCTTTTAATTACTAGTCAGCTAAGTTTAGCTTGAATATAAACGCCTACAAATACCATGATCAAATCCATTTTAATCTTTATTTTGATTATTCTGACTGGTCGGATTACCTATGGGCAAACAGACAAGGAAACCGGGAAAATAGTCGAAGAAATCCTGGCTGTTACCGAAAGGTATAATCAGACTTGGGAAACGATCAACATGCTTAAAGTAGCCGAATTTCACTCGGATAGCAGCTTTCGGTATTATCGTAATATGGAATTATCAGTTGGCAGCAACGAGGAATTTAAAACTGTGTATCCTCAGATCTTGAAAGGAACAAAGAGTTTTAAAATGAAAGTAGAAAATCCGATTGTTCAGGTTCTTGCAAAAGATGCGGCTCTAATCGGTTTTACAGCAGTTGCCGAATTGATAACGCTAGACAACAAAGTCTTGGACATTGGGACAGGTGCTTATACTTACGTGTGGAAAAAGAAAAAGGGTCAATGGAAAATTGTCCATATCCACGAATCAGCCAAATAAAAGTGTGCATTTTTCAGAATAGTTTAAACCTCCACCACGCCACCTTGTGAACGTGGGCTTCGACTGAACTCAAAAAACCACTTTCCCATTCCAGAAGTAAAAAAAGCTCAAGAGTAATTTTTGTAAATTGGAACAAATAAGCCGAAGCGATGAGTGAACCTATGCTACATAGCCTGAATATTCTTTTTTTTGTCTTCCATGGAGTGTTGATTCTATTCAACCTATTCGGCTGGCTAGTTGAGCGTTTTCGATTTTGGAATTTGATCACGCTGAGCGCTACAGCAGGTTCTTGGTTTATCTTAGGGATCTGGAAAGGTTGGGGATATTGCCCCTGCACCGATTGGCATTGGGAAGTGAGAGAGCAACTCGGACTACCGATCGAAACCAATTCCTATATTGATTTTCTTCTGAGACAATTATTGGGACTTGAATTGCCTATTCAGGTCGTAGATGGAGGAACGTTGATCATTTTCTTGATTTGCTTTGTTGCCAGCATTTGGGTGAATTTTAAAAAAATCAACTTGATCAAAAAAGAGTAGTTTTCCTTTTTTTACAGCCCAATCTTCATTTCTCAAAATGTAAGTTCAACGGTATTTTCGGTTATCGGATTTTATTTTTTTTGATTATTCCAGATATCGAAAAATGAATCAAACCAACTTTATTTCTCAGCTAATTAGCTGATTACTCGATAAATAAGACTACCTTGTTTTAAGCAACCCGAATGATGGGCACATTCCCACTTGCAGGCAGGTCGGATTTTCATCATAAGTCAAAGGTTAAGATCGAGACAAGAGTTAGCTCTTTCCGACTGTTTTCGGAACTACCGCAATAGCATTCATTCATGCGATTTCTCTGCGGGCAAAACGATAAAATAAAAACCATCAATCGTTCGGTTTGGGAAATTGACTAAACCAAAACACCAATTTCCGTCCAAGTCTTAGCCCATTTTATCGGCAAACACACCATTCAGCAGCTCAAATTTACCTCGAGCTTAATGGATGAAAAACCCATTCTATTACCCATACTATGAACTTAAAATTAACCTTGGGAATGCTGGCTTTAGCTATGCTTTCCCTCTATGCATGTGAAGAACAAAAAGAACAAGCTGTCATCGTCGAAGAAGAGAAAATCGATATCATCAACGATGAATTTCCGGAGTCAAAGGCAGAAGTGATTGCCTTTATGGAAGATATCAAACAGGCCATTATTGCCGGTGATATTGATCGACTGATCTCATTCCACGCTTATGGACCAAAATTCACGGAATTCAAAAACGGTGAACCACGAAACGACGGCACCGCCAATGAAGAATATGAGCGCGGGGTTTTTGGCAATGTCACCGGAGTGGAAAAATTTGAATACGATGATCTGAAAGTCGCCATCTATGACCAAGTGGCCAATGTGACGTTCCATTCGGACTTTCACCTAAAATTCGGTGAAGATGATGCAGTGGTCAACGAACAAATCACGCTTCTCTTGGCCCAAACCGATATGGGTTGGAAGATAATCCATGAGCACCATTCTCCTTTGAATAGTCCTGCTGCAGAATAAAGCGGAATCCACCAACATACTCCCGGAAGATCAATCCCAATCGATTTTTCGGGAGTTTTTTATATCCAGAATCAGGAAAAGTCCACCTTCAAAAATCCAAACTTAAATTTCCTCCTTTTCGAAAAGCGGTCAAGTTTAACTCGGGGAGCTTCCGATCTCCGAAATAGATTTTTCGAGATTGTCTAAAGAGTTGCTGAATACTTTGCGCCAGCACCCCTTCTCCTTTCATTCGGCGGCCAAATTGATTATCACGAACTTGTCCGCCATGCAAATCGGCAATTTGATTCATGACTTTTTGATAGCGATCGGGAAAATTTTTGCCGAGCCAATCCGAAAAAATCTCCTCCAATTGCCCATTCAGACGAACCACCGTATAGCCTGCACCCATCGCGCCGTGATCGGCAGCCGCTTTCAATACAGAAGGGATTTCGTGATGATTTAGCCCCGGAATAATCGGCGCATTCATCACTGCCGCAGGTACGCCAGCATTAGCCAGTTGCTCTACTACCGACAGCCGCTTAGCTGCAGAGGCAGTCCGAGGCTCCATCTTTCTGCGGAGGTTTTCATCCAAGGTCGTAATCGAAATATAAACCTGCACCAAGTTGTCTTTTGCCAAATCCTGCAGCAAATCCAAATCCCTCAGGATCAAACTATTTTTGGTAATCAGGCCCACGGGGTGACGATAACGAACAAAAACCTTGAGCAACTCACGGGTGATTCTCATCTCTCTTTCCATAGGCTGATAGCAATCCGTATTTCCTGAAAGCGAAATAGGCGTCACCTTCCAAGACTTACTCAAAAACTTTTTCTCGAGTAACTGCGGGGCATTGGGCTTGACCATCAGCTTGGTTTCGAAGTCCAGACCAGCGCTGTAGCCATAATATTCATGGGAGTTTCTCGCGTAGCAATAAATGCAGCCATGTTCGCAGCCTTGGTAGGGATTGAGCGAGAAACTCATACCCAAATCCGGACTTTTTATGGGATTGACGATACTTTTGGGGTGATCGATCCGAACTTCGGTTTTTGGATTTTCGATCATTTCCTCATCCAAACCCTCCATGTGCTCCTGCACAATCTGATTTTGCAAAAACCGATTTCCAGACTGAATCTGTGCTCCTCGTCCCTTGAAATATTCTTGTTTATTGTCAATCATTTTGTCAAAATATTAACAATAGGATACTCAAAGTAAAGGGAAATTAAAAGCCCGTGTCACCAACTGTCAAAGAAATCAAATGGACCTATTATCCCCGGAAAAAAAATGAAATGACGAGATTAAAACGGAAAAGTCAATAGCGAATGTTGACTGACCGTATTGAAATCACGCCAAACGCGATTAAGCTCAGTTTCGGTTTTTGCTGCTTCCAATCCTGCAAAAGGATAGAGCTCTGCATTTAATTTTCGACAAATACCCGTCATTTTTCGACTGATTTTACTAATTGATTTTTTGGATTTCGGGGAAAGCTGTTGATCTTCTTCCAGCTCCTTCCAGGCTTTTTCGACTTTCGCATAAAACTTGGCTCGAATTTTCTCCATATTCTTCCCTGATTTTTTGGCTAGCTTTTCAAAATAAGCCAACTGATCACCCGAGAAAGCTTTTCGCTCATGCCTTTTCCAAAATGATTCTTGAATCAATTCCTGCAGATGCAGACTGATTCCCAAAATATTGACCGCCAAGGTAGCTTCCGCAAAAGGAAAAAACGGAAATTGATAGATGGGATCGGATAGCTTGGCTTTTTCAGGAAGGATTTCAAACGAACGATTCAGTGGAACCTGTAAATTCTCTGCTCGAAAAGCATGGCTCCCCGTGGCCACCATTCCCATATAATGCCAGGCATCAAGGATCTCTACTTCATCCCGTGTTAAAATAAAAGCCTTGATTTGGGGCTTTCCCTCAGCGTCCAAAACTGCCTTTCCATTTTCCCAGATTTCACAATTTGCCGTAAAGTGCGTCGCATGAACTGCTCCCGATGCATAGGTCCAATGTCCCGAAATCAGGTAAGAATCCTCCTGGATATTGGCCTTTCCTCCTACAAATCCACTTCCTGCAAGACATACCTTGGGATCCGAAAAAACTTCTTTGCGAAGCGATTCTTCCAAAAAGCCCACAAACCAACCTGCCCCCGCACAAAGCGTCACCGTCCATCCTAGACTTCCATCCTTTCGGGCTAAATTTTCCTCGATTTTCAATGCTTGTGGAAAAGTCAACTCCAAGCCATCTAAGGCTCTGGGAACGAAAAGTTTAAACCATTTTTGATCATAAATTTCATCCAGCCACTCCGAAATTAAGCTCCCTTTTTGCTCCGATAGCTCTGCTTTTTCTGTAATAATATTTGGTTTTTTCATAAAAAACAGCTTTTTTAATTGCTTTCTTCCCCAGAAAAAGCAAGAAAAGCTAAACAATTAAAGGTTTAAAACGTATTTATAGTTATGAAATCTATATTAAGTCCCGAAGGTAGAATTACAAGAAGAAAGTATCTGGTCCTGTTCATGATTTTTTATTTCGCCAATTTACTATGCCTGTTGAAAATCTGGGATTCCTTCCGAACCGAAGATTGGATAGCCTTTTACATCTTTGGAATTATTCTGATCGCGTCCATTGTTTTACTACTGATTCAAGCAATCCGAAGACTGCACGATATTGGCATGGATTGGAAATATGCCCTCTACCTATTGATCCCGCCACCCATTAATTTTATTGGGTTTATTTGGCTCGCATACAAACCAGGTCAAAAAGGTCCGAATAAATATGGTCCGGATCCCAAAAAAACCGATTGGGTTTAATCCTATTTGACAAAAAAATTAAAAAGCTTTTCCAAGACTAAATGCTCGAAAAAGCTTTTTTTATTTCAAAATCATCTCTTCTGCGCGGCTAGCCATTCCATGATAGTAACTGGCTTTCCATCCAACTTCACGGGAGATCCGTCAAAATCCGTTCGAGCGGTATTTGCATGGGAATAGATCCAGGACCAATGCCCGGGATAGTGATAATCCTCTCCTCCATAAAATCCCGTAATATCCGTCACGTGATCGTAGTAGCTAAAATGGACGTTTTTTGCCCCGGCTTCTATCAGGCGATTGTAGATGGGCACGACAGTTTCATCAGGCTTGGTCGTCCCGTCATCAGCCGAATGCACAAACCAAATCGGTACATTTTTGATGCTTTTTATCTGCTCATCGCTTACAAATTCATTGTGATAGGCCAAGGCACTGATGTAGCCTGCGGCAAAATAATCGGGATGCTCCAAGATCAATTTCAGGGACATGTAACCTCCATTTGAGCAGCCTCCCACATAAATCCGATCCTTGTCAATATCAGGATTGGCTGCCACATATTCCTCAACCAGCGCAAATAGCGCTTCATGATAAATATCCTCCTCGTCTCCTCTTGTGTAGCTGCCGTCTTCGGCTTGCATCCAAAAAGTCGGCGCCTGAGGTACTATAACATGCGCTCCTCCAAAGTGAACCTGAATTTCTTCTGATGCATAATTGGCTGCTCGATTCCCCAAAAGTGGAATCGTGGGATCAGAACCTCCTTCTCCTCCACCATGAAGCCAAATGATCAAGGGCAATTCGCTCATTTCGGTTTCAGGCTTGAAAGTCGCATAGGATAGCGTCATTTTATCTTGGTAGTTGAATTTGGGCGAAAGATCAAACTCATCCACCAAAGGCATTATCCGATCAGATTCCTCATTCCAGATTTGACCGGATTTCAGATGCATAATGGTCAAATCGTAGTTGATCCAGAAATTCCCTCCACGGTCTCCTACCCGCATGTATTGAATGGGCGAGCCCAAAGGCTGCGTAGGATTCACTTCCAAGACCAAGGTCAAGTGAGCCCCGTCTGCTTGTCGATTGCCGTTTTCGTCAGAGGAATAAGTGAAAATAACGTCCCTTTTGCCGGATCGTTGGGTTTCGGGAATTCCTCCCTCATCAGTCGACCGATTGACAAAAACCTCAAAATCCGAAGCATTGGGATTTTCTATTTTTTGATCTGGGCTGAGGATCAGTTTGTGCACTGCTGGACCCCAGTCAAATCCGGTAACGACCATCTTGTAGGTTCCGGGGTCTGCCTCGGCATGAAGCAAAAATGGCAACAAGCTGAAAACAAGTGCGAATAGAATAATTTTTTTCATGGGTTAATGGGTTTGATTACAATTCCAACCTATAAAAAAAACCACAGAAATACTTGAATTTTATTCCTGTGGTCAAAAAGCTCACAAAAGGTTGGATTACTTAATATTACCCTTTTTCAACTCCCTTACTGCATAATCCACCGCTCTCGCAGTCAAGGCCATGTAGGTGATCGATGGATTTTGAGTGCCGGTGGAAGTCATACAGGCTCCATCCGTGACAAATACATTGGGCGCCAGATGCATCTGATTAAAAGCATTGAGAAGGGAAGTTAAGGGGTCTTTACCCATCCTGACTCCTCCCATCTCGTGAATATCAAGACCGGGAGCCTGCTTACTGTCGGATTTATAGATATTTTTTGCCCCGCCGATGGTCAGCATTTCTTCCCCTTGCTCGAAAAAGTCTTTGAGAACTTTCTCATCATTTTGATCATAATCCACATTTACTCTCAGCAAAGGAATTCCCCATTCATCTTTCAGATCAGCATCCAAACTCACCTGATTGCTTTCTTTGGGGATGGTTTCGCCCTGCATCATCATAAACACGTGCCAAGGGCCTTGCTTGCTATTGGCCTCTTTAAATTCAGCCCCAAATGGCACATCCAGCTTTCCTCCCCAGCCTTCTCTTCCAGCAGAATAAAAAGTCATATAACCCCTCAAAAAATCCATTTCCTGCTGTTTGACATTTCGGAAATTGGGCATCATGACAGCAGTAGGTCTTCGGCCAAATTGCTGCTTATCTTCAAATCCCTCAAAAACACCACCTAAAGTCCCTCGATAATTATGAAAGGCAATGTATTTACCCAAAACCCCATGATCATTTCCCAAACCTGCCGGAAAACGTCGGGATTGACTGTTTAAAAGGATCAAATTGGTATTTAGTGCCGAAGCATTGATAAAAATCACGGGAGCAAAATATTCCATGGCTTCCTGAGTGATTCGATCGATTACCCTTACTCCGGTTGCCTTTCCTTTTTCCTCATCCCAAATCACCGAATGAACCACCGAATCCGGCCGGATAGTCAGATTCCCAGTTTGTGCCGCCCAAGGAAGTGTGGAAGAATTGCTACTGAAATAAGCCCCAAAGGGACAACCCCGATAGCATTGATTACGGGCCATGCATTGTCCCCTACCCTGAGCAAGGTGCTCTTCTTTGGGCTCGGTCAAATGTGCACAGCGACCAATTATAAATTTTCGATCCTGATAATGGGCATTGACTCGATCTCGAATTTCTTTTTCCACACAGTTCATTTCCCATGCTTTGAGAAACTCCCCATCAGGCAAGGTATCCAGTCCTTCGTAACTCCCGCTGATCCCTACGAATTTCTCCACATAGTTGTACCAAGGTTCAATGTCTTCATATCTGATCGGCCAGTCCACCGCAAAACCATCCCGAGCGGGCCCTTCAAAATCATACTTGCTCCAGCGCTGCGTTTGTCTCGCCCAAATCAGTGATTTCCCCCCGACTTGATAGCCCCGAACCCAATCAAATGGCTTATCCTGCACATATGGATGTTCGGTATCTTTTACAAAAAAATGTTCGGTATCCTCCTTGTAGGCATAACATCGGTTGACGACGGGATTTGCTTTTTTATCCTGAAGAGGAATTTGATTTCGGTGTGGCATTTCCCAGGGATGGGAGGTCATCGTAGGATAATCTTTGAGATGCTGCACATCTCTCCCCCGCTCCAGCACGAGGGTTTTCAATCCCTTTTCACAAAATTCTTTGGCAGCCCAGCCTCCTGAGATCCCAGAACCAACTACAATAGCATCAAATTCATTTCGCTTCATTATCGAAAAATAATCGATTCTAATCAGACTTTTATAAAAATTTTAAAATAGTCTCCTACAAAAACCAAAACGATCTTGACTAATGAATTTACTGAATACCGTTGGAATTAAAGAGGAAATGAATTTTTACTCATACCTCAAAGATTCGATCGGATCCAGTTTGCTAGCCTTATATGCTGGAAAATAACCGGAAAGCAAACCCACCACGACACAAATCACGAAGGCCAGTATCATCCACAGCCAAGGCACCAAAAATCCCCCTGGCCCGATCAAATTTGCAATCACATTCCCAAGAGCTATTCCAAGAATCATCCCAACGATTCCCCCGAGAATACAGATCATGATGGCTTCCATCAAAAATTGCTGACGGATTCGAAGTGGTGTGGCTCCTAGTGCCTTACGGACTCCAATCTCCCGGGTTCGCTCTGTGACCGATACCAGCATGATATTCATCAATCCGATGGAGGCGCCCAAAAGCGTAATAAAACCAATTCCAAAACCACCAATTCGCAGATATCCAGCGACCTCTTCCAGACTTTCGGCTACCGATCTACTTTTGGTCAACTCAAAGGAGTCCTCCTGAGTCACATTGTCCTGTCTGATTTTGCGCATCATTCCGACAGCCTGTCCCATTTCATACTCCACCCGCTCCGGTGACGAGGCAATAGCTGTAACGGTATAGTTAAAAACGCCCCTTTTATCTAGTCTTGACGCATTTTCAACGGGGATGATGATTTGTCGATCTGCCCCTTGATCATTGCCTACGGCTCCCTGCTTTTCCAAAATCCCGATAATGGTATACGGTCTTCCAAAAAAGGTGATTTTCTCGTTAATCGGGTTTTGATTGGATTCGAACAAGGTGTTCTTTAATTCTTGCCCAATGATACATACGTTGTTTCCATAGCGAACCTCAAGATTAGAAAAATTTCTCCCTTGCTCGATTTCCATAGCCTTGATGCTGAGGTAATTTTCATCTCCTCCTCGTATCCGAACATTAGGATTAGTAGTCTTGGATCCTCTCTTCACTTCTACCGAACCGGAAACAGGAACAAACACGGTTGCCTGCCCGATAGCCGAATATTCGCGCTTGAATTCCTGAACTTCCCGATAAGTCAATTTGGGATAGGATTTCTCCGACTTCCCATCCTGAATCGCCCGACCGCCACTAAATCCCCGATTCCTCACGTCAAAAGAATTGGCACCCAGTCCGGAGAAGCTTTCCGCAATTTGGGCTTTGATCCCGTCGATTGCTGTAAGCATCCCAACCAAGGAAGAAATCCCGATTGCAATGATCGCTCCGGTCAGAATGGTTCTTAAAATATTGACCTGAACAGATTTCAGGGCCTCACGGACATTTTCGATCAGATTCATAATTTGTTCGGATTAGAACAGATTTTTAAAAATTTGCAATTAATAAGCTTCTAGTATACTTAATTTGAGGGATTACTGATTGGTGAAACCTAAGAATCTCCAATTAAAATCGGTTAATTTTAGTAGTCAATGCATTCGGTCACCCCGAATCTCCATATTCTTCAGGACCTGAGCTTCGTAATCGAGCCACTCCTGCCAGCGCTGATTGACCAAATTTTCATCCTGATACTTCTTGGCAAGCTCGATAAAGGTCACATAATGTCCCGCCTCGGAGATCATCAATTCGTAATAAAATCGCTGAAGCTCCTCGTCTCTGATCTGCTTGGACAGCAATTTAAATCGCTCACAACTTCGTGCTTCAATCAGCGCATTGAGGAGCAACACTTCCGTTAATTGCTGCTTTCGGTTTCCTCCTTTTTTGACAAATCCGTAGAGTTTGGCAACGTATTCATCTTTTCGAGGTTCCTTAAATTTCATATTTCGCTTGCGCAATTGCTCCATCACCCGCTCAAAATGGCCCCACTCCTCAGCTACAATCGGCGTTAAGGTATCGACCAACTCGACCAAATCATGAAATCTCAAAATCAAACTAATGCATGAGGATGCCGCTTTTTGTTCACAGTAGGCGTGATCCACGAGGATATCCTCGATTTGCATTTCTGCGATTCCTACCCAGCGAGGATCTGTGGGCAGTTTAAGATTGAGCATTTTTTCTTTGGTGCTTTCTTGCCAACTCATAGGAAAATAAGTTTTTCTGATTTTTCGTAAGAATAGCTTTAGTCAAATAAATACCAAGTGATCCCCAAGTCCAGAAACGATTTGTAGCCGGTGTAATCCGGAGTCACAAAATATCCGTCTTGAGCCATAAATCCTGCGTTAAAATGATTGTATTTCAGCAAAACGCGAGTTCGGTTGATTCTGAAATTAAGGAAAAAGTCCGCCACCGGATAAGCAAACACGTCGAAGTCATTTTGCAAATGAAATTGCTGATGCGAAGGAAAATAAGCTTCCGCAAAAAAGCTGGACCTAAACCTAAGGTCTACGCCTA
This sequence comes from Algoriphagus hitonicola, assembly GCF_900113375.1. GTDB lineage: Bacteria > Bacteroidota > Bacteroidia > Cytophagales > Cyclobacteriaceae > Algoriphagus > Algoriphagus hitonicola. The sequence continues at coordinate 605,917 of NZ_FOPC01000001.1, read as the reverse complement.
GTTGCACAAAGATATTTTCATCAAAAGCCGGACTATCAAAGTAAAACTTCGTGTTTCCATACCAAGTAGGAATCCGAAAGGCATCGGAACCATTACCCCCCAGTGAGGTATAAATCACTTCTGCGTCCCAACGGAATTTTTTTCCGATTCGCACATTGGCTTCCAATCCCGGCATGACCATAAAAGCCTCAGAGCCGGACTGCTGAACTTCCCGATCCAAGCCAAAAAAGATGTAATTATTAATTCGGTTAAGCGTCAATGAAGGCCTTAACCTGACTCGCTCCAGATCCACTTTGATTGTCCCTTTGACTTGATCCACCCCGATATTATCAAAATCATTCTCCCATTGGAAATGATTGCCCGCATACAGCTGCTGCATGGCAGTCGGCTTATAAAGCGCTTTGGTATAATCTACATCCAACCAGGGAGATTGAAATAAGCCATGTATCCGAAACGCTCCCGGAAGCAGGTATTCCCCATCTGCTTGGATTGACCACTTCTCTGACAGCTGACCGATCAGTTCCCCGCCCAAATAAACTTCATTAAAGACGAAATTTTCCTCCGCATTCGGATTTCGAAGACGGCCATTTCGCAGTCGCCCAAATGCGTTGTAATAAAATCCTCCGAAGGTTCCTTTAAATCCAAATTCATTTCTCCATTCTGCAAAATCATTGAAGTTGCGAGTAGTATCGGAGTTGATAATTGGAGGTGGAAAAAATAACGAATCCGAAGAATTCAGATTAGCTTCAAAGGTTAAATCCTGATTTTTTCGGTCAAAAATATGATAGAGCTGCAGGCCGTCGCGAACCTTGTATTCATGATAGAAATGATAATCTTGCCGAAGGTCCCGGGCTTGGGAATTTCGCAGCCATACTTTGGCATCTTCATAAGTGAAATATACAGAAGTCGAATCTACCTCAGGGGGAATGATCCCACCGATTTCATTGACAATATGCCGCATTCGAGAAAAGTTGGCCAAAATCCAATACCGCCCATTTTCCGACCGGTAATTGGTGTGCAATGAGTAAGAAGTCTGATCCACCATATTATCATCCCTGCGGTTCGGATTGAGGGTTTTTCGAGCCCTGACTGTATGCAGTTCAAAGCCAATATTCCATCGGGGATTGACATTCCGAGCAAACTCGATATCCAGCATATTTCTACTGCCTCCCCCAAAAAAAGCAGACATACTGGTAAAGGGAGATTTGGTGTCGAAATACCTTCTTTCTTCCGGCTTTCGATAGTAAATATCATAGGCATGAAAGCCTGAGCTCGTCCCGATCAGCTCGGGAACTTGATAGAACACCGGCTTTGCCGCACTCCCGATATTTCCCAGATCCTGATATTTCCAGCCACTTTTAGCCACGGGATCGTAATTGTGATAATTATCCAGCAGCGTATCCTGGGGAAATAGTGTCAAACTGTTTCTTTTGATATCCTTTTCAAAATAAAAGAGTGCCGTATTTGGGCCAAAGACCATTTTGGTACTATCATCCAGCAGGGTCCGTCTACCCTCTAATTCCTCCTCGCCTTCCCCTTCTTGCAGGGCTTCCCTCTGTACCCGGGTATTGGGGTTTTGGACCTGTCTGCCCCGCTGGGGAATAGGTCGCTGAGCCAAGAGCTCAGAGGTACTCAGCAAAAGCAAAAATAGGGCAATTCCAAAAAGAGATTTATTCACCGAAATGGTCCTTTTTTAAGACTTTTTGTTGGATGATTTGATTTAATGTTTTGGCATCTTCGGTGGAAAATTCCACCTGAATTGGGATGACAAAAATCGGAATTTCTCTGATAAATCCTTCGGGATAAAAGGATTTAACTTTTACCGCATCTTTTTCGGTTGTTAACACAACGGGATTGGCCCGGGCATGTTTTGCCAAAACAAGACCCAATTTCTCAAAATCGCTCTCCTTATACTGATGATGGTCATCCAATCGCATACTTTCCAGGAGCGTATAGTTAGCTTTCACAAATGATTCTAAAGCATCGACCTGAGCGATTCCCGTCATCAAGACCACCTGACCAGAAAATTCCGCCTTTCTCCCCCAGGTTTCTGGTTTCCCATAGCCAATACACGAAAATAAAATAGGCTGGCCCAGATAGATATAGGATCCGATTTTTCTTTTGATCGTATTTTTTTCTTCCTCAGAGATCCTCGATGGACATTTGGAAACTATGATTACATCGGCTCGATTGGCTCCGGACCGGGATTCTCTTAACCTTCCCATGGGCAGCAAGAAATCTTCATAAAACGGAGCCTGATAAGTAGTCAACAATATATTTAAATGGGTTTTGACCGAGCGATGCTGAAAGGCATCATCAAGTAGTAGGAGCTCAGGAGGCTGTACTTCGTCCATGATTTGCTCGATAGCTGCCCTTCGGTCTTCCCCTACAAAAACCTGCAACTTATTTCCGAATTTTTGATAAATCTGGTAAGGTTCATCTCCAATTCCTTCTGGGAAAGACACCTTTCCGGCCTTGATAAATCCCTTGGTTTTGCGTCCATAACCCCGTGAAAGCGTAGCAGTCCGGTAGGATGAATGGTACTGGCGAATCAAATATTCGACCATCGGGGTCTTGCCTGTGCCGCCTACCCGTAGATTCCCAACCAAAATCGCAGGAATCGCTGAAAGCTGACTTTTCAGATATCCCCGATCATACAGATAGTTTCGAATTCGGGTAATCAAATCAAAGATCAGGGCAAATGGGAATAAAATAAAAGCCAACCGATGCATTCCTAAGAATTTGTATTTTTGACCAAATAAACCAAAAAATTATGGGATATAAGATTCATGAAGTGATTTCCTTTCTTGAGCAAACAGCTCCTCCAGCCTATCAGGAGTCTTATGACAATGCCACCTTGATTACCGGTAATCCCTCTCAAGACCTCAAAGGAATCCTGTGCACGCTGGACTGCACAGAAGCAGTCGTTGAGGAAGCGATATCGCTCGGTGCCAATTTGATTGTTGCCCATCATCCGATTGTTTTTAAAGGATTGAAAAGCCTCACCGGTCGAAACTATGTCGAGCGCACCGTCATCAAAGCCATTAAAAACGACATTGCGATCTTTGCCATTCACACCAATCTCGACCATGTAGCCCATGGAGTAAACAAAAGAATTGCCAATCGACTGGGTTTATCCCAGACCAAAATCCTGAAACCTAAAAATCAGATCCTTCAAAAGCTGGTGTTTTTTGTTCCAAAGGACCATAAAAACGAAGTCTTGGATGCTGTATTTGAAGCTGGGGCGGGTCAAATCGGTGATTATAAAAACTGCTCATTCCAACTTGACGGAATGGGGACCTTTACCCCGGCAGAGGGAGCAAAGCCTTTTTGCGGAGAAGTGGGAGTCCCTCAATTTGAGGCGGAAGTAAGGGCGGAGGTAATTTTACCTGCTTTTCTAAGCTCAAAAATTGTGAAGGCCATGAAAAAAGCACATCCCTATGAAGAGGTGGCCTATTACCTGAGCAATCTTGAAAATGAGAATCAAGAAGTCGGTGCAGGTATGGTCGGAGAATTGGTCGAAAGCATGGAAGCGGCAGACTTTTTGGATTATCTCAAAGAGCGCATGAATCTGCAGATTGTCAAACACACCGCTATTTTTGATAGAAAAATAAAAAAAATCGCCCTATGCGGTGGGGCCGGTATATTTTTATTGGGAGACGCCAAACGGGCAAAAGCGGATGTCTTTATTACATCCGATGTAAAATACCATGAGTTTTTCGATGCGGAAGGTCAATTAATCCTTTGTGATATCGGACATTATGAAAGTGAAATTTATACAAAAGAATTATTGGGCGAACTATTGTCACAAAATTTTCCTAATATTGCACTCTATTTGACAAAAGTAGTTACCAATCCCACATCCTATCGATAGTACATGGAAAGTACAGTAGCACAAAGACTAGAGGCAATTCACAACCTTCAACTTATAGATTCAAAACTCGACGCCATCCTAAAAGTGAGGGGGGCGCTTCCTGAAGAAGTTCAGGATCTTGAAGATGAAATAGCCGGCTACGAAACCCGCCTACAGAAATTCAACAGCGAAATCGAATCTTTTGAGGATAGTATCAAGGCCCTAAAAGAAAGCATCAAAGAATCTGAAAAACTGATTAAGAAATATCAGGAGCAGCAGATGAATGTCCGAAACAATCGGGAGTACGATGCCATCACCAAAGAACTTGAACTTCAGGACCTTGAAATCCAAGTAGCAAAGAAAAAAATTGCTGAGGCAGGTCTCAAAATTGATCAGAAAAAGCACGACCTAAATGAACTCTCCGAGATCATGAAGGATCGTCAAAAAGATCTGGATCAGAAAAAGGACGAACTTTCTACCATCGTGGCAGAAAGTGAAAACGAAGAAGCAAAACTCAATACCGAGCGCGAAAAGGCGGTTAAAAAAATCGAAGATCGCCTCTTAAAATCCTACGCCAAAATTCGTGAAAATGCCAAAAACGGATTGGCTGTAGTGATGGTCAAAAGAGGGGCTTGCGGTGGATGCTTCAATACCGTCCCACCCCAGAGACAGGCAGATATTCGAGAAAAGAAAAAACTCATCGTATGTGAACACTGCGGAAGAATCCTAGCAGGTGTCGAAGACGAGATTGAGGAGGAGCCAACTCCAAAGAAAAAAAGAACATCAAGATCCGCTTAAGGCATTTTAAATCCATACAAACCCCGGAGCTTTAGTTCCGGGGTTTTTCTTTTTTAATCCAAACTTTCTTGCTTCTCCGTAGATTATTTATGTATATTGGACGCTATGAGAAAGTTAATCTTACTCTTCATATTCATCTTTGCAATCGGATCAGCGGCTGAAGCTAGACCTGAAACCAAAACTTTTTTGGTTTTATTCAAATCCAAAGAATTAAAGGCAAGTAAGACAAATCTGAAAAGCATAGAAGCACAATTTTCTTCTTTTTCTACCCGATCCTATTCGGGAAATTCAGAACTCGCCTTGCTAATCGAAATCCCCTCCTGCGACTTTGACGAATGTTTTTTGGGCCAATTTCTAATCGATACAGGCACCAAAAAAAATATTCAGCTGCAGGAACTGGCTTTTAGGCTTTTTGATATGACCCAAAACGAACGGGAATTGGATTTGATCGTCAAAACCTACGATTCCAAAAAATCAAAAAAGTCAGGGGCATTGTTTAAGTCAATTCCTTGAGGTGAGCTAGATCGTTTCCTTTTTTCAAAACAAAAGTCCCATCCGAAAGCTGCTCCAATAAATACAGACATAGGTTTCTATGTTCGAATTGATCCATATAGCGGAGATCATAATTAAAGATCAAACTCAAAAATATCCGCATGGCTCTTCCATGCATACAAACTAAAATTTTCTCGCCTGGACCAGTGAGTATTTTTTTTATGCCTTTGGCCAATCTTTTTGCCACTTGATTGGGATTTTCCCCTCCGGCAATCGCATAATCCAGATTCCCTTGCTGCCATTGATGAAGCATATGTCGATAATATTCGTTTTCCTCAGGAGTCATCGGGGTACCCTCATAGTCTCCCCAGGAGATTTCATTTAATTCGGACAAAGCAGTGGTTGGGATTCCTTTTTCGATAAATCCCTCGATAGACTGACGGGTTCGGATCAGAGTCGTATGGTAAATCTGATCAAATGCAACATCCTGATATGCCGCAAAAAATGCTTTGGCCTGAGCTCTACCCCGATCGTTGATCGGAGCATCAATACCACTCCCCTGCACCACACCACGAAGGTTGAAATCCGTCTGCCCGTGTCTGACTAAATATATTTTTTTTCGATTCATTTTCTTTATTTTTGTCCAAAGCCCAAAGAAAAACAAATCCACTCAGAATCCATGGTATTTCGAACAAAGCCTGAATTAGCTCAACTAAACAACATCAGAAATCTGACTATGGTTGGCCATCTAGGAATCGAATTTACTGCAATCGGAGAGGATTTTATAGAGGCTACAATGCCCGTAGATCATCGAACCAAACAACCCATGGGCTTGTTACACGGAGGAGCTAATGTGGTGCTTGCAGAGACTCTGGGTTCTATTGCCGCTTCGCTGACCATAGATCTCAACACTCATGTATGTGTAGGCTTGGAAATCAACGCCAACCATCTGAAATCAGTCCGCGAGGGGCAAGTAATCGGCAAAACAAGTCCTATTCACATCGGCAAAAGCACCCAAGTCTGGGAAATTAAAATCAGAAATGAAGCCGGTCAACTCTGCTGCATTAGCAGAATTACCCTGGCTATTTTGGAAAAAAAATGATTGAATCTCTAGTCTCTCAACGGATCGCTACCAAAGACGCGATTCAGATACTTTTGAATGCGGCATTTTCCTCTGGAAAATCATTTGCACTATGGCGAAAACCGAAATCCAAAGTGCTGGAACTCGTCTTGGATTCTGAAGAAGTGACGCGTAAAGTGGGCATGGGAATCGAGGAACTTCCCGCAGGTTTTATCGTGCATCCTTTTGAAGACCAAGAAAACAAGCAGGCCTTTTTTATTAAAGCGTGCAGCTATTTTAGCTTGAACCTAAATCAAGAAGTTCAGGAAATTGATTTCCCTGAATGGGTAAAAGTTAATCCCGATCCAAACCCTAAGATTTCCGATTTTTTTAATCGAAAAAATATCCATTCTTTCTCCAATAAAGAAAAACAAAATTTAGGCGAATCCAAATCGCATTTCATCGAATTGGTAGAAAAAAGTATTCAATCCATCAAAGCGGGCTATTTGGAAAAAGTCGTCCCTGCCCGCACCAAAACCATTACAATCTCAGAAAACTTTGACCTGGTCCAAAGCATCTGGGAACTCCTATTCTCCTACCCCAATTCCTTTGTTAATTTTTTTCATATTCCGGAAATAGGTACTTGGTTGGGTGCAAGTCCGGAGATTTTGATCGAAACCAAAGGAGATGAATTTTATACCATGTCGCTCGCCGGCACCCAAAAAGCTCAAGGTGATAATCCACTAAAATCGGCCGCATGGACTCAAAAGGAAATCGAGGAACAGGCCCTCGTCAGTCGATACATTGTGGATTGCTTTAAAAAAATCCGCCTTCGCGAATATGAAGAGCATGGCCCCAAAACAGTGATGGCTGGAGATCTATTGCACCTGAGATCGGATTTTAGGGTGAATATGAAGGAAACCAATTTCCCCCAATTGGGCTCGGTTATGCTTGATCTCCTTCATCCTACCTCGGCCGTCTGTGGTATGCCGCGAAAAGAAGCGCATGATTTTTTAAAGGATCACGAGGATTTTGACCGGAGCTTCTTTGCAGGATTTCTCGGTCCGGTGAATGTTCAGGGCAGCACCTCCATTTACGTAAATCTTCGCACCGCATCATTTGGCGAAAACGAAATCACGCTTTATGCCGGAGCTGGAGTCACAGAAGATTCCGACCCAGAAAAGGAATGGGAAGAGACTGAACTAAAATGCCGGATTATCGGAAAATTTTTTCAACCCCAGCTATCTTGATTATCCAACCCATTATCGACCTAGTGGCCATCTGTGCCAAAAAAGGCATTGAGCACGCCATTCTCTCTCCCGGTTCTCGATGCGCACCCCTGACTTTAGCCTTCGTGAGGCATCCTGATATCCATGCCCGAACGATCTCTGACGAGCGATCAGCGGCTTTTATAGCCTTAGGCATGGCCCAGCAATTGGAAAAACCCGTTGCACTGGTCTGCACTTCCGGGTCAGCTGCGCTAAATTATTACCCTGCGGTTGCCGAAGCGTTTTTCCAACAAATCCCCTTATTGATCTTGACTGCGGACAGGCCTCCGGAATGGATCGATCAGTGGGATGGACAGACGATTTACCAGCAAGAAGTCTACGGCAAGCATGTCAAAAAAAGCTTCCAATTCCCGGATGATTTCTCCAATCCCGACAAAGTATGGCATGCCGCCCGAATAGCCAATGAAGCCATCAATTTGGCCCAGCAATTTCCCGCCGGTCCGGTACATATCAATATTCCATTACGAGAGCCATTCTATCCATCTTCCGAAGAAAAATTTGAGTTCCCGGATTCCCCGCGCGAATTCACTGCCGTTCATAGTCATACTGAACTGAGCCCAGATAGCCTTGAGCACATCAAAAATCGGCTGCTCAATGTAAAGCGACTCATGATCGTCCCCGGACAGCAAAAACCTGATTCTCAGATTCAAGGCTTGTTGGATGACCTGATCAAAAAGCAACATGTCGTGGTAGTAGCTGATACGATTTCCAATATACAGGGGAAAAACAGTATTTCTCTTCATGATCATTGGTTAGGAAATGAGCAACTTCAGGCAGAGTTAGCACCAGACTTGGTCATTTCATTTGGAAAATCTGTGATTTCCAAGTCGCTAAAGCAATTCCTCCGAAAGCAGGAGATTTCCCATTGGCATATTCAACCTGATGGACAGTCAAAAGACACCTATCAGCATCTCACCCGGATTTTGGCCTGTACCCCTTCAGGTTTTTTGAATTGGCTTTCTAAAAATTTACCTGTCCAATCCTTTGAATTTGCTCGACAATGGAATCGCTTAGAGGAAAAAGTAGGCACAGCGCTTCCAGAAGTGATGGATCAGGTGGGATTTGGAGAATACGCTGCCCTTCATCTGGTATTGAAAAAAATCCCGACTTTATCCAAAATTCACCTTGCCAATTCCATGGCCGTTCGCTACGTGAATTTTTTAGGAAAAAGAACCCAGGAAATTTGCTGCAATCGCGGAACAAGTGGAATCGACGGATCAACAAGTACGGCAGTAGGCTGCACCTTCACGACCAAGGAACCTGTCAGCCTGATCACCGGTGATATGGCATTTTTCTACGATCGGAATGCCTTTTGGCACAATTACCCCATGAATAATCTTCGGGTTATTATTTTAAACAATCATGCAGGAGGAATATTCCGGATCATAGAAGGTCCTGCCAGCCAACCTGAATTGGAGGAGTTTTTTGAAACCAAACAGTCACTAAACGCAAAGAGTTTAGCTGCTGAGTTTGGATTTGAGTATTCCAAAGCGGAATCCAAGGAAGAATTGCGGACAGCATTGGAAAAATTTTATTCCTCAAGTATCCATCCAAAAATTCTGGAAATCTTTTCAGAGAGTGCATCCAATCTGCAAATCCTGAAGGATGTCAAAAAGAAAATCAATAAGTTGATTTCTGAAGTCTAAACTTCCTTCAGTTTCGTGGCCAAAACCGCAGAAATGGCCAACAATCCTCCAAAAACTAGTAACATCCCATCTGAACCGATCAAGGAAGATACTCCTCCAAGTGCTGCAGCCATCAATGTAAAAATCCCAATCATGGTATTGGAAAGTGAAACATAAAGCGGTCGCTCATCTTTTGGTGCAAAATCCACTAAATAGGTCTTTCGGCTTAATCTCGCACCTCCATAAATCACCACATGAACCAAAAAGATGGCGGCAAAGGAATAAATACTCTGCATGCTATCCGGCCACAAGGGAAACGAAAACATCATTAGGATAGACCCTATTCCCAAAATAGCCACGATTCGCATCATTTTCCGAGAGGAATTATCCGCAAACTTTCCCCAAAAAGGAGAAGATAAAACTGCCCCTACTCCTGCTACCAAGACTAGAAAACCAAGATTTTTGACTTCATCTCCCAATTCCCGCTGCGCAATAACAACAAAAAACGGTTGAGCAAGTGGAATGGACATAAGCAGACCTCGGGTAATTATAAATCTCCTTAAGTTGGCATTTTCTTTCCAAAGCTGTTTACCCTGCTTCAATTCTGTAATAGGTGAGCGCCCTCCTTCTATTGCTCCGGGTTGTTCATCAATTCCCGAGAAAAATCCCGCAGAAATAAGCCAACAAGCCCCTCCTGCCATCACTAACCAAAACAGGTAATTGATATCTTCTGACTTTTCGGATTGCTGCAAAAAGAGAAAAACACCTGCCAAAATGGTGAAAATTCCTCCAAGCGTGCTTCGATAAGCCAATAATTGACCTCGCTTTCCTTTTTCAATCGTCTTGGCCAAAACGTCTTTGAAGCTGATGCTTGCCACACCACTCGCCATACTGAATAAGGCCAAAAGAGCCAAAATCCAAATACCCGCCCAGAGTTCTTCCTGCGTTTTCACGACCCAAGCCATAGCCAACAGGCAAATTCCTTGAACCGCAGAAGGAATTACCCAAAACCATTTTCTTCGGGAATATGCTCTGATTTTGGCAGAAACAACTAATTGGGGCAAAAGGGAACCGGCATCTTTGATTGGAACCAAAGCGCCAACCAAAGCCGGGGGCACGCTCAAAGCTGAAAATATCCAAGGCAAGGTAGTACCTGGCGAAACCAACTGATTTGCCAATTTGGAGAAACCACCGCTGAATACGTTTTTTAAAAAATTGCCGGGCACTTCCCGACAGGCTTTTTCTGAAATTGCCTCGCAGGCTCGTTCCTCCCCTTCATCCGTGATAAAATCGTAAACTTTCTCTGTAATCTGCTGATCCATCAAAAAACATCTTTGTATTCAAAAGATAAGAATCAAAAAAATGTTTCACTAATCCGGATGAGAAATCAGGCAACAAGAAGAGAATCGGGAGAACTGGGTCTCCCGATTTTTTGAATAAAGTAAATCATTAAGCCGAGTTGACCGATTTCAAAAAAAGTCAATGGCAACAATCCAAAAAGCACTCCAACCCCTGAAAAGATCAAAATTCCGGCGATCAGCCCCAAAGCACCGATGACTTGTGCCAAACCATATTTGACATTTTTAAATGCTAGATAGCTTGCTCCCAAAAAGGCGTATGCCAGACCAAAAGCCTCCAGTTTGATCCAATAATAATCCTGAATATCTAAAATCGTGGAATTGAGAGCCACCATATCGAGACTATACAAAACCACATTAAAGCCTATCATTACCCAAAGTGCCACTTTTAACAATCTATTTGGAAAGTAGCGTTCTAGGTACAGCAGTCCACTTAAAAATCCAACATAACTCAGAAAAGTAAGCAACTTGATCGCTGTAAAACTCTTTCTGTTTCCCACATATCCGTCTTCAATCCATTCATACTCCATACCGATTTCATAAAATGCCAAAAAGAAATAAAGTAGGCCAGCAGCAAAAGCAAGGTATAAGTAAAATAGATATGTTTTTTGATGGTTCTCAGGACCATTCTTCACCTCTTCCCATTGGAAGTCCAAGGCTTCAAATAGTGTTTTAACGGTGTAGCTTCTTGGAGTTACTTCACCTGCCTCTATCCGCTGAATGGTGCGGACGTTTAGATTACATTTTTCTACGAGCTCCTCTTGCGTGAGCCCTTTGGCTTTTCTCAGTTCCGAGATTTTCCTGCCTAATTCTGGTTGTCGCATTGTGATTATATTTTTTGGTTTAACCATGGCAAGATCTTTTAAAGCAGTGAAAATTAAGCCGAATAAGGGGCGGAATTAACCCGACATTAGCCCGACATTTCCCAAAAATAGGGCTTCTGCTGATTTTTAATCCATTTCTGATTCTAAATCAAGCTCAATACTTTTTCCAAAACCGGATTTCTGTTTTCGGGTTTCCAAATTACCGAGAGTTCCGTAAACTGGGAACTATCGGGAATCTCCATAAACCTTACCTTCAAATCATATCCTTCCTTGAGCGAAGTTGGAATAATCGCTACACCCAAGCCATTTTCTACCAACCGAAAAATAGTCAAGGCATGCACAGACTTATGCCGGACCTGAGGTTGGAAGCCTGCTTCTCTACATATCCCCATGATCTGTTCGTAATAAAAATTGGAATAATCTGATGAAAAAAGAATAAAAGATTCCTCCGAAAATTGACTCAAGGAATGAAAATCTGAGACCTGGACTGGATGGTTTTTCGGAACAACCAGAGAAAACGAATCTCTCAAAACAGCCTTCTTTTCTAATTCTCCCGGTACTGAGGCTAAGCGAACAAAACCCAAATCCAACTCATCTTTCTGGATCATTTCTACTTGAAGCTGATTGCTCAATTCTTCGAGACTTGTGGTGATTTTTGGAAATGCGTCCGTAAGTCGATGGAGCAGTTCGGGCAAAATTTGATTGGAAGCCGAACCCAAAAAACCAATTCTCAATTCCCCTTCACGTCCAGCAGCGATTTCTTTGAGTTGGACTTTAGTAGTCTCGAGATGATTCAGGACAAAATCAACTTCGCTCTTTAGATAGCTTCCCGCGGCTGTCAGGGTCACATGCTTTTTATCCCGCTCAAAAAGCTGCACATCTAATTCCTCCTCCAGTTGTTTAATCTGTCGACTCAGTCCGGGTTGGGAAATAAACAGCCGCTCCGCTGCTTTCCTATAGTTCAACTCCTCTGCTACTGCTTTGAAATAATTCAAATGTCTAAGCTCCATTGATGCTTTATAATTATTAAATACTCACAAAAATAGTATCAAAAAGCATCAATAGGAAGTAGTAATTTTACAGGCATTGACCTGTCAGGTCTAAATCAAAATACCATGAACAGCTTCCACTTCGGACAAGACAGACTCACAGCTTCACTTGCGCTCAAATTAGCCAGAAAAGAGGTGAGGGGTTTGTTGGGACCGGAAACTAGCAGAAGGATCAGGAATTCCTCAACCGCGGTAGAAAAAATAGCTCAGGGAGACAAAATCGTGTATGGCATCAATACGGGTTTTGGCCCGCTTTGCACCAGCAAAATCTCTGCGGCTGACACGAAGACCCTCCAAAAAAACTTGCTTAAAAGTCATGCAGTCGGAGTAGGTGAACCAGTGGATTTGGAAATCTCCAAACTGATGATGGTGCTGAAGGTTCATGCCTTGGCACAAGGTTTTTCCGGGATTCGATTAGAAACCTTGGAACGAATCATCTGGATGCTCAAAAAAGACATCATCCCGCTAGTTCCCATTCAGGGTTCGGTTGGTGCTTCGGGAGATTTGGCCCCACTCTCTCACCTATTTTTGCCTTTGATCGGTTTGGGAAAGGTCAATTTCGAAGGAAAAATCCAGCATGCAGGAGATGTTTTAAATCAACTGGGTAAATCACCCCTCCATCTGGGTCCAAAGGAAGGATTGGCCCTGATCAACGGGACACAATTTATGACTGCCCATGGTGTGATAGTCGTGGCCAAGCTTCACAACTTACTGACTCATGCCAGTATCACAGGAGCCATGATGATCGAAGGATTGATGGCTTCGATAAAGCCTTTTTCGGCAAAACTACATCAGCTCAGACCTTACGATGGCAGCAGACATGTAGCACAGACCGTATTGAATCTTTTGAAAGATTCTGAAATCGTTGCCTCACATCTGAATTGTGCCCGGGTCCAGGACCCTTATTCCTTGCGTTGCATTCCCCAGGTTCATGGAGCGAGCTGGAATGCATTTCTCCATATCAAACAGATCCTCGAAACGGAGATTAACTCAGTCACGGATAATCCGATAGTTTTTGATGAGAATCACTGTATTTCGGGCGGGCATTTCCATGGGCAACCGATCGCCTTGCCCCTTGACTATGCAACTCTAGCAGCTTCGGAGATCGGTAATATTGCGGATCGGAGAATTTACCTTTCTATTGAAGGAGATACTCCGGGAGTGCCAAAACTTTTGCTCAAAGAAACTGGACTGAATTCCGGACTAATGATCCCTCAATACACTACAGCGGCTTTGGCCTCAGAAAACAAAGGACTTTGTTTTCCTGCTTCTGCTGATTCCATTCCTACTTCCCTAGGTCAGGAAGACCATGTCAGTATGGGGAGTATTGGGGCCAGAAAAGCCCTACGCGTTATTGAAAATGTAGAAAAAATCATCGGCATAGAATTGTTTTATGCAGCGCAGGCCATGGACTATCATGCACCGCTGAAATCCGGAAAAATCATGTCTGCGATTTATCAGCAGGTTCGGGAAATGATCGATCCGGTAGTTTCCGATCGGATTCTTTATGAAGATATGGAAACGGCTATTGATTTGGTCAAAAGTGGAGAACTGATCAAGTTAGCCAAAAGGACAGCAGATCAAGAAGGATTGGCATTCGAAACAAAATGGAGTGAGTTATTTGAGTATTAATCAAAACTGGATTTATAATCCAAATTTTAATGAACCATGAAGATGCCAAAACTGATCGGTCCAATATTCCAAACTCTAACTCTTGACAAGCTCCCGATTAAAGGTGCTCTGAAGGACGATCAACTGGAAATCATCGAAAAGGCAGGAATCCTGATTGAAGATGGAAAAATTTTTAAGGTGGGGAATTGGGAAAAACTCCGTAAAGAATTTCCCAAAGCTGAAATCTTTGAGTTAACAGGTGAATTTGTGGCTATTCCGGGATTGGTCGACTGCCATACCCATGGTTGCTTTGGTGGTTCGAGGGCAAAAGATTTTGCCATGCGAAATGCCGGAAAAACCTATCTGGAAATAGCGGAAGCTGGCGGAGGAATCTGGGACACCGTTTCAGAAACAAGAAAACATACTATTGAAGAATTGGCAACAATCACTGCCAAACATGCCAATCGGCATCTTTCAGACGGTGTGACTACGATCGAGGTTAAAAGTGGTTACGGGCTTTCTGTAAACGAGGAATTGAAAATACTTCGCGCCATTCACGCCGCAAAAAAATACACTTCGGCGGAATTGATCCCTACTTGTCTTGCAGCACATACCAAACCAAAGGATTTTTCAGGTTCCAACATAGATTATTTGAAGCTGATTTCAGAGGAGCTTTTTCCAATCCTGAAAGATGAACGGCTCTGCAACCGCATAGATGCTTTCGTGGAAAAAAGTGCCTTTTCTCCAGAGGAAATCAATCCCTATTTTCAAAAAGCAAAAGACTTAGGCTTTGATTTGACCGTACATGCCGATCAGTTTTCGGTGGGTGGGTCAAAAGTAGCGGTAGCATTTGGGGCACGTTCGGCTGATCATCTTGAGGCATCCGGTAAGAAAGAAATTTCGCTTTTGGCTCAATCGGATTGTATTTCTGTCGCATTACCTGGGGCATCTATCGGCTTGGGCAATGGTTTTAGTCCTGCCCGTGAATTACTCGATCAAGGAGCAGCTTTAGCCATCGCCTCCGATTGGAATCCCGGTTCGGCCCCCATGGGAGATTTGCTGACTCAAGTTGCGGTTTTAGCCACTTTCGAGAAACTTAGTACCGCAGAGGTTTTTGCTGGAATTACCTTCCGCGCAGCCGCAGCTTTGGGACTATCAGATCGTGGAAAATTGGTAACCGGTGCATTGGCAGATTTAATCCTTTTCCCAACATCAGACTATCGGGAGATTCTCTATCATCAGGGAAAAATGAAACCAGTGGAAGTTTGGAAGTTGGGAAGTAAGGATGTTTTGACCTCCGATCAAAATTACCAAAAAGGATAAAATCAGGTACTCGATGAAGGTCAAAGAAGTATCGTAAATCCTAATCCGTAAAACGTAATTCCCATGTCTTTCCAAAATCAAATCAAACAAGGCATCCCGACTTTTCTTCCTAAAAAGAAGCAACGAAATCCAGCAATTTCGCATGCACCAAATCGAAAGGATATTCTTTCTAAAGAAGAGAAAAAACTGGCTCTTCAAAATGCTTTGCGCTATTTCCCCAAGGAATGGCACAAAGAATTGGCCCCTGAATTTTTAAATGAATTAATGGAGTTCGGGCGAATTTACATGTATCGCTTTATGCCGGATTATCCGATGCAAGCCCGACCGATATCTGAATATCCTGCCCAATCCCGACAAGCCGCTGCCGTCATGCTAATGATCCAAAACAACTTGGATCCTGCCGTAGCCCAGCACCCGGATGAATTGATCACCTACGGAGGAAATGGAGCGGTTTTTCAAAACTGGGCTCAATACCTGCTTACCATGAAATACCTCGCGGAAATGACGGATGAACAGACACTCCATATCTACTCCGGTCATCCGATGGGGCTTTTTCCTTCCTCTACGGATGCTCCACGCGTCATCGTGACCAATGGCATGATGATCCCGAATTACTCCAAACCCGACGATTGGGAGCGGTTCAATGCGCTCGGAGTCACCCAGTATGGACAAATGACGGCAGGTTCTTATATGTACATCGGTCCGCAGGGAATCGTCCATGGCACCACCATCACGGTGATGAATGCATTTCGGAAAAAATTAAAAGAAGGAGAAGGTCCTGAAGGTAAACTTTTCCTCACGGCCGGATTGGGAGGTATGAGCGGGGCTCAGCCCAAAGCAGGAAATATTGCAGGCTGTGTGACCGTCTGTGCAGAAGTTAATCCAGCTGCAGCGCGAAAACGACACGAACAAGGTTGGGTGGATGAATTGATCGAAGATTTGGAGCGTTTAGTCAAGCGAGTGAAAAGGGCGAAAACCGAAAAAGAAGTGGTTTCAATCGCATTTTTAGGCAATGTGGTAGATGTCTGGGAACGATTTGACGAGGAAAATATCTTTGTCGAGCTCGGTTCAGACCAGACCTCCCTGCACAATCCTTGGGCCGGAGGATACTATCCGGCGGGACTATCTTTCGATGAATCCAATCATTTAATGGCTGAAAACCCGGAAGCTTTTAAAGAAAAAGTGCAAGAATCCCTACGTCGTCAAGCAGCTGCCATCAATTGCCACGCAGCCAAAGGAACTTACTTTTTTGACTATGGAAATGCCTTTCTCTTGGAGGCTTCACGAGCAGGTGCAGCAGTCATGGCCGATAATGGTATCGATTTCCGCTATCCAAGCTATGTACAGGATATCTTGGGGCCCATGTGTTTTGATTTTGGATTTGGACCTTTTCGATGGGTTTGTACTTCTGGAAAAGCCGAAGATTTGCGAAAAACAGATCAAATCGCTGCTTCAGTATTGAAAGAAATCAAAAAAAATGCACCCGATTCCATTTCTCAACAAATGCAGGACAATATCACTTGGATCGAAGAGGCGGAGAAAAACAACTTAGTCGTTGGTTCCCAAGCTAGAATTCTCTATGCCGATGCAGAAGGCCGATCTAAAATCGCTGAAGCTTTCAATCGAAGTATTGCCATAGGTGAGATTTCCGCTCCGATTGTTTTGGGCAGAGATCATCATGATGTGAGCGGAACAGACTCTCCCTACCGGGAAACGAGCAATATCTACGATGGAAGTCGATTTACAGCCGATATGGCTGTTCATAATGTGATCGGTGACAGCTTCCAGGGAGCTACGTGGGTTTCGATCCACAATGGTGGTGGAGTTGGCTGGGGTGAAGTGATCAACGGTGGATTTGGATTGGTCTTAGATGGAAGTCAAGAGGCAGAGCGAAAACTAAAATCCATGCTTTTTTTTGATGTAAACCACGGAATTGCCCGAAGAGCCTGGGCTAGAAATGCAGGTTCTATCGAAGCTATCCAACGAGAAATGGGGCGAACTCCCGGATTGAAAGTCAGTATTCCGAATTTGGTGGATGAGGCAGTTTTGAAAGGGTTAATTATTTAAACCCGAAATATCAGGCTGAACCACTGAGTCAATTTCCTCAAAATCCCAGGTCAGATAATCCGCATACGTTTAGCCAGAAAAGGAAGCCTCCGGATCCCGAAAGGTGGACAAATCAATATTTTCTTTTTCTGGTATTCGATAGGTTTTCATCCCTTTTGCCGTTTTATTGAAAAAATCAACACTTATCAGACAATAAGTTAGTAATTTGATTTTAAAAATTGAAAGTAGAATGGCGATTCATACTAATCCAAACCCCGAAAACTGGGTGGGTCGAAAATCTGAAAATCCAGAATATTGGCACCAATTTGTCCAATGTATTTCCGACTTAAAATTCTCTCAAGAAAGCAGAAAAAAAATAGGAATACTAGGCTATCCCGTGGAAGAGGGAGTTCGTCGGAATCAAGGTAGACCAGGTACTAAAGAAGCTCCGAATCTGATTCGGAATCTACTGGGGAATACTGCTTTTCACTTAGGAGAAAATGTATCTATCAATGACTATGGAGATATTTCAATCCGGGAAAAAGAATTGGAAACTGTTCAGCAAAAAGTTTCGGAGGCCATGAAAGGACTGATTCAAAGCAAGCATTTTCCCGTGTTATTCGGCGGAGGTCACGATTTGGCTTATGCACATGGAAAGGGACTTTTAAACCACCTCATTCCAAAAGGGGAAAAGCTCGGAATCATAAACTTGGACGCTCATTTTGATCTTCGTCCCTTGGTAAATGGAAAAGGACATTCCGGTTCCCCCTTCTTCCAACTTTCAGAGGAATTCCCAAATGATTTTCACTACCTCGCCCTAGGAATTCAACGTGCTGCAAACCCTGTTTCGCTTTTCCAAAAAGCCAAAGAAGTCAATGCGAAATACCTGCTCATGGAACAATTTCGATTGCACAATTGGGAATATATCGAAGAGCAAATCATCTGGTTTTTGGATTCTGTAAACAAGGTTTACCTGAGCATCGATTTAGACGGATTTTCTTCAGCTTTTGCTCCGGGAGTTTCTGCCCCGTCACCGATGGGTTTCAGCCCTCAGATCGCATTTAAAGCTTTTGAGTTGATCGCCAAAAGTAAAAAACTGATCAGCTTGGATGTGGTCGAATTGAACCCGAGATTTGATCAGGACAATGCCACGGCCAGACTTGCAGCACGATGCGTGGAGTATATTTTGAGAAAGGTTTTTGTTTAATTAAAAAATTAAGCTATGCGGCCAAGCTTGATTCTTTGAAGTGAATCAAAAACGCTGTTCCATCTTGGCTTTCAACTTTCATAGTTCCATTGATTTGACGCGTTAGGCTATTGACCAGCCTCAATCCCAAGGTAGGCGAACGCTCTATATCGATATTTTGATCCAAGCCTTTGCCGGTATCTGCCACCAAAAGCTCAAACTCTCCTGGTCCAGTCTCTTTTAGCTTGATTTTTATCGTTCCAGTCTCGGCATCTTCAAATGCATATTTCAAAGCATTGCTCAGCAACTCATTGGTAATCAAACCTAAAGGAATCGCCGTATCAATATCCAGATTGATTTCTTCACTATCGATTTCTACTTCGATTTTTTTCTCAGACCGATAGGTTTGTGTCAGAAAATCACTCAATTGAACCAAATATTCCCGCATGTTAATCGCCGAAAGATTATCGTATTGATAAAGTTTTTCGTGAATCAAGGCCATCGTTTTTACCCGGCTTTGACTTTCC
The DNA here is from genome assembly GCF_900113375.1 of Algoriphagus hitonicola. GTDB lineage: Bacteria > Bacteroidota > Bacteroidia > Cytophagales > Cyclobacteriaceae > Algoriphagus > Algoriphagus hitonicola. The sequence goes on along the minus strand of NZ_FOPC01000001.1, from coordinate 586,876 downwards.
TTCATGGCATCAATCATCTTGAGATCATTCATCCCCCGTGTCTGCATACTGAGCAAACTTGAAATGATCTGAAGGTTGTTTTTCACCCGATGATGGATTTCCTTCAATAGCATTTCCCGCTCTTGATTTTGCTTTTCGATTTTTTGATTTTTTTCGGTCAGAAGTTCATTGGCTTTTTGTTTGACTCGAGAGCGATTGTAGAAAAGGGTTGCCACGACCAAAAACATAAGAATCCCACCTATCGCTAGGTAAATTTGTGCTTGTTGCCGTTCTGTTTTAAGCATTTGCAATTGACTCTGCTGCTCCAAAAGTTCGATTTCCTGATCCTTTTTTTCGGTTTCAAAGGCCGTCTGAGTTTCTAAAAGTTGCTTGGTTCTATTTTCATTTAAGACACTATCACTGTATTGCTTGTAAGCGATCTGCGATTCATAGGCTTGCCTGTAATCCCCTTTTCGCTGATACAAGTCCGCAAGGGCAAAATGCACATCCCTCAGGCCATTAGGTTGTCCAAATTCATTCCGAAGAGTTAGTGCTTTTTTTAAAAAATCTTCTGCCAAAACAAATTCCCCTGTCCGCGCATAAGAGGTGCCCAGATTGTGATAAATCGAGGCGATTTCCCGGCTTTTTTCCGAATTCATCACTGCCAATGCCTCTTTATAATCAGCGATGGCCTGGGGGAAATTTTCCTGCCTGAAATTTATCCTTCCTCTCAGAATTCGCCCTCTAGTACCTCCCTCGGATTGCTTGCTTTCATCAAAAAAAGTGAGCCCTTTATCTACATAGAACTTGGCCGAGTCAAATCGCTCTTGATCCAAAAAATAATCAGCCAATTCATAATCCAACTCAGCCAAAATCAACCTATTTTCCTTTTCAGTGGCAAAATCTCGAGCTTTATCCAGATAGAGTCTCCAATTATACCAATCTTCCAATCGTTCATAGATTTTGGTCAAGTAGAGATGACCTGCATTGGCTTGACTCCAATCTTCATTTTTCTCAGAAATCCGAAGGCCCTTTAGAGCAAAATTTAACGCACTGTCCAAATTCCCGATATTGAGATGAACATTGCTTTTGTTATAAAACAAATTTGTCCACCGACTGTCCTCAGGATTAGTCCGGATGGTCAAAACGGAGTCTGTTTCGTTTAAATATTCCAAAGCTTCTCTGTACTCTCCTTGATAGCTGTAGGCCAATCCCAGATTTTCTAAAGCCACGGCCAAACCGGCTAAATCATCTGCCTCCGAAAAAATGGGAATCGCTACCAAATAACTTTCGATCGCACCCTCATAATCCGACTGTCGCTCTTTGATAATCCCCAAATTCATCGCCATCCCCGCAGCGTCCTTTTCTCGTCCTCCTTCGGAATAATAAACCAAAGCTTGCTCGAAGTTGGATTTAGCAGCATCCGCTTGTCCCCGATAAAACTCCAAATTACCCAAATAATGATAGGCCGTACCCAAGACATCAGGTTGATTTTTGAGTCGGGGATCTTCGATCAAATCGAAAAAAAGATCAAAAATTTCTGAGGAAAGCGTCTTCGAACCTTGGTCATAGACGAGCTGAATCAGGGTGATCGCTTCCTGTCGGTTTTCGGTTTGAATTCGCTTTTCGATTCCGTCTATATAAAGTTGTAGAGAGTCCTGAACCCAGCTATCCTGCTCTGTTTGGGAGAAGGATAGCTGAGAAATCAAAAAAAGCAGAAATGTTAGTATTCGACGCATTGGAATCTAAGCATAAGAAAAAGAATGTTTTAAGTTAACCTAATTTGCCAAAAGTAAAAAACCAAAAACTACTCAGTTCAATTCGAAACGGATGGGAAGTTGATATTTTGTTTTCACCGAAACCCCATTTTGAGCGGCAGGAATCCAATCCGGCATTTTATTGATTAGTTTTATCGCTTCCGCATCCAATGTTTCACAAACCGATTTCTTGATTACAGGTTGACTGATTTTTCCTGATTTTTCGATTAAAAATTCCACAATTACAGTTCCTTCGGATCCTTTGACTTTGGCTTGAGACGGGTAAATGAAATTTTCGGAAATGAATTCGACTAAAGCTTCATGCCCTCCCTCAAATGCTGGCTGGGATGAAGACATCATACTCACGATGGAAGGTTCTGGATATTCCGTGAATGCCAATTGATTTTGAGCAAATAGGGATTGAACTGAAACTAAAAAACAAAGAGCTAATAGATTGATAGATAGAGCTTTCATGATTAAAGGAGTTTAAATTTTGATCAAATGAAACTACCTCTAATTGCTAATCCCCTCGACAGTTTTGGTAAGAACTGCTTTAAAAAGTAAAAGAAATGTACTGAAATACAGTTATCGCGTAAAGCTGATAAACCTACAGCGTTTTGATGTGATTAATCAGCCAAGAATACTGATTTCTACTCAATGGAATCCGTTTTCCGGCAATGTGCACTTCATTGGAATCGATGGCCTCGATGTAAGTCAGGTTGATGAGATAGGATTTATGAATTCGGGCAAATTGCTTTTCATCAAGTTTCCTTTCCAAATCTTTCAAAATAGCGCGGATCACAAACTTCTTATCCTGAGTGAAAACCTGGGTGTAATTTCCATCCGATTCGAAATAGAGAATATCATTGAAAAACACCTTGACCAACAAGCCATTATGCCTCACAAAAAGACAATCCTGAAGGATAAATTCCTCAGCAGAATCCTCCTGAGTTTTGATTTGCTCTGATTGAAAATTGGATAAAGCCATTTGGATAGTCGCATGGATTTCCTTTTCAGAAAAAGGCTTTACCAAGTAGCCGTAGGGCCGAACTTCCTTAGCTCGCTCCAGCGTATTCGTATCTGCATGAGAAGTCAAAAAGACAAAAGGAATTTTGAAGTTTTCATTGATATCTGCTGCGAGGTCTATCCCGTCTTTTCCTCCTTTGATACGAATATCCAAAAGCACCAAATCAACATCATCCGAGCCCAAAACCTGCATGGCTTCACGGGCTGACATGACCACATCCACCACCTCATACCCCATGGACTCCAAAATATCCCGAAGATCTTCCGCGATAATCACCTCATCTTCAACGATTAAAATTTTATGCTTTTCCAACAGTCTTCTTTAAATAAACTCACCATTCAATACTACCTAAAATCAAATTAGTATTCGATTTGTTTTTTTGATTTTTTGAGGGAAAAAGTCAAAATCGTATTCACCATACGCTATTTTTGCTGCTAACAAATCTCACTTCTAAATCGATAAAGCATCCCAAAGAATCTCCACCGGATGTTTGGCTTTTCGGCCTGTGCCGTCTGCAATCTGATGGCGGCAAGAAGTCCCTGGCGCTGCAATCAAGGTGGTTTCTTCGGTATTTCTCACCGCCGGAAACAGCACCAACTCTCCTACCTGCTGTGAAACTTCGAAATGTTCTTTTTCATACCCAAAGCTACCTGCCATTCCACAGCAGCCACTCGGGATCGTTTCCACCGAATAGTTTGCCGGAAGAGAAAGGATTTTTTGCGTCCAAGTCAGAGAAGAAAGCGCCTTCTGATGGCAATGTCCGTGAAGCTTGATTTTTTGGGTTTTGTCTGTAAATGATTCCGCTTTGATATTCCCTGAGGCTGTCTCCTGCGCCAAAAACTCATCAATCAGCTTGACGTGAAACTTAAGTTTCTTGGCTCCTTCGACCAAATCTTTACCAACAATCCGTGGATATTCATCACGGAAACTCAAAATCGCCGAAGGTTCTAATCCAATTAGAGGAGAATTGCCATCGATCAGCTTATCGAAAATTCGAACATTCGCTTCTGCATGTTTTTTAGCTTTCAGCAAAAGGCCTTTGGAAAGGGCAGAGCGCCCGCTTTCTTCATGATCGATAACTTTCACTTCATATCCCAACTTTTTCAATAGCGATATCGCTTTGATTCCTATCTCCGTGTCATTATGGTTGGTAAATTCGTCCACAAAGAAATACACGGATTTGATTATTTCAGATGGCCCAGAAATCGAAGCATAGTTCTTTTTATACCACTTCCTAAGACTGAAATGGCTGATTTCAGGTAAATTCCGGCTTGGAGCTACTCCCAGAACTGATTTCATCAAACCTCCGGTAAAGGAGTTTTTCAGGAAGAAATTGGCAATTGAAGGTACTTTCGCTCCCAATTCATTGAGTTCATTAATGTAGGCGAAAGCCTTGGATCGGAGGGGAACTCCATGTGTTTTTTGATATTGATAGAGAAATTCCGCTTTCATGCTTGACATGTCCACATTGGAGGGACATTCGGCAGTGCAGCCTTTACAACTCAAACAAAGATCTAAGGCCTCCTTGATCTCAGGATGATCAAAGGCGTTTTCCTTTTTATCCAAAGTCAAAAACTCCCGAAGCGTATTTGCTCTGCCTCTAACCGTATCTTTTTCATTTCGAGTGGCCATGAAACTGGGACACATCGTCCCTCCCGAACCCGGAAGTTTGCGGCAATCTCCAGAGCCGTTGCATTTCTCCGCCAAGCGAAGGATTCCTCCCACATTGGAAAAATCCAAGACCGTTTTATGCTCGGGAGTTTGCATGCCCGGTTCATAGCGCAGAAATTGATTCATCGGTGCAGCATCCACGATTTTGCCCGGATTGAAGATGTTTTTCGGATCCCAAGTGGATTTGATCCTTCTGAAAAGTTGGTAGTTTTTTTCTCCCACCATCAAGGGAATAAAAGCCGCACGCACCCGACCGTCTCCATGTTCTCCCGATAACGACCCTTGATATTTTTTCACCAACTCAGCAGAGGCACGGGAGATTTTGTAAAAATCCTCCACTCCTTCCTGAGTCTTCAAATCCAAAACAGGACGCAAATGGATTTCTCCGGCACCCGCATGGGCGTAATGCACCGGTTTTTGATTGAAAGCTACCATCATCTGATCAAACTCATCGATGTAGTCTGCCAAATCATCAATATCCACTGCCGTATCTTCGATGCAGGCCACCGCCTTGGGATCACCGGGAATATTAGCCAGTAATCCCAAACCTGCAGCCCGAAGGGACCAAGCAGAAGCCACCTTTTCCGGCTCGATGATGGGATAGGCATAGCCCAGCTTGGCTTTATTAAGGTCTTCAACCAAAGCCTCCCCTTTTGCCATTGCCTCTTCAAATGTTTTTCCTCGAAACTCGATCATCAATATCGCCTCCGGATCTCCCTCCACGAAATAGCGGTTTTTGGAGTATTCGATGCTTTCTTTAGTACAATCCAGGATAATTTTATCCATTAGTTCCACTGCTGTCGCCGGATGCTTCATGGCGACTTGGGCGGATTTCATGCTTTCGTGGATACTTTCAAAATGGGCCGCCACGACGATTTCTATGGGATCTGGAAGTGGATCGAGGCTGATTTTGATTTCGGTGGTAAAAGCCAAGGTGCCTTCCGAACCAGATAATAACTTGCAGAAGTTGAATTTTTGGTTACCCTCGAAAAGCTCCGTTTTTAGCAATTCGTCTACTGCATAACCCGTATTTCGACGATGGATGGACTTTTTGGGGAATTGGGCATGAATTTCTTCCCGGATCTCGGGATTGTTGAGTTCGTCGAAAATTTGCCGATAGAGCTGTCCCTCCAGATCATTCTGTCCGCACTTCCTATCAAAATCATCTTGGGAGATTTCTTCAAAAACCACTTTTTTTCCGTCGCTGAGAATGGTGTTCAGCGAAATCACTTTATCCCGTGTCACCCCATAGACAATGGAAGTCGTTCCTGAGGAATTATTTCCCACCATTCCACCGATCATGGCCCGGTTGGCGGTGGAAGTGATCGGGCTAAAAAATAACCCATGGGCCTTCAAAAAACGATTCAACTCATCCCGAACTACACCTGGCTGAACGCGAATCCAGCGTTCCTCCTTATTGAATTCCAATATTTGCGTGAAATGCTTGGACACATCAACTACGATGCCGTTGCCCACGCATTGTCCGGCGAGGGAAGTACCTGCCGTACGTGGAATCAAGGAAGTACCGTGTTCCGTAGCAAAGTGAATGAGCTGTTGGATATCCGACTCCGACTTGGGAAAAGCAACCGCCAAAGGCATCTCCCGATAGACGGAGGCATCGGTCGCATAGAGCGTCCGGGTTAGTCGGTCAAACTGCAAGCTACCCTCCAGTTGGGTGGCCAGTTTTTCCAGTTGAGGTACTAGATTCGATTGGTTTGAAAGCATAGAGTAAAAATACAGATCCCCCAATAAAATAATAGCGGTATAACTGAATTAGTAGAAAACTTGTTTTTCAAAGCTCGCTAACTATTTTAGGAGTATAATTGGAAAAGCATTTTTAAATAAGAAGATTATGGGATCCATCCTATCAGGTATTATTTTTTTGGCAATCGGACTCATCGTAAGAGTTTATCCTAATATCCTTGCCGGCTACAATAGTCTATCTCAAAAAGAGCGAGAAAACACAGAGAGGAATGGGTTACCCTTCTATGGATTTCTATTGTTTACCGCTATGGGGGTAATTTCATTACTTTCCTATGTCATTTCTAGGTGGCTTGAAGCCCCACACTTGAGCTCAGGAATTACCCTGATAGTTACTTTGGTTGGGGCGATAATCGCTGTGGTTGGTGGTAATTACTTGATAAACAACAGAATCAATTAATTTAAACCTTGGTTTTCTGACGAGAAGCTAAATAAAACACCTTTCCAACCCTGGTGATGTGTTCTTTCAAGTTTTCATTTTTAATATCCTTCCAAACCTGAAGATCGACAGTTAAGGGAAAATCACTGGAATTGATTTCCATCCAAATCTCACCCAAAACTTTTCGCTCAATCTCATCAAAGATCATCAAAGATCATCAAATCCAAATCACTGCGTTCGCTGTAAGTTCCTTTGGCACGCGAACCATAGACTTTGACCTTAGAAATGGCAGGGTATTTACTAAAAATACGCTTTAGGATTTCGAAGGATTTAACGCTTAGGCCGAAGGTTTCCATTAGTAAATTTCTGAAAGTTTTTTTGCCAGTGAGGCTAACAAAAGTGTGTAAACAGACTGTATATCAGGAATAACCGCCTCAAAGGTCTCTAAATCATAACTATGACTGAGTAAGTTCCAATCATTAATCATTTCCAGCCAAACCTCAACCTGATCGATGTACTTGGCTTGAAAAGCTTCTTTTATAACAACTTTTGGAGAAATACGATCCAAAATTAATCCATCAAACTCCATTTTATCCTTCAGCGTCTTCCATCCCAATTCCAAGGTATATTCAAATCGCTGGACAATCCCCTCTTTTTCTAATTGAGAAAGTTCGTCCAAATCTAAAGATTCTACTTCCACAAGGAGATTTACCGCCTTGAGGAAATTATCCAAACGCTGAATCCAACGAATATCCTTTTCCATACCTTTAGAGTTTATGGTTCAATTTACCACAATTCCCTTGGGAGAAAAATCAAAGACCAAACTCAATGATCAATTTCCATTGGTCTAACTCAATAACCAAGGATCCTCCACCTGATAATTGATCATTGAAAATTGAGTTTGAAAATTCCATCCTTCCCGCTTTTCTTTACACCCAAAATCAAACCTTCCATGTTCTTCTACCTCTCCCAGTTTCTGAGTTTTTTGGCGATGCCGCTGACAATCGTGCTGATTTTGATCGTCTCTGGCGCAGTTTATATCCGTAAATCATGGGGAAAAAAGTTGGTTTGGGCAGGCATTGGACTTTTACTTTTTTTTACCAATCCATTCCTATCTAATCTGGCCTTATTGGCTTGGGAACCCGAGTTCAAACCTTTTGAAGAAATCGAAACACATGAAATCGGCATTGTTCTCACCGGAGTCACTAATCTAAGCAAAACAGCAACCGACCGAACCTTTTTTAATAAAGGCGCAGACCGCATCACCCACGCTCTGCAACTCTATCGAATGGGCAAAATCAAAAAAATCCTCATTACCGGTGGTCAAGGCCTCAATCCAATCAATCCGCAATCAGAAGCTGAATTATTACAGAGATTCTTGGTGATGACCGGAGTCCCGGAATCGGATATTCTCATTGAAGATCAAGCAAAAAATACGGCCCAAAATGCTCAGTTCACCAAAACTTTTTTGGAGCAAAATGGCATTTCCACCGACCAGGAGTTTGTCCTCATCACTTCAGCCTTTCATATGTATAGGGCCAAAGGTTGCTTTGACAAGGTGGGATTGAATACGGTCACTTTTCCGACCGATTATTATTCCCATGACGTGAAGTATGACTTTCCTGCTCTGTTTTTTCCTGATCCTTTTTCGATGGAGTACTGGACCAAGCTAGTGAAAGAATGGATTGGAATAGTCGTTTACACAGTGGTTGGCTATATGTAAGGAGCTTTAAACTGATGAGGTTCTTAATATTTACCAGCCCCCTTGAAATCAGACATTAGACCAAAAGTGTTTTCTGAATCGAATCGCGCAACTTCTGTTCTACTTGGACTTCCTCGGCAAAATGGCTCCATTTTTTGACCGCCGTTTTTACCTGATTTATCTTTTCATCCGGTTTTTTGATATTCATCTTTCGGGCTACTTCCAAATAATCATCCTCAGTGATTCCTTCTCGTTTTCCATTGACCTGAAGAGATTGGCTACTTACCCAGAGACTACCGGGCCGGTAAGCATGGCAAATATCAAAGGCAGGAGAAAGCCTCCATTTGCCACTTTGATCCATCAGAAAGGCAAAATTCTTGGTGTGATCATCACAATTACGAGCCAGCACATTGAACACCATTCGGATAAACAGCTGCTCCGCTTCCGGATAAGTTAATCTTAACATCCGCATTGTTTCAAAAGCTTGTTCATAACTATACATTCCAACCTGATTGAAGTCAAAATGCCTAATGCCACAGAGACTCTGCATGTGGATTTTTTCTCCTGAATCGGTTCGGTCAAAGCGCTTGGTCATAAAATGTGCCCGCCCGTTTTCTTCCAGTAAGCGACATTCATTCATCTCTATTCCTGCCTCAAGTGCCATCAGATAATAGGCCATCTCTACTCTTCCATAGCCCGCACTAGATCCAAACTGAGAATCATGCACTCCATCAAACTTGATAATCCAATGCGAAAAGCCTTTTGGCGCTTTCACCTGACCACTCTTCACTTCTCCGGTTTTAGGATTAAATGCGATCACTGCCTTTGCCCTTGCCCCACCAGCAGAAGTACCGATTTTCAAGATATCCGCCAATGCTGATTCCTCTTCTTGAGAAAGATCGGTTTGAAAGTTTTCTTTGACATTCAGCACTTTCTGGGCGATTCCTACCAAACTGTCAATTTCCAAGGAACTCGCTTTCAGGCTTTCCTTTCGCAAAGCAGGCTTGATTTCCAATGCTCCCACTCCTCTTTTTCCGATAAAACAGAGCAATTCCACGGGATTTAAACTGTTGGAAGGACGGCCATTTTGAACTAGCCAAGTATTGATCAGGTGGTTTCCGTACTTGTCGGGAAGCATGTCTGCCAACAGTCCCGGAAGCCCCCTGAAGGCATCAAAACCATCGCCTTTGTCACTGCGTGTTTCGGGAAAGGAATAAAGCCGATTTCCCTGAGAAAGAGGCATCAAAATAGGCGAAATATCCCAGCCAGATCGCAAAAAACCACGGTCAAACTCAAAGCTTGCTAACTGTTTGGTCTCATCCCAAAGAACCGCCCCTGCAAGCCGATCCCAAATCCAGATTTCTGCTGCTACTACCATTCTGAAGGGCGATCATCCTCAGCAGCAATATCCGTATGCCTTACCCGCTGACGCTGATTTTTCTTTTGTAGCTTGATGTATTCGAGCGGACTGATCTGCTGACTAACCTCAAAAGCCTCCAACAATTGCAACTCCCCCAAGACACGCAAAACCTGAATCAAGGTGATCAGATTCACCTTCTCACCCCGCTCTAGCAAACTTAGCGTAGAACGACTCATCCCGGCCTCGGTAGCCAACTCATCCTGAGTCTTATTGATGCCTATCCGTTTCTTTTTGATGAAGTCTCCGATCATCTGCAGGATAGCCATATCTGAAAGCTGCTCGATAGTCATGACTGATTAATCATTTATTATATTCAAATATACTTATTTATGAATGATTTATCAAACAATTTTAGATAAAAGACGCTAGAAGTAAGACAGAGAATCATAGAATAAGACTCTAGCAATTGAAATTTTGATAAAACAAATTATTACTCACTCATAATAATGATAAAAATTATTTATTGAATGATTTACAATTCATAATAAGAAATTAAAAAGTATCATCCTACTTTTCAGCCTTCTGACGTTAACATTTTGAAAACTGCAACTGCCTACTGAACTCCATTCAATATTAACAATTCTTCAATTTTATAACTTTATCTTTCTTATTTCCCAAACCTACTCCATTTCCACTCCCATTCCCAACCTTTTTCCTCCAATAAAATCGGATGATAGGCCATAGCTGCTTTGGCTGTGGGAGCATCAAAAAATCGCTGATCATCGGTTAAAATTGCTTTTTGATTGCCTTCAGCATCAGTAAAAAGTAAATCCATCACCGCAGAAGGAATCTCTTTAGCATAGGATGGATCAGATTTGATTAGGTATTTTTTCAAACTCCAATCCAACTCGAATCCTGCCACTTTCAACTCCGGAGCTGGAATATCACGGGCATGGCTTTGCACTTTGACCCAAGTCAAAAACTCCCTCAATAAGGCTAAACCCGGATTATTAAGTTGACCGGAACGAAACTCTTCTGGTTCGATAGAAGAAATGACATGCAGCATTTTTCTAGCCCGGGTAATTGCGACATTCAATCGATTTTCAGCACCTGACTTGCCCAACAAACCAAAATTAGTAATCAGTTTTCCCTCCCGGTTTGGAGCATAACCCAAGGACAAAACCACTTGATCAAACTCATCTCCCTGCACATTTTCAATATTACGAACTTTAATATCTGAATCCTGAAAACCCTCTTTCCAAAGTGTCTCTCGAATCAGCTCCATCTGAAAATAATTGCCAGTCACGATTCCGATGGAATCAGTTGGAGCTTCTTTTCGGATCATCCTGACCCGATTCAGTACCACCTCTGATTCTAGTCGATTGATTTGATTTTCCCAGATTCCTTCGACTTTTTCCCAGGTAAAAGGCGTTTTTCCAGCTTTGATTACGGCATAATCCGGCAAAGTCTCCAATCGGTTTCCATAAAAATGAGTATTCGAAAAATAAATCAATCCCGGATCTGCCGAGCGATAATGTCCTCTGAGCTGTAGATTTTCAAAAAAATGGGCGGCCAATTCGAGTAGGGATTCGGCTTCGTATTCCATGCCCTCTTCGTCGCTTTCCCACTTGACCTGATAAAAATCCGATGGACGAAGTTGCTTCGAATCTCCGGCCACGACCACCTGCTTTCCTCTTAGCATTGCCGGCAAACCCCGCTCCACAGGACATTGGGAAGCTTCGTCGAAAATAACCAAATCAAACATCTGGGAAGTTGAAAATACAGCCGAAACAGTCTCAGGACTGCCCAGCCAACAGGGTAGCACACGGAAAACTTCTTCTTCCAATTCGGTAATCAATTTACGGATGGACCATTTTTGGCGCTTTTTACTCACCTGATGCAGCAGATCTCGATACGTTACCTGATTACCTAGTCGGTTGTATTCCAGATGCTCAGCCGCACGTTCACTAAGTCGTAGCAAAGCCAAATGCCGGGCATTTTTTCGCTTTTCTAAAATGGCGTTCTTGAGTTCGTCCATCTCATGACTTAGACGCAAGGAACCCATTTCACTCAAAGCAGGATGCTGCCGCTCGATCTCTCCGATCCAAGCCAGTCGCCAACCATTCCAGAAAGTAGAAACGGCTTCATTCAAAGCAGATTGGGGGAAATCCTCACCCAGTTTTTCACCCAATTCCCTGAAATTCCAGCCGTCCAAAAACTGATCAAACCCCTTCAATTCAGTAAAAACCGAAGACCAATTCAGTGGATTATCCGGGAAAACGGATTGCAACCCCTTTTCCAACAAATCCAAAAATTGAGCTTCAGTTAACCAAAGTCGATAAGAAAACAAGTTAGCAGCCAACTCTTCAGAGTACTTTCGAATATCAGCCAAGTACGAATTAAATTCAGAAAAAGACAGCTTTTCCCAGTCAATCAAATCTTGAATTTCGGGAAACTCATCCCAATTTTTTTTCCAAGTCAATAGTTTTTCAACTTGATTTAGATCAGTCGAAAATTGTCCCTTGGATTTACAAAAAGTAGATGTGGGCAAATCCTTTTCCATTGCCTGAATTTGGAGTTTTGACTGACACTCTTTTTGAAGATCACGGAGATTATTAAAATCAAGCACTAGCTGATTTTGGGCTAAAGTTTGAAAAACCAGCCGAAATTTTGACTTGGAATATCTGGCCTGAAGCTTTCCAAAGAAACGTTGAGAAAGGGGGAGTATCATTTCCAGCTCCTTATTCAGTTTCTCCAAATCTTCGCCCAATTCAAACCTCCAGCTTTTGGAAATATCCATAGCCTCGATCAGGAACTTGTGGGTTTTTGAAATGGATTTTTGCTCATTTGGGTCAAAAATGAATCTAAAATCTGTTTCAGGATTGGAAAGCTGGATTAAGGAAAATTGAAGCTTTTCAATTTTCTCCAAAAACTCCCGACCGGACCAGATTGCATGCAAAACAGGTTTTCCTTTTTCTCCCGAGAGAACTTCAGGAAGCTGAATTCGATGATTTTCCAAATTAAAAAGCACCTTTGAAATCAGGGCAAAATCCGAAGGCTGAACTGCGGTAAAAGAAATTCGATTTTCCCAAAAGCTCCCCGTGAATCGATTCTGATATTTTGTGAAAATCCGGAAATCCTGTTCAAATTGTTTTGCTTGCTCTAATTTTAGTTGAAGCAATTTGGGATGGGAAAAAGCCGGTCCATTCAACTCCGCTTGGAGATAAAGCGCCTTGATAGGAATTCCAGCCAATTTTTCATCGAAAAGGGCTGATCGGACATCTTCAAATTTTCCCGACAGTCTGGATATCGTCTTGGAAAGTTGGCTTAGTTCCCGTTCCAGCTGAATAGCATCAATGCCCCGATTTTGGCCTTGGTATTCTTCTATAGATTCAATCTGGGTTTTGATTTTCTCAAAAAGCAACTTTTGATCGGCCCGAAAATCATGAACAAGTCCCAAAAATGAACCGAATCCCGCTATTTCCAATCGTTCAAAAACCACATCGAGCGCAGCACGCTTTTGGGAAACGACGAGTACTTTTTTGCCACGAGCAATATAATCAGAGACTAAATTGGCAATCAATTGGGACTTACCGGTACCGGGAGGACCTTGGATGACCAGACTTTTGCCCTGACGAACTTTGATCAAAGCACTTTCCTGAGAGGCATCAAGCGGAAAAACCGGAAATAGATTTTCTTCCCGGATCTGCGTTTCATTTTTCTCTGAAATAAACAGCTTCCGAAACAGTTCCTCCAAAGAGGGTTCGGCGTGGCCCTCCATCAACTCCTCATAATCTGAAAATAGAAAACTTCCTTTTTGGGCAAATTGACCCAAAACGGCATAAGGTCTTAAACTAACTTTCCCTTCAGAGAATCGCTCCTGATCGAGAGAAATTTGGGAATTGGGAAAAGGAAGAACCTGATTTTCAAGTATATTAGATTGAACCTGAATGGCAAAATGCTCGGAAATCAATCGGGAAAGCGCCGTCCGAAACTCAAGTGAATCTTTGGGCAAATTTTCCAGGAGTTCATCGGAAAAAGATTCAGGCAATTGATCTCCCGTAGCATGCCTCCAAGCCAACAGAAAGGCCGGATTCCACTGCCAGTTTTCCTCCGAGATCAAATTCCAAAAGCTATTTTCCTTGATTAGCTGAACTGATTTTAAAAGTAAGGGCCCACGGACCACTTGCCCGTTGATGAGCTTTCCCTCGACAAAAAGCCAAGCCAGATACAAGCTTTGTTCGCCCGTTTCCTCCTGGGTCAACTGATCCCGAAAAGCCATTCGGGAAAGCGCCTTGGAAACCTGATTGGCATCACCAGATCGAGGGTCGAGATCCGGAGCAAGCCTGATTTTCTTTTTGCCTTCAATCGATTTTCGAAGAATCTCAAATGCCGGCTCACCGATCAAAAAATCAAAATCACGAAGATCCAGCATCCCAAATCCGTCTAATTTCGGCAAATACAAAGACCTGTTTTTAGTGGACAGATCGGTGAGCCGATGAAGGTAGGTTTGGAAGATGGATTCGGGCATTTAGTTAAAAGGCGAGTCTTTTTCTTTGGCCATCTGATTATAGACAATTCCGTCGAGAATTCCGGGCATCCATTTATTGAGAAACACAGCCAATTTCCCTTGCCCGGTGAGCACGATATCCCGCTTTCGTCGGATCGTTGCTTTCAAAATATGCTGGGCCACTTCTTCAGAAGTCATCATTTTCTGTTCATCCCGAGGAGACTCTCCTTGAGAAGAACCGTCTGCGGTAAGGGCTGTATTTCGGATATTGGAAGCAGTAAAACCCGGGGCTACGACTAAAACATGGACGCCTTTTTTCATTACCTCGGTACGCAAGGCTTCAAAAAATCCATTCATCGCATATTTACTCGCGGTGTAAGCCGTCCGTGCCGGAGTACCTCGGTAGCCATTGATGGAAGAAATACCGATGATCGAACCCTTGGATTCTAAAATGGCAGGAAGGCAAAACTTTGTGGCATAGACTGTTCCCCAAAAATTGGTATCCATGACCTTGTGAAAAACCTCCAAATCCAAATCCTGAAAAAGCGCCCGCATGGAGATCCCTGCATTGTTGATTAAAATATCTATTCGACCATAGTGGGATAGCGTTTCTTCGGCCATTTTTTGAGTGTCTCTTTCCGAACCTGCATCTGCTAAAATGGGTAGTATTTCTATGTTTTTTGATCTAAGTTTGCTTGTCGTTTGTTCCAATTTCTGCGGATTTCTGCCTGTGATCGCGATTTTGGCACCCTCCCGACCAAATACCTCGGCACAGGCCTCTCCGATTCCTGAAGTAGCTCCGGTGATGAGGACGACTTTGTCTTTGAATTTCATGGTTGAAAATTAAAAAGTAAAGATAGGAATTAGTGAGAAAAGAGGAAGGTAAAATCATTTCGTCCCTCCGAAACTCAGGCTTTATTAACCAATCCTCGATTCACAAACAAAAATGCGCCGCTGGTCCCATTCTACCTCTTATCCAAAAAACTTACTATGTGGTTTCGATTGTAAAATAGGATCGGTTTGATGAGTCGAGAGTTTAGGAGAAGCGATTTGATTAATAGCCTGAGAGCTTTTAAAAAGTCCAAAGGTCTTCTCCTCCTTTTTCCCTAATTTTGCGCCCATGTCGAGAAAAATGAAAAATAAGGTCATCACCAACCTCGAAATCGAGCGCATCGCTTCAGAAGGCAAATGTGTCGGGCATCATGAGGGCAAGGTGGTTTTTGTTAATCAAGTGGCCCCTGGTGATGTGGTGGATGTACGGATTACCCGGGGAAAAAGCTCTTTTATGGAAGGAGAGGCCATTCACTTTCACGAATACTCCAAAGACCGCATCGAGCCTTTTTGTTCTCATTTTGGGACTTGCGGGGGTTGCAAATGGCAGCACATCAATTATGAATTGCAAAAAAACTACAAACGGCAACAAGTCGTGGATCAATTTGAGCGAATCGCCAAAGTTCCAATTCCTGAAGTTCTTCCCATTTTAGGCTCTGAAAAGACCCAATATTACCGCAATAAACTTGACTTTACTTTTTCCAATAAAAAATGGTTGACCCTGGATCAAATTCGATCCGGAGAAGACTTTGACCGGAATGCGTTGGGCTTTCATATCCCAAAGATGTTTGATAAAATCATCGACATCGAGCATTGCTATCTGCAAGGCGGGATTTCCAACGAAGTCAGAAATGAACTCAGAGGTTTTGCCTTGGCCAAATCGTTGACCTTCTATGACATTCGGGGGCAGGTGGGATTATTGAGAAATCTGATCATCCGAACTACCTCCACAGACCAAGTCATGGTGATCGTCCAATTTGGAGAAAATGATCCGGAGGGAATCGAATTGGTGATGGAGTTTTTAAATAAAAAATTCCCCGAAATCACCTCCCTACTTTATGTGATCAATACCAAAGGAAACGAGACCTTCCATGATTTGGAATTGGTGACGTTCGCTGGACAAGATTACATCGAAGAAGAGATGGAAGGCCTAAAATTCCGTATCGGTCCAAAATCCTTTTACCAAACCAACTCGGAGCAAGCCTACGAATTGTACAAAGTGGCACGTGATTTTGCACAGTTGAAGGGCGATGAAGTGGTCTATGACCTCTACACCGGCACGGGCACGATTGCCAACTTTGTGGCAAAAAAAGCCAAGCAGGTGATCGGAGTAGAATACGTCGAAGCGGCGATTGAGGACGCTAAACTCAATTCCCAAATCAACGGAATCGAAAACACCCTTTTTTATGCTGGAGACATGAAGGACGTATTAAACGAGGCCTTTATCGAAAAACATGCAGCCCCAGACGTCATTATCACCGATCCGCCCAGAGCCGGGATGCACGAAGACGTGGTGAATATGCTGCTTCGACTGGCCGCACCGACGATCGTTTATGTATCCTGCAATCCTGCCACGCAGGCCAGAGACATCGCGCTTTTGGGAGAAAAGTACCAAGTGGAACGAATTCAACCCGTGGACATGTTTCCCCAGACCTATCACGTAGAAAATGTTGTACGACTAACACTCAAATCATGATTTCAGATTTCAACGATCCCGAACTCAGCGGAAAATACCTAGGAACGATCACGAGTGACTTTGTGAAAGTATCCGACGTGTTAAAAGAAGCCTCTTATCAGGTGCGCTCTCGGGGTTTCTCGGATTTTCCGATTTTTCCGATCTCCAAGGAAATGCAACCTATTGGTAAAATTTTCTTGGGAAAAGCAGAGAAAAACCTCGACTGGAACTACTTCATTACCTACGTGGACGAGTTTGTACAGCGAAAATTAATTGCGGAAGAGTCTCTGCCTGAGTTTCAGAAAGCCTACAAAGACCCCGATGAGTTTTGTTGTCTATTTGTAATTGATGGAGCCTTTACCAGCTTTGTCTATGTGCCCTATCCTGAGGAATAAATAAAATCAGCCTTTAACTAGTCCATTCCTCGGAGTATCTAGAATCGCTAGGAATGCTATTTTTCGTCCAATTTTTTACTTGGAATGTATCCATCCGAGCAATGGACTTCACAATTCAATCCTAATTCGCATACGGCGGAGATTTGTTGGCAAGTTTTAATGGCTGCTTTAAATGATTTGACGAACAATAAAATTAGGAAAGTGTAATTTTTGTAAAATACTTCTAGTTTGAAGAGCTAGTACTAGAAAAAGACAGATTTCGTAATTCTTCAAATATCGGCTCCGGATCAGATTTTTTAAAATATCGGCTCCAAATCAGATAATATTGTTTATCTGCTTTAAATAAGATATTTTTAAAAAAAAAGATATGGTAGCTGTTATAACTGGAGATATCGTGAACTCCCGCTTAGAAAATCCAGCGAAATGGATGAAACAACTCAAAGAAGTCTTAGAGCGTGAAGGAGATGAACCTAAAGACTGGGAGATATACCGAGGGGATAGTTTTCAACTGAGAATTCAAACATCAAAAGCTCTGTTTGTAGCATTTTTAATAAAATCCACTATCAAACACTTTAAGGATTTAGATGTCAGAATGGCAATAGGAATAGGTAATATTGATTATGAAGGTTCAAAAATTACGGAATCGAATGGTTCCGCCTTTATACGATCAGGAGAATGTTTTGAGACTCTCAAAAAAGAAACACTGGCAATAAGAAGTAAAAGCATTGATTTTGACAGAAAAATAAATCTAATGATATCATTGGCCATATTAACAGCGAATACATGGACTCCAGTATCCTCAGAAATCATAAAAGCAGCCTTGCTTCACCCAAATAAAAATCAAAAAGAATTGGCTCAATTACTTAATAAAAAAAGTCAAGGGACAATCAGCGAAGGTTTGAAAAGAGGGGGATATGATGAAATCCAGAGACTTTTAGAATACTATCAGGAGGAAGTTTCCAAGTTATAATACAACTTATCTTGCAATTAGTCTTAGCGCATATTCTAGGAGATTTTGTAATTCAGCCTGATGATTGGATAGAAGACAAGAAGAAAAAGAAGCATAAGTCTCGTAAATTATATTGGCATACTGCAATTCATGCCATTGCTCTTCTATTTACTCTACAGTTTGATTTGCAGTATTGGATAGGGATACTATTCATAGTTGTGACCCATTATTTAATAGATTTAGGCAAGTTATATGCAAATGAAAAAGTAAATGAAAGGTGGTTGTTCTTAATAGACCAGGCTTTGCACTTATTGATAATAGGTGTGACTGTTTATTTTTATGCCCCATTTTCTGTAGAGTTTAAAGAAGCATATACTCCAGAGGCTTTACTTCTAATTGTTTTCCTGCTTTTAAAAACATTTGTTTCGTCGATTTTTCTAAAAGTACTAGTATCAAAATGGAAACCTGAAAAAAAAGGGAATGAAGAATTAAAAAATGCAGGAGCTTACATAGGAATGTTGGAGAGATTGTTCATTTTCGGTTTTATCCTAATTGATTACTGGGAAGGGATTGGATTTTTATTGGCTGCGAAGTCTGTTTTTAGGTTTGGAGACCTATCAAATACTGAAGATAGAAACCTTACTGAGTATATATTAATTGGTACACTTCTGAGTTTTGGGATAGCTATCTTGATTTCAAAAGGGTATCAGTATCTTGAAAAGGCACTAATTCACCAATAGAGCACCAATCCCCCTGCTTCCCAGTGGAGCAGCTTGACCAGGGTATGGCTGCGGTTCAGGAAGATATACACTTCTCCGGACAGCGGATCCCGCTCCAAGGTATTGCGGACCAGACCGCTCGACCCGTCAAAACCTTTCCTCATGTCCACTGCCCCGCCATAGAGAAGAAACCGGTGTGAAGCTCCCAGCGTAAACCTATTACCAGTTGATCAGCTGGCGGATCTGGGAAAGGTCCTGGATGCCACGGACCGTCACTCCGTTGGGGAATACCACCTGCAGCCCAACGGAGGGTACAGGGATCATCAAGCAGACCAATCCATCGGGGAATTAAGACTAAAATCCGGCTTTTCAATCCGTTAAAAATGCTTCCAACCTTGGGCTTTGAGCTGAACGGCTGTACCACTTTTGGTCACCAAAAACTTACCTTCCTCAGCTTTGGTGATATGCCCGATAAAGTGAATATCAGGATGCTTTTCCAGTTTTTTGAAATCCTCTTGATCAATCGTAAACAGCAGTTCGTAATCCTCTCCCCCGTTCAACACGCAGGTGATCGGGTCCAAATTCAGTTCCACGGCGGTATCAAAGGTCTGCTTATCGATAGGTAATTTATCCTCGTAAATCGTAGCGCCAACATTGGAGGCTTTGCAGATATGGAAAATCTCCGATGCCAGGCCGTCCGAGATATCCATCATGGATGTTGGCTTGACTCCCAATTCGCGCAGTTCATGAATAATATCCATCCGTGCATCCGGCTTGAGTTGCCGTGCGGTGACGATTCCATATTTTTCCAAATCCGGCTTCATATCGGGATTGGCGAGGAAAACTTGTTTTTCCCGCTCCAAAATCTGCAAGCCGACCAAAGCCCCACCTAAATCTCCGGTCGCACAAAGAATATCATTTGCTTTAGCTCCGCTACGATAGACGATTTGGTCTTTTTTGGCTTCGCCGATGGCGGTAATCGAAATCACCAAGCCGCCTCTAGATGCCGTCGTATCCCCTCCGACCAAATCCACCCCATAATGCTCACAAGCAGCATGAATTCCGGCGTACAAAGCATCTACAGCTTCTACAGAAAAGCGATTAGACAAGGCGATGGAAACCGTGATTTGTTTGGGAATAGCATTCATGGCAGCAACATCCGAGACATTCACGGCTACGGCCTTGAATCCCACATGTGGAAGTGGTGCATAAGCTAAGTCAAAATGAACGCCTTCTAGCAACAAATCGGTCGTAACCACCTTAACATGATCTCCGGCCTCAATCACCGCCGCATCATCCCCGATCCCTTTGATGGATGAGGGGTTTTTGAGTGAAACTTTTTTATTCAAATGATCAATGAGCCCAAACTCACCGATTTCGCTTATTTCTGTTCTTTTTTCTGACATTTCTTAGTATGTAATTCGTTGTTGAATTTATAGTTAATGGGTTTTTGAGCTACGAATAATTAAGGTTTAAGGTAATGTATGAAGCTCCAAACTAATACAAGAGCTTAGAAAGCCTCGGGCTGGCAATGCTGCCTACTTTTCTGACATCAGACTTTAGCCTTTTCAGCTTTCTCACTTCTGATTTCTGCAATTCCCTAATTGCCTTCGACTCCGCTCAGGCTGACCTTACTGACAACTGCTACTGCATACTGCCTACTTCCTTTCCTGACACAACTCGACCAACACCCCATGGGTGCTTCGGGGATGCAAAAATACGACTAATTTATTGTCGGCTCCTTCCTTTGGCGTTTCATTTAATATTTCAAACCCTTCGTCCTTCAATCGTGCCACCTCCGCTAGGATATCCTCTACATCAAAGGCAATGTGATGCACACCGGGGGATTTTTTCTCCAAATACTTAGCGATGGCGCTTTCGGGTTTTGTAGCCTGAAGCAGTTCTACTTTGGTTTCACCGACTTGAAAAAAAGAAGTTTCCACTGCCTCACCTGCCACAATTTCGGTTTTAAAATGGGTTTTCCCCAGGAGTTTGGCAAAAAGAGCATTGGATTCTTCCAAATCCTGAACAGCAATTCCGATATGTTCGATTTTCCTCATGTTAATAATTCGTATATTTGTAACTGAATCTTTTCAGATGGCTGTTTGTTTCCCATCTGAAATCATTAATTAGACGTAAAGATAAAAATATATGATCATCGTTTCTGACAAGGCCAAAGAGCGAATTTTGGAATTGAAAAAGGAGGAAGGCCGGGCTGAGCATGAAAACATCCGCGTTTCAGTAAAAGGTGGCGGCTGCTCCGGGTTGATGTATGATTTGGGATTTGATGGTAACACAGTAGAAAGCGACCATGTTTTTGAAGACAAAGGAGTTAAAATTATTGTAGATCGAAAAAGCTTATTGTATCTCGCAGGCACTACGTTGGAGTTTTCGGATGGGCTGAATGGAAAAGGATTTCAATTTGTCAATCCAAATGCCAGCCGAACCTGCGGCTGTGGAGAAAGTTTCTCTATTTAAGTAATATTTCTTCTTACGAAATTACAAAGGCAATCCGTTTTGGGTTGCCTTTTCTTTTTATGTAAATCTCTGTTTCAAAATTAGCTCCATTCCTTACCTTTGCCTGCGATAAAAAACGAACCCAAATATGGAAACCCCTATTAAAAATATTCCTCTAAATGATATTCATGTCGCTTTAAGTGGCAAAATGGTCCCTTTTGCGGGCTACAATATGCCTGTACGCTACAGCTCGGACAATGAAGAGCACCTTTGCGTCAGAAATGGTGTCGGGGTTTTTGATGTTTCCCACATGGGTGAGTTTTTTGTAGAAGGTCCGCAGGCTTTGGCTTTAATCCAAAAAGTGACCTCCAATGATGCTTCAAAACTTGTCATCGGGCAGGCCCAATATTCCTGTTTTCCCAATGAAAAGGGCGGAATCGTAGACGATTTGATCGTTTACAAATTCGAAGAAGAAAAATACATGCTTGTCGTCAATGCTTCAAACATAGACAAAGACTGGGCTTGGATCAATCAGCACAATACCATGGGCGCCAAACTACGAAATGCATCTGATGAGTTTTGCCTTTTTGCCGTGCAGGGTCCCAAAGCCATCGAAGCCGTGCAATCGCTGACTCCTGTCAACCTTTCGGAAGTAAAATTCTATCACTTTACGGTGGGAGAATTCGCGGGAGTCCAGGATGTAATCATCTCAGGAACAGGCTACACCGGTGCAGGTGGTTTTGAGATTTATATGAAAAATGCAGATGCAGAAAAGGTCTGGAATGCGATTTTCGAAGCAGGAAAAGATTTTGATATCAAGCCGATTGGTTTGGGCGCAAGAGATACCCTGAGAATGGAAATGGGCTATTGCCTTTATGGGAATGACATTACTGACGAAACCTCTCCTATCGAAGCCGGATTGGGTTGGATCACCAAATTCACCAAGGATTTTATCAATTCCGAAGCCCTGAAAAAGCAAAGGGAAGAAGGTGTTTCCAGAAAATTAGTCGGATTTATCATGCAGGAGCGCGGTATTCCAAGAGGACATTATCCGATCGTCGATGCTGAAGGTAATGACATCGGGGAAGTCACCTCCGGGACTCAGTCTCCATCCATGGGTGTGGGGATTGGCCTTGGATACGTCAAAACCGAATTCAGCAAGCCTGGAACGGCGATTTATATCCAAGTCAGAAATAAAAACCTGAAAGCCCAAGTCGAAAAATTGCCGCTTTTCAACCGATGAACAAAATAGAAGTTTGCTTTAGTCCGGAATTGATTCATTTGCATGAATTACAAGGTAAAATCGTGGTGGTAGTTGATATTTTTCGAGCTACCACTACGATGGTTGCGGCTTTAGCCAACGGAATAGAAGAAATCAGCACATTTGCCGATCTGGAAGAATGTAGAAGGATGAAAAGTCAAGGCTTTCTAATTGGCGGTGAACGAAACGGGCAAACAGTATCCGGATTTGACTTGGGAAATTCTCCTGTGGCTTTTATAAAAAATGAGTATTCAGGTCAAAAATTGGCGATGACCACGACCAACGGAACTTTGGCCATTTCCAAATCAGCCAACGCAGACGAAATTTTGATTGGCGCTTTCCCCAATTTATCGGCCACTATCGCCTACATACAAAAGCATAGAAAGGATGTGCTCATTCACTGCGCGGGATGGAAAGGTCGATTCAATTTGGAGGATTCACTCTATGCAGGCGCCTTGGTCAAGTCTTTGGAATCAAGCCATGAAGCTGATGAGGATGGGGCCTTGGCGATGAAATCACTTTTTGAAAAAGAAGGTCATCAACTCAAAGGATATTTAGGGCAAGCATCTCATGCCAAAAGACTCCAAAATCATGGAATCGAAGCAGATATTGATTTTTGCCTGACCTTGGACTTGTATGATATTGTGGGCAAAGTAGAGAATGAAAAAGTGAAGGCAGTTATTAAACCTTGATTTTTATCAAAGATTTCGAAAATTGCTCCTAATTTCAGTTTTCAATACATAGCCCACATTATGAAAACCTACCTAGGAATTTTCCTGATCTTGATCCTTTCTTCCTGTAACCAAGAAAAGAACCTTCCCAGAATTGCCATAGCAGGCTTGGCCATCGAATCCAGCACCTTTTCTCCAGCCCGATCTACGGCAGAATCCTTTAAAGCCAGAATCGGTCAAGACGTATTTAATTACTATCCTTTTTTAGCTGACAGCTCTGAAAACCGATCACGTGCAGAATGGTTTCCGACCTTACGCGGACATGCGATTCCAGGAGGAATGGTCACTCGGGAAGCCTACGATTCTTTGGTCAACGTAACCTTGGAATTACTGAAAGAAAATCTTCCCTACGATGGGCTTTTCTTTGACATTCATGGAGCGATGAGTGTGGAAGGATTAGATGATCCCGAAGGTGATTTTATCCAAAAAGTAAGAGAAGTAATCGGAACAGAAACGATCATCTCCACTTCCATGGATTTACACGGCAATGTATCTCAAACCTTGGCAGAACATACCGACCTGATCACTTGCTATCGAATGGCTCCCCACGAAGATGCTTTGCAGTCCAAGCAGCGGGCGGTCGAAAATCTATTGGACCGACTGGAATCAGGCAAAGGAAAACCTGCCTACAAAGCCTGGATCCCTGTTCCAATCCTTCTCCCGGGAGAAAAAACCAGTACACGGATCGAACCAGGAAAATCACTTTATGCTAAAGTGAATCCCGAAACCAAAAAAGATGGCGTAATCGATGCAGCAATCTGGATTGGTTATGCTTGGGCTGACGAACCTCGAAATCATGCAGTCGTGATGGTCACTGGTGACGATGAAAATCAGGTGAAAGAAAGTGCCGAATATTTGGCAAAAAGTTTCTGGGACGTGAGAAATGAATTTGAGTTTGTGGCGCCTGTGGCTTATTTGGATGAAAGTCTGGAAATGGCTTTAAAAAGTGAAAATAAGCCTTTCGTAATTTCCGACATGGGGGATAACCCTACGGCCGGTGGTGCGGGAGATGTCACCTGGACCTTGACTGAACTTTTAAAAAGATCTGAATTCAAAACTGAAAGTGGACCCGAATTAATCTACGCTTCGATTCCCGGGCCTGATTTGATTGAGAAGGCCAAAAATGCCGAAATTGGAGCAGAGATTTCGGGAATGGTCGGAGCGATGGTTGACGATCGATTTGCACCACCAATAGAACTGAAAGGAAAATTACTTTCGCTTGAAGAAGGCGATGATGATGCCAAAACTGAGGCTGTGGTCCAAGTGGGTTCGATCAAGGTAATCGTCACAGAAAAACGAAAACCATATCACCATGAAAGTGACTTCACCAATTTAGGTTTGAATCCACGGGAGACCGACATTTTAGTGGTCAAAATCGGTTATTTGGTTCCTGAGTTATATGATCTCCGAGGAGACTGGATTATGGCTTTGACTCCGGGAGGTGTGGATCAGGATTTGGAGCGATTGGGTTATCAGCGTATTCAGCGGCCGATGTTTCCACTAGATCCGGATATGGAAGACCCGGATTTGTCTGTGAGATGGATCAAGGCTTCTAGTAATTTATAATCAAAAGGCTGTCTCATGATCAGTTATGAGACAGCCTTTTTATTTTAGTTTTTCATTGTCCTGATGTCTGGTAGCATCTCGAATATTTTTCTTTTCCAGATTTTTGTGAAATGCCGCGGTCAAATCCACTCCAGTTTGATTGGCCAAACAAATCAAAACCCATAAAATATCAGCCATTTCATCTCCTAGCTCCTTCCCCTTATCGGTCTCCTTAAAAGATTGCTCTCCATAAGTGCGTGACATCAGTCGTGCCAACTCTCCGACTTCCTCCATCAAAATCGTCATATTCGTCAATTCATTAAAATATCGGACACCCACCGTTTTGATCCAGTGATCCACCTGTTCTTGAGCTTTTGATAGCGTCAGTTCTTCCTTATCATTTTTCATAAAATCCAATCTAATTTAAGTACAAGTAAGCAAGAAAAAGTGGAAGGGAATCGGTATTTTTCATGAAAATTAACCCAATGAAAGCACTGATTTACGAGCAGTTTCAAACACTTCCCAGCATTCAAACTGTCCCCGACCCCACTCCCGATCCAGATGGTGTGATCATCGCCGTCAAGGCCACTGGGCTTTGTCGGTCGGATTGGCACGGATGGATGGGACACGATGCGGATATTCAGCTTCCCCATGTGCCAGGACATGAGTTTGCGGGAATTGTTTCGGAAGTCGGTTCGCATGTGAAAAAATGGCGGGTGGGAGATCGGGTGACCGTTCCTTTTGTCTGCGCCTGCGGGGTTTGCCCAACTTGTCACTCGGGAAATCAGCAAATCTGTGACGATCAATCTCAACCGGGCTTCACACATTGGGGATCTTTTGCCGAATTCGTCAAAATCAACAGAGCCGACAGTAATTTGGTGGCATTGCCAGAGGAAATGAACTTTGATACCGCGGCGAGTTTGGGTTGTCGCTTTGCCACTTCTTTTCGGGCGGTAGTGGATCAAGGGAAAGTTTCTGCTGGTCAATGGGTAGCTGTATTTGGCTGCGGGGGAGTCGGGCTCTCGGCAATTATGATTACCAAAGCCGCAGGCGCAAATGTCATCGGAATAGATATTTCAGCAAAACAATTGGATTTAGCGAAATCCCTGGGAGCTGATTTTTTGATCAATTCAAAAGAAAATACAGAGGTAGCAGCAGCGATTTTGGAACTGACCAAAGGAGGAGTTCACGTTTCCTTAGACGCCTTGGGAAATAGTCGAGTGGCGTACCAATCAGTTTCTTCCCTTCGAAAAAGAGGAAAACACATTCAGGTAGGACTACTGTTGGATCGTGAAAAAGACAGTCCGATGCCGATGAATTTGGTAATTGCAAAAGAGCTGGAAATTCTCGGCAGTCACGGCATGCAGGCTTGGAGATATCCAGAGATGATGGAAATGATCAAACTGGGGAAATTAAAGCCCGAAAAGCTTATTGGCCAGGCAATTTCACTTTCTGATGCCTGTCAAGAACTGCCCGCAATGAACCGCTTCGAAAATGAAGGAATTACTATAATTAACCAATTTTAAAAATCAATAACCCCGGTGTAATTGATTAATCCTTGGTTGGTCTTACTTTCTCGGTTTCATCGTTAAGTTTAGGTCTCTCCTCGGTCTCTTTTTCCAAAATCTCAATTTCATTGGTCTTTTTGAGCTTGCTCGTACGGGGTGGAAAGAAAAACTCAGCAGGACGATATAAAAACCACACGAAAATCGTTCGGATGAGCTTTCGGGTTTCTTTAAAATTCACTCCCCTAGACTTGATCGCCACAAAAATGGCAAGTGAAAAACTGACCAGAAAATTCATCAATCCGATAAAGAATATTCCCAATATGGACATGAAAACTTGATAATCGTTAAGTCGGTCGCCGATCGAAGCTACAGCCAATCCAAAATTTCCCGAGGAGAAAGTAATGTGACGGATATCCAAGGGCAATCCTAAAATGTATCCTATCGTCCCCGTAGAACCTAAGAATATCCCGAGAAAGAAATTCCCCATCAAACTCCCGAGATTTTGATCGATGTAATTCCCAAAATTGACCATCCGGGTTTTTCCAAAAAGTTTCACTAGCAACTTGTGCTGCTGTAGGCGTTGGGGAATTTTGTTATACACACTTTTATTGTCATAATATCCCGAAATCATTCCGGATAAAAACAAGAAAACGCCTGCAATCCCTGCGTGAAAAATCGCATAACTGTTAAATGGGTGTAATTCATTGATGAGAGTCATCGCCTTGTCCGGACCCGCCACATGCTCACCCGTGTACCAATGGTAGCCAAAGGCCACAAGAAAGGCTACTGGAAAGGCGATAACCACATTCCCCACAAAGGCAATAAACTGACTTCTGGAAAGCCTCAAAATTACTTCCGCCAGATTTTCGATCGCCTTATCTTTAGGTTTGGTCACTTCATCCAGGGCAGCTGCTAATTTAGAGGCGGTCATGGCAGGCTGCTTGGTAGCCAAAGTCGAATGGGAAACATGAATCCCGATAAAACCCAAGGAATAATTCATGCTGTACAAAAATGCCTCTCCAAAGGGCGACGCCTTCATGTAATAGATGAAAACTTTGAAGATGGATAAAAACCCTACGATTAAGCCACCGCCCATGGCTTTGAAAAGCATTTTGAACCATTCTGAACCCGTATTGGCAATATAATGCTCCCCTGTTCTTCCAGCGTGTTCGGTTACCTGAAAAGCCAGTAATCGGACATTGGTATCAAAATGATCCTGAAGCGAATTTTTCTTGTTTTCAGAATAGACTAAGGTCTTTAATAATTCAATTTCAGACTCAAAATCCTCAGCCTCCTTAATCTGTACCGCCAGTTTCATCAAAGTTCGTAGGCGGTTGATATTTTGATTGATTCGATTCAGCAAATAAGTCAAGCTGATATCTGCCCCAAACCTTCGCTTATTTTTCCGGATCAAGTTTACGTAATCTGCACATTGACTGAGCATCACCAAAATCTGCTTGTAATCCGCGTTTTTATTGGTCCGGTCAAAATCCTTTTGGGTTTGGTAGGCATCCAGGTAATCGAAGATTTCCTTGTTTTGAATCACAAAAGGCGAATCGAACTCTTCCAATTCCGGTAATTTGGCCAAAATCTCAGGCTCTAAACCCATGGCCGCCACCCGCTGTGAAACAACCAGAATACTGTTTAAAAGATGGGTGGTCAATCTCGAATCCAAGTCTAGACGCTCTAATTCTACCAGATCAAATTCTTTAAATAAGGTTGCCCAAGCTTCACGGGATATTTTCTCTACCCACTTATAATCCCAACTTTGATGAAAAATCTCATTAAATGTCTCCGTGTGATCTGTTTCCCCATAGAGTCTCGGCAAAAACCAGGAATTTATCCGATCAAAAGCTTCTGTAAAAAATCCCTTTCCCGTCTGAATTCCCGAATCTGTAAATAGCTGGACAATTTGTCTGGATGAAATAAATGTTCTGAGGTAAGCCTTGAATCTGTCTTTTTCGGCTGGATGATTCCGGATATCCAAAATCAAGGCTGCCAGATTTTCCTCAGCTAATTCCAGCTTATTCTTCGGTGGACGAATTTGATCGATCAACCAGACCACCCCCTGTGGTGAGCCTAAATTATCTAATATATTTACTTTCTCAACCAACTGAGGAAAAGTCATGCGCTAAAGGTTTGAGATTTGAAAGATTTCAAATTTAAGTTTTTCTTTTTAATCTGATTTGATAATCGGTTGAATGGTTCTAATCCACTATTTAAAATTATTTGATCTTCTGTGAAGGATAATCCTAGCTTATCTGAATCTATCCATTGGATAATGAACTAGATTTTTCAAAAATTGATTAAAAAATCCACCCACTTCCATCCTAAACTAAGGAAGCCTGACCTTCCTTCAACTTTATAATCCTGTCAATTACCTCAGGTACATCTTCCTCATAGTGACTGACAAAAATCAAAGCCGGAGAATAGCGTTCGCAGACCTTGGTCACCGTATCTTTGAAAAGCTGACGCTGAATGGTATCCATTCCCTGAGAAGCCTCATCCAAGACCAACAATGCGGGCTGCTTGATCAACGCTCTTGCTAAAAGTGCCCATCGTTGTTTTTCCAACGGTAGTCTCGAAAAAAGTCGATCCGAATCTTCTGATAATTCAAAAAATTTCATCCAGCCTTTGGCAGCATCTTCTTGGCTTTCCGTCGGTTTTTTGAAAAGTCCCATCGTATCAAACAATCCCGACAAAATTACTTTCCGGCAGGTTTGGTTAGTCGGGAAAAATCGAGCAAGCTCAGGGGCCATAAATCCGACCGGCCGCTTAATGTCCCAAATGCTCTCTCCTGTTCCCCTTTTTTTTCCGAAAAGATAAATCTCCTGAGAATAGGCTTGCGGATTTTCACCAATTAAGAGTGATATCAGCGTGGACTTCCCTGAGCCATTGGGTCCTTGGAGCAGCCATTTTTCACCGGCATTGACTCGCCAATCGACTTCCTGAAGGATGCGTTTTTCTCCATACCGGATGGATACTTTTCGGAGGTCAATTAGGCAATCTTGGTTGTTTCTAGTTTCAGGTAGTAAATGATTCAAATCCCTCCAATCCCAGGCTTTTCTTAATTGACCAGCCGACTGAAAATGAAAATCATCGCGTGTCCAGATTTTTCTTATTCCATGTGAATGTAGCTCGGCAACATGGGTAATCCCCTCGGGAATTTCATCTGCAGTTGTCGTCATCAAAACATGTATTCCCGAATCGGAAATTCGCTTTAAAATACCCCCAAAATCCAGTCTCGTTTGCACATCCAAACCGGTCATCGGATGATCCATAATAAAAAGGGAAGGCTGTCGAAGTAATCCTCCCGCAATCGCCAATCTTCTACTCTCTCCATTGGATAATTTAAGCAGGGATTTATCGGCAAGATCAGTGAGCTTCATCAACTCCAGCACAGATCCTACAGTCCATTTTCCAGATTTTTGACCCGAGATCTTATTCAAATATTCTGTCACGGTATCGGACTCCTCGGACTCCGTCGCATTGAAACGCTGCTGAAAATAGAAGTTTTGTAAGTTGGATTTATTTCTAAAAACATAAGCTTGAGAAATGTAGGATATCAAGTCTCGATAGCTAGCCAATTGCTTGGTCTCTGCTTCTTTTTCCAGATAATCTGCAGCAAAATCCCTGGAAATGGCACCTTTTAAAATGACCGAATTCCCTCTAATGGTTTCAACAAAAGCAGTTTGTAAACTACCTGATTCGGCAATAATAGCCCAATGCTGACCTTTTTCCCATGAAAAAGACAAGGAATCAACTACTTGAATTCTTTTATAATGAACTTCGCATCGGTTAATATCAATCAAGCTTGAAGACATGGCTAAAGATAAAAAATTGAAGTTTTTAAATTTCTCGACGAAAACTCAAGTTCTGCAGTGCGCTGGAAAAATAAAATCTTAGATCTTATTTTTTGAATCAACTACGATCGTAACCGGACCATCATTAACCAAGGCCACTTTCATATCTGCTCCAAATTCCCCGGTACCGATTTCCTTACCCAATTCTCTTTCCAAGGCTTGAATCATTGATTCATAAAGCGGAATGGCGATATTGGGTTTGGCTGCTTTGATATAAGAAGGTCGGTTTCCTTTTTTTGTGCTGGCATGAAGCGTAAACTGAGAAATGAGAAGGATCTCCCCATTGATATCGAGAAGACTTTTGTTCATGATTTCTGCTTCATCCGGAAAGATCCGCATGTTCACGATTTTTTTGGAAAGCCAGTCAATGTCCTCCTGGGAATCAGCCTCTTCGATTCCCAGCAAAACCATCAATCCAACCCCAATCTTTGATTTAATTTTCCCATCGATTTTTACCGATGCCTCGGAAACGCGCTGAATGACTACGATCATTTTTACTTTTTGCTTAAATCCTGCAGATCCCCTGACAGATATACTTTTACTTGTTGGTTTTGAGGGTTTAGCGAAATATAAACCATGGCTTTCGCAACTTGATGATCATAAATAGGCCGGAAATTTTTAAGTAATCTCAACCAAACCAAAGGCCTCATCAGAATACTCGCAACTTGCTCCCCCAATCGGAATTCGGAACGATTTCCCAAGAGTATAGATGGTCTGACTATACTCAGTTGTGCAAAATCTAATTCTTTGAGATCCTCTTCCGTTTTTCCTTTCACCTGATTATAAAAAATACCAGATTTTGGGTCAGCCCCCATTGAGGAGACGCTCAGAAACTTACTTCCTCCCAGCTTTTTTACCCACTTGGCAAAGGTCAAAACCAAATCATGATCCACCGCATAAAAAGCTTCCTTTGATCCTGCATTTTTGATCGTGGTGCCAAGACTGCAGAAACCGAAAATCTCAGCCTTACCCGATTCAATCGCTGAAACCAAGGCCTGATATTCTCCGCCTAGGGATTGGGAGTTGATTTGATTCTGCCAATCCCAAAACTCCAATTCGGACATGTTTCCTTCCAGCTGAATCAAGTTGGCATGCTTCAATGCAAGCTTTCGCCTGCCGACACTCAGGACATAATCAAATTCCTTGTTTTTTAAAAGTTGATGCAAAAGTTGCATGCCAATTAGCCCAGATGTCCCGGCGGTAAAAGCTATTTTCATAAATCAAAAGCTTGGTAAAAGCAGGTGGAAAGTTCTGCACCCAAGGTATGATTTTTATCCCTTGCATACCAGAGATGCACCTCTTCGGTAAATTCTTTACTCGTTTTTTCTTTGGGATCAGTCTTAAACTCCCGCTGCTTTTCCATCAGATAAGCCGGCTTAGGTCCCCAAACAAAATACTCCATCTGCAATCCGGGACTCAGCGATATTAATTTAGGAATAGACCGTGCCCCATTGGTGAGGTATTGATCCATGATTCCGGGATTTTCATCCCGTAAAATCAGGCGAAGTTGAATATCCGGATTAAGGTCGGCCAGTTTGGATATATATGGAATGGTCTGAGCCGCATCTCCACACCAAGCCTCCGTAATCAACATCCAAAGCTGTGGGGGAAGTTTGCTGACCAATTCGGTCATCCGTTCATCGATACGAATGGTTTTATCCCAGCGCTTCATCCGCTGAATCGCCATTCGGGTATATTCCAGATAGGATTCGGACTGGTTCGGGCCGGTTGTTTTTCCTTCTGTAAAAAGTTTTTCGATCAAATTTTTGTATTCCGAATAGGTCATAGCTTTCGCTACCAATTCAGGACTAATTCGAATTAGCTGCACAAGTTCCTCCAAGTCTTACGTTGATTTTGGAGCTTAACAGTACAGTTTAAATCTGAGTTCGCTCCCAGTCCAAAAACTGATCGATTTCATCTTTGACCTTGGCATATACTGCCAAAACCACCGACAAGTCATCCGCAAAACCAAAAAATCCCAAGAAATCCGGAATAATATCCACCGGAGAAAGAAAATAAACCAAGGCCAATACAATCATTCCCAAAGTCGTAGAGGATAATTTATGTTGGCCACCGAAGTGCGCTTTCAGCATCCGGATAAATACGGCTACCGGTTCTATTAATTTCTGAATACGAGGATTGTGAGTCAACCCTGCCAGTTTATTTTTTACCCCAGCGATCAGTTCTCTTACCTTTCCCTCTTGTCTTGAAAGCACTTCCACTTGCCTGCCAAAAAGTGCCTTGGCACTTTCGAGTATTTCGCTTGCTTTTGAGGTGATACTACTCATGAGTTTTGGGGATTAGAAATAAATACTGATTTCTGATTTAACTTGACGAAGCGCAAAGGCAACAGCATCGTTTTTACGTTCCAAGGACTGGGTGAAAATAGCCTTTGCCAGATCCATTCCTGTCGCTTCCTTATCCAAGCTCTGTCGGCTTAAGTTAATAATAGTAGTGACTTCTTCGACTGCTCTTTTGATCGCTTCCCAGGTTTCTTCGGAGAAATACACCTGCTGGGAAAAGTTATGGCTAAACTCTTCTCTCACTTCACTTAACAGAACCGCATGCAACTCCGCAGCAGTCATTCCACTGGCATTGCTCCTCCGGACCAGATTATTAGGTGTAATCCGCTCGAGCAATAAACTAAGGCGCTCTGCGGCCTGCAAACGCACAGGAAGCACCACCTGAGTATTTTGAGTTTTAAGATCTACCAGCATTTTCTCCCGATCTTTGGAAATAAATGAGACAATCACCAGATACATCCCATACAAAACCACCCCCGCGGGGAGCAAAATCTTAAGCAAATCAATTACGTATTCCATCATTGGGTTAATTAAGCTCGAATATCCAAAATTTATCCCGTCCTAAAAACGGAAGTCTGTGTAAATTTGATTCCCATTACGAACCAATTTCCTGCCAAAAACATTCGAATAACATGCTCGTACCGATTTCCATCACTGAAAAAGCAGAAGCTGAGATCAAAAATATCATGGCCCACAAAAATATTCCCATCGAATATCATCTTCGGATAGGTGTAAGAGGAGGTGGTTGCGGGGGGATGTCCTATGCACTCGGTTTTGATAAGCCCAGAGAAGAAGACCAAAAATTTGATATCAACGGAATTCCGGTTTTGATTGAAAAGAAACATTACATGTTTTTGATGGGGATGCAGATTGATTTTTTTGAGGGAGATGAAGCGAGAGGTTTTACTTTTGTCAATCCCGAAATTCCCAAGCGTCACGATACCTGATTTTTTGTAGATTCGGTGAAACTTTGATCCGATGAAAAATCTCTTTACGACCGCTCTTCTATTTTTCTTGATTTTTCCAGCCCATGCTCAGAAGGTAAGGAATCTTTCTGAAGGGAACAGTCCCGGAAGCGCAAGGGTCGAAAATTTTTCATGGCTGGTCGGCTATTGGTCTGGTCCGGGATTGGGAGGAGAATGTGAGGAAGTATGGCTTCCGCCTGTTGATGGACATATGATCGGTACTTTTCGATTTTGGAGTGAGGGAAAATTGGTTTTCTCTGAATTTATGCATTTGATTCAGGATGGAGAAAGTGTCACCTTAAAACTTAAACACTTCAATCCCGATCTCAGTGGCTGGGAAGAAAAAGAAAAATGGACGACATTTTCCCTTATTGAGCTCGGTAAAGAAAAAGCTAAGTTTGACGGATTGACTATGGAGCGAAAAGGCGAGGAATTGGTCATTTGGGTGGATTTGGGAGAAAAAGGTGAACCCAAACTAGAAAAGTTTACCTACCGAAAAAAAGCACTTTAGGCGGATAGCCCCATAAAATCTTGTAAACCAAAGTACAAACCCTTGAAAATAAGCGTCTTTTTTAAACCAAAAAGTTAAAAATAGCGTAATAGATTTTATTCTTTACCTCAATGATTTAGCCATGAAGAACCTTCTCCTCCTTGCCCTTTCCCTTTTTGTTTTTGCCTCATGTAAAGTCTCCGACACCATTACTGCTGATGGCAGAAAAACCTCCCCTGATAAATTGGAGTACGATCTAATAAGCAAACCTATTGATCTGTCCAGTATGAAAACATTTAAATTCATCACAAAATCAGATGCCACTAACGATATTGTTCAGTTGAATAAATATTTTGAGAAAAAATTGCTGGAAAATGGTTTATCTGAAGTTGAGGAAAATCCCGAACTTTTGGTTCAAAGCGTGATCGCCTCGATTAATTATGAAAAGGAAGAACTGGGCTATAGTGGCGGTGTTGGTTTAACGGGTGACACCCCTTATTCCCCTCCTTATAAAGTGCCGGGAAAATATGGAAAAGTGATTTTCCTTATCCAAGATGCTCAAAGCAATGAAGTGCTTTGGATGGGAACGGGAACCGGCATATTAACGGCCAATGGAGTACTTAACACTAAAGTCCTAAAAAGCACCCTTGATGAATTGATCGCTGGATTGAGGTAATCACTAGAGAAAAATAAATCGTTGAATTTGGGATTGACTTTCATTAATAATTTTCAAATCCAGGCTTGACCAAATCCCAAAATTCATCTAGGGCAATAATTCTTGGCTTAAGAAAAGAGATGATATCAGGCCAGTCCTTTTCCTCCATTACATTGAGTCCTTTTTTTACCTTTTCAATTTTTGAAACAAATTGACCGAATTCATTTTCCTGATGTAGTATCCAAGTCCACTCTTCCCCGACTTCGGTTTCCAAAATCCGCTTCAGTTGCAAAAACTGGTCAAAAAACAACTCTTGAAGCTCGGTGTCGGATTGGGTGATCTCAATCCCAATCGATGCGAAACCCCGCTCGGCTTTCATCCTAAAATAGATATCTTTTACCCCGGTTTTATAATTGGGCCAATTGATCCTCCTCCCCTGGGCATTGGGAACAGGCTTCATATATTGCCCAAATTTGATCCAAAATTCCTTTCGGATTCGGGAAGTTTCGGCTTTGGAATACATGGATCAATAGGATTTGTGGGCGTCTTTGGGAAGGACAAGAATAAAATCACCTCCTAAGGCATGTTGATCATCCAAGTGCTCGAGCTGATCTTGCTCTACAGTGTGGATATTGATCATATTTTTATCCGGAAACTTCCTCTTTAAATACCAGATAATCCCCTCTCCTTCCTTGCTGTGATATGCACCATTGACATGAAAAACCTGCAAATCCTTTTCCAAAAAATCAAAAAGGGATTCCGCCATAGTCGCATCTTTTAGTGCTTGCGCTTGGATCATATAATCCGAATTACCTGGTGCTCCGTGCATCATATCTTTCATCGCTACATAGCCAGGTAGATTCATGTCCACCTCGATCGGCAGCTCCGCAAAATAGGGCTTTGCTTGTTCGCTCACCAAATCCAATGCGACTAAACCGGACCTACTCACCAAGGAAGCATATCGACGCGGCACATTGGCAGCCACAAAAGGAATATTATTTTCTTTGACAAAAAGCATGAGCGGCTTGTAATCGGTGGAGTAATTATTCCACAGTTTGGCCTCAGTTTCAAAATTCTTATCCGTGATTTTTCCCGACATCCATTCGTCGATGATCAATTGATCGTCCCGCTCAAAAAACTCAGAGGCAAAAACAAGTGCAGCATTTTTTTTGGAAAGCCCCTTCAACACCTGAAGTTGAAGCCAGTGGGCTAAACTATTATTGTGTAATTCACCAAAAAATATAACATCAGCCTTTTCAGCTTTCGTCATCATTTTATCGAACTTGATTTTCTTTCCCGAAGCATCAAATAGCTGATAAGCGACTCCTTGGCCGAAGCTCGAAAAAACAACTAAAGAAAAACAAAAGAAAACTAGAAAAAGTCTAGGCATAATCTTCTGGGTATTGAATCTGAACTGCCGAATACTTCACCAATCCTCCCAAAGCAGGTCCGTGTTTTTTGAGCGTCAGTCGGATTTGTTTAGTCTTTGGGTACGCTTCCAAAATATCACTTACTATCATATGTCCCAAATGCTCCAAGAGCTTGACTTTGACGTCCATCCGTGCTTTGATGATTTTGTACAGCTTGGAGTAGTCCACTGTAGCACTCAGCTCATCGTGAAGCATTGCCTCTTTAAAATCCGTCTCCAGTTCCAAATCCAAGGTAAAGCGATTCCCCAATATAGATTCTTCGGGGTAAGCACCATGATAGGCATGAAATTCGATTCCTTCTAAAGCTACCTTTCCCATCAGTCAAACTGATCAAAAAACGAACCCGATTGATTTTTGGAATCCTTTTTCTGTTCCGGTTCAGGATCTTTTATTTCCGATGGCTTCACCTCTACAGGTGGCTTTACTTCTTCAGGTGAAATATCCTCCGGTTCTATTTCCTCGACAGGTTCAGATAATTCCAGTTCCTCCTCATTGATTTTTTCCGTCTTTGGTGCCAAATCCGGAATACCTTCCACTTCCTGCTCTTCGGTTAACTCCACCTCTTCTAATTTCTCATTTACCTCACGGTTTTTATCCGCAGTTTTTGGTGCTTCTTCTCTGACGGGCTCAGGATCCTCTTGGTCCCTGCCTCCCGTGGCCGAGGTAAGATTGGCAATATTTACAAAAGTAAATACCTGTGAGCGACTCAGTTCATCGATTGCGCGCTGATGTGCCTTGGCATCAATTCTGGAGAAATGCGCCTCTGACAAATCAATCTGGTTAATCGTGTCTTGTGAAATCCGCTTGAGACTTTTTACCAAAGCTTCCCGCTGCTCCACGAGTCCTTCGTATGATCTTACCAAGCCAGTCATGCTTTCGCGAAGCTCCACGATGGTTTCCTTAGCCTTCAGCTCCGCTGCAGAAATAATGGTCGATGCCTGTTCTTCTGCTTTTTTCCTAGCCTCCTCCATCATTTGGTTGACATGGGCGGTGGCGTTTGTAGCGGTTTCATTCGCTTCCGAAATAATCTGATCCGCTGCCTCATTGGCTTCTTCAATAATGCTGGCACCAGTATCCTCGGCCGTTTTCAGGGTTCGAAAAAGTGAATCTTCCACATCCTTGAGACGCTTTGCTTCCGCCTCCACGTGCTGGAGTTTGCTTTTCAGTTCGAGATTTTCCTGATGAAGTTGCTCGACGACCTGGCTGACTTCATCCAGAAAAGTAGTAACTTCTTTTTTCTCGTAGCCTCGAAAGGCGGTTTCAAATGATTGCTGACGAATAGCGGCTGGTGTGATTTTCATGAATTTTGGGATTCTATAGTCCAGATGGATATGGTACGGTCATCGGAGATCGCTATCACTTGCTGCGAATAGCTACTCCAAATCACTTTATTTATCGAAGTACCGTGTCCGGCATTTCGTGCTTTATCAATAACTTTTAAGAGTTTACGCTCCTCCACATCCCATACTTTGATCGATTTGTCCATGGAGCAGGTGACTAAATATTTTCCATCCTCACGAAAGGAAAGGTAATTAATAGCAAACATATGTGCGATGATATTCTCTGCCTGTTCGTAACTCTCGGTATCCCAAAATTTCAACTGTGCATCTCTTGCACCGCTGATCAGTGTTTTTTCATCCGGAGAATATCCAAGAGCAAAAACAGAATTTTGATGCCCGTTTAGATTTGTGAGGGGTTGATATTCCTTGGCGACATCGAGGACTTTGATCGTAAAATCAGAAAGCCCCAAAGCCAGGTGTTTTTTGGTTCTTGCAAAATCCATTACCCGGATACTTTTGGAGCTCAGCTTGATGTGTCTTTTTACTGCTTTGGATTCTATATCGACTAAAACCAGTACTCCATCTCCGGTTCCGACGAGGATTTCGTCACCAATGACTTTGACATCAAATATCGCTTGATCAGTCAATTTCAGCGACCAAATTTCCTTGTTTTCCTGAAGATCAATGACGTGAATTCCCTCAAAATTATGCCCTACGATCAACCAGTTTCTTGCCGCATCCATGCCTAACGCATAGACCGAATGGGTGAGCTTTGCAATTAATTTACCGTCTTTAGGGTCATCTAGGTCCCATTCGACCACCATTCCGTCTCCCGAACCTGTGTAAAAAAATCTTGGGTCTCCTCCTTCCACCAAGGCATAGATACAATCATTATGACCTGTCAGTGTGTGCGATTTATTTACCAGAATTTTTCCCATATATTGGCTTCTTCAAAAGAGTCCCCTTTTGACCTATGCAAACAAAAATAGAAAAAATAGATTCTTCATCAGCCTTGGCTATCAAGATAATTGAAGATCAACCGGAGGAAAAGTTAGATTTCTTGAGTTTTAGAGAAAAACTATCCCTTTGTAATATTTCCCACGCTGAAAAAAGGAAAGAATGGGCCACTTCCCGTTTGGCGATCAAAGACGCTTTGGATTCCTTTGATATTCCTTATCCCGGATATTTCAAAGACGAGCATGGCAAGTCCCAATCCATGAATGGCAGGGGTTTTGTATCATTAACCCATACTGCCGGGATGGCAGCAGCTATTTTTCACCAAGACAATCCGGTAGGCATTGATATGGATTTGATTCGTGACAAAATAGTGAATATCGGATTCCGGTTTCTAGATTCCTCGGAAGTTGATTTTCTCGAAAAAGACCCCTTACATTACACGCTAGCCTGGTCAGCAAAGGAATCGATTTTCAAATGTCAGGGGAAAAGAGGTGTCTCTTTCCGGGAAAATATCCTCCTGGAGCCTTTCGAAAAAGACAGTAAAGTCATTTGGGGGAAAATCTACGGTACCGATCACGATGATCACCATTTCCAGGTTCGAAATCGCATTATGGACCAAACCGTCCTCACTTACACCATCTGGTAAAACCATGAAAACTCCATTTTTGATACTTCTTCTTTTTGTCCTGATTCCAGCTTTGGTCTGGGGTCAAGAAACAGGGTCTATCGAAAGACTGGATGCAATCACAGGAAAAAAAGTGTCCATCGGAAGCCTTCTCAAGCAAAAGGCCTTGGTTTTAATTTTTCACAGCCTGGATTGTCCATTTGCTAAAATGTATGAGGGACGGATCAAAAGTCTAAAAAGCACCTTTCAGAATCAGGGAATTGATTTTGTCCTGATCACTCCCGATACAGAAAACGACTATTCCTCTCAGCAGAACCTCAAAAACTACATTGATGATTCTGGAGTCAACATGAATTACCTGATCGACGAAGAACTGACCTTGGTCAAAAAGTGGGAAATCACCAAGGTTCCAGAAGTAATTGTGTTGGTTAAAGGTGAAGAAGATTTGGAAATCGCCTACCGAGGTGCAATCGATAATAATCCCCAAGCCGAAGCATCCGTTTCCGACAAATACCTAGAACGGGCTCTCAATCAGATTTTAAAAGGTGAAAAACCCAGTCCTGGCCAAATTCGGGCTACCGGATGTAATGTCAAGACATATTAAGCTTCCAAAATATCGATTAAGGATTTGATTTCATCCACTTTTTCGATTTCTCCCAATTTCTCAAATGAATGTCCGAGATTTCTCAGAGACCGAAGGATGATCTGTATCGAATCCGTAGGTTCGAAAAAAGAATCCTGAGGGGCAATCTTGAGATGCTCCAAATAATTGACCACATCCTGCCGTCTAAAAATCAACCCTTTATTGAAGGCATTGATATAAAAGGTAATATCATCAGAGACATAGGTCAAAACAAATAAATTGGGCAGATTGACACCATAGACTGGGAGTCCCAGCTTCTGAGCGACTAGAAGATAAATGGCGCATAATGTGATTGGATTCCCTTTTTTGGTGTCCAACACAGCCGAAATCATACTGTTGGCAGGAGAATGGAAGTTTTTGGTATTTGCCGAAAATCGCAGCGTATTAAACAGGACATTATTGATGATTCTGATCTGATCATAAGGCCCAAGATCGTTTTTGAAAGCGGTCCAAACTTCAAAGTAAATTTGGTGCATTTCAGCGTTGAGCTTTTCAAACTCCAAATCCGGATATTGATAGGTATTAATCAGCCAAAGCCCCGTAAGCAGATCCCTATCCTCACTATCCCGCCAGTTTTCCAGTCTTTTTTTCAAAAGTGTAAACTGTAAATCATGCACTAAAACTTCGATTTCCTTCTGGATCTCGGGATTAAAACTCGTTTCCCACTTCTCTTCTAAAAAAGGAATAATCTCGGTACCCAACGAAAAAATCTTGTCGCGGACATGATTTCGAACCTCGGCATCAGTATCGTCCAATAATGAAACCAAAGCATTTAACTCATTTGGATTCAGTTCGCTCATCAATTCACTATAAAGTCTAGCTTAATTTAAACAATTTTCATCAAGTTTGAATCACTCCCACATTAAACCGCTCAGTAATCGGCGCGTGATTAGCTGCCTGTATCCCCATACTGATGACTTTGCGAGTTTCCCGTGGATCGATCACTCCATCTACCCAGAGTCGTGCTGCTGCGTAATATGGACTCAACTCCTCATTGTATTTATCGGTAATCTCTTCTAGAAGCTGTTTCTCTTCTTCGGGTGAAATCACCTTTCCGGCTTTCTTCAGGGAAGAAACCTTAATCTGAAGCAATGTCTTAGCTGCAGAAGCACCTGACATGACCGCCATTTGAGCTGATGGCCAAGAATAAATCAATCTAGGATCATAGGCTTTCCCACACATGGCATAGTTTCCTGCTCCATAAGAATTCCCAATAATGAGCGTGAATTTGGGGACAACCGAATTAGCCATGGCATTGACCATTTTGGCTCCGTCCTTGATAATCCCGCCTTGTTCGGCCTTACTACCTACCATAAATCCGCTGACATCCTGTACAAATACCAATGGGATTTTTCGCTGATTGCAGTTCATGATAAATCGGGCAGCCTTGTCTGCCGAATCCGAATAAATCACCCCGCCCATTTGCATTTCACCTTTGGCAGTTTTGACGATTTTTCGCTGATTGGCTACGATTCCCACTGCCCAGCCGTCAATTCGCGCTGTGGCACAAATGAGTGTTTTACCGTAGTCTTTTTTATATTCATCCAGTTCTCCTCCATCGACGATTCCGCGGAGAATTTCATGCATATCGTAAGGTTTGACCCGCTCTTGAGGGAATTTTTGCAACAGTTCCTCTCCAGAATAAGCAGGTGACTTCGACTCAACCCGGTCAAATCCAGCTTTTTCACTTGCACCTATCTTATCAAAAATTCGCTTGATTGCATCGAGGCAATCCTGATCAGAATCGTATTTATTGTCCGTCACTCCGGAAATCTCCGAATGCGTAGTCGCACCGCCCAGAGTTTCATTGTCCACGGTCTCACCGATCGCTGCTTTGACGAGATAGGATCCTGCCAAAAAGATCGATCCGGTTTTGTCCACGATCATCGCCTCATCAGACATAATCGGAAGATAAGCTCCACCGGCCACACAGCTGCCCATGATCGCAGCTACTTGCACGATACCTAGGGCGGACATCTTTGCATTGTTTCGGAATTGTCTTCCAAAGTGTTCTTTATCGGGGAAAATTTCATTTTGCATGGGAAGAAAAACCCCGGCGCTGTCCACGAGATAGATGATCGGCAGTTTATTCTCCATGGCCACTTCCTGCGCTCGGAGATTCTTTTTGGCAGTCATGGGAAACCAGGCACCTGCTTTTACCGTCGCGTCATTGGCCACTACGACAACCATCCTACCACTGACATATCCGATACCGGTAACTACGCCTGCGGAGGGACAGCCGCCCTCTTCCTGATACATTCCATCGGCTGCAAAAGCTCCGATTTCTAAAAACTCGCTTTCCGGATCGAGCAAATACTCAATTCGTTCTCTAGCGGTTAATTTTCCTTTCTCATGTTCTTTTTCGATTCGCTTGGTACCTCCACCCAGCTTGACTTGCCGGTATTTTTCCTGTAGCGTGGTCAAAAGATCATCAAAGGGAGTTGAAGTAGCTTTTTGGCTCATGGTTACATTTTGGGTTTATCTATTTTCAAACTCCAATCTACAAAAGGAAGTTTGGTTTTGACTAAAAAGAAAGCCCTTTCCTAAACTAGAAAAGGGCTAAAGAATTGGTTTTCAAAATAAAATCATTTGGATTCAATTTGATTCTTATAATCACGTATGGATCGGAAAATGGCAGAAGCCATGTAATCTTGGCCAGTTTCGCTCATCAGAAAGCGTTCTTCATTGGAATTGGATAAAAATCCTAGCTCTACTAATACAGAAGGCATGGAAGGCGTCCAAAGCACATAAAAAGGTCCCTGCTTGACTCCGCGGCTTTTACGTCCCACTCTGTCTTTGAATTGAGTTTCGATTTGATCGGCCAAGCTTATTGAATTTTCAAAGAAAGCCTTTGACATCAAGTTAAACATCATATACGATTCTGGAGAAGCAGGATCAAAACCTTCGTAATTCTCTTTGTAATCTTCCTCCAAAAAAATCACGGAATTTTCCCGCTTGACAATATCAAAGTTGGCATCAAAATGCTTGGTTCCCATCACGAAGGTTTCGGTGCCAAATGCGGATCTGTTCGCTGCAGAATTGCTGTGGATGGAGACAAACAAATCGGCTTTGTTGTTATTGGCGATTTGGGGGCGTTCTTTTAGCGTTGGAAAGCTGTCGTCTTTTCTGGTGTAAATCACCTCCACATCGGGCATACTTTCCTCAATATATTTTCCCACCATCAGCGTGACGGCCAGATTAATATCCTTTTCTCGAGACCTAGATCCCAGATTACCAGGGTCTTTGCCACCGTGACCGGCATCTAATACGATTTTTTTCATCCGAAAAGCCGGCATCATCGTTTCATTAGGGATAAATCCTCCAAATACAAATGGGATCAATAAAATCAGACTAATAATAAATTTTTTGTTTTTGGAACGTTCCATGAGGGCAATAAAATTAACTTTACGCGAAATTTCACTCAAATTAAATAAAGCGCAAGCAGCAGTGCAGGGATTTAGACTCCTTTTATTTTGTTTTTTCACCGTTCTGATATTGCCTGAGCTGGCATTTGCTCAGCGAAGTGGTCGAGTCACGGAA
Organism: Algoriphagus hitonicola; assembly: GCF_900113375.1. Lineage (GTDB taxonomy): Bacteria > Bacteroidota > Bacteroidia > Cytophagales > Cyclobacteriaceae > Algoriphagus > Algoriphagus hitonicola. Next base: position 543,908 of record NZ_FOPC01000001.1, on the reverse strand, counting down.
AAACCCCTCAAGGCTCCCGATACCTTGGGACTGCCTCGTGTAGAAATCCCGGATACTCTCGCTATCCCTGCGGATACGCTTGCATTAAGTGATTCGACAAAAATTGTGCCCAGCAGTAGTATTACCTCAGAAATCACCTATCATGCTGAGGATAGTATTGTGGCTGATTTCCTGACCAACAAACTTTACCTGTATAAAGAGGCCTGGTTTGAGTACGGACAGATGAGGCTCGATGCTGATGTGATTGTGATCGATTGGGAAAAATCCGAACTCTATGCCACAGGTGTGACCGACAGTGTGGGGAATATCAGCGGAAATCCTTTTTTCAAAGACGGAAACCAAGTCTATGAAATCCGAAAGGAAATGCGCTATAATTTTAAGACCCAAAAAGCAATCATCAAGGATGTTGTCACCGAGCAGCAGGATGGGATTTTGAGAGGAGAAACGATCAAAAAAACCGACAACGGTGACGTTTACCTAAATCATGGGTATTATACTACCTGTAAACTGACCAAGCCACATTATCATATTTCTTCTAAAAAACTAAAATCAATTGAAGGAAAACAGATCGTATCTGGCCCCTTCAATTTGTATTTCAATGGAATCCCTACGCCTTTGGGACTTCCTTTTGGGATTATTCCCAATACTCCTGAGGAAAAAGCATCGGGAATCATTTTTCCCACTTATGGAGAAGAACAGGTTCGAGGACTCTTTTTAAGAGACTTCGGATATTATTTTGCCTTCAATGATTTCATTCATGCGCGGGTGACGGGAGATATTTATTCCAAAGGAAGCTACGGGGCCAAATCCCAAGCAGTTTACAAAAAACGATATCGATACAGTGGTGGATTCAATGTAGATTATCAAATCATCAAATCAGCCGAAACGGATGAAAATCCTCTTGACACGAAAACCTTTCGGGTGACTTGGAACCACACCCCTGAAAGTCGCGGAACCAGCCGGTTTTCTGCTTCGGTCAATGCGGGTAGCACCAGCTACTTCAATAATGTGGTCAATCCCACCAATTTTCAAAACAACATCCAATCAGATCTACAGTCCACAGTCAACTTTACCAAGCAGTTTCCAGGAACACCTTTCTCGCTTTCGTCCAGTATGCAGCACTCCCAGTCGGTCAGTACCGGAGAAGTTAAACTGAGACTTCCTACCTTGAATTTCAGTATGAATCGGCAGAATCCTTTTCAGGATGTGAAATTTGAGCCGCTAAAAACGTTTAATATTGCCTGGACTTTTGATTTCCAAAATTCCATTTCAAACCGGATTCAGACAGCCACACCGATTGATGCAGAACTCGGAGGAAACACGACTCCCGATTTGATTCCATTTACTCCGGAAAACTTCAACCTGCTTCTTCAAAATGCAAATAATGGAGCCCAGCATCGAATCCCGGTTCAGTCCACGTTCAATGTTTTCAAATATTTCACCGCTGCAGCCTCGGCTAATATCACGGAGCTTTGGTATTTGCAAAAATTGAGTTACTTCTACAATCCTGAGTCCGAACGCGTGGATCAAATCGTAGAAAACGGATTTAACCGAGTCACTTTTTACACCAGTTCATTTAACCTAAACACCAACGTCTATGGTTTTTTCAATTTCAAAAAAGGAAAAATCCAAACCATAAGACAGCACCTTCAGCCGACATTTGGCTTTAGCTACAATCCGGATTTTACAGATGATGCATTTGGTTATTTCCAGCGCGTGCAAACCAATGCCGAAGGCGATACACGACTTTACAACCGCCATCAGGGTTTTATTTACGGGGGTGCACCGGGAGGAGAAAGCCGATCATTGACCATGTCTTTGAGAAGTGTTTTGGAGGCAAAAATCAGAAATGACGAAGATACCACCGGAGAAGAAAGTACCAAAAAAATCCCTTTGCTGGAAAACTTAAGTTTAAATTCATCCTACAATTTTGCCGCTGACTCCTTCCAGCTTTCCAATATTAACATCAGCGCTAGAACCAGCTTTTTTGACCGAAAACTCTCCGTCAACTTGTCAAGTACACTGGATCCTTATGCTACTAGGACCTTTAGTACTAGCAATGGAAATGAAGTCACGAGGAGAATCAATGAATTTGCTTGGAAAAACGGTCAGGGAATCGGGGCTATCCGTAGTGCCAGGCTAAACCTGAATGCATCAATCAATCCCAGCAGCGACACCCAAAACCCCAATGAAGTCCGGGATGAGCTGACCAATCAGTTTATGCAGCAGGGTGGACAGATGAATGAATTTGTCGAAAGTCAAATCAACCAAATCGTCAATGATCCCAGCCAATACATTGACTGGAATATTCCCTGGAATATGACCGTAGGATATAATTTATCATACAACAGGCAGTCCAGCGGAAATACAAATATTTCTCAGGCCATGAACTTAAGTGGGGATGTGTCCCTGTCCGAAAAATGGAAGATTAACTTCAGTACAGGTTTGGATATTCAGGCAAAAAACATAACTCAGTCCATGATTGGAATTGCCCGGGATCTACACTGCTGGCAGATGAATGTAAACTGGGTGCCCTTTGGACGATTTACCTCGTACAATATCGATATTCGAGTGAAATCGAGTATTCTTCAGGACCTCAAAGTATCCAGAAGAAGGTCATTCTTTGATCAATAAAAAGAATGACCTTCTAATTTTTAAAGTTGATTTTCGATCACTTCGGGATCAAAACCCAAGCTGATTTTTCCATTTGGATATAGAATAATCGGCCGCTTGATCATGCTGGAGTTTTCGATCAAAATCGGGATAGCTGTGGCTTCTTTTTCCAAGTAGCTTCGCTGACCTTCATCCATTTTCCGATACGTCATTCCCTTTTTATTGACTAGACTGGCTAGTTCAGTTTTCTTCAAAAACCCGTTTAGCAATTCCTGTGTGGGTTTTTGCTTTTTATAATCCACAAATTCATAATCCACCCCTTTTGAGTCCAAAAACTCAAAGGTTTTCTTCATGGTATTGCAGTTTTTGATTCCGTATACGGTGATTGACATAAGATGTATTTTTTTTTAAATCGAATGAATTTCTTTCATGCTTTCTTGGTGGGCTAGGAGAATTTGAGAAATCAAATCGTCCCGAAGAGCAGTAGATAAAAACAGGCTTTCGAATTGAGAGGGTGCCAAATAAACCCCTCTTTTCAGCATGGCTTGGAAATACTTCCCAAAGAGTTGAGTATCCGATTTTTTGGCCGATTCAAAATCAACCACTGGATCTGTACTGAAAAACAAGGAATACATACTACCCAGATGATTTACAGTATAATGATAGCCCAGCTCTAAGTTAATTTTCACGATTCCTTCGGCGATTTTTCTACCGATGGTCAGGAGCTCTCCATAAATCTCCCGGTGATCATTGAGATGATGAAGCATCGCCAAACCCGCGGACATGGCAATGGGATTACCGGAGAGCGTTCCTGCCTGGTACACAGGTCCGGCTGGAGATACGTGTTCCATGATTTCCTTTTTGCCACCATAGGCCCCTACCGGCATACCTCCACCGATGATTTTACCCAGCGTAGTCATATCCGGAGTCACGCCAAAAAGCTCCTGTGCACCTCCCGGTGCCAGTCGAAAACCCGTCATGACTTCGTCAAAAATCAATACAATTCCTTCTCGGGTGCAGATTTCCCTCAACCCCTGCAAATAACCGGGGAAGGGAATCGTCAAGCCCATATTTCCAGGTACCGGCTCCAAAATCAAAGCAGCTATTTCTCCTTTATTTGCGGCTACCAACTCTTCGATCGCTTCCAAAGAATTATACGGCGCCAGCAAGGTGTCCTTTGCCGTCCCTTTGGTCACTCCCGGGGAATCGGGATTCCCCATGGTGATCGCACCAGAACCAGCCGATATCAAAAAAGAATCTCCATGTCCATGGTAGTGCCCTTCCATTTTGATGAATTTATCCCTTCCGGTAAAGCCTCTTGCGACACGAATGGCAGACATAGTCGCCTCCGTTCCGGAATTGACCATTCTTACCTTTTCGACCGAAGGCACCATCTGCACGATCAGCTCCGCAATCTCCACTTCTTTTGCCGTAGGCGCCCCAAAAGAAGTTCCGCTATCCATCGCATCGATCACAGCCTGTCGGATCAAGGGATGATTATGCCCCAAAATCATAGGGCCCCAGCTATTGATCAACTCGATGTAGGCATTGTCATCTTCATCAAAAATAAATGCTCCATCGGCTCTTTTGATAAATACAGGCTCACCTCCTACTGCACGAAAAGCGCGAACGGGGGAATTGACTCCTCCGGGTATAAAATTCTGGGCATGGGCAAAAAGCCGCTTGCTTTCTGAAATGTTCATGAATTAATTAATAGGTTTTAATTCACCTGCTTCCATCCCGAAAACAGGCACATATTGATTGTAATTGCTGTTACTAAAATCGAAGCCCCAAGTCAACTTACCGGGTAAAAATTCGCTTTGAATAAAATTCTCTCTAAGGGGTCTATCTGTATTGCTGAAATTCTCCCCCACCCAATAGATTAGCTCAGAGCCCAAAATGGCATTAATGGAAGGAAAGGTCAAATAGCGACTGTAGAAATCGGTTCGAAAATCTTCCATTTCTTCTGAATCAAACCTCGGGGTGTTATTGGAGATAAAAAAGAAATTAGGAAACTCAAGCATTTCATAATTGGCAAAGTTGAAACCCAACCATGAATCCATGACCAAAATCGGCACCTCAGCGGTCACTGACTCGATGTAGGAAAGGGTAGGCTGAGCTATCGCCGGATCATCGGATAAGAAAATTATCTGATTAGCTCTTACATCAGCACTGTCCCGGCTTGGAAGCACTCTCAATTGCGTTAAAAATTTTGCGGCATTTGCCGGATTAAGCTCGGCTTTACCCACCATATCAAAGCCTTCCTGCAATAATTTTTCCTCCAATAAAGTACTCATCTGAACATCTCGGGTACTGCCCGAATAGCCGATAGCCACCTTATTGCCCCAATTTCTACTTTTCAGATTGCTCACTACTCCATCGACAAGATCCTCAACAGAAGGCCTAAACAAAAAACTATATTCCCGATCCTCAAAGCGATCTCCCAGATTGGAAAGGGGGTGGACAAAGGCGATTTTTGCATTTTCGGCAAAGGCACTGACCAAGTCTGCTTCATCCGGATATATCGGCCCGATAATCAAATCCGCTTGAGCGATGGCCGGATCACCCAGAATATTTCGAAGATGAGCCAAATCCCGCTTGGAATCAAAACTCATAAGATTGACTTTTATTCCTTCTTTTTCCAATTCACTGACTCCAAATCGTATCCCTTGGAATAACTCATAGGTAAACGAACTTGGATCCAAATTTCTGGATCTGGAATTACTCACATCTGTAAATGGCAAAATCACCACTAAATCAAGAATCCCATCCTGAGTTTTTTGATCCGTACCGGTAATTCCCATTCCTTTTAATTCATAATATAGCGATCGCTCATCTGAGGAAAGTACATTCTTTTGATTCAAAACGGTACTTAAAGCTGCTCTATATCCAGGAATGTCTTGAAATTCCCGAATATTACGGGTCATAAAATCCGTACTACTCTGAACCAAAAAGTCATAAACCATATCCTGAGTAGGCTCATTAAAATCTGTTTTTTGAAGCTCTAAGGCTAGTCGAAGGGCTTCAGTTCGCTGTTGGTTTTGAAAGTAGGCTCGAGCCAGCAAAAACTTGGACTCATTTTGATTAGTCCAAGATGAGGAAGCCAAGGGTTGAAGCCAACCAATAGCATCTTCCACGCGATTGAGTTCCAAAGCAGCAGTAGCCGCATAAAACTTCGCATAATTGGCTAGGTTTCCATATTCATCCGAATTCATAAATGGCTCAAAAGCCGAAATCGCTTCGACATACCTTCTCGAATTGAGCAGAACTTTGCCCCGCTCATACCCTTCCGGTAAGTTTTGAGCGGTAAGCTGTGCGGATACTAAAAATAAGGCGAGTAAAAAGACGATTTTGTGCATGAATAAGGGGATATCACTACAGAGTAGGCAAATTTAAACCATTATTTCCAAACCCAAAGTTTGGGCCGAAATACCCTAACCAAAGAAAAACCCGAAGAAGTATCTCCGGGTTCAAAATTAATTTAAGTTTATTCCCACTCGATTGTGGCCGGTGGCTTGGAAGAAATGTCATAAACGACACGGTTTACTCCCTTGACCCGATTGATGATTTCATTGGACATTTTTCCTAGGAATTCGTAAGGTAAATGAATCCAATCTGCGGTCATTCCGTCCACCGAACCCACAGCACGAAGAGCAACCACCCGCTCATACGTTCGCTCATCACCCATCACTCCTACTGATTGAATAGGAAGCAAAATCGCTCCTGCCTGCCAGACTTGATCGTAAAGTCCGTGGTTTTTCAAACCTTGGATAAAAATATGGTCGACTTCCTGCAGGGTCGCCACCTTCTCAGGAGTGATATCTCCCAAAATACGAATCGCCAATCCAGGACCGGGGAATGGATGTCTTCCCACGATAGTTTCCGGAATCTCCAAAGCTCGTCCCACTTCCCGTACCTCGTCCTTGAATAAGGTATTGAGTGGTTCTACCACCGATAATTTCATAAAATCCGGCAAGCCGCCCACATTGTGGTGGGATTTGATCGTCGCTGAAGGTCCTTTGACGGAAACGGATTCGATCACATCTGGATAAATCGTCCCCTGACCTAGCCATTTGACACCGTCGATTTTATGCGCTTCATCATCAAACACCTCGATAAATGCTCTGCCGATTGCCTTTCGCTTCGTCTCCGGATCTGAAACTCCCGCCAAGGCATCGTAAAATCGCTGCTTAGCATCCACTCCGATAACATTCAAGCCCATGTCCTTGTAGGAATGAAGCACTTCTTCAAATTCATTTTTGCGAAGCAATCCATTGTCCACAAATACACAGGTCAATTGATCACCAATTGCTCGATGAATCAGCGTTGCAGCTACCGAAGAATCCACTCCGCCGGAAAGTCCCATCACGACCTTATCCGAACCAATTCTTTCCTTCAGTTCGGCCACGGTAGCATCAATAAATACATCCGAAGTCCAATCCTGCGCACAACCGCAGATGCCGACCACAAAGTTTCTCAATAGATTTTTCCCCTCTGTGGAGTGGGTGACTTCGGGATGAAATTGAATTCCGTAGGTTTTTTCCCCTTCAATCTTAAAAGCGGCAACCTCTACCGAAGAGGTACTGGCAATTACTTCAAATCCTTCGGGTAATTTTTTAATGGTATCACCATGAGACATCCATACTTGAGAGCCATGGGTCATTTCTTTCAGCAAATCATGATGCAAATCAATATGATCAAGATTGGCTCGGCCGTATTCTCTGATTGTGGATGGCAAAACTTCCCCTCCGTATTTCTGGGCTAAAAGTTGGGAACCGTAGCAAACGCCCAAGATGGGTAATTTCCCACGAAGACTATCTAAATCCAAGTCTGGAGCACCTTCATCCCGTACACTGCACGGAGAGCCGGAAAGGATAATTCCTTTGATGTCATCTGTAATCTCCGGAAGGTTGTTAAAGGGGTGAATTTCACAATAAACGTTTAGCTCTCTAACTCTTCGGGCGATGAGTTGGGTGTACTGAGAGCCAAAATCTAGGATCAAAATTTGTTCTGCCATGCGCAAAGGTAAGCAGGACGAATGGTTTGGTAAAGGTTGGCAAAGAAAATTTGGTGGAGTTTCAGATTTTTGACAGGCAAAACATCAAAAGACACTGATTTTCAATAATTAAGATCCAATGGTATTTTAATGCGTCTTATAAAATTAGATTTGGCCAAGGAGTAAAATAAATTTACAAACCGCCTCCAAATGCCTGCTTAGGATTTTCAATTAAAAGTTGATTCCAGTCTTCCCTGCTAAATCCCCTTTCATTGAGGATGGGAATCAGCTCTTCAAAAATATTCGTAAAAGGCTGAAATTCCCCACCTCCCGCTTGGGAAGGATCATACCAACCTGCATCATGGGAAATCAAAACTTGGTCTAAAAACCCATTTTCTTTTGCATAAATCAAGCGGTCCACGTAAGGAGTAAGCCTCCATCCTATTCCATCCAACGAAATCCAAACACCCAAATCAGCGGCTCTTTGGTAATTTTGAAAATCCTCCTCTGCCTGTGCATGAACCCAGACAAAAGCCGAAGGATCAATCTCCATTTCCTGAAGAATTGTCACCTCTTGTGCGGCTGTCTTCCAAGTTCCAGTATGCGAGGCGATCGTCAAGCCACTTTTTTGATGAGTCAGCCCTGCAGCTTTAACCAGTTTTTGATCAATCGGGGAAAGCAGTTCGGATTCATTGACCGAAATTTTGATAAAAGCCGGTTTGATGCCGGTTTCCCCTATTCCATTTTCCAATTCTGCTATCCATCGCTCGGAAAGTTGCTCTGCCGTTTCGCTAAAGGCATGAGCTGGTAAATATTTTCCTTCAACCGCGCCATAATATCCTGTGTTGGTAAGGATTTGAATTCCGGATTTTTCGCTTAGTTGCTGAAGAAGAATTGGATCCTTACCCAGAAAAGAAGGAGTACACTCCAAAATGGTCTTTACGCCAAATTTCTTTACTTCCATTAAATAAGGAAGTACTTTCTGGACCACTGAATCCCGATCCCATCGATCCAAACTTACCGAGTCGGCTCCGATAAAATCCACCAACAAATGTTCATGAATCAAAGTCAAGCCCAGAGAGTCGATCGAAATGGGCCCAGTAACGGTTTCTATGGAGCTGATTTCTTTTTCATGTTGAGATTCAGTGCAAGAAAAAGCAAAAACAACTAGCAGTAGAAATCCTAGAAAATTCTTCATAGCGAATAGAGGTTGAGAAGTATGAAGATAGTGTTTTTTGGGTTTGAAGTATTTTACTGGAGATATCGGATTGATTTTAAAATCAACTCCTTCCCCCGGTTTTTGTCCTAAAGCCTCGGTCTGTGTCACTACTAACCGAAACTGCACAGATGATGAACCATTCATTACAGCACCGATTTTTCAAAAAAAATGGCTTGGTTAATTCAAATTTCGAGAGTGGCCTGTGGAGACAGAGGCCTGGGCAAAATCCAATATGCTGTGGCATTCAAATAACGCTCATTACTCCACCTCCTCTGCCCCAAAAAGCGTCTGAAGCTCAACGGCGTCAATTCCTTTTTCTTCTTGCAAAAATCGTCCAAAAGAAGCTGTGCTTCCATGGGTCAAATATACTTTTTCAGCTTCTGTGGCCACGATAGCCTGTATTAAACCCTCCCAGTCGGCATGATCAGAAAGCACAAATCCCCGATCGGCAGCCCGTCTCCTCCGCGTTCCACGCACGGCCATCCAACCCGAACATATTCCCGTTCGATAGGGAGAAAACCGGCGCATCCATGGAGTGCCAAAGGCAGAAGGCGGAGCAATAATCATCGCCCCTTTAAATTCACTTTTGGATGTATCCTGAGTTACTTTTAGAACATCCGAAATTGCTATCCCATTTGCCAGCAAAGCTTGGTTCGTATTCCAGACCGCTCCATGGACAAAAATCTTCCCTATGCTCGGGTCGAGATGTTTTAAAATTCGCTGGGCTTTGCCCAAAGAATAAGCGAAAAGCACCGAATTGCGTCCGTCTAGGGCATTTTCTTTCCACCAAGAATTCACTTGATCAAATATCTCTACCTGTGGCTCCCATTTGTAAATCGGCAATCCAAAGGTACATTCCGACACAAATTCATGGCATTTGATGGGTTCGAAAGGAGCGGATAAGCCATCGTTTTCTACTTTGTAATCTCCGCTGACTACGGCTATTTTTCCTTTGTATTCTAATCTGATTTGAGCAGATCCCGGGATATGACCGGCAGGATGAAGGGAAATTTTAACTCCGTTCATTTCAATCGTCTGAGCATAATCTACTGTCTCTAAACTGATCTCTGCACCCAATCGGAGTTTCATCACTTCGGCCGAATCATGATGCGCCAAATAATGCTTCATCCCCCAGCGAGAATGATCCGAATGCGCATGCGTGATGATTGCCCGATCCACAGGTCGCCAGGGATCGATAAAAATCCCCGCAGGAGGACAAAAAAGTCCAGAGTCGGTGAGCTCAAGTAGTTTCATTTCGGTCGGCTTTCTATCATCACTGCTCTGAGCCAAAAAGGTTTATCGGAGTTCATAAAAATAAAAGGTCTGCACATCTCGCTCCACCGAATTGGGATCTTCTCCGGGTTTGGCATTTACGGAATACAACAGGTCTTTTTTTACGTTAAGTTTGATGGGCCACTCCCCTTCCCAAATTTTCTCCTTCTCTTTGTAAATCTGGTAAACGGGGGTTTTGTACTTCTTCTCTACGGCCTGATATTTCTCATCTCCCACCACACGCCGATCAAGTGCATCCACCTCTTCATCAGGAGCTCCTTTGAGATACCAGGTAAGCAGGTAATCATTGGAAAAGATAAAGTTTTCATAGCGTGACCCTTTAAGATCTTCGAAAAATATCCCGAAATTTTCCTGTTCGGGTGCCGGCTCAGTAGGCCGGAAATTTTCACCCGGATCTAAATTAATAGAATCCAAAAGCTCGAGTTCTGGAAAGCTATAGGTGTAGATCGCAGGAGTCAGCATGAACTGTAAATAAATTCGATCATTTTTAATTTTAGCAATGGGATCATAGCCCATGTATTGTCCGGGCTTTTGAATGTAATTGACAGAGCGAGGTACTTGGGAAGAAAACTTCACTTCTCCATCAGCATTGCTGACTTTCAAAAAATCATATTCATCCATTTTTAATTGATCATCCACACGGATCTGATCAAGATCTGACTCCAAATAGCCAAACTTGAATTGATAATTTTCGTCCACTACGAAACCCGGTGTATCCCCTAACATTTGACTTATCGTTTGAATTTTGGCCGGTTTGGAATCAATCAGATTAAATGCAAAATCATACAAAAAACTACCCGCATAGGTATCAACCAAAATTTGGTTTCCATTTACAAATCTACAGGCTGAAAAATAACCTGATTTATAACTATTCGGGCCATCCTCAGAGCGGTTTGTGGAAATCAACACTTTTCCCAAAGGATCGGTTAAAATCAATTCATTACTTTGAAAATCGAAAAACAAAAAATGCTTCCCGTCCTCACTGTAATCTAGCAAAGTTGGTACAACCAAACGGTCAATTTGCATACTATCTACCAAAGTCAGTTCGGGAACTCGATCTGTTTCCTCTTTGGTATTTTGATCAGAAGTCCCACAGGAAATCATCCAAAAACCAAGTACCGCCAAAAAGATAAAATTTCTCATATCGCCGAAAGTTTTTCATTAAAAAAGTCATTCTGTAGATCAGTTCAAAAAATTAGCTAAAACTTTTAAGCAAATTTTAGATCTCTTCAACTTCACGATCGGATTTGGCATAGCTTAATCTAGCAAGCTTTTTCCCCACGTGGTACTCATCTAATCCTGAAACAGTTACCGTTTCCAAGACATTCAAATCCAATGACCCGTCCGTCCTCAGCCCTTCTTCTTCCACAAAAATATGATCTATACTACCTATCACCAGGATCGTTTGATTGACTTTAAGTGTTTGAGTTTCCACCAAACTACAACCCAATTTCACTGGACTGTCTTTAACAAAAGGAGCTGGAAAATCCTCGAAATATTCAGGCTTCAGACCAGTGCCCTCAAACTCACTTCCTTCCCATCGTGCGGAGGTCCAATGCGCTTCTTTGTAAAACTCGGGAGTTACCTGATTCAAAGTGAAAAATCCAGTTTCCAGTATATTTTCCAAGGTGTCTCTCTTCACTGTATGTGGACGAACCAGCATCCCAACCAAAGGCGGCGATGCACCGATGTGAAATACCTGTGAAAAAGGTGCAAGGTTGGTTTTTCCGGTAGAATCCTGAGTTCCGATCAGATTCAAACTTTTATAACCAGAGAGACAGTTAATCAGATTTCTTCTGAAAAATGAATCAGATTCCAAGATGGAATCTTTGGAGAAATATTTGATCATATATTAATGGCCTCTTCGATCGAATCACAGTATTTGATATCCAATTGATCGATGATATTATCCGGGTAGGTTTGGAGAATTTGGGCTTTGGCGATTTGCACCATTTTTTCAAACCACTTCTCATCAGGAAGGATTTTTCGATGGGTTTTAATCCCATAATCGAGCATTTCTCGCTTCCAATGAATAAAATACCACTCCATTGTCGGCTGATGAAAAGCACGAAGGGATCGCTTGTCAAAAATAAATTTTTCGTAGTCTCCGGCTTTTACAATATCTCCGATGCGGTGAAAAGCCTCCTTGAAGTCCTCAATGGGGATGTAATCTGCCAATAGCTCGCAAATCACAATTTTTTTCTCAGGATTGATTAATGCCCGGGTATATTTCTCTTCGAAAGCAAGTTCAAAATCTCGCGTTTCGGATGGATAGAAAGTTTCGTTCATGGCAAGATGATGGAAATTAGTATATGGATTTTTTACGCTGATTTTCGAATCGATTTACCTCGTCTTTGAATTGTTCCAATCGAACTTCAAGATTTGAAGCATATTCAAGTGTCGTACGCATCATGTCTTGCTGAGATCTGATTTGTTCCTTCAGCCTGGCAAGTTCTTGGTTGACGTCAGCGAGTTTATTTTCATAGTCTTTCTTGAGCCTCTCTTTTTCCAGTTGGGCTTTCCTCAACTCTTCCTTAAAAAGCAGGAATGATTCAGGTGGTGTCTTCATATTCACAACGCTATCTTCTCGGGACCGTACCCTATGTAATTACAATTAACTAGTTAAAATTGTTTTGAATTTTATTTCAAATTGGACATACCGCCGTCCAAATGGATGATTTGGCCTGTCATCCAAGAAGAAGACTCTGAAAGCAAAAATACCGTAGCATTTGCGATATCCTCGGGACTACCGAACCTACCGAGGGGATGTCGTTTGTTGCTGGCTTCTTTTTTGTCCTCAGTCGAAAGCAGCGAGGCGGCCAAAGGCGTATCCGTCAGGGATGGCGCAATGGCGTTGACCCGGATTTTGGCCGGAGCCCATTCGGCAGCGAGTGAGCGAGTCAATCCCTCTACTGCTCCTTTTGCCGAGGCAATGCCAGCATGGAATCCCATCCCGGTCTGTACTGCCACCGTACTATATAAGACCACCGAAGGTGAATCCGATTTTTTCAAGGCTTTCATACAATGCTGAAGCACGCGGACTGCCCCTAAAAAATTCACCTCTAATTCCTGCTGAAAATCCGAAAGTGAAATTCGATGAAAAGGCTTCAAATTGATTGTCCCAGGAAGGTAAACCAATCCGTCTACAGTTTCCGGTAAATTTGGCATTTCCTCAAAATCCGCTGTGATGTCCAATTTGGTGGTACCTTCACCGCTTTTTGAATAAAGAAACAAATTAGCTTCCTGAGCTTCCAAGAGTGAAACCAGCGCTTTTCCGATTCCTGAATTTCCTCCGATAACTACTATATTTTTACCTTTCATATTCTTATTTTCCATACAGAATAAAGCATCTAACTAGGTGTTTTGTTTGGACTGCAAACAAAAAAACCGAACGAAAAGTCCGGTTTTTTATGAGTTGGTTTAGTCTATTTAAAATTTTTATTTCTTCAAACTGATATACTTCATAAACTCATTTCTTGACTGCTCATCCCGTTCAAATTTGCCAGAATAGAATGAAGTCACCGTAGAACTATTGGTATCATTGACACCTCTAGAACTCACACACATGTGATAAGCATCCATCACTACGGCCACGTCATCTGTACCCAATACTTCTTTGAGTTCATTCCCGATCTGCATCGTCAAGCGCTCCTGAACTTGTGGACGTTGCGCGTAATACTGCACGATTCGATTGATTTTGGAAAGTCCGATGACATTTCCATTGGATATATAGGCCACGTGTGCTTTTCCGTAAATGGGTACGAAATGATGCTCACAGTGGGAGTGAAACGTGATGTCTTTTTCGACCAACATTTCACTGTATTTGTATTTGTTTTCAAAAAGCTTTGCAGCCGGTTTGTTTTTGGGATTTAATCCCGCAAAAACTTCTTTGACATACATTTTTGCAACACGATGAGGCGTTCCCTTTAAGCTGTCATCAGTCAGATCCAGCCCGAGAATGTGCATGATCTCGCGAAAATGTTTTTCAATTAGCTCAACCTTAAGCTCATCATCCATCTCAAAGGCATCTTCTCTAAGCGGAGTCTCAAGGGAGGTTCCAACATGCTCTTCTCCGATCTCTTCGAAGGAAGCGCGGGCTAAATCAATTCCCATCGTATTCAACATAGTTTCTTTCTGTTTCATAAAGTCGAATTGTTAATTCGAATTTCCGATCAATTTTTTCCCTCAGAATATTCCAAATAACCACTGCAATATTTTCAGCGGAAGGGTTGAGATCTTTGAATTCATCGGTATCCAAGTTTAGGTTTTTGTGGTCAAATTTATTTAATATATTTTCCTTGATCAGATCACTGAGGACCTTCATATCATAAACGTATCCAGTCTTTGGATCGATTTCCCCACGGAGCTGCACGATCAAATCGTAATTGTGCCCATGATAGTTGGCATTATTGCACTTGCCAAAAACTGCCTGATTTTCTTCTGCTGACCAAGAAGGATTGTGGAGTCGGTGTGCTGCGTTAAAATGTTCTTTTCGAAATACGGATACTTTCATCAGGAATTGGAACAGCAGTTTTTTAAGTTTTGTTTAATTAATCTTATTTTTCTTTAAACAATTTTTTCAAACTCCTGCTATTCAATTATTTATTTACTTAAATTTTTCTGCAAAAATAGTCAATCTGGTTTTTTGCCCAAGGTGATTTTTTTTTCATTGATTGAACGAATTCTAGGCCTTTGATAGTTCACTTATTGGCAATAGAATTATCACCCACTAAAATCGCCCTATGCCAATTATCCACCTGATCTCACTGATCCTATTGCTTACACTCAGCAATACACCGTCAAAATCTTCTTCCAATACTGAAGAAATCCATTCAGAAACCTCCATCAAAAAGGACGCTTCTCTTTATGAGCGACTAAAATCCCATTACCCCGATGTGCCCAACTCAGCTATTTTGGAAATGGCCATAAAGGGATATCAAAAACTCCATCAAGAACTGGAAAATCCCAATCTGGTGATTATTGATTTTAGTCTTCCTTCCACCGCCAAACGTCTCTGGGTGATTAATCCCATCGAAGGAGAAGTTTTGCTGCATTCGGTCGTTTCTCACGGAAGAAATTCCGGCCAACTCATGGCAACGCAGTTTTCCAATCGTCCGGAATCGTATCAAAGTAGCTTGGGTTTTTACAAAACCGCTGAAACCTACCACGGCAAGCATGGCTATTCCCTGCGCCTGGATGGCTTGGAAAAAGGAGTGAATGATCAGGCAAGAAATCGGGCCATCGTGATTCACGGGGCCGATTATGCTACCGAGGAATTTGCCAAAGCCACCGGTCGACTCGGTAGAAGTTTGGGCTGTCCGGCATTGCCCTCTGAGCTTTCTGCAGAGGTAATCGATCTGATTAAGGATGGTTCTTTGCTTTTGATTTATGGAAATGATCAATCCTACTTGCAAAATCCGCCTCTTTTGCAGCCTTGATTATTTTTGCAAAAGTTCCCAAACCTCCTCGTCTAGTCCATAGACATCGTTTTTGAAATCGGGCTGTCCCTGTGCACCCATACCTACCGTAAAATATAAAACCCAAACGGGAATCGGTTTGGTCAGCCTTACTTCCAGCTCCCGCTCCCGTGACATAGCCTCTCGGATTTTATCAGTCGTCCAACTCGAATCATCCCGAAGAAGGAAAGCCGAAAATTCCTGGGGTTTCCGCATTCGGATACAGCCATGACTAAAGGCACGGTAAGATTTAAAAAAAAGCTGCTTGGCGGGTGTATCGTGAATGTAAACCTGATGAGGATTGGGAAACATAAACTTCACCAAACCCAGGGAATTATGCGGTCCTGGTTTCTGTCTTATTTGATAGGGAAATGGCCGTTTGGACCAATCTACTAATGTCGGATTGATTATTCTCCCAGCAGAAGTAACCACTTCCATTTTATTCCGATCCAGGTAATTGCGGTTTCTTTTGACTGCGGGGATGATTTCATTTCGAGTGATGGATTCGGGTACATTCCAATACGGACTAAATACCAAATAACTCATCTGTGCCGTGAAAATAGGAGTTTGATTTTGAACCGTCCCGACAATCACCTCAGAGGAAAAAAGAGAGTCTATCCCATCAAAAAATGTCATTTCAAATTCCGGAATATTTACCAAAATCCGTTGTCCCTGCCATGCCTCATCCGGAATCCATCGCATTCGTTCTAGATTGACAGCTATTTGCTTCATCTTTGATTTTGGGTTGGTATTCAATGCGGCCATCGTTTGCTTTCCAATAATCCCGTCATCTTCCAATCCAAATTCCCGTTGCAATTTCTTGACTGCAGTCCAGGCCGAGGAATCATATTGAGTCAAACTGGAATCCTGGGAATGCAAGTCATAAAAACCCATCTCGGCAAGCCGCTTTAAAATCGCAGAGATCTCAGCACTCTTATCCCCTAGTTTGAGATTTTTGTTCAGGGATAGTTCCCTAAAGTCCTCCGGGTTTGAATCAAGCTCTTTCTCCAAATCCATCATCCATCTCCTCCCCTTACGGTACATGGGATTCTTGGGTCGTACCTGATTCAAGGTAAGATTCAAATAAGGATCTCCAATAGATTTTTCTAGCCAATAAATGACTTCATGAGGATCTCTGATTTTGTTGATCGCCCAAATGCCGGAGAGCTGTGTAGGATTCACTTTTCCATAAAGAAGATGATCGATAAGCCGATAAAAAGAAGCGGTCATAAACCCTTCAAACTCTTCCTTTAGTCCCGGACCACTGGGGGAGTTCCGCACTTGCAAATTTGCCAACAGAAAATCGATCTTGGACAATCCGTAATCTTTGGGATTTAATCCATCGTAATGAACCTGGGAAATGATTTCTCTTAAAGCGATCGCTTGAGGGTTGGGAATTCCATCTGTCAACCAAATGGGCTCAAAATTTCTAGTTGCATAAAGATTAACAATTTCTGCGCGTTCCTCTGAGCTTAAAATCAGTATTTTCTGAGAAAAATAGTCTGGTACTCCTGACTTTTCTTCCTGGGCATAAATACCTGATGGCCCTAATTGAAAGAAGAAAAGCAGGAGGATAAAACGCATCACTTATTCTACCTGAAAATTCTGGTATTTTCTACCCAATGTCCAAGATTCTTTCAGCATCGACAGAAAATCCCCCATCCGATGCAATGGGATCAAATTAGGCCCATCACTGAGTGCCTTGCTCGGTTCAGGATGGGTCTCGATAAAAAACCCGTCGATTCCCGTCGCAGCTGCCGCCCTTGCCAAAATTGGGGCAAATTCCCGCTGCCCTCCACTGCTACCACCCTGTCCGCCAGGTTGCTGCACTGAGTGCGTGATATCAAAAACCACCGGAGCAAACTGTCGCATAATCGGAAGTCCACGCATATCTACCACTAAATTGTGATAGCCAAGCGAGAAACCGCGTTCGGTCAAACAGACATTGTCGTTGCCAGCTTCTCGTACTTTTTTGACCGCATACTGCATGTCCTCAGGAGCCATAAATTGGCCTCTTTTGATTTTTACGGCTTTACCAGTCGCTGCCGCTGCCAAAAGCAAATCCGTCTGACGACATAAAAATGCAGGAATCTGCAGAACATCCACCACTTCGGCCACTTCCGCAGCCTGATAACTTTCATGAATATCTGTCACCAAAGGAATCTCCAAGGCCTTTCCTACTCGCTGAAGCACTTCCAAGCTTTTATCCATTCCTATACTGCGAAAAGACCCGGATGAAGTTCGGTTTGCCTTGTCAAAAGAAGCTTTAAACACATAATCAAAGCCGTTTTCAGCAGCCCAGGCTTTCACTTTTGTACCGATTTCGATACAAATATCATAGCTCTCCACAGCACATGGACCTGAAAACAAAACTGGACGCTCACTTCCCAAAATCACCTTTTCGGTGATTTTCATAGGGATGGTATTTCTATTCATCATGGTGTTAATATAAATAGGATTGGATAATTCCCGAAAGCTTTCCCTGGGCAAACAAAATCAAATCGGCAGTCTCTCGAAAAACCCCTTTTCCACCGGGAAACCTTGAAATAAAGTTAGCCATCGGCTTGACATATTCCAAAGCATCTAGGGGAACTACCGCTAAGCCTACCTCTTTCATCACAGGGATATCGATCAAATCATCTCCGATATAAGCTACCTCATCGAGCTGAATCTCAAGGGTCTCCAAAAGCTCCAGGAGTTTTTTCCCTTTATCCTTGATCCCATGATAGTGAAAATCAAAGCGGAGTTCCTCACAGCGATTTTCGACCACGGGAGAAGATCTTCCGGTGATTGCCCCGACCATGATTCTGGCTTTCCGAAGGTGCTGAACGATCAGCCCGTCCTTGACATTGTATTTTTTGTACTCGGTCTTGAGGTCATCGTAAATGATTCCACCATCGGTCAGCACTCCATCCACATCAGTGATTAAAAGTTTGATTTTGGCTGCTTTGATTAAGACCTCTTCTGAAACTCCGGCGAAGTACGCTTGAATTATTTTTTCTGTTTCCATTGGATTGAATAGAGGTCTAATCGACGTTGTTCGAGATTTCGTACACTTCCTGCTTTTCGTTGCTTGGTCAATAAGTCCAAATCCACATCCGCAACGATGGTCGTTTCTGCGTTTTCTGAAGCTTGCGCCACAATGGAATCATGGGGAAATGAAAAATCCGATGGACTGTAAATGGCCGCCTGGGAATATTGGATATCCATATTTTCGACCTTCGGAAGATTACCTACCGAACCGGTAATGGCGACATAGCACTCATTTTCTATTGCGCGGGATTTTGCACAGGTATTGACTCGAAGGAAAGCGTTTTTGGTATCTGTCCAAAAGGGAACAAATAAAATATCCATGTCTTGCTCGGCGAGGATTCTGCCTAACTCGGGAAATTCTACGTCGTAGCAGATCAATATCCCTACTCTACCGGCGTCAGTTTCGAATACGTGGATCCCATTTCCTCCCTGAAGTCCCCAATAAGAGGCTTCGTCGGGGGTAATGTGGAGTTTATACTGTTTTCCATGTGTCCCGTCTCTTCGGCAGAGGTAGGAGACATTTCGGAGTTTTTTTCCATCATATTCGGGCATGGAGCCAGCGATGATATTGACATTGTAGGATACCGCCAAATCACTCATCCTGCTGACAATTTCATCGGTGTAATCCGCCAAATTACGGATCGCTTCGGAAGCATCCATGTCGTTAAATTCTGCCAAAAGCGGAGCATTGAAAAACTCCGGAAGCAGACAAAAATCCGATTTGTATCCGGATATCGTATCGACGAAAAACTCCACCTGCTGCATCAGATCATCTACATTGGAGAAGCGACGCATCTTCCACTGCACCAAACCTAAGCGGACGATGGATTTTTTATTTCCGATGAGCTTTTCATCCTTTTCGTAGTAGATATTAATCCACTCGAGTAAAGTCGCATAGGCTCTGGAATCCTTGTCTTCCGGCAAATATTTGGTAATTACTTTTCTGACGTGAAATTCATTAGCCAGCTGAAAGGAAAGTACCGGATCAAAAACTTCCCGGTTTTTGACCAAGTCGATGTATTTTCTGGGGGTCATTTCCTCGGCATAATTGGCATAGCCGGGAATCCTGCCACCGGCAATAATGGATCGGAGGTTTAGGTTTTCGCAGAGTTCCTTTCGAGAATCATACAATCGCCTTCCTAGACGCATTCCGCGATATTCCTGATGGACAAATACGTCGGTACCATAGAGGGTATCCCCTTCCGGATCATGGGTGTCAAATTTTCCGTAACCCGTAATTTGATCATAGGTGTGATTGTCCCCGAATTGGGTATAGTCCACAATCAAGCTGAACGCAGCCGCAACCACTTTGCCGTTATCCTCGATACAAATCTGCCCTTCGGGAAATGCTTTGAGTTGGTTTTTAAGTTCCTGCCGAGTCCAAGCCATTCCTTTGTCTTGGTAAATGGACATCATGATTTCTCGGATATCCTCGTAATCTCCCGGCTTGATATTTCGGAGTTTGAGACGATGCTCTAATTCTTCTCTTTTCTGACTCATTTTACAAAATTAACTAAATTCAATCAAAAATTTCAAAAGCGATAGTTTGAGCATCGGAAAACAAAATAATATACCGAATACCAAAACTTTTTGAAATTTGATGGGTTTAGGCTGTACTTTTTTAAGTATTATTAGGATCAAATTTCGATAATGTCCTGCGATATTTCATGCAAAACGATTCAATAAATAATTCAACTGAAAATTCATCCGGTTTGATTGCCTGGCTGGAGGATGTAATGAACCTGAGCCTTTTCCATCTTGGAGATTCTCATCTGACACTTGGATTGCTTCTGGCGCTGATATTTTCATTTGTTGCTTTATTTATTATTTCAGAATGGATCCGAAAATTACTCGTTCACCGGATTCTTTCCCGATACGACTTGGCTGTAGGCACCAAGCAGTCGATTGGAATGATGGTCAAATACCTCTTGATCATCATTGGTGTTTTCACCATTCTACAGACTAACGGAATCGACCTCAGTGCACTGGGAGTCTTGGCTGGTGCGATCGGTGTGGGTATTGGTTTTGGTCTTCAAAATATCACAAACAACTTCATCAGTGGATTAATCATTCTTTTCGAACAACCCATCAAAGTAGGTGATCGAATCGAAGTAGGCGATGTCACCGGAGATGTGATCAAAATATCAGCCCGGGCTACGATGGTCGTGACCAATGACAACATTACCATCATCGTTCCAAACAGTCAGTTTATTGACTCCCAAGTGATTAACTGGTCGCACAGTGATCGGATGGTCAGATTTAATTTTCCGGTGGGAGTAGCTTATAAGGAAGAACCACAGCGAATCCGAACGCTTTTGCTGGAAGTAGCCAAAGAAAACAAAGGTGTGCTGAGCATGCCAGAAGCGGACGTATTATTGACAGAATATGGTGACAGCAGCATCAATTTTATTTTGCGGGTGTGGACCTCGGAATATATCAACAAGCCGGTCGTACTGAAAAGCCAGCTTTATTATGCCATTTTTCAAAAGTTCAAAGATGCGGGTGTGGAGATTCCTTTTCCTCAGCATGACCTTCATCTTCGATCCGGGTTTGAAAATTTAAAGAATTAAGTTAATTTTCGCAGATATCCGCTTGCTGTCGATATGACAGCCTGAAAATGAAAAAGTTACTCCTTGCATTCTTTCTATTTTTAAGCCTTGATGCTTTCTCCCAAAGCTTCTACCGCTACCGCTTTGAGGAGCCTTGGTCTTTCTCTGCCAGCTTGGGTCCTACCCAATATTTCGGAGAACTTTATTCTTTTTGGAAATACAATGAAGGCGTACAGCCCGACTGGAATGCCAACATCGCTTTTCATTATACGTTTGGCACGCATCTGAGAGCTCGTGGGGAATTTTCCTATTACAAGATGTCCGGACAGGATCCTCCCTCCGACCCAAGAGCCTATCGGACACCTAGAGATTTGCATTTCAGAGCACAAAACTGGGAAATGACCGGAATTATCGAATACTATTGGCATCCGGTCAAAGTCCCCAATATTCACCGTCCGCTTTGGAACCCTTATATTTTCTTCGGGATCGGCATGTCCACCAATAATCCTGAAGCCAAGCTTGACGGAGTTTGGCGGGATCTGCGACCCCTTCAACTCGAAAATAATCCCTACGAACGCTATATCACCGTTTTCCCCATGGGCTTGGGCTTTAAGTATAAGCTAAATGTGTACATGGATTTGATTTTTGAGGGAAATTACCGCTTCACTTTGACCGATTACATGGATGATATTTCGGCCTATAATGTCAGTGAGTTTTACCTGGATCTAGTCGATGATTATGTTTCGGGTAATAATCCAGATCGATTGAGATTAGCAATTCGAAACCCTGATTTTCTAGATGACAATGGCATGCCCGATGTGGACAAAATCCTTCGGAATAATGGAAGGGTTCGTAGAGGTTCGGGCCTTCGTCATCGATACGATGGATATATGACCGTCAATGTGGGCTTAGAAATCCACTTCTCCAGAGATATTTTCCAAAACTGGATTTTCAGAGATCGCATCTACGAAAAGCGATTCCGATTCTGGTAAATCCTTTCGTTTTTCAGGTTAATCCAATGCTTTATTTTTTCTTCACCAAAAAAGAGGCTGTCTCATAAATCGCTATAATGTCAGCCTGACCCTTCGATTTCGAGACTCTCGTCCCTCAAGTGCTACCAATGACAAAGATGCTTAATATCACAAAATTGGGGTCAGTCCGAGCACCCGAAAGACGGGAGTCTGAATGTACGAGGACGCTTCGATTTCGAGTCTCTCGTCTCTCAAGTGCTCAATGTGACAAACTTCACTTTTGAGACAGCTCCTTTTTAGATCTACTTTGAAAAGTAAGAAACTAAACCTTCACACTCAACACGCCTAAATCTCCTTTGAAAAGCACAGTTTCAGTCGTGCTGATCAGATAGGAAGGACTTTTATCATGGTTTCCGGTGACCACCGCTAGCCATTTGATTCCGGATTCTTTGCAGAAAGAAATGATGCCCTTCTCTGCCTCTGAATCATTGTAGGTGTGCTGATGAAAGACGATTTCCTCATTTCCAGACTGAAATCGATCCATGCCTTCCTTGACTTCCGCAGACGAGGTGAATTTTGTAGGAGTATTGATAAAGACTAAATGGGTACTCGATTTAAATGTCTTGACCAAAGATTTGATTTTATCGAATGCAACTTTAGCTCCGGGGTGAAAAGTGGAAGCAAAAGCCAATTTTCTGAAATCGTTTCCATCCAAGGCTTCTTTGACAGCCAATACGGGCACGGTTGATTTTCGAAGGACTTTCTGAATAGTCGAGCCGATAAATTTACCCGGAGTATACCCTTTGCCGTAGGCACCCATTACGATCAGATCTGCCTGATTTTCATCGGCGACCCTAAGGATCAATTCATAGGGAACGCCAATTCGGATCTCCTGAATGATATCTGCTTTTGCTGGAGCGACCTCATGGATGTAATCCGGCAAAATCCGCTCAGCTTCCTCTTTTTCTTCCCGCAGTTCACTGTATTTTTGTCTTGCGGAATCCGAAAGTTTGTCGTAATCAATTTCGGAGGGAATTACGGTGACACAGATGATTTTAGCGCCTGATTTGCTACTGATTTTTTGCGCGGTCTTTAATGCGGCAAGTGAATAAGGCGAAAAGTCGAAAGGAACAACGATAGTTTTCATGGCTTAGGTCTTTTTGATTCATGGCAAATCTCAAAAATAATTCTATCCTTTCCCCTGAGGGATATCACCGAATAAACTGATAAAAATCAGTTATGGAACTATTTGAATTTCAGCTCAATGAATTAAATTCAAAAGAATCAATCACCAGTTTTTGTAGCTCTTATGATTTAGAAATTAGACTCAACTTCCAAATAAAATTTGCCTGATAACCATATTAACTGGTCAAAAAAGTGGAAATTGCAGGTATAATCTGAGGTAAACGAAATTTATCATTTCAATAATGGTGTCTACGGTGACAATAAGTGTTTTGATGGCAGTGTATAATACGCCATTTGAATTGGTAAAAAGGGCGCTTGACTCGGTGATGGTCCAAGACTTCAGGGACTTCGAACTTTTGGTGATTGATGATGGAAGTAATCTGGATTTGAGTCAAAAGATCATTGCATACTGTGAAGCGAATGAAGAAAAGATCAGTTATATCCGCAGTAAAAATGTCGGGCAATCCATCGCCGTAAACCGGGCTGTTCATTTTGCCAAAGGGGAATACATTACCATCATCGATTCGGATGATGAATATAAGCCAAACCACCTCTCTTCCTGTCTCAAGGAGATGAATCATGCGGATTTGATTTCATCGCTTACCGAAACGGTCGTTTCGAGTTTGGAAGATTATTTCGTAGCGGATAAATACGACCTAAAAAAGAATATCCATGTGGATGATTGTATCCTTTTTGCTACGCTTTTTGGGAAAAAAGAGGTGTTCAAAAGCATCCATTTTGAAAATCGATATTCTGCCGATTCGTTTTTTTATGAAAATGCCTCAAAAAAATATCGGGTTAAAAAACTGGATAGCCGCACCTACATTTACTATCGAAACATCCCCGACAGCATCACGGCACGAAGCAAACAAAACCGTCTGCTCAAACCCTAACCTATGGCTTATTTTAGGGGGAATTTAATTTGTGCTTCGCTTTTTACGGGGAATTACGATGTCAATCGAAGTGAAATGCTGCAGGGGGACAATTTTCAACTGATCGAAAAATGGTGCCGCTCTATTCAATCACTGGATTTAAAAGGTGTCGTCTTTCACAATTCCTTTTCCGAAGAAACTATCCGCGCCAACCAACTGACAGGGATCGAATTTGTGGCGGTAGATTTCAACACGCCCCTCAGCGCAAATGCCTATCGATACTTGGTCTATGTTGACTTTTTAAAAAAATACCAAAATCAGCTTGAAAATGTGTTTTTTACCGATATTGCCGATGTCGAGGTGGTGAAAAACCCTTTTGATGTTCCCTTTTATGATGAAAATTCCGATTCGATATTTTGCGGGGATGAAGAGGAAATTCTGGATAATCCCTGGATGAATGAGCACAGTAATCATCTCCGGAATCTCATTCCCGAGTTTAAAGATTTTGAGGAAAAAAATAAAAATCAACCGCTGCTAAACTGTGGTATAATCGGAGGAAAAATAGAGTTAATGGTTCAGCTAATGCAGGAACTAAGCCGGATTCACAGCACCTACACTGTCACCAACAAAACTCCATATACCCTAGATATGGGCGCGTTCAATTTTGTGATGCGAACCCAATTTGCTGATCAAATCATCCATGGATTTCCGGTTAATACTAGATTCAAATGTTACGAATCAACACGGGAGGATTGTTGGTTTAGACACAAATAGCAGAATTAATTTGATTCAGAAATTTTCGCAGGAAGCGGGTACTACACTATTTACAAATCAAAACGTCAAAACCATCTTCAAATCACAGCGACAGTATTTTCCAGGTTCGGGTACTTCCTCTCGGAACCCTAATTTTCGATAAATTTTCAAGGCTGATGCCAATTTGGTGTGGGTATATAGCTCGACCTTTTTGGCGCCCATTTCCTTAGCCTTTTCCAAAATCGCCTGGCCTAAAATCAATCCAATTCCCTTTCCCTGAGCGGATTTTTTCACTCCCATTTTGATGAGTTCAAAAGTCTCCTCATCGACTTTTGCCAGACCTACCGTTCCCACAATCTCCTCTCCTAGCTGCGCAAAAATGATCAGTCCGCCTGGATCGATAATAGTTTCTTGGGGATTTTTCAATTGTGCCAAATCAAAAGGCTCAATCGCAAAAAGCGCTTCTACCCATTCCCGGTTGATGGATTCAAAATGAGGTTGAAGCTCGGCGCTAAAGGGGAGAATTTTTGCTGCAAGCATGGGTATAATTGGTTTGATGAGTCAAATTTCAATAATTTCTGCTAGATTAGTTTTCATCAACCATCAATTCCATGAAAAAAAATCTCGTTTTTCTACTCTTGCTCTTGGGAGCTGTTCAATTTTCCTGGGCACAAAGTCCCGAAGAAAAAATCAAAGCCCTCGGCTTGGACCTTCCGGAGGTAAGCCAGCCCATGGCCAACTATGTCAAATGGAAGCAGGTTGGAAATGTCCTTTATCTTGCGGGGAATGGCCCTGACGTCTTTGGAAAAGTGGGTGCGGATCTGACTACCGAGGAAGGTTATCAGGCTGCCCGGGAAACTGGCCTGGAAATCCTCGCGGTACTCAAAGCGGCTACGGGAGATTTGAGCCGCATTAAGCAATTTGTCAAAGTGCTGGGCATGGTGAATTCGGCACCCGATTTTAACGGACATCCTGCCGTAATCAATGGCTTTTCGGATCTGATGGTGGAGGTATTTGGCGAAAAGGGAAAACATGCTCGATCTGCTGTTGGCGTTGCCGCTTTGCCTAATAATATTGCGGTTGAGATCGAGGTGATTGTGGAATTGGAAGAAGAAAAATGATCAGGGTATTCTTTCTTTTGATTTGGCTTCCTGCGCTTGTCTTGGTTCAACATGAAAAGACTTTCCTGAGCGAATACATTTATGTGGATGGCTTGGCTTTTAGGCAGCAGGGGCTAAAAAGTATTTTTGAAAAATACGGGCCGATCAAAAGAAGTCCCACAGACTACGAATGCGGCTTCCATTCTAATGAGGAACAAGGGAAAACATATTACCAGTTTATTTATCCACAAATCACTTGGATCGGGAGTGCTGAGGATGGTCGGTTTTTAGCTGATCGGGTTATTTTTGATCAGGAAGGGCAAATAAAATGGGTTTACTTTAAGGAAGCGGAATTTAGTGGCAAAAGCACCCAAGCCGAGGGAGAAGACTTTATGGGAAAGAATGCTGAACCCATCCAAATTTATGGACGGGAAGAGGAGGAGTTGTTTTGTCTTGGAGGTCGATTCACACATTCTGATGATGGGTTTTTCTTCCTTTTTAAACAAGGAAAGCTGATCGAACTTCAGTATTGGAGTCCATGCTGAAAAATGGGATTTTGAAAGATTAAAGTGAAAATGGTGCATTTATCCCCCGAATTTGGAGGAATAAGCACCATAAAAGTGTGTTAAAAAGTAACTTGTGGGCAATAAAACCGACAAAACAACGACAAACAGAATTTATAAATGGGGTCTTTTTCAGAAATAACTTTTGCAGATTATCCAGTTTTTAGCAACAAGAATTGGTATTACCCAGAAATTGTAAATTCACTTTTCCTACCAGACGACTTTATCAGTGAAAAAAGAAAATATTCAACAAGAAATCGTTTGGTTTGGGGAGATGCATATGAAAACAAAAAAGGGACTTTTGAATTCAAAGGTTATAGACAAACGGTTAAGGTTTGCAAAGACCGTTTAGAAATTTTTGGTGCATCTTCTAAAAAAGCAAAGAAGGACTTTCAACAAGGAAAAAAAATATCTCGACAAGAAGGCTTTTACAATTTCTCTCTAAGTAGCATAACTTACGACCAGTATTTTGCTGAAATTAAAAGCATCATAGACTCTAAGGAAATAACTTATGACCAACTAAATGAAAATTTTAGGGAAAGTTTGACATCGGGTGAATTGGGTATTTATGGTTTCTCATTAGACAGCCATTTACATTCAATTCTGAGCGTTTTATCTGACAATGATTTTGTTGAGTATGACTTGACTGATGTAATAGATGGCGGTTGGGTAGATGAAAACCAAGCAAAAACGTAGATTACGAAAAAATAATCATCCTAACAGAAGGTAAATCAGACGTTGAATTTATCTCTAAAAGCATTGAAAAACTATATCCGCATTTAAAAGACTATTATCACTTTATAGATTTTGACGAGTACAAGGTGGAAAGCAGTGCATCAGCATTGGTAAAATTAATTACATCATTTGCAGCGGCTAATGTGAAGCACCCAATAATTGCTCTATTTGACAATGACACAGCAGGTCTTAAAGAGATGAAAAAGTTGACTTCCAAGACAGTTCCACCAAACATTAGAATTTTAAAATATCCTGACATCACAATAGCCAAAAATTATCCAACAGTTGGACCAACAGGGAAAAAGAAAATGAATGTTAATGGACTCGCTTGCTCAATTGAAATGTATTTTGGAGTTGATGTTTTAACAAGAAACAACGAACTCATTCCAATTCAATGGAAAGGTTTCGAAGAAAAAGAAAAGAAATATCAAGGCGAAATTGCAGATAAAAACTATGTTCAAGAAACTTTTAGAAAAAAATTAAGAAAGACAGAAGTGACTGAAATTGAAGACTTAAACAAATTGCTGAATGGGATATTTAACGCATATAAATAAAAGCCCGAACCGCTATCAGGCGTTTGGCTCAATGACGGGTGAAGTGGTTAATCGAACATTCTACCTCGCATCAATCCCGTAGCTAACGGGATGGTGTATTGACAGTTTTGTGCTCCGAAATCCGCCCGAACGCAAAGCCCGAAAACGTTAAGCACAAATAACCACTCAATGAAACAGATCGCTCTGCTATTGACTTTATTTCTTTCTTTCAGTTCTTGTGGACAGACTTTGGAAAATGAAATTGAATCAATTCTTCATGATTGTTTAGTTAAGAGCTATAAGGCAGAGCAAGTCAATATTAAACAGGAACTTGACGAGCTCGAAAAATATTTAATCAGCAGCAAATCACTTAAATCTTCAGCAGGACAATCCTATTTTGATTTTTACAAGGAAATAGCTGACCTCAACGATATTCCTACGACTTTGGACCATGACAGATTTGAGAACATTTACAAATTGACACCCAACAAATTTTATTCAATTGACTGTCTGGAAAAGCTCAAACGTGCTGACTCGTCAACAATTGCTGATTCAAAATATAGCCAAATGACACTTGCAATACAAAACGCAGCTCAAAACGAAGTTTCACCATCAAGTATTGCTAAAGCTATAATAAGTGTTTTGGGTCCTTCTGACTTTGACAATCAATATTATAGAGCAGTTGCGCTATTGACAATTGCATACACAGCCAATTCGGAGGTGGGGATTCAGAGACAATTAGAAACGAATGAGAATGAGGACAATGCGGAATACGAATCAATATCGGTGACATTGACAGAAAAAGACCAAATTATTTTGAATAGAAACGAAATAAGTCAAGAAGAACTAAAGATTGCCTTAGCTGAATTTATTAAGGCAAATGGCTCAAATCACGAAATTAACTTACGAGCTGATAAAGCAGCGTCCTACGACTTTTACTTGAAGATTCAAGACCAAATTGTGTTAGTTTATAACGAGTTAAGAAATGAATTGGCAATGACAAAATATGACCAAACATTCAATGAATTGACTGGCAACCAACAGAATGAGATTAAACGGATTTTTCCGAAAAGAATAAAAATATTCGTGGGACAGAACGCACAAAGCTTATGGCGAGTGAACGGCTGCCTGCAAAGCTTCCGTTCTCTAGCCTAGTTTAGTTTCGGTGGACAGGAAAGTGCCTCTCAGCCCGCAACCCAACACTAAATCCCAAATCCCCAATTCACCTCCCACAAATCTCCTTATACGGACAATATTCGCATTTTTTTAAGAGCTCCGTTTGATCAAATGCCACATTAGGATTATATAAATCAGATAAAAGATCCTTGAGATTCTCCTGAAAATCCTGATCATAGATTTTGTAATCCTGAACTTCAACCGCAGGATTTCTCCCCTCCTTCTCATAGAGATAGGGATCAAAATCCTCTTTGAAAATCTCCTTCAAATTAAATATCGCCGGCTTCAGCGGAGCAGTATTTTCTGGATGGGTTCCCTGATAAATCAAGCCGTAAAACAGGGTCTGCATGGCAGCTTTGTTTCGCTTCTCCAGAGTTCGGTCAAATAGGGATTCCAAATTGGGGAATTTCTTTTCATCTCCCCCGGATTTATAATCAATCAGCCGAATCACTCCCCGAAGTTCATCCACCCGGTCGATAATCCCGCGCAAGGCCGCTTTCCGAGGCCCCGAGCTGGTTTCAAATTCCAACGCAGTTTCGTATTTTTTCCCTTTTTCCAGAGAGATCAATCTGAAAGGCGCGGTCGACGTGTCAAACTCCAAGACCTGATCCACATAACGCTGAATCACATCACGTGCGATGGCCATTTGACCATTGAGCTTGGTATCGGCTTCATCCTCGAGATGATATTGGGTCCGAATCGCCTTTTCCACAGCCGGAAAAATCCAATTCTTCCGCAATGCCTCAATGTCCCCCTTATCGATTTCATTTCGTCCCTTCCGCTGAATAAAATCCAGATAGAGATTTTCCAAACTCAAATGCGCCAAATTCCCAAAAAACCCCGCATCAATCTCCTCACTTACTTCTTCTTTTTCACTGATTCCCGCGATATACTGTAGGTAAAACTTCAATCGGCAGTCCAAGTACGTATTCAGCGCCGAGGGAGAAAAGGCCGTTTGCGATTTGCCATCGGCACCAAGCAGATACCGCTCCAAGGTCTGAAGGACATCGGGTACCTTTTCGATTCGAATCGGGGCAGTAGACTTTTGGTCCACAGGTACAAAAACCACTTCCTCTTCCATCTCCTGATTCAGTTCGACCTCCATTTGCTGAATATAGCGACTCTTTTCCCCGGCTTTTCCCTGATCCGCAGCAGTGGTGTAAATCAAATGCACATCCTCAGCCGCATGCAGCAATCGGTAAAATGTATAGGCATAAATCGCATCATTTTGCTCCTGAACCGGCAATCCAAAGGCTCGTCGGATATTAAAAGGTATCATGGAATTGAGACTGCCCGATGGAGGAAAACTGTCTTCATTCATGGTACAAATGATCACCCGTCGGAAATCCAGATTTCGGGATTCCAATACCCCCATGACTTGCAAACCCTGTAGCGGTTCCCCTTCGAAAGGCAATTTCACTTCCCGAAAAACCTGACGGAATAATCGGATAAAAAACTCCCGATCCACACTGATATGATCCTGCTTTTCGAAGGCTTCTCTCAATCGGGTCAACTGCTTGAAACACTGAAAAAGGTAATTGCGCTGAAGCATGTCATCCTTGAGAAGAGTCGCCAATTCCTGCATCAAGGTGGACAGATAAGCAAATAAACCTTTGGCTTCCAATTGCTGAAAAATCAACTCAAAAATCCTTCCTCCTTTGACTAGCTCAGCTCTGGGGATATATACTTGGTTTTTGGCTTGGGTCTCTGCCAAAAGCGCTTTGCAAAAGGAATCGTTGACACTTTTCAGATAGGTCGATGAAAGTAGGTTTTTGATTGGCTGATGATAAAAGAAAACTTCCTGCTGATCCACTTTGATATAGCGCTGCATCTCCAAAACTGCTTCCAGAAAAGCATAAACCGGAGCATTTTTCACGGGATAGCCCATCGTTACATTGACTTGGTCGATGGTCTCGGGTAGGCAATGAAGAACCGGAAATAGTAAGCCCTCATCAGGCAAAATCACGACGGTTTCCTCCAGATTTTCCTCTTTTCCGATTTCTTCTAAAATCGACCCGACCAAGTTGGCCTGATTGACTTTCAGCGGGATGGCATAACTTTTTATTTTAGCCGGCTTGCCCTGAATTCGCTGAGGAAGATCTTTGGGAAATGTCGGTCCAAAAACCTGATCTTTTTGATATTCCCTAAAGAACAATCCCGCCTCCTGATTTCCATCCAGAATATAAAACGAATCAACATCCCAATGAATCTCTGCGCCAAATTCGGTAATAAAATGCTTGATGAGCTTTTCCTCAGTTTTGGTAAATGCATTGAATCCAACAAAATGATAATGCTTGGACGGCTTTTGAATCTTGTTCAAATCACTGGCGACTTGTCGGTAAAGTTTTCCCGAATAGGCCAATCCCGAAACATCCAAAGAAGCTTGAAAAGTCCGATACAGTGGCTTGAGCAATTGCCAAAACCGAAGGAATTTTTCTTGGTGCTTTTTATCCTGACTGATAAATGAACTCCAAAACTGCCGGATCAGATCAATTTGACTCTCCTTCAAAAAACTCAGATCAGATTCCAGTTCCTTGATTTCGGCCAGATAATGATAAAGCTTATCCGGATCAGCCATAAATTGGTCCAAATCATTGAAATCTTTCAAAATCATCTCTCCCCAGAAGTAGAATCGATCAAAGGTTTCCGGTTCGGGATGCAAGTCCACATACACCTGATACAATTCAAAAATCAGGGTCAAATCATCTGCGGGACGCTTTTCGGCAAATTCATAAAAAACATCCTCGATGGTTTTGATTTCGGGCATCCACGAAGGCTCTTCGATCAGCGCTCCGAGATGCTGAGTAAAGAAAAGTCCCGCCCGTCGATTGGGCAAAACGATCACCAGGTTCTTTAGCGGAATTCCCTGATTTAAAATCTTAGAGGCGGTTTGTCTTAAAAAATTATGCATGAACTTCTGTGATTTTTCCGGTTTCTAAATAGCATAAATATCCTTTACAGGGTTTTTGAGATAGGGTTTGTACTAAAGTCATGTACTCCAAGACCTGTTTTTGATGTCGGTCTAGCTCCTCACCGGTTTTGAAATCAACCACAATGGCTTCTGAATCCCGAAGCAAAATCCGATCAGGCCGTTTTTGTCTTCCTCCGGGCAGGAGAATTCCCTGTTCGCTGAGCGAAAGCTGTTCAGGATCAAACCAGGAAGCAAAAAGAGAATTCTCGAAAAGCGTGTTGAGTTGGGTAAGCACTTCCTGTTTTTCTTCCGCAGTGATTCTCCCCTCAAAATACAGGGAATCCAATTCTTGTCCTGCCTGAGTTAGATTTTCGGATTTCTCCAAAATCTCATGAACCAACAAGCCAAAATTCCGCTTTTTTCGCTGCTCAAGCCCTTCATCCGAAAAGTCCACGGCATATTTTTTTACTTCGAGCAGCTCGGACCAACTTTTGTAATTCCATCGCAGCCGGGGGGCTTGAAAACTTGGTTTTTCCCGAGTTTGAACCTCCGGCCAATCACCCAGCTGAAAGACTTTTTGTTCCGCATCAAAACTTCCCAGCTCAGGTAGTCCTGACATCAAAATCTGTTGCAAATGGATCTCCAGGTAATTTTCCGAGCTGTAGGAAGGCTTAAATGGAGATAGGGACCAAAAGATTTCCTCGGCTCGGGTTAAGGCCACATAGATCATATTCAGGCTATCCAAATACGCTAATGTCGCTTCCTCAAAATAGGTTTCAGAAAACTGAGATTGCGCCAATTCCTTTTGGAGTTTAAGTGGAATAATCGCCCGGATCCCTGCCTCAGCATCCTCAAAAGGAGACCAGACAATGTTTTCTTTATTCGCATCAAAAATGGTCCATTTCAGAAAAGGCATCAACACCACTTTAAACTGCAAGCCTTTGGATTTGTGAATAGTCAGGATCCGCATCGCGTCATGACCTTCGGGTATTTTTACCGTTCGCTTGTTTTTATTTTCCTCCCACCATTCTAAAAATCCTCCCAAATCCGATCGGTTGATCGATATAAAATCAAAAACCGCCTCCCGAAATCCAGAGATATAGGCTTTTTCCAAACCGGTATCCTGAATCCCCAAAATCCGGATAAGCTCCTCCGTCATTTCCAGTAAAGGAAGCTGAAGTAAGGCATGCTCTTGCTCTTTAAAATATTCAATTTCAGCAACTAATGTAGGATCTATAGCATCCAGGGTAAATAAATGATGATCGATATGTTGATCTTTTAGGACCGCCCGATAATACCACAGCGTCCGAAACTCCACCTCATCGGCAGGCTGAAATAAATACCCCAAGGTTGCAATCAGTGCCTTGACCGAGGCCGATTTGTGCAGGTACATGGATTCATCCGACAAGACATCGTAGCGGTAATTTCCTGTCGCGGAATTGGCAGATTCCTGCATCAGACAATCCGCTATTTCCTCCCCTTCTGACTTGGTTCGCACCAAAAAAGCAATATCCCTCAATTGATACCCGAGGTCCTGCAGCCTTCTGACTTGCTCGGGGATTTTTAGGATTACCTGTTGATCAAATTTCCCCTCATCGTCCAGTTCCTTATCCTCCATCAAAAACTCCACGCGAACCAGGCCCTTGAAGGATGATTTTTCTTTCTTGGCAGAAATGTTCTGATGGGAATCCGCATAGGCTTTGGAGAGAATACTCGGATCAGTTACCCCAAAAGCTCCGGAAAGAACACGTTCGAAGGAAGCAGGCAGATGTTGAAAAAGCGCATTGTTAAACTCAATAATCCGGGGTAAGCTCCGAAAATTAGTGTCCAGGTTTTTGTTTTCGACCAAATGGGATCCTATTTCTGATTCTACCTGCTCGAGCAGAAGCCGCATTTCTCCACCACGCCAGCGATAGATGGATTGCTTTACATCTCCGACGAGCAGATTTTGATTGCCATAGGCGAGGGAATTTTCGAGCAAGGGTTTGAAACTCGCCCATTGAAATCCCGAAGTATCCTGAAACTCGTCAATCAAAAAATGCTGAAACTGATTCCCCACTTTTTCATAGATAAAAGGTGCATCGTTTTCCTTGGTGATTTCTTTGAGAAACTCATTGGCATCCGAAATCAAGAGCATATTTTCCTCCTCTTTGATCGCCGTCAAGTCCTCCAGCAAATTGCGGAAGACTCCGTAAACGTAAATATTTCTAGAAATAGCGCTGATCGTATTCCACTGATTTTCCAATTGAGGCACCTTGGCTAAAAGCTCTCCTAATCCTGCATAAAAGGAGCTTTCGATCGCATCTTTATTCTTACTGGTTTTGGTTGCCCAGCCTTCTGACGATCCAGCCATTTCTTTCTGCTTGTTCGTAAAGCTTCCAAAAGGAGCATTTCGATCTCCAAACCCATCAAACTTTGCTAAAAATCCCCGGCTGAAATCTTGCCATTCCAAGCCATGTGCTATTCGGATTTCATTGGCTTGAAGCTTAATTTCACTTCCTAATTTCACGAGTTCATCCCTACGCTTTCTGACCAACTTCTGGAGCTGATCCGTATTTTCTTTCTCTTTTAAAAATGCCTTGATTTCCGAGGAATGTTGCTTGAAATTTTCCTGAAAAATCTGCTTTCCCAAACCGTGAATATTCCTTCGGATATCCCAGGATTTACCGTTTTGGATTTGTTCGGTCGCATAATCCACCAGCCATTTGTGCAAAAAAGCATCGTCCATCACCTGCATGACCACCCGATCCACTACTCGCTCCAAAATGGCATCCTGGTCGAGTTCCACTTCGAATTTGGCATTGAGATCAATCTCCCGTGCAAATGCCCGAACTACCTTTTGGAAAAAGCTATCAATCGTACTGACCGAAAACCGGCTGTAATCATGCAAAATCGCCGTCAGGGTAGCTTTTGCTTTTTGCTTCAGACCTTCTTCGTCCACGCGCAGGGAATTCATCAGTTCCTGATCCATAAACTCCTCGGGATCCACGGCTATCGAAATCCTTTTCAACACGGCAAGAATCCGCTCTTTCATCTCCTGAGTGGCTTTATTGGTAAAGGTCACCGCGAGTATCTGACGAAAAGCCGTGGGTTGGTTTAAAGCCAGCTTAAGGTATTCCAGCGTCAGCGTATAAGTTTTTCCCGAGCCTGCCGAGGATTTATAAATGATAAAGGGTTTGTTTTCCATTGCGAAAAA
Source organism: Algoriphagus hitonicola (assembly GCF_900113375.1). GTDB lineage: Bacteria > Bacteroidota > Bacteroidia > Cytophagales > Cyclobacteriaceae > Algoriphagus > Algoriphagus hitonicola. The sequence goes on along the minus strand of NZ_FOPC01000001.1, from coordinate 508,754 downwards.
GTCTTTCCCGAAGATAGAAAAGCTCCTGGCTTTATCCTTATCAGAACTTTGGCTTTGACAAAAATTGTCGGAAAAGGATTCCGATTAGTTTTTGACTTTCTATCCGAGATTCATAGGTAATCAAGGTAATTTTTCAGAAATTCTGCCCTCAAACCTTTAACCCCATGAAAAATCTATTCCCCCTTATCCTTTGCCTTTTCTTATTTACGGGACACATCCAGGCCAATGACGGCTACAAACTTTGGTTGGATTATCAGCCCATCGAACATGCAGAATTAGAGCAAACCGTTTCTGAGCTTTTCTCCGGTATCTATTTTTATGGAGAAAATCCAAGCTATGATATTATCCAAAAAGAATTGGAATTAGCCAGTCAAGGTTTTCTCAATAAAATGCCAAGCTACAGCTCAGAGCGCTTCCAAGGAGCAAATCTGTGGGTCGGTACCCGAGAGGAACTTTCGCAGTTTCTCGGACTCGAACATCAAGCGAAAATCAAGGCACTCGGCGAAGAAGGATACTGGAGAGGAACGATCATTCACGAGGGAAAAAACTACTATGCGCTCATCGGAAATAGTCCTGTAGCTACGCTCTATGCTACCTTTGACTTTCTGAAAAGTATTCAAAGTAACACTTTTGATGGGAGTATTGAAAAATCTGATTTTCAGAAGGTTAAACTCCGAATGTTAAACCATTGGGATAACCTTGATCGGACCGTGGAACGAGGCTATTCCGGCTTTTCGATTTGGGATTGGCATCGACTTCCCGGCTACGTGGATCCGCGCTATATTGATTATGCTCGCGCAAATGCTAGCCTCGGAATCAACGCCGTCTCCCTGACCAATGTCAATGCCAATGCCTGGATTTTGCGGGAGGATTTTGTAGAAAAAGTAAAGGTTTTGGCGGACATTTTCCGTCCTTATGGGATTCAGGTTTTTCTTACCGCAAGGTTCTCTGCTCCTATCGAAATGGGCAATCTTGAGACAGCGGATCCACTCGATAAGCAAGTGCAGAATTTTTGGAAAGAGCGAGTCGATATGATTTATGAAGCCATTCCGGATTTTGGTGGATTTCTGGTCAAAGCCAACTCCGAAGGGCAGCCTGGTCCGCATGAATACGGCAGAAACCACGCTGAAGGAGCCAATATGCTGGCTGATGCGCTTTCGCCCCATGGAGGAATCGTGATCTGGAGAGCTTTTGTCTATTCTCATGAGATCGATGAGGATCGACACAAGCAAGCCAACTTGGAATTTGAGCCGCTTGATGGGAAATTCCAGGATAATGTCATCGTACAGGTTAAAAACGGAGCCATTGACTTTCAGCCCCGAGAACCCTTTCATCCGCTATTTGGCGCGGTGAAGGAAACCAACCTGGGAATGGAATTTCAAATCACACAGGAATACCTCGGGCAGGCTACTCAGTTGGTCTATCTCGGTACGATGTGGGAGGAAATCCTGCAATCCAAAACTTATCGCCCAACGGCATCCAATACGGTTGCCGGGATTATTGATGGTTCGGATAGCAAGCAAAATCTTACCCTGATGGCGGGAGTCTCCAATATCGGCACAGATAGAAACTGGACAGGGCATCTATTTGGACAATCGAACTGGTATGCCTTTGGGCAATTGGCTTGGGATCCCGATCGGTCCGCGGAAGAGGTTTCAGAAGAATGGATAAAATTGACCTTCGGTCAAAAAGCAGAAGTTCACTCCAAAATCAAGGAAATCATGTTGACTTCTCACGAAGCAGCAGTGAATTATATGACTCCGCTAGGCCTGCATCACCTGATGGGAAGAAGTCATCACTATGGTCCAGGACCATGGGTAGAAGGAGGCCGTGCCGACTGGACTTCGCTGTATTACCATCGGGCGGATAGTTTGGGGATTGGTTTTGACCGGACAGAAACGGGAAGTGGGGCTTTAGAACAATATGCTTCGGAAATCAGCCAAAAATGGACGAATCCAAAACAAACTCCCGAAAAATTCTTGCTTTGGTTTCATCATTTACCTTGGGATTATGAAATGCAATCGGGAAACACGCTCTGGGAAGAAATCGGGCTTCACTATGACGGGGGAGTTAAAACTGCCCGGGAAATGCGAACTCAATGGAGGCAATTGGAAAATCAAATCGATTCAGCCCGATTTTCACATGTGGATCAATTACTGGGTATTCAAATCGAAGAAGCTGAATGGTGGAGAAATTCCTCTTTGCTTTATTTTCAGACTTTCGCGGATCGTCCTTTCCCTGAGTCTATCGAAAAGCCCGAAGGTGATTTGGAGTTTTATAAGCAACAGCGCTTTCCTTTTGCTCCCGGAATTCGTCCCAATTGGTAATTGAACCTAAGTCAAAAAAAGCATGGAACCCTATCAAATTCCCTCAGAAACCCGAATCGGGCATGTTCATCTGAAAGTCAGTGATTTGGAGCAAAGCTTGGATTTTTACTGCGGGCTATTGGGTTTCCAATTGATGATGCGCTACGGCAAGGATGCGGCTTTTATTTCCGCAGGAGGATACCATCATCATATCGGGTTAAATACTTGGCAGAGCAAAGGAAGTACTCCTGCGCCCAAAAGCTATCCGGGCTTATTTCATACCGCGATTTTATTTCCGACCCGAAAGGATCTTGCTACAATCTTTCAACGCCTCCAAGATGCCAATTATCCTTTGACCGGCGCAGCTGATCATGGGGTTTCCGAGGCACTGTATTTGGATGATCCAGACCAAAATGGAGTCGAATTGTATTGGGATAGACCCAAGGAGTTTTGGCCTAAAGATGAAGGTGGAGAACTGACGATGTACACAAGAAGATTGGATATTGAAAGTCTTTTGAGCGAATTGAAATCATAAGCTCTTTGCTAAATCAATGGCATCAAAATTTTCAATAGCATAGAGATTTTTTCCTAATTCAATTAACTTGTCCAAAAAACTGCTCCTATATGAAATCAACTCTTTTGCGCTCGATAGTTTTACTAACTTTTTTCTTCAAAATTACAGGAGCTCTCGCCCAAGACCTTTCTACCCGAGAGATGGATCGGATCAATTGGATGGAGTTTTCCGAATTTGTCCCCGAAAAAATCACTACTGTCCTGCTGCCCACTGGAACGCTCGAACCCCACGGCGTCATCAACAACGGAGCGGATAACACCGCGCCATTTGCCATGGCAAACGAACTGGCCGATGAACTGAATGCCTTGATTGCCCCTACGCTGAATTATGGGATGACCGGCTCCATGGCCAATTATCCTGGAGCTTTTGAAATCAGTGAGGAAGCTTATTCGCTTTTTATCCGGGATATTTTAAAAGGCCTGGCAAAAAACGAATTCAAAAATATCATTATCCTAAATGGTCATGGTGGCGGGCAAACCGCCGTATTGCAAAAAATCGCTGCCGAAGTCGCCAACGAACTAGGCGTGCGCACTCTCGTGATCAACTGGTGGTCCTATGCTTCCGATGTGACCTTGGAAGTATTTAAAGAAGACGGAGGTCATGCCGGTCTGAATGAAACGGCATACATTCAGGCTATCGATCCGACATTGGTTCAAAAAGAGCGCTACCAAGACAATCAAGCGACAGCCTACCCCAAAGACAAATCCTGGTCTGCCGTTCCCTTTCCTTCTGCAATCGGTCTGTATCAAGAGGGACAAGGCTATCCCAACTTTGATCAGGCTCAAGCGGAGGAGTACTTCCAAAAAGTCAATGAAAAAGTGCTGAAATTGATTCAGGATACGATTGCCAAATGGGATTTGGCAGGACTCTAGATTTACAATTTTAGATTTTAGATTTACGATTTGAATTCATGGCCTTTTTCACTGATCAAACCTTCAAAAACCTTGCTCCCTCCGATTTTAAAACCGGAGAATATGAGCACTGCATTTTCCTGTCCTGTGATTTTTCCAATTTAAACTTCCAGGGTTCATCCTTCGAAAACTGCACCTTTGACTCCTGCGATCTGAGCAATAGCAAGGTTTCGAAAGTCTCCTTTCAGCAGGTCAAATTCAAAAACTGCAAAATTCTGGGCGTTCACTTCAATGCCGCCAATCCATTTTTGCTCGAGTTTCACTTCCAAAATTGCCAGTTGGACTATTGCAACTTTTTCAATCTCCAACTTAAGCAATCCGTCTTTGTCAGCTGCCGCTTGCTCGACGTAGATTTTTCCCAAGCGAATCTCATCGGAGTGAGTTTTCAGGAATCCGACTTGATGGGGGCTGTTTTTGATCAGAGCAATTTGGAAAAAGCAGATTTTCGAAACACCCAAAACCTACGCCTCGATCCCGAAACCAATCGAATCCGCGGTGCCTATTTTGACCTAAATGGTCTTCCGGGACTTTTAGAAAAGTATGGAATTAAACTAGGCTAATCCCTTAGCAAATTCCCGACAAATTCCTTCAAAAATCAGTCAGCCCCTTGCCTGGATTTCAATTCTTTTGTTTAATTTATAAACATTAAAATGTTAAAATAATTAACATTTTATCCAGCAACCTTTGAGGTTTCCAAAAACCTCGAAGGTCTTAACCGTTATGCTGCTTCTCCAGAAGCAGCATAACGGTTTGGCGTCTGAAGACGCAGGACAGCGATGGCCGCAACTATCTCGCGACCGCAGAGAGCGTATTTCGCAGAGTGCATCTCACGAAGTCTAAAAGCTATACCAAACCTTCTAGGTCTGCTAGACTTCAAAGGTTTTCCAGCAAGTCGTCAATCAAAAATCGTCAACGTACATGTTTTTAAATTGCCATTCTCACTTCAGCTTCAAATACGGGACGATGTCTGTGGAAGCGCTGATCGCTGAGGCGAAAGGCAAAAAACTCGATTCCCTCGCCCTCACTGACATCAACTGCACCGCAGGAGTGTTCCCTTTTATCCGCTCGGCGCAAAAAGCCGGCATCCATCCCGTGATCGGGATTGACTTCCGCAATGGTGTGCAGCAGCAGTATATTGGACTGGCCCGAAATCAAGAAGGTTTTTTCGAACTCAACAAGCACCTCTCCGAGCATTTGGTTCAGAAGCGGGAGTTTAAATCCAAGGCTCCAAAATTTGAAAACAGCTTTGTCATTTATCCCTTTTCGGAAAAGGCCTTTCCCCTGCGGGAAAATGAATTTGTCGGCGTACACCCTGGCCAACTCAATAAGCTCCTCACCTCCCCTTGGTACCGACGAAAGGAAAAACTCGTGCTCTTGCAGCCGGCGACTTTCAGTTCCAAACTCGAATTCAATGCCCACCGGCTTTTGCGCAGCATGGACTTAAATACCCTGCTGAGCAAACTTCCTGTCGCTGAACAGGCAGATGTCACCGATCAGCTCTACTCCTACGCTGATCTGATTGCCCGCTGCGAAAATCACAGCTACCTTCTCGTCAATGCTCAAAAGCTCCTCGAACAGTGTCAGTTTTCCTTCTATTTCCAAGCGGTCAAAAACCGCCGGGATATTCTTGGTTCAGATTGGGAGGATTTTGACTTTCTCCGGCAGGAAACCTTCAGGGGAGCCATCCGTCGATACCCCGACCTCAGCCCAAAAATCAGTCAGCGAATCGAAAAGGAGCTCGAACTGATACAGCAGAAGGGCTTTGTCTCCTATTTTCTGATCAATTACGACATTATCACCTTTGCGCAGCACCGCAACTTCTATCATGTGGGCCGAGGCTCCGGCGCCAATAGCATCGTGGCCTATTGCCTGGGCATCACAGACGTGGACCCGATTGAGCTGGATTTGTATTTTGAGCGCTTTATCAATCTGTACAGGGAAAATCCACCCGACTTTGATATTGACTTCAGTTGGACAGACCGGGACGAGGTGACGGATTACATTTTCCGTAAATACAATGACGGCAAAGAAGAGCATGTGGCCCTGCTCGGATCCTACAGCACTTTTCAGTACAACTCCATGCTTCGGGAGCTGGGGAAAGTCTTTGGCCTGCCCAAGACCGATATCGAATCGCTGATCCATCATGCGGATAAGCCGGGCTACGCACCCGATCAATTTGGCAAGCTGATCATCAAGTATTCGCAAGTGCTGCATGATATGCCTTCGCATCTGACGATTCATGCCTGCGGGATTTTGATTTCGCACAAACCTATCCACTACTACACGGCCACGGATATGCCTCCGAAAGGCTTCCCACTCGCCCATATCGATATGCACACGGCGGAGGACATCGGTCTGCACAAATTTGATATCCTGAGTCAGCGGGGACTCGGCCACATCAAGTCTGCCCTGGAGATCATCTATCAAAATCAAGGGGTGAAAGTGGATATTCGTGAAATCGAAAAATTCAAGAAAGACCCTAAAATCAAAGAACACCTGCGTACCGGACACACTATCGGTGCCTTCTACGTGGAGTCACCCGCTATGCGCATGCTTTTGGCCAAACTTAAAGCAGATACTTATCTCGAACTGGTGGCAGCTAGCTCCATCATCCGGCCCGGCGTGGCGCGATCGGGCATGATGCGGGAGTATATTCTGCGGCATATCGATCACGAGCGTAGAAAAACCGCCCATCCCGTCATGGCTGAAATCATGCCCGAGACCTATGGCATCATGGTCTATCAGGAGGATGTGATCAAGGTTGCCCACTATTTTGCCGGACTGAGTTTGGGAGAAGCGGATGTACTACGTCGGGGTATGAGCGGAAAATCCCGCTCCAAAGATGAATTTCAGCGGGTGAAGGATCGTTTTTTCTCCAACTGCAAAGAACTGGGCCGGGAGGATCAAGTAGCTACCGAAGTCTGGCATCAGATCGAAAGTTTTGCGGGGTATTCCTTTGCCAAAGGACACTCCGCTTCTTTTGCTGTGGAAAGCTATCAGAGTTTGTATCTGAAAGCCTATTTCCCACTGGAATTCATGGTCGGGGTAATCAATAATTTCGGGGGATTTTATCATACCGAATTCTATGTCCACGAGCTCCGAATGAACGGCGCCAAGATCCAAGCCCCTCACCTCAACGAGAGTGAGTACCTGACACGGATCACGGAAAAAACCGTTTTTCTGGGATTCATTCATATGAAATACCTAGAAAAAGCTACGGTAGAAAAATTACTCTCCGAGCGTAGGACGAATGGCCCCTTTCTAGGTTTAGCTGATTTTGTAGCTCGGGTCGAAATCGGGCTGGAGCAGTTGCTGATCCTGATCCGGATGACTTGTTTTCGGTTTACGGGCAAGACCAAGCAGGAGCTCCTCTGGGAGGCGCATTTTCTTCAAAACAAGCGAAAGGCAGCGGTGAGTACAAATGAGCTTTTCCGCTCAGCTTCGATGGAGATCAGTTTTGGCAAAAAACCGCCCCAAGTCCCTGACCTCGACGAGACGGATATCCGGCAAGACATTTTGGATCAAATCGATATACTGGAGTTTCCACTCGATTCTCCCTTTCACCTGGTCAAAGATCAAAGCGTCCAAGGAATCAAGGCCCGAGAAATGACCAAGCACTTGGGAAAATGGGTCATGATCGTCGGCTATCTGGTAACCGTGAAATACACCCGAACGGTGAAGGGTGAGGTGATGAATTTTGGGACTTTTCTGGATCGGGACGGAGACTGGATCGATACCGTGCACTTCCCTCCTGTGGTCAAAAAGTACCCCTTCAAAGGTCGGGCAATCTATCGTCTCGAGGGGAAAGTCGTCGAAGAATTTGGCTTTTACTCGATTGAAGTGGAAAAACTAGAGCGAATGGCGTATTGGAATGCGGGTGAGGACTGAAGACAAAAATAGGAAAAGGATAATCACTTTCGGACAAATTACCGATTGAGCAATGAAAAAGAAGTCCTCAAAAGTCGGCGAACCTGAAATAGCACTGACCTCCCAATTGACACCCGAAAAAACTCAACTCGTCCCCGTCAGACAGGCTTTCATAACCATGCGTTGAAATTGAAAATCATCCTTCATAATTCTAAAAAAATCACCGATAAATCGGGTACAGGATTTTTGATCGGACTCATCCATATGGACCGACATGTTTTTCACCGCTTGCCAGATTTGATCTTCCTTTTGTAAAAATTCCTGACGCATATACTCCATCAGCTCGGGATCTCTGCAATACCCCCGATACAATCGATCGGTGACATGCTCGATATCGACAAGATCACTCACTTGAGCATAGGGCGGATTAACCAGACCGGTCATATCAAAATCATAGGGCAAAGGCAAAACAGCATTTTTTCCGACTTTCAGGATTTTTTCATTATGTCGAAACATGCTCGAAAAGTCTGTGTTTCCGATCAAAAACTGAAAAAAGTCATGCCTCAGCGAAGCCGTGTCCAGCATAAAATTAGGGTGTATTTTGACATCCTTAACGATCTCTCCGCCAAAACGATCGGCGACATTATCATCGTCCTCAATCAAAAAGCCTAAGAGCTGCTCCTTCTCCCCTTTTTTATCATCCAGATTTTCCATTTCTACCTGAATCATCCGAGTTTGGAATGAATAAGGAGTTACTTGTTGATAGAGTTGGTAACACAAAAATTCTTTCGCGACAAAACCATTGGCATTTTTGACTTTGGTGCAGGGAAGTACCACCTTCAAATGCTTGTGCTCTTCAAATGGTGTTCCTTCTCGCTTTTTCTTTTTGATCTTGAGGCGAAGGGGTGGATAGTAGCAATTATCCAATCTGAAATTTCCCCGGGTCCGCAGCTCCACCTCCAGCGAATCCCAGTTTCCTTCCTCATCCTGATACCAGAGGACTTGATCAGAATAAGTTGAATCGTTCGTAGACTTTTTCATTTCCTTGACGGAAAATTTCAACCGGACAGGCAAAGCTTCCTGACTCGAAAAAAGATCCTGAGCAAGAATAGGGTAACTCAGCAACAGGAAAAGTAAACCAAGTACGGGAATAAGAAATTTTTTCATAGTGATTTAGAGAAAAGTGAATGAAAAATACAAAAAAATGCTGATTACCAAGCGATTCACTCTTTTTTTCTGGCTTCCCAAATTCTCATAAAAAGCATATGCGCCATTCTTCGGGCATGCTCTTTGGCATAGACTGCATTTTCACCCTCGAAATATCGATCCACCGTTTGGAACCAAAGCTCCAACCAATTTCCAAAATGTGCCTGATCGATAGACTCATCGACTTTTCGATCTACGGTCACATGAACCTGAGCCGGATTGAATTTGCCTCTGCCAGGACCGGTCTGCAAGAGAATAATCTCCCAAAAATCACTCAAATGAACCAAATGATGCTCCCAATCCTCCACCACTTGATTGAAAATCGGCCCGAGAGATTCGTGCTTACGGATTTGCTCATAAAATCTCCTAACCAAAAAATCCACCTCTTTACGACTTTTGATATCGATCCGATCCATGATTAATCCTTCAAAATTGGTTTTAGGACTTCCAGCTTTCCATCTATGTCTTTTGGAATTGGCAGGCCTAAAATCTCACAAATTAAGGGGTAAATGTGCACATTGGAAAATGGCTCAATTGTCTTTCCAGATTGAATCCGAGGTCCAGCCGCGTAGAAAATCCCCTGCATTTCCTGATAATCCGGACTGAATCCATGCTCCCCAAAAACCTCCGTTTTCATACTTGCTGCACGGTTTTGATAGCGAAACAAGCCTCTACTGTCAGTCAGATAATAACCCAAATCCGGTATAATCAATAAATCTCCCATCAAATCCCGATGTAAACTCAGATCCGTGTAATATTCCCGATCATCAATATCGATGACATGAATGTGCTCTGCCCTGGATTCGATTAGATTTTGGTATTCTTCTTTCTTTTCTTGATCCTTAAGATGGATGTGGGCCAGTGCGCCGGAATTGACCACTCGGGCATCCAGACCATCGATCAGCGGCTCCAGATTGATCAACTGAGATCGGGGAACATCCACCATCCCATGGTCAGAAACCAGAATCACGTGAATCGGCAAATCAAAGCTCTTCAATCCCTCAAATAAGGCTCCAAGCTCCCGGTCCAGGCGAGTTAACCTTTCTTTCAATTTTTCATCATTATTGGGACCAAAACCATGACCCACATTATCCATATCAGAAAAATACAACGTGATCATCTGAGGTCGCTCATCGGCGGGTAATTGCAGCCATTCAAATACTTTGGAAATCCGTGTGAGATTTGGGACGTTACCATCATAATCGTAATAATAGCTCGGCCTGACTCCTTGGATAGCCGCTTCTGATCCTACAAAAAAATAACTGGCAGCTTTCATCCCATTTTGCTCTGCGAGTACCCAAAGTGGCGTTCCGCCATACCAACTCCCGTCAGTTACGACCTCGCGATTGCCAATGGAATAAACTTGATCTTTCTCAGGATTGTAAAATGTATTATCCACCACCCCATGGTGTTCAGGTTTCAATCCTGTCGCAATGGTGTAATGATTGGGAAAAGTCTTGCTGGGAAATGAGGGAATCAAGCCTTCGGCAGCAGTTCCTGATTGGATAAATCGGCTAAGGTTTTCGGGTTGAAATCGCTCCACATAATCATAACGAAAGCCATCCAAAGAAATTAAAATTACAACGGGTTCCTTTTCCTGTGCAATCGCCGACAAGGAAATACCCAATCCCAAAATCCAACCTAATAAAAACCTCATATTTTTTTGTTTCAAAAATACACTTCCTTTTTTTCTCAGCCCATTTTTTTAAGTAAAAAGCAGGCTTTTCATCAAGCCATTTATCCTGACGCACTTAATGCTTCCAATGTACAGCATGTTCCAACGATGACCGGGATTTATATTTCTTTATAAAATTTCTTTGGTACGCCACTTGCAATTGGTATTAGTAAAAATACGTACTCATGAAATCAAGCCTATCAAAACCGAAATCTTTCGGGACGACTGTGCGGGATTTCATGCAGCCCACAAGTAAAATTATATGCACATGAAAACTTCAAACAGGATTTTACTAGGACTAGGAATCATTGGGTTATTGATAGGAACACCTTCCTGCAAAACCAGCAATGCCGTCAAAGGAGCAGCCATCGGTGGATCTGCAGGCGGAATACTCGGGGGACTTATCGCCGGAAAGGATAAAACAGCAACAGGAATTATTATTGGTTCGGCCATCGGTGGATCTGCGGGTGCGATCATCGGCCGAGAAATGGATAAACAAGCCGAGGAACTTCGTAGAGATCTGGAAGGCGCAAAAGTGGAACGAGTTGGGGAAGGCATCAAAATCACCTTTGATTCAGGACTTCTATTTGGCTTTGATCAATCTACACTCAGTCCTGAGGCCACGACAAATCTTCAAAATCTAGCCACCACGCTGAAGAAATACGAAGACACCAATATTATGATCGAGGGACACACAGACTCCGTGGGAGAAGAAGATTATAACCTTTCGCTCTCCAGAGACCGGGCCTATTCAGTACAAAGCTACTTGGGAAACCTAGGAGTCTCCAGCCCACGAATGACTAGCACAGGCTATGGAGAATCCATGCCGCTAGACAGCAATGAAACCGATATGGATCGAGCTCAAAATAGACGGGTCGAAGTAGCCATCTATGCCAACAAAAAGATGCAACGCATGGCTAAAAGAGGAGAATTGGGTTCTTAAAAATCAATTCGCATCAGATAATCCGTCTGAACTTCATCCCCAAAGGGAAATGGATGGCTTCCGAATTTTCGGAGGCCATTTTTTTCATAAAATCGGATCGCTCGGGCATTTTTCTCCCAGACTCCAAGCCACAGATATTTCTTGGCTTTTTGCTTGGCCAATTCGATCGCAAAATTTAGTAACTCAGGCCCCACTCCCCTTCCTAGAAATTCTTCCAGTACATATAATCTTGCAATCTCCAGACTTTCTGGATCGTGAATGTCAGTCTGCGAAGGGGTTTCATTGACCTTTAGGTATCCGATGATTTTATCTTCACTTATTGCCAGAAAAAAATAGGATGAGGGGGTTTCAAATTCCTTTTCAAACTGGGGCAAGGTAAAAGCTTCATTTAGGTAATGCTCCACATTTTCGGGTTTGTTTCCGATGGTGAACGCTTGGATAAAGGCTGTCCTTGCCATCCTAAGCAACTCAGGCAAATCTTCAGTTTCAGCGGGAACAATAGTGATTTTTTTCAAGGAAAATGAAAAGCAGTGGTTCGAATTTGATTTGAGTTTCAAAAATAAAGCAAACGCACAAGCTTTTACTTTTCACGCTGTAAATAATCTTGGAGTAAATTTCGGACATAATCCTCATAGCGTTTTTGCTTGAAAGAAAACCAATCTTCCCGCAGTTCAGATTCATGAATCAATTGCTTAAAATGCTAAAAGGGTTTTGGGTGTTGAAGGCTAGATATCAAGCGTCGAGTTTCTTTGTTGTCTCCTAAAGAATCGACAAAATCATCCATCACCTGAAATGCTTCCCAGGACTCCATCGGCTCAATGATCCAGTATTCTCCCATATTCCGATCAATTTTATCGATTAAATCCTGCCATAATTCCGAGTCAAAATAAGGACTCAGCGTATCCGGGAGACTTTCTATTTCACCGGTATTTTTATCCACATAGCAGGTCATACCGGCATCCAAATCTTCGGCTATTTCCCGAACCATTTGATCAGTAATTTGCAGCTTCATGTGTCTATAATTGATTTTCAAAGGTAAACTGAAATCTCGCTCGACTATTAATCATCCTTGACTGTGCCGATTAAAGTCATGCTCGATTTCTTAGGATTAATCCAATCATCTTATCAAAAATAAATTTATTAAAAACCTGAATGACAATCTGATCATTCAGTCAAATTTATCCGACAGCAAACGACTACTAACGGATACTGTCGACTGTCACCCGACTAGTTTTTGGCCGGGGATGCAACTTTGGCTCAACGATTTACCTCTAGCGAAATCAAAAATTAATCTTTCACTTAAATTCTAAAAATCATGAATGCGCTAAGAAACAAAGTACAGCTAATCGGTCACTTGGGTGACAAAGTAGAAATCAAAAATCTTGATTCCGGTCAAATCCTCGGAAGGGTGTCCATCGCAACTAATGAAACCTACAAAAACCAAAAAGGCGAACGTGTGGACAATACCACATGGCATCGATTGGTGCTTTGGGGAAAGCAAGCCGAAATCCTCCAAAAATACACCGACAAGGGTTCAGAAGTCGCCGTCGAGGGTAAAATCTCCAATCGCAGCTACACAGACAAGGACGGTAATAAGCGATACACCACCGAAATTGTGGTGAATGATTTTACGTTCTTGAGTAGAAGAAATTCTTCTCAACCTGCTCCAAAACCAGAAATGGCTGAGACCAGTGAAGACGACCTTCCTTTTTAAAATACCTGCTTGACTGAAATCAAAAAAGCCCAGGGAAAACTGGGCTTTTTTGATTTTTATTCATGCCAATTTTCTGCAGTCTTTTCCAATAAAGAGTGGAAATTGGCAATCCTCCGAAAATTAAAAACCCCCGGAACATGGTTCCGGAGGTTTTGTCTAAAAAACCACCAACCTTAAATCAATCATGCTTTCAACTTACGCAGCTTCATATTTAATTTGTCTGCCAGCAAATACATGACTGGTACGATCACTAACGTAAGGAAGGTCGCAAAGGTTAGCCCAAAGATTACGGTCCAAGCCATTGGACCCCAAAAATCTGCATTATCTCCTCCGACATAAAATTGAGGGTCAAATTCACTCAATAAGGTACCGAAATTGATGTTCATTCCGATAGCAAGCGGGATCAATCCCAGAACTGTGGTAATCGCCGTCAATAAGACGGGTCTTAGACGGGTTTTTCCTGATTCGACGATACTTCCCACCAAATCCGGAAAAGATAAAAACTGATCATCAGGAACTCCCAATTCTTCCCGCTTTCTTGCTCGAACCAAGTTGGTATAATCGATCAATACGATCGCATTATTCACTACCACTCCGGCTAAGGAAATAATCCCAATCCCGGTCATAATGACCACAAAATCCATATTGAAAATCACCAATCCCAAAAACACTCCGATCGTACTTAAAACCACCGATGCCATAATGATAAACGGGGTCGTCACAGAATTAAACTGTGCGACGATGATCAGGAAGATCAAGGAAACAGCTATCCCAAGCGCACGGATCAAAAACTCCATCGATTTGGCTTGCTCCTCTTGCTCCCCGGTAAACTTCACTGTAATCCCATCCGGAACCTCAAATCCAGCCATATAGTCACGAAGTGCGGTATTGATTTCAGTAGCATTGAACCCATCCAACACATTAGAATAAATAGTTATGGCCTTCTCAAGATCTTTTCGCTTCACCGAACCATAAGTAGATCCATATTCGATATCTGCTACGGCAGAAACCGGAACCTCGCGTTTTTCACCAAATTTATCCCGAAACCCAATTTTTTTATTGATCAGCGCATTGACATCGTACCGGTAATCTTCAGTCAACCGAAGTTGAATCGGATAATCATCTTCACCTTCCTTGTATTTGGACACTTCCAGGCCGAAAAGAGAAGTCCTCATTTCGGTGGCGATAGTTGAGGTGGATAAACCAAATCTGCGGGCTTTATCGCGATCAATATCCACAATTAGTTCTGGGCTACCTAAAGACAAATCCGTTTTTAATTCTTCGACGCCAGGAACATTCTTGCTATTGAGAAATTCCATTGAACGATTGACATAGCTGATCAACTGATCATAATCTTCGCCCGAAAACTCAATATTAATCGCTTTACCGACAGGAGGACCGGCTTTTTGCTTATCGACTGTGATCAAAACACCGGCATAGTTTTCGGCGAGGTCACGGATTTCTTCCATGGCCTTGTTGGTATTGACACCCTGACGATCAATATAATCCACAAATCCTATCGTGATCTTTGCTTTATGAGGCGTAGCTTCACCGGTTGATCCTTCGGTTGGGTCACTTGTCCCTTCCCCAATCTGAGAAATTACCGATTCAATAATCTCGTTGTATTCACCCAAACTTACTGCTATCTCATCCTCAAATTCATCCACAAACTCATTGGTCGCTTCGATATCAGTTCCCATCGGAAACTCGACATAGACATTGATCAACTGTGGTTGATTATCTGGAAAGAAAAGTACTTTGGGGGCTCTGATGAAAAGCAATCCAAGGGAGAAGATTAAGAGTAAATTGATTCCTCCGAATAAATAATAGGGGTTTTTGCCTCGGAGAGAAAATTCCAAAATCCTTTCATAGCTATTTTCCAATCGTACCAAAAACACGGTCTGAAACCATCTGATCGCTTTTCTCAACAAAAAGACATTGAACAGGGTCAATACACAAGCGACCAGAGTCAGGGAACCCATTGCCATCCACCCTACCAAATATGCAATAGTGGACAATACCAAGAAAATCCCTGCGACGATAATTGATCGCTGTTTGGGTTTTTCCTTGGTGACATCCTCTATTTTCATGTACATCGCAGTCATCACAGGATTGATCACCAAGGCCACAAATAGCGATGAAGACAATACGATAATCAAGGTAATCGGAAGATATTTCATAAAGTCTCCGATTGTATCCTGCCAAAATGCCAAAGGCAGAAATGCTCCAAGTGTCGTAGCAGTAGAAGTAATGATCGGCCACGCCACCTCTCCGACGCCTTCTTTTGCAGCGACTATAGGAGATTTTCCTTCAGACATCAGACGATAAATGTTCTCCACGACTACGATTCCATTATCCACAAGCATCCCCAAAGCCAAAATCAAGGAGAATAGCACCATGAGATTAAGGGTAATCCCAAATGCATTCAACACCAAGAAGGAAATAAACATCGAAAGCGGGATAGCCGACCCTACAAAAAGCGCATTTCGGAATCCCAAGAAAAACATCAAAACCAACACAACGAGGATCACTCCGAAGATGATGGAGTTTTCCAAATCACTGACCTGCGTACGCGTAGTTTTGCTTTGATCATTGTTGATCGTGATTTCCAAATCCTGCGGAAATCTGTTGGCTTTGGTTTCCTCAATGATTTCTTTGATTTTATCAGCGGCAAACAAGAGATTTTCTCCGCTCCGCTTGACCACATTGATCGTGACAACGGGGAGGTTTTTCATCCGCGCATAAGAAGTCCGATCCTTATAAGTATCTTTTACCTCAGCCACATCCCGGAGATAGACGATTTTTTGATTGTCAGTTTTGACAATCACATCCAAAATCTGCGCTGGATCGGTAAACTCCCCATCCACACGCAAAGTCCGCTGAAAATCCCCTCCTCTGATACTTCCACCTGAGATGGTCACATTTTCTGACCTTACCGCATTGGCAATATCATCAAAAGTTACCCCGACAGATTCCATTTTATAAGGATCGGCATTGATTTGAATCTCTCGCTCCACGGTACCTGCCAGATCTGCTTTGGAGATTTCGGGTAGCTTTTCGATTTCATCCTCCAGGTATTCTCCAAACTTCTTAAGCTCAGCTTCCGAATAATTTCCCGAAATATTTACATTCATAATCGGGAAATCGGAAGTATTCACCTCCAAGACATTGGGCTCCTGATCCAGATCGGAAGGCAATTCGCTCTTCGATTTATCCACCGCATCTTTGACATCCTGGATCGCCTTGGAAATCTCCACGCCTGGATTAAACTCCACCACAATCGAAGAAAAATCCTGAACCGAAGTGGATTTGATATCTTTCACATCATTGAGAGACTTCAGTTCTTTCTCAATCGGACGTGTAATCAGGTTTTCCATATCCACGGGGGAGTTTCCCGGATAGGGAGTGCCCACATAGACCGTAGGAATAACCACCTCTGGAAAACTTTCCTTGGGCATGGTACGGTAAGCCCCCAATCCCAAAACGGTAATAATCAGCGTCAGGATAATGACAGAGGTGGAATTGTCCACACTCGCACTGGTTAACCCAAACTCTCTTATTGTTTTTGACTTTGCTTCTTCGGCCATGATTTACTGCTGCGCGATGTTCACATTAAAATTGTCTCCTACTTCTCGGAAGCCCTTATCCACCAACTGTTCATTTCCAGCCAACCCCTCCAAAATCTCGGCATCCTGCTGAAAAGTTTTTCCTCGTTTGACATAGATTTTTTGGGCTTTCCCCTCTTCCACCACAAACACATAATCTCCTCGATTATCACTTAAGACCAATTTGGAGGGGACCACTACGGCTTCAGGATTCTCATAATCCTTGATTTTCATTACGGCCAGCATGTTCGGTTTGACCAAATCCAGTTTTGGCATAAATACCTCCACTTTAAAAGTCCGGTTGTTTGGATTGATGATAGAACCTACTGAGGATACCCGTGTCTTGATCTCCTGTCCAATAGAAGGGAAACTCACCCGCACTGAATCGCCTTTGCCCAAGACTCCCACATAGGATTCTGAGATATCCGCTTCAATAAAGAGGTCGTTTTCGCCCACAAACTGAAACATCGGGGCTCCGGGCTGGACTAGTTCTCCTAATCGCACTTGTACCGTTTCGATCGTACCGTCAAACGGCGCCCTAACGAATGCCTTATCCAATTGGGTTTTCAAAGAATTCAGATTGCGCTCCAATCCTTCTTTTCGACTTTTCGCTTCCAAGTATTGTACCTCAGTTCCGATTTGCTGTTTCCAAAGTCGTTCCTGCTTTTCAAAAAGTGTTCTTGCCAAGTCCAGGGAATTTTCAATTTCCTCGATATTTCGCTGAATGCTTTCAGAATCGATTTCGGCTAGGACCTGTCCTCTACTGACGCGCATTCCTTCAATTGCTGGGACTTCTACTATTCTTCCAGCTGTTTCGGCGGAAATACTCACATTTTTCTTGGACAGAACTGCTCCTGTCACTTCTACAAAATGCTCAAAGTTTCCTTTTCGGGCATCCGCGGTGGTGATGAGGATGGACTTTTGATTTTGCTGGGCAAATCCGGAATCCAACTGAGTGAGCTCCGACTCCAACTCGCGAATCGTGCCATTGAGCTCAATTACTTCGGCTTTGAGTTTTTCCAACTCAGCCTTTTTTGCCTCTACGCTGTCATTTTCGGCACAGCTAAATGCCAAAATCATCGCTAAGCTGATGGGTAAAAATTTCAAGGTTCCTTTCATGGTTATTTTTACGATTATTTTCCTTCAAAAAGAAGGAGAAATAGTTGGTTTAGTTTTCTATTGATGTTTTTAAGATGCCCAGGGCTTTTTCCAAGTCCACCTTGGAAACTAGTCCGTCATACAAAGCCGACAGGTAATTGATCTCCGCCTCGATAAGGGCGGCATCGGCTTCTACTACCTCGAGATTGGAGCCGACACCCTCGGTATATTTGATTCGGGCCATGTCAAAGACCTCCCGGGCCAATTCTAGATTTTCTTCCTGAACCTGTAATAAACTCAGGTCATTTTTGAGATTGGTTTTGGCTGAAAATACTTCGCTTCTGATGCTCTCCCGAATGTAATTTCGTTGATTTTCGAGCTGCTGAATCTGTATTCTGTTCTTTTGGATTTTGGCGCTTTTCAGGAATCCGTCAAAAATCGGAATCGTCATACTTACTCCTAAAAGCGAGCTACCAAACCAATTCTGACTATTAAATACCGAATTGAGTTCATTCCCTGCCCCGGCCCGCTGAATATTGCCTACAAAATCAATCGAGGGCATGTATTGGGATTGATTATTTTTAATATCCAATCCGACCAACTCAATATTGGTATTCAGCTGCTTAACCTCAATTCGCTCATTTCCAGGATCTTCCAACAATGCAGAAACTTCCTCCAGGCTATTGAACTCCTCCAGATTCTCCTCCAAGTCAAGGTCATATTCCATCGGCAGACCAATCTGTAATTTCAAGACTTGCATGGAGATTTCCAACGCTGCTCGGCTGCGCTCCAGCTGGGTAAAGGTATTGTTTCGCTGAACTTGGATTCTGGATACGTCGATTTTTTCGGCAAAACCGGCTTCATTCAATGCACGGGTTTCATTCAAAAGGGTATCAACCCGGGATAAGTTGGACTGGGCCAATCGAATTCGCTCTTGATTGACCAACACCCCGAAATAAGCCTTTTTGACGGACTCGATCACATCGGTTTCAGTTTTTTCCAAATCATAATCAGTCAGTTGCTTATAGGTTTTGGCCGCCCGAAGTCCCACAAAGAAAGATCCGTCAAAAATCATCTGGCGAACATTGGCACTGAGTGAAGAGGTAAAACTCACGCCAAATCGTGCTGGAATCACGTCTGATGGAATGCTGGGATCACCAAATGGCGGTTCGTTAGGCAGAAAAACCACTGGGATCGCCGGATTATAATTCAAATCAAAAGCTCCATTGATCTGAGGCAATCCACTGGCGGTGGTTTCCTTGATCGTAGCCTTAGAGATCATCGTCTCCAATTGGGCGTTTTTGACATTTACATTATTCTCCAGAGAAAGTGATAGGGCCTCTTCCAAGGTCATTCTCACCTGTTCCTGAGCCTGAAGGGCGAAAGAAAATGAGAAAATAAGCAAAAAGGCAAAAAGGTTTTTTTTCATTACTATAAGATTCAATCTTGTTTTTTCTGTTGGCTGTAAAAGGCTTCCCGCCCTTTTTCGGTGAAAATCCCATGAAGAAAATGATCCATCATTTCCATTTGGACCTCCACTAGGTCATGTGTCTGGGTATGGGAATTAGTTTGCTCCAATGCAGAAGTGATTTGATTAACTCGGAGTCGAGCCAAGATAGTGGAATCTATTTCCTTTCTGAAATAGCCTAGTTTCTTGCCCTTCTCCAGAACATTGACCAGATCCAATAGGATCACTTCTTCTTTATGCTTCTCGAATATCGCCCAAGCCTCCGGAAAATATTTCTGGACCTCCAGAATGGCAATCGGATTAATACCGCTCAGCCGCTCCCGCATCATTTTTGACAAATTGACCAGGTGCTCAATGACGCCATCTTCAGACTCCATGATAAAGCACATTTTCTCCTGATCCAAAGAAAGCATTCGATGAAAGGCCTCCATGACCAGCTCCTTTTTATCCTTAAATTCTTGATAAAGTGTTTTCTTGGATATCCCTACTTGCCTTGCTAAGTCGTCCATGGTAATATTCCTGACTCCAAAGCGGGCGAACTGCTCCATCGACACATCCAATATTTTCTCTCTCATCTCCACACGATCATTTGAATTGAGATGCAAAACTATGGAAACTATTTGTAGTCACAAAGTTCCCGCAGTTTTTAATCAAATATTATTTTGAGAAAATACCTAAAGCAACTAATCAAACTATTTTTCATCTACAATTAATTGATTTTAAAATATTTTATTTTGTTTCTAACCCTATTTTCTTAACAACTTCTTGTTTTACTTATCTTTTAAAAACAATTTCAATTGAATGAAAATTATTGAAACCCATCAGGGCAGATTACACTACACCACTTTAGGATCCGGACCTGATCATGTACTTTTATTTCACGGTTTTGGCCAAAATCATCAATACATGCTGCCGTTTACCAAACTTCATCATGAAAATTACACCTTCCACTTGATCGACCTTTTTTACCATGGACGAAGTCAATGGTTTCAGGCTTCCACTCCTCTCTCCAAAAATCACTGGAAGTGGCTTATTCAAAAACTTATGCAGCAAGAGAGTTTCACGAACTTTCACCTGATCGGTTACAGCATGGGAGGAAAATTTTCACTTTTAACTTATGAACTATTTCCGGATCAGGTTAAAAGTTTGACTCTCTTGGCACCTGACGGGATCAAAACCGGAGCCGAATACAGCATCAGCAGTTATCCGACTTACTTTCATCCTTTCTTCAAACGCATCGTATTCAGACCTCAGCTATTTTTTGGTCTGGTTGCGAAATTAAATAAGGTGGGAATAGTGGAAAATAGTCTGGTAAAATTTATCACTACCCAGATGAAAACAAGGTCACAGCGAGCTCAGGTCTATTTTACCTGGCGGGTTTTTGGAGAAATCCATTTGGACCTAAAGAAAATCAGCCGAAATGCCAATAAACTTAAAACGCCCATTAGTTTATTTACAGGTGCTCATGACCGGATGATATCTCCAAAAAGTCTTTCTGCTTTTAGTAAAAAAATCCCCACCGCAAAATCCATTATACTTCCTGTGGGACATGGAGGATTAATCAACGCAACATCCCAATTTCTCAACTCAAAAAATTCGGGGATTTTCTACTGATTTATATCATTTTTTAAACAAACTATTGACCAATTAATTTCATAATCTCCACCTTACCTTCGGTAAAAATTAAACCCATGACCGATCTCGAAATTGCAAACCTGACCACTCCGGCCCCCATCCGAGAAATTGCCGAGAAGCTTTCCATTGCCGAAGAGGAGCTGGAGTATTATGGAAAATATAAGGCCAAGCTTCCCCTCACGCTGATCAATGAAGCACAAATAGCCCAGAGTAATCTCATCCTAGTCACTGCGATCACTCCTACCCCGGCAGGAGAAGGCAAAACTACCACTACGATTGGCCTGGTAGACGCGCTGAATCAAATCGGTAAAAAAAGTACCGCTGTCATTCGAGAACCAAGCCTTGGCCCTGTTTTCGGAATCAAAGGAGGAGCGGCTGGAGGAGGCCGTAGTCAAGTCATTCCCATGGAGGACATCAATTTGCACTTCACGGGAGATTTCTCTGCTATCGAAAAAGCTAACAACCTACTGGCTGTTTTGATCGATAACAATATGCAGAGTAAAAAGAGAAGCCTTCAGTTGGACCCACGAAAAGTACTTTGGAAACGCACTTTGGACATGAATGATCGGGCCCTTCGCAATATCGTGTTGGGACTGGGAGGAACCAACGGAGGAATTCCCCGAGAAAGCGGATTCAATATTACCGCAGCTAGTGAAGTCATGGCTATTCTCTGCCAAAGCAAAAGTATCAGCGACCTGAAGGAGCGCTTTGCAAATATTTATATCGGTGATACACTATCAGGTCAAGCCATTTTTGCCCGAGACCTCAATGCTCAAGGAGCCATGGCAGCTTTGATGAAGGAGGCAATCAAGCCCAACTTGGTGCAAACTCTTGAGCATAATCCAGCCATCATTCACGGAGGGCCTTTTGCCAATATCGCCCAAGGAACCAACTCCATTTTGGCCACTAAAATCGGAATGAGCCTCAGCGACTACGTAGTAACCGAAGGAGGATTTGGGTCTGACTTGGGGGCTGAAAAATTTCTGAACATCAAATGCCGAGAAGCCCAGATTGCACCAAAAGCAATTGTATTAGTGGCGACCATCAGAGCTCTCAAATACCATGGTGGTCAAACCCTCAAAGAATTGGAAATAGAAAATACAGAAGCTTTAGAGCGGGGATTTGCAAATCTCGATGGTCATCTTGCTGCACTGAAATCATTCGGGGTACCTGTGGTGATTTCTATCAATGTCTTTTCCAGTGACACCGATGCAGAAAAATCACTTCTTTTAGACTATTGCGAAAAACAGGGAATACCAGCTGCTATCAGCGAAGGGTGGGCAAAAGGCGGATTAGGCTGCATAGAGCTGGCCCAAAAAGTAGTCGAAACTACCGAGCAAAACGATTCCAAAGAACTGAATTTCACCTACCAACTTGAAGACAGTCCATTCACCAAAATCGAGAAAGTAGCCAAAAAGATCTATGGAGCTGATTCGGTCGTTCTCACCAATGCTGCCAAAAACAAACTCAAACGTTTCGAAGAATTGGGCTATAGTAATCTCCCCATTTGCATTGCAAAAACGCAAAAAAGTCTGAGTGACGACGAGAAAAAACTAGGAAGACCTCAAGGATTTGAAGTCCAGATTCGGGATTTCGAAATAGCGGCCGGTGCAGGTTTTATTATCCCCATAGCTGGAGAAATACTACGAATGCCCGGTTTGCCTTTGGTGCCTGCGGCCGAATTGATTGACATCGAAGAAGATGGTACCATTACTGGCTTATTCTAAGCCTTTATCCCAAAGAATGGAAAAGTCATCGATTTTCTGATCTTTTGCTTTTCCATTCCTTCTACCAATTCCTTACCTTTGCAGCTTACCAGCTCAAGGACATGATTTTCTTCTTTGAATCCCCTCAAAAAAGCGTTTACGCTGTACAAACTCACCAACCTCTCGCACCCGAAGACATCGATAAACTCTCCTGGCTATTTGGAGAAGCCCGGGCCTTAAACGATGCCCAAGTTAATGGGAAATTTTCCGGCCCTAGAAAGGAAATGATCACACCTTGGTCCACCAATGCCGTAGAAATCACCCTAAACATGGGGATCCTCGGAATCCAGCGAATCGAAGAATTTTTGCCACTAGGCGAAAACGATGAAATTGACCCCATGCTTCAAAAAGCTTACGAAGGGCTCAATCAGGAGATTTTTGCGATTGACCTGAAGCCGGTACCCATCCAAGAGGTCAATGATATTGCAACATACAACCAACAAGAAGGACTGGCACTTAGCGAGGAGGAAGTAGCGTATTTAGAAAATGTAGCCAAGCAACTTGGAAGACCGTTAACTGACTCAGAGGTATTTGGATTTTCCCAGGTCAATTCCGAGCATTGCCGTCATAAAATATTCAATGGAACTTTCGTGATCGATGGAGAAGAGAAGCCTATGACGCTTTTTCAGCTGATCAAAGAAACCTCCAAGAAAAATCCCAACCGAATCGCTTCCGCTTATAAGGATAATGTTGCTTTTGTTCAGGGACCCAAAGCATTCCAATTTGCACCCAAAACACAGCATCAAGCCGACTTTTTTGAGCAGCGGGAGATCGAAACGGTTATTTCGCTCAAAGCGGAAACTCATAATTTCCCGACCACCGTGGAGCCTTTCAATGGTGCGGCAACCGGCTCTGGAGGAGAAATCAGAGATCGAATGGCGGGCGGTACTGCCTCGATTCCTCTGGCAGGAACGGCTGTCTACATGACCTCCTATCCCAGAAGTAAAAAAAACAGATCTTGGGAAGAGAAACTTACCGAAAGACCTTGGCTCTACCAGACTCCCATGGACATTCTGATCAAAGCTTCAAATGGCGCTTCTGACTTTGGAAATAAATTTGGACAACCGTTGATTTCTGGTTCACTTTTGACCTTTGAGCATGAGGAAAACGGTACCCTGTTTGGTTTTGACAAGGTCATCATGCTGGCTGGTGGTGTGGGCTTTACCAATGCCAAATACACCAAAAAATCTGAACCTAAAACCGGGGATCAAATCGTCATCATGGGCGGAGACAACTACAGGATCGGCATGGGCGGATCGGCTGTTTCCTCATTGAATACCGGTGAGCTATCCAACGCCATCGAACTCAATGCCATACAGCGCTCCAATCCCGAGATGCAAAAACGGGTAGCCAATGTCATCCGAGCGATGGCCGAAAGCGAAGAAAACCCCATTATCTCAATTCACGATCATGGAGCAGGCGGTCATTTAAATTGCCTTTCTGAACTGGTGGAAAACAGCGGAGGAACCATCCATATTGATCAGCTTCCGGTGGGCGATTCCACACTTTCTGCTAAGGAAATCATCGGAAACGAATCCCAGGAGCGAATGGGATTGGTTGTCGACAAAAAAGACATCCCTACGCTAAAGCAACTTTCTGAACGGGAAAGAGCTCCTTTTTATGTAGTCGGTGAGACCACAGGAGACATGCACTTCAAGTTTGAGAATCAAAAAACAGGGGAGAAACCTGTCGATTGGAATTTGATGTATATGTTTGGTTCGTCTCCTAAAACTATTTTGGAAGATTCCCATTCGCAAGCCAATTTCAGCGAAGGAGACTATCAAGTCAGCAAGTTAAAATCCTACATAGAAGAAGTACTTCAGCTTGAGGCGGTAGCCTGCAAAGACTGGTTGACCAATAAAGTAGACCGATCAGTTACCGGACGAGTGGCCACTCAGCAAACCGTCGGTGAGATACAGTTACCACTCAATGATGTAGCTGTGATGGCATTGGATTTTACCGGAAACAAAGGGATCGCCACCTCAATCGGACATGCACCTGTGGCGGCTTTGGCAAATCCTGAGGCTGGAAGTCGTCTGGCAATAGCTGAGGCATTGACCAATCTGGTTTTTGCTCCGATCACAGATGGAATAAAAGGAATTTCCCTCTCCGCAAACTGGATGTGGCCTGCTAAAAACAAAGGGGAAAATGACCGACTCTACCGTGCAGTGGAAGCGGTTTCCCAATTTGCCATCGAGCTGGGCATCAATATTCCGACAGGAAAAGATTCCCTATCCATGACTCAAAAGTATCCCGATGGAAAAGTGGTCTATGCTCCGGGAACTGTGATCATTTCCACGGTCGGAGAATGCTCAGACATCAATAAAACCGTAAAAGCTGCACTTCAACCGGTAGAAGGTTCCAAAGTATACTGGATTGATTTCTCCAAGGATTCGCCAAAACTCGGAGGTTCGAGTTTTTACCAGATTTTGAACAAAATTGGCGTAGAAACGCCTACTGTCCAAGATTCTGATTATTTCAGCCATGCATTTATGGCTGTGCAAAAACTGATCGAGCAAGGATTAGTTTTGGCAGGTCACGATATCTCGGCAGGTGGAATGATCACCGCACTTTTGGAAATGTGTTTCCCAAGCACTCAAATTGGGCTAAAAGTCAAAGCAGACCGGTTCCAAGAACGGGATATGGTCAAAGCGCTTTTTGCCGAAAATCCGGGGATATTGATTCAAGTAAATGACACAGAGAAAGTACGTGCTATTCTTCATAATTACGATGTGGACTTTATCTCCATCGCTGACGTCAATAGCAGTGGTGAAGTAAATCTCGATGGACTAGGGTTGAGCTTAGAAGTATCTGAAATGCGGGACACTTGGTATCGATCTTCCTATCTCTTGGATAGAAAACAAAGTGGAGAAAAGCTCGCCAATGATCGATTTGAAAATTACAGGAACCAGGCTTTGAGTTACAATTTCGCCCCGAATTGGGAAGGGAATTTCAAGAAGTCTGGACTGGACCCCTATCGAAAAAATACCGGTAAGGCCAAAGCAGCCATCATTCGGGAAAAAGGAGTCAATGGAGACCGCGAAATGGCCTATTCACTCTGGTTGGCCGGATTTGAAGTGAAGGACATCCACATGACCGATTTGATCTCGGGACGCGAGGATCTTTCTGATGTGCAAATGATTGTCTTTGTAGGTGGATTCTCTAATTCAGATGTTTTGGGTTCGGCCAAAGGCTGGGCAGGAGCTTTTCTTTACAATGCTAAAGCCAAGGAAGCCTTGGACAAGTTTTACGCTCGGAAAAACACACTCAGCTTGGGAGTCTGCAATGGCTGTCAGCTTATGGTCGAGCTAGGATTGGTAGGAAAAACCAATTCCTCCAAAGCTAAAATGCTACACAACGAAAGCCATAAATTCGAATCCGCTTTTGTCAACGTAAGCATCCCACAGAACGACACGGTGATGCTTGGAAAACTAAGCGGTCAGCGATTGGGCGTTTGGGTAGCTCACGGCGAGGGTAAATTCCAACTGCCAGAAGCAGAAAACGCCTATCATATCGGGATGAAATATAGCTATAGTTCCTATCCTGGCAATCCCAATGGATCGGATTATTCCGTCGCCGGTATCGCCTCTCAAGATGGAAGACATTTAGCGATTATGCCTCATATCGAGCGAAGTCTGAAGCCGTGGAATTGGGCGCATTATCCAAGCGAAAGGCATGACGAATTTACGCCATGGTTAGAAGCATTTGTCAATGCTCGAAAATGGGTGGAAGAAAACAAATAAAAATACTCCGTATACTCAATGAGTCCCTGCTTGATGCATAATCGGGCAGGGATTTTATTTAATCAGCTTGATTACAGTTTGACCTCTCGAGTCAGAAAGCCGAAGAATATAAACTCCTTTTTTAACTGATTTAATATATTCATTTAGCTTCTGAGATAATTCCACGTGATCGGTTGCAGTGAAGCTAAAGGTTTTTCCGGAAAAATCAGAAATTGCAATTCCAATCTCATCTTCCAACTCTCGCGTCAAACCTGTGGGAATAGTCTGAATCTCAGATGAGCCTATTGGGTTGGGAAAAACTTTCCAAAGTAATCCTTCAAATCGGGCTGGCAGATTTACGGAAACTAAAGTGCTATAGCCTGTTTTACCTTTGGAATCTTCCGCTTTGATCCGATAGAAAATCAACTCCTGAGCTGTGCCTAATTCATTATCCTTCACAGAAAATGACAAATCTGAAGAATCGATCACCAAGGTATCGATCTGTTGAATATCCTCCCAAGTTTTGGTTTGATTCAAAGATCGCTGAACCGTTAAACTTAATTCATCTTCTTGGGCAAACATGGACCAATCGATGGTAACACTTTTCTCTTTTTCGTCATACTTTGCATCAATCCGATAAAATTCCAAGGGCAAAATCCGGTAAGAAATCCGGATTATCACTTTCCCTGCAGAACCAGCCCCACCTCGGACACTTCCAGCACCTCCACCCGAACCGGTATTAGGACGACCTTCCTGACCGATTCCATCAGAATCAGATTCCCCGGGATCCAAATGATCTCCATCTCCTCCCAGTTTTGTACCAGAATAAAATCCACCGGTGCCTTTACCGTATTCTTGAGCGGGATTTCGACCTGTAGCGCCACCACCACCGGCAAAGGCATTGGGAATGGCAGGGAATCCATTTAGAATAGAAAGAGGAACCCCCGATCCTCCATTTCCTGGATTATTATTATTACCTTCTTGACCAGCTTGAAAAGCGCCCCCTCCTCCACCTCCTACTAATTGGTTTTTATTCTGAGCCCTACCATTTCCTCCATTTCCACCTTGATTGAGGGCACTAGATCCTCCATTTCCTGGGAAACCATTATTTCCTTGGTTAAATGAACCTGCTCCACCACCACTTCCACCGGGAAGACCATTTCTATGAGCTTGAGATTGTGATCCTCCACCGCCGCCGCCATTGGCGATCAATCCAAAAAAGACAGAGGGGTAGCCACTAGTGCCTTGACTATTGGCTTGATTGGACCCATACCCACCAGGTCCTACAGCCACAGGATAAACTTGGCCAACTTGCAGAGAGATTCCATTCGCCGTCACTACACCACCTGCTCCACCACCACCGGCAGCCTCACCAAAACCACCTCCACCAGCTCCAGCTACCAAAGCAACTTCAACATCCAAAATTTCTTCATCTGCCAATAGGTCGGGAATCGTCAAAATATCCGAACAATGAAAAATATAAATTTCATCAAACCCATTGGTAGTCGTAACAGAATAGGTTTCCACACAGTCAAAACCCGGACAAGTACCCACTTCGGCACCTTCAGAAAGTGCCGTTCCCCCAGGAGTTTTATTTACATATAATATAGAATTAGGTGATTCGAGGCCATTTCCTCTGATTTGACCATTATTAGAAAAAGCTCCTCCGACGGATAATAAATTACAAAAATTGGAATTAATCCCTGAGATAGAACTATTGGAATTGAGCTGGAGTGCCCCAGAAATTTCAAGATTTCCAGACATTTTGATGTCAGTATTGGAATTGACCACCACGGATCCTCCTATGAAAGTTTCCCCGACTAAAACCACTTTCCCATTACTGTTAAAGTTGGTATTTCCACTTACCGAAAATGTCCCGTTGCTTTCAAATCTGGCATTTGAATTCACATTAAAATCACCATTCACGGTCATTTGACCAAAATTAAAGATGGTCTTGTTGGAATTTAGGTTTTGATTGAATTCTAACGATCCATAATTCGTGATCGTCCAGTTTCCATTAGGATTGGAATTAAAGGTCAATGAACCAAAATTTTGAATTTCGCCTAGGCCGGATAATTGGTTAAAATCTCCGTTCCAGGAAGATCCATCAGCAATACAGATTTGAATATTGTTTCTATTATTAAAATTGAGCTGAGTGGTACGATTACCTGTAATACAAACTTTCGCTCCATTCGAAAAAGTGCCGACAGGTGCGTTATTCCCATCTACCGTGACATCACAATCCGTGCATTGAGCAATCAGTGAGTAATTTAAACCTAAAAAAAGAAAAAATGGTAAAATAAAAGACCAAAGCTTAGTCGGCATTTAATATTTATTTTTTTAGGATTTGCAAAGATCTGCCACAGATCAGTTATCTCCAAAAATTATTTGTTAAATGATTAATTATCAACTCATAATTTCAAACTTTACACTCCTCTATTAAATTCTGAAAGCCAAAATTCCAACGGAAACTATTTCTTTCCCCCATTTTAAAATAACTTGTATTCATGCAACGCAGACCTTTTCTCCAAAAAATCAGCCTAATTGGTTCCTCGCTTATGACTATGCCCTTTTTGCTCTATGGGAAAATGGATTTCCCGAAAACCACCAAAATCAAATTTATAACTGCCTCTGATGGCCATTTTGGGCAACCTGACACCGATTTTGAAGCTTCACATCAGCAGCTGATTGATGCGATCAATCAGGAGGAGAGCGTGGATTTTGTGGTTTTCAATGGAGACCTTATTCATGATGACCCAAAATGGATGCCTGAGGTCAAAAAAGTCTATGATCAACTTTCCGTCCCCTACTTTACCTGTAGAGGAAATCACGATCGGGTAAGTCTCGGAGCTTGGGAGGAAATCTGGGGCAGACCCAGCAATTACGCTTTTGTCCATCAGGAATCTCTGGGAATAATTTTGCTGGACTGTTCCAATGAAACCGGAGAATACCTCTGTGCAGATTTGGAGTTTGCTACTGCCAAACTAGAGGAGTTTAAAAGCATGGAGCAGGTCTTTGTCTTTATCCATATTTCCCAAAATGACTGGACTCGTCACGGTGTGGCATGCAAAGACTTTCTTGATTTAGTGACCAGCTACCCTAATGTCAAGGCAACCTTTCACGGACATGACCATGATGTGGATGGGCAGATGTTGTATAAAAAGAAGCCATTTCTCTGGTCTGGACATTTTGGAGGCTCATGGGGTAATCCATTCCCTTCTTATCGGGTCTGCGAAATAGGTGATGATGGCAAAACAGCCACTTACCTCAAAACTGTCAAGGAAGGGATGATTCTCAATGGCCACAACCTTTAAATCAATGAATACTTATGAAGAAGCTCCTGTTTTTTTGGAACGAACTTAAAGCTTCCTTTTGGTTTATTCCTGTTTTACTGATTCTTCTGGGAATCCTCTTAGCTGTTGGCCTGGTTTATTTAGACAGTTTAATCAGCATCGATCAAAATGGGATCTTACGCTTTTTTTTCGTCCAAAATCTGGATTCAGCCCGAAGCATCCTGACTACCATTTCATCTGCCATGATTGGGGTGGCGGGTACAGTCTTCTCTGTAACCTTAGTCGTATTGACTTTGGCAGCTTCGCAATTTGGCCCCCGACTCATCAAAAATTTCATGGATATCCGACTCAATCAAGTCGTATTGGGTGCCTATATCGCTACATTTCTCTTTTGCCTTTTGGTTTTGAGTTCGATCAAGGATCAGGAGGATTATGTTTTTATTCCCTCCATTTCGATCCTATTTGCCGTTTTTGCGACGATAGCCAATATCGTCCTGCTCATCTTTTTCATCCATAAAATCGCCATCAGCATTCAAGCTGACAAAGTAGTTTCGGATATTTCGGTTTTTATTTCCAAACAGGTCCAGACTCTTTTTCCTGAAAAAATGGGCGATGATCCCGAAGAAGAACCTGAATTTGACCTAGACCAAACCATCAATCAATATTCAAAATCATTTTCCCTAAAATCCCCAAAAAGCGGATACCTGCAATATGTGGACAGCGCGGCCCTGATGGAGTCTGCCGAAGAAAAGAATATTATGATGAATTTATATTATCGGCCGGGAAGCTATTTGGTCATTGGGATGGAACTGGCAAAAATCTATTCTCAGAAAGAATTGGAAAAAGATGATTTGGAACAACTGATTGACCATTTCGTCATCGGAAAAACAAAAACCGCCCAGCAAGATCTCGAGCATTCGATCCATCAAATGGTCGAAATCGCGGTGCGTGCACTTTCACCGGGCATCAATGACCCGTATACCGCAATTTCTTGCATTGACAATTTGTCCACAACCATGAGCTATTTGACTCAATCCCGCCTGCCTTCAAAATATCGCTATGATTCCAATCAAACGCTGCGAATCATCGCGGATAATTTGGGTTTTGAGGGAATGATGGATGCGGCTTTTAACCAAATCAGACAATTCGCGGGAGCAATTCCCGCAGTCTTAATCCGTATGATGGAGGCCTTTATAACTATTAATGAGTTTGCTAAGAAAAAAACACACCAAGAAGCCATCATCAAACATGCTGAAATGGTATTGAGAGTAGGCCGAGAAACGATCAAAGAGAAACATGACCTGAAAGATCTGGAAGAGCGTGCCGAAAAAATCCTATCCCTAACAAAAAAATGAAGGCTATTTTAGAATCCATCCAAAAGGGGGAAACCGATTATTTGGCTTCTCGGCTCAGCTCAAATCCTGAGCTGGCAAAGGAAAAAACCGAATCGGGGATTTATTTAATTCAGTTTGCCGCTTACTGCAAAAATCAACAGGCCATTGACATCCTGAAAGAATATTTATCCGATTTAACCCTTCATGAGTCAGCATGTATTGGGGAGTTGGATGGAATAAAAAATACCCTTTCAAAAAATCCAGAATTGATAAATGACTTTTCCGCCGATGGATTTACACCCTTGGGTTTGGCTTCCTATTTTGGACATATCGAACTTGTCCGATTACTTTTGACACACGGTGCAATCCCAAACATTCCTTCTAATAATTCCTTCCGTGTCACTCCACTCCATTCTGCCTGTGCGATTTCAAATTATGAAATTGCCGAACGCCTATTAAAAAATGGGGCCGAAGTAAATGCAAAACAACAAAATGGCGTCACTCCTCTCCATTCTGCAGCACATCATGGGAAAAAGGAATTGGTAAAATTATTACTCAAATATGGTGCTGATCCCAATGCAAAAATGGACAACGGCAAGAGTCCAATGGATCTTGGAAGAGAAAGTGGATTCCCCGATCTTTTCGAAGACCTCGAATAAAAAATCTCTCAATATATTTCTGAGTAAAACCGCTCTATAATTCCTGTAATCCTCCTTTTATTTTGTTGCTGAAGAAGGCTTGGATAAAGGTTGAAAATAATATTTATGATCAAGAGAACGAGGCCAAATTCATAGTTTTTGGTTACCGTTAGCCCAAATGAAACAAGGAGAACCGCTAAAAATCCAATTAGGTGACTGATTTCAGCCGAGGTCATTTCTTCCTTCAGCAAAATCATTTCCTTCAACGCTGGCTTTCCTTCGATTTTCAGTTTTGTATTGAATTTTCCCCAAAACGTCTTTGAAACCAAAAACTTCATCACCCCCACCCCAATCCACTGATTGATCCGGTCATTTTTGATGAATTCAAGTCTGGAAATTCGATGGTATAATTGATTTCCTTTAATCCGTTCATTCACCAAAAACCCTAAAATCATGGAGGTAAAAGTTATCGAAATCGAAAAGGAAATAAAAAAAATAGTACTCACGGCTTATTTTAATGATGTCTCTCTTCAAAAGTACCCATTTAATCCAAAAATGAGTGTCTCAATTAAATTTCACAAATTGCTGTAAAAAAAGGCAGCCCGTTTCCAGACTGCCTTTTAGGTTTATAGGCTTGAGTGGATTAAGCTAGATCAAATCGATCCAGATTCATCACTTTGTTCCAAGCTTTTACGAAGTCTGTTACAAACTTTTCTTTTCCATCTGAGCAACCGTAAACTTCAGCAATTGCCCGCAACTCTGAATTTGATCCAAAGATCAAGTCAGCTCGGGTTCCAGTCCACTTCGGTTCACCGCTATTTCGATCACTACCGACAAATACATTATTGGTATCGTTAGTAGCTCTCCAAGTGGTATTGAGATCTAGCACATTGACAAAGAAATCATTGGTCAATTTGCCAGGGGTAGCCGTGAATACACCATGCTTGGATCCGTCCCAGTTGGTGCCAAGTACGCGCAGACCGCCAACTAAGGCAGTCATTTCAGGGGCAGTCAAAGTCAATAGCTGCGCCCGGTCTACCAGCATTTCTTCAGCTTTAACTGGACATACTTTGCTCATGTAGTTTCTGAAGCCATCTGCTTTAGGCTCCAAGAAGGACCAAGAGTCAACTTCAGTTTGCTCCTGAGAAGCATCCATTCTACCCGGTGTAAACGGTACTTCCAGCTCAAAACCAGCATCTTTGGCACTTTTCTCGACAGCAGCACATCCACCAAGGATGATCAAATCTGCCAAAGAAATCTTTTTACCCTCAGAAGCGGTGCTATTGAATTCCTCTTGAATGCTTGACAAGGTGTCGAGTACTTTACTCAATTGCTCAGGATTATTTACTTCCCAATCCTTGCATGGCTCCAATCGAATGTGGGCACCATTGGCTCCACCACGCTTATCAGAATTTCTGTACGTAGCAGCAGAAGCCCAAGCTGTACTGACTAATTCGGAAACAGAAAGACCGGAAGCTAAAATATTTGCTTTCAATCCTGCGATATCATTGGAATCAACCAATTTATGATCTACCGCAGGAATCGGATCTTGCCAGATCAAATCTTCAGCTGGCACTTCTGGACCGAGGTAAAGAGATTTTGGTCCCATATCCCGGTGAGTCAACTTAAACCAAGCCTTGGAGAATGCTTCTGCAAACTCTTCTGGGTTTTCGTAGAAGTGTCTGGAAACTTTTTCATACTCAGGATCTACTTTCAAAGCGATATCCGTAGTCAACATAAACGGGGCATGTGTCACGTTGGGATCGTGCGCATCAGGCACAGTTCCAGCTCCTCCACCATTGACCGGTCTCCACTGATGAGCTCCAGCAGGACTTTTATACAATTCCCATTCAAAGCCGAAAAGATTTTCGAAGTAGTTATTGCTCCACTTAGTAGGTGAGGTAGTCCAGGCACCTTCTAATCCTGAAGTAATGGTGTGCTCAGAATGTCCCTTACCAAAGGTATTTTTCCATCCCAAACTCATCTCTTCGATGGAAGCTCCAGCCGGCTCACGACCTACGTATTTTCCAGGGTCAGCTGCACCGTGAGTTTTTCCAAACGTATGACCACCGGCAATCAACGCAACCGTTTCGTAATCATTCATCGCCATTCGGCCAAAGGTCTCACGAATATCCGTCGCAGCGGCTAATGGGTCAGGCTTTCCATTGGGTCCTTCCGGATTTACATAAATCAATCCCATCTGAACAGCTCCTAGTGGATTTTCGAGTTCTCTGTCACCGGTGTAGCGCTTATCGCCCAACCACTCAGTTTCTGATCCCCAGTAAATATCCTCTTCTGGCTCCCATACGTCAGCACGTCCACCACCGAAACCGAAGGTAGGCAAGCCCATGGATTCCAAGGCTACATTTCCAGCCAAAATCATCAAGTCAGCCCAAGAGAGCTTACGTCCGTATTTCTGCTTTACAGGCCAAAGTAATAATCTCGCTTTGTCCAAGTTGGCATTATCAGGCCAGCTATTCAAAGGAGCAAAACGCTGTGTACCAGTACCGCCTCCTCCGCGACCGTCAGTCACACGGTAAGTTCCCGCCGCGTGCCAAGCCATACGGATGATAAACGGTCCATAATGACCATAATCTGCCGGCCACCAATTTTGAGAAGTGGTCAATACTTTTTCAAGTTCTGCCTTAACTTCATTTAAATCCAAAGACTTAAACTCTTCGGCATAATTGAAATCCTCACCCATCGGATTGGATTTGGATGAATGCTGTCTTAAGATATCTAATCTAAGCTGGTTAGGCCACCAATCTCTATTGCTGGTCCCACCGCCTCCGACATGCTTCATTTCCCCATTGTGAAAGGGACACTTGCTGATGTCTCCGCCTCGGTCGGCATGACCATCATTGACGTCATAGCTTCTTGGCCCATTTGGGTTTAAATCTTTGTCTGACATAGTGAATATTATTTGTTTAAAGTTTAATTTCTAATTCAATCTCGAAGTTAGTGATATTTTTTATTGATTAAAACAAAAATCCAATAGATAAAAACTATCGATCTTTTTGCCTTTTTCATTCCCTGAATTTACCATAAAATCAAGGATAAGAAAAGATGATATTTCTCAGGAACTTAGGGTGAGAGACAAAACAATAGCTGATTATCTGCAAATGAACCACAAATCAAAACTTTTTTACCAATCAAGCTGGATGCTTCATCTTTTTACCTTTCGGTCAGGCAGTCAACCAGCACAGACGACGGGTAACCCAGTCACAGCTGTCAGTGATGCTTTCTTCAATTGAACCTTTACCCAACTTCAAATCAGTTTAATTTTCTTATCGGTAAGAAAGCAGATATACCTGGTAGTAAAATTCAAATCAAAAGAGAAAAGAAACGTCTCAAATAAAAACTTCTCCAATCAATTGATTAAACACAGCCCTTAAAACCCCCATTCAAACCAAAACTTTTACAGACTCAGGTTTTTCCTTAATTTTTGGGTATAATCAAGCTCTTAAACCCAAAATCTTCCTCTAGCTTATGCTTCTTATTTTTACAATTTTTGCTGTCTTGGCCATCATTCTTCTTGCCATTATTAAATGGGACATCCATCCATTTTTGGCACTTTTTGTCGGGGCTGTTTTTTATGGACTTTTGGCGGGAATGAGATCCGAACTTATTCTGCAATCCATCACAGACGGTTTTGGAGGGGTTTTGGGCTCGGTTGGTTTGCTCATTTTATTTGGGGTGATTTTAGGGACCTTTTTGGAAAAAACAGGAGGAGCCATTGTCATTGCCGAGCGGATTTTAACCTGGATCGGTAAAAAGTCTGTCAACCTTACGATGATGCTTGGAGGCTATGTATTGTCGATACCCGTTTTTGGAGATTCGACTATCATCATGATGAACCCGATTGCCAAGTCACTGGCACTTAAAAGCTCAAAATCTTATGCAGCCACAATAGTAGCACTTTCGCTGGGTGCTATGTGCAGTCATTCGCTTGTTCCTCCCACTCCTGGACCGATTGCGGCGGCTGGAATTCTCGGAGCAGATCTGGCCCAAATGATATTTTGGGGTATGATCGTTTCACTTTTAACCTTGATTCCTGCTTATATTTTTGTGAACCGCGTAGTTTCAAAAATTCAGTTGAAACCAACTTTAGCAGTAAATGAAGAAAAACTGGACGCTTCCAAATTCCCTTCGGCTTTTCATTCTTTTTTGCCCATACTTATTCCTTTGATTCTTATCATTCTGGCCTCAATCGCTAATTATCCTTCCGCACCACTGGGTACGGGTAATTTTCAAAAGGTCATATTGTTTATCGGCTCTCCAGTAATTGCCTTACTGATTGGAGCAGTCCTTTCGTTTACTTTGCCCGAAAAATTCGACCGCAAAATGTTAGCCTCCAGCGGCTGGCTGGGAGAATCCCTCCGGATAGCTGCTCCGGTTATTTTTATCACTGGCGCCGGTGGAGTATTTGGCAAAATGCTTCAAAATTCCGGAGTCGGCGAACTGGTCAGTACTGGTATGAGCGATGCCAACTGGGGTATTTTTCTTCCTTTTTTGATCGCCTTTGCACTAAAAACCGCTCAAGGATCAACCACTGTCGCCATGATTACTACCGCTTCGATAGTGGCTCCACTTCTCAGTCCTTTGGGATTGGATACGGATTTGATGCGGGTATTTGCGGCTCTTGCCATTGGTGCCGGATCGCTGGGCATTTCCCATGCCAATGACAGCGCGTATTGGGTGGTCACACAGCTTTCGGGTATGAGTATTCGGGAAGGCAATAAATCCCACAGTTTGGGCACATTGATTATGGGCTGGACAGCGATCGGAATTATTTTTGTTTTTAGTCTGATCTTGGGTTAAGTCCCTCATCGAAGTTGATCTTTTGGTTTTCGCCTTTTAATTCATCATCATTCCGCTAAAATCATTTTTAAACAAAGCATGTCAAATACGCTGGTTTTGGATCTGGATTTTTCCAATTTTAACAATTGAACCCACTTGATTAGGCACTCTTGAAAAGGAAAGTTTACGGCATTATTTTTCTTTTGGCGCTGACTGCGCCCATGCTATTGCTATTTCTAGTGCTGAAATCCCAAATCCTGGAAGTCCGAGAATCTGTAGAAAGAAAATACGAGGAAGGTTTTGAGGAGGACCGAATTCAGACTTTTCGGTTTACACAAAGAGAAATCCAAGAAAACCTCCGCTGGGAGCATGACCGGGAATTTGAATACAAAGGGCAAATGTTTGACGTCATTGAGCGAAAAACCGTCGATGGATTAGTGGAGCTTACCGTGTATGCGGATCATGAGGAAACCAAGCTAAAAATAAAAATGGCTCATCTACTGCAGGGAGAATTGGATGATGAACCCTGTGACGATCAAAGAATCAGAACGGATTTTCACTATCAGCTTTTTCAGTCTACCAGCGAAAACTGGGTATCCAATCCAAATTGTATTCCTTTGGAAAAACTGGACTTTAACCCGTCCATAACGCTTTCTTCCCTCCAAAAGTCGCCCCCTACTCCCCCACCGAATTCTTTGAGATAAATCCCGCTTGCATTTGACGCTTTTTCGGTTTCCGGAAAAGCTTTAACTGCTTATATCCTATCGAATTGGATTTATCAATAGAATACCATGAAAAAGCTATTCATGCTCCTTTGCATGCTTGGATGGGTGGGTTTTGCCTATGCCCAAACTTTAATAATAACGGATCAAAACACCGGAAAACTACTTGAAGGGGTGACTCTCATCAGTCAATCTTCGGAATCTGTTTCACTTAGCGATCCTTCTGGAGAGGTCGACCTTTCCCCTTTTGCCGGATCAAAATCAATTTTGATCAGTCTGATGGGCTACGAAACCGAGCAGCTTTCTTTTGATCAGTTGCAAAATAGGAACTTTCGGCTCGCACTCGTTCCCACCAATCTCCAACTCAGCGAAATAGTCATTTCAGGAACCAAATGGAATCAGCAATCTGCCAATCTTCCGATCAAAATCAGTTCGATTTCCCCTGAGACAATCGCCTTTCAAAATCCGCAAACTGCAGCGGATTTGTTGGGAGTTTCGGGAAAAGTATACATTCAAAAAAGCCAACAAGGTGGTGGCAGTCCCATGATTCGGGGTTTTGCCACCAACCGGCTTTTGTATGTAGTAGATGGAGTGCGGATGAATTCGGCGATTTTCCGTGGTGGAAATTTCCAAAATGTGATCAATTTGGATCCCTTTATTATGGAACAAACTGAGGTGCTATTCGGTCCGGGCTCGGTGATTTATGGGAGTGATGCGATTGGTGGAGTGATGAGTTTTCAAACGCGAAATCCAACATTTTCTCAGGAAAAGAACTTTTCAGTTTCGGGGAATCTGACCAGCCGATACTCATCTGCCAATCAGGAGAAAACTATCCATGCTGATGTCAATTTGGGCTGGAAAAAATGGGGCTTACTTACCAGCTTTTCTAATTGGGATTATGATCACCTCAAACAAGGGAAAAACGGACCTGATGAATATTTGAAGCCATTTTATGTAGAGCGAATTAATGGCTCCGATCAAGTCATCTACCAAGAAAATCCCGGACTGAAGCAAATTCCCTCTTCGTATTCCCAATACAATCTGATGCAAAAAATCCGTTTCAAACCCAATTCCAAATGGGATTTTCAATACGGATTTCATCGATCACAAACCTCTCCCTATGGTCGATATGACCGCCATAACCGAATCCAAAATAACCTTCCCCGCTACGCAGAATGGGATTATGGTCCTCAGCTTTGGCAAATGAATCTACTCAGTATCAAATACACCGCAGACCGAGGGATGTTTGATCAGATGAGTCTGAAAGCCTCACAGCAGCAATTTAAGGAAAGCAGAATTGACCGGAATTTTCAGAATCCATTGAGAACTATTCAGGAAGAGCTAGTTGATACCTATGCTTTCAATTGGGATTTTCACAAGCTGATGGATGAAAAACATACGCTCAGTTATGGAATCGAGTGGGTCAAAAACCAAGTGAGTTCCACCGGAAAAACTGAGCAAATCGAAACCGGCCAAACCCAAAAAGGTCCCTCCCGATACCCAAATGCGGATTGGTCCACTTGGGGAATTTACCTCAATGAAGAGCTCAAACTAACCGGAAAAGCGAATCTTCAGGCAGGGCTGCGGTACAGTAGATACCAGGTTTTTGCAAGATTTTTGGATGAATTTTATCCCTTCCCCTTTGAGGAAAGTGAACTGGATGAAGGCGCGCTGACCGGGAGCTTGGGCATGGCGATCAGACCGAGTTCGGATTGGGTAATTCAGAGCAACTTCGGAACAGCATTTCGAGCACCTAATGTGGATGATTTGGGGAAAGTTTTTGACTCTGAGCCTGGAGCGGTTACGGTCCCAAATCCTGAATTGAGACCTGAATATGCTTACAGCTTGGATTTTGGTGTGGCCAAAAAAATTGGAGACTTGGCCAAAATTGACATCAGTACTTACTACACTATTTTAGATCATGCCTTGGTAAGAAGAAACTTCACTTTAAACGGAGCAGACAGCATCAGTTATCAAGGTGAATTGAGTCAAGTTCAGGCGATTCAAAACGCAGCACATGCCCGCGTTTTTGGGCTACAATTGGGATTGGAGATGCGATTATCACCCCAGTTTGATTTCACTACAGATCTCAATTTCCAAAATGGAAAGGAAGAACTCAACGATGGAAGCATCAGCCCATCCCGACATGCAGCACCACTTTTTGGAGTCAGCCGATTGGAATACAAAAATAATCTGTTCAAAGGCCAAGTTTACTTCATCTATCAGGGCGAGCGAAGTTTTGAAAACTTGGCTTTTGAGGAGCGAAACAAAGATGAGATTTATGCAAAAGACCAAAATGGAAACAATTATGCTCCAGCATGGTACACCGCTAATCTGAAAGCTAGCTATCAGTTTCATCACAATTTTCAGGCTGTCATAGGTCTCGAAAACCTAACTGATCAAAGCTACCGGCCTTATAGTTCGGGAATTTCCGGTGCAGGCAGGAATTTGCTGATTTCTCTCAGTTATAAATTTTAGTCCGAAAGATTTTTCACATCACCAAGAATGGTATTTTTGATATCAATCCTACGCAAATGAGTTCTGTTTCTGATTTTTCTAAATTTTTACAAACTCCCATAAATCAAGGGCTCAGCCAAGATGAGATTTCTGAGCGCAGTTCTATTTTTGGGAAAAACACCTTAAAAGAAAAAAAGAAAAAACCGGCCTGGAAACAGTTTTTAGGGCAGTTTCAGGATTTCATGATCCTCATTCTCTTAAGTGCGGCCTTGATTTCGGGAGTGGCAGGAGATCTGACTGACAGCATTATTATTTTGATCATTGTCGTGCTCAATGCCGTGATGGGTTTTGTCCAAGAATATCGAGCCGAAAAAGCGCTGGAGTCCCTCAAAAAGATGAGTGAAGTCCAAAGTCAAGTCAGGCGATCAGGGCAAACCAGTCAAATTCCATCCTCAGATTTGGTGCCGGGTGACATCATTCTTTTGGAAGCCGGAAATATGATTCCAGCGGATATTCAGCTTTTAGAAGCCTTTGCAGTCAAAGTGGATGAAGCTTCGCTAACAGGAGAATCCATACCGGTAGAAAAAACTGCCAGTCAATCCATTGAAACGCATTCCGACATCAACAGTACACACCAAGTTTTTAAGGGAACTGTGCTCACCAATGGCCGAGCTGTGGGAATCGTCCTCCGCACAGGAATGGATACGCAGTTGGGCAAAATCGCTGATCTGCTCCAGAACACCCGTCCTGAGACACCTCTGCAAAACCGAATGAAAAAATTCAGTAAGGTCATTTCCTATTTGATTTTGCTGATTTGTCTGATCCTATTCGGAATGGGAATCCTTCGTGGTGAAGAACCTCTGCCTCTACTTTTGGTCACGGTGAGTCTGGCAGTCGCAGCTATTCCGGAAGCTTTGCCGGCATTGATTACGATCGCGCTTTCTCTGGGGGCGGCCCGATTAGCCAAAAAAGAGGCTTTAATCCGAAAGCTCCCTGCGGTCGAAAGTCTCGGATCGATCACCTATATCTGCTCGGATAAGACAGGTACTTTGACCAAAAATGAGATGACTGTCGTTCGAGAGTCGAAATCCGAAATCGAAAATTACTCCCCGGATTTCAGCAATCTCCATTTGGCCATGGCGCTAAACCATGACATCAAGTCCGGTGAAAATGGCCAGTTGGCAGGGGAAGCAACGGAATTGGCTTTGGTTCATTATTTCATCAAAAAAGAGGGAAAGGAAAAACTAGCCCAAATACAGATTGAATTACCCCGAATTGGTGAGATCCCCTTTGACTCGGAGCGAAAGAGAATGAGCACATTTCATTCTTTTGGTGGAAAAGTATTGATTTTATGCAAAGGAGCAACAGAGTCAATAATTCAGATTTTGAAACCCCAAACAGATATTCAAGGAATAAATTCAGATTCCAAAAAATGGGCTTCGGAGGGGGAACGGGTTTTAGCTTTCGCAGCAAAAATCATCGACCGGTTACCTGGAGAAAAGGATTGGACGGATTTGGAAGCTGACTTGGATTATTTGGGGATAGCGGGAATGATCGATCCTCCGAGAGAGGAAGTCAAAGCCGCGATCGAAGAGTGCAAAACCGCAGGAATAAAACCGGTTATGATTACCGGAGATCATCCGGAGACTGCAAAGGCCATCGCTAAAGAAGTAGGGATTCTTGAAGAAAATGATCAGGTGCTTACAGGGAAAGAATTACTGGAACTGGACGATGAAAAATTTGAAAAACAAGTTGAGAATATCGCGGTATATGCCAGGGTAGCACCGGATCAAAAACTTCGGATAGTCAAAGCCCTCCAGAAAAAAGGGCACTATGTAGCCATGACAGGAGATGGAGTCAATGACGCTCCGTCCCTTCGTGCCAGTACCATCGGAGTAGCTATGGGCATCACAGGAACAGATGTGAGCAAAGAGGCGGCCCACATGATTTTACTGGATGATAATTTTGCTACGATCGTGCGGGCAATCCATGAGGGTAGAAGGATCTTTGATAACATCCGCAAATTCATCAAGTACATCATGACCTGCAACGGCGCGGAAATCTGGACGATCGCCATGGCGCCAATTTTGGGATTGCCGATTCCTTTGCTTCCGATTCATATTCTTTGGATCAATTTGGTTACCGATGGAGTACCCGCTTTGGCATTGGCAGGTGAGCGTCCAGAGAAAGACATCATGAACCGTCCGCCAAGACCGCCTCAACAAAGTCTCTTTGCAGACGGAGTGGGAATTCACATCATTTGGGTTGGAATTTTGATGGCTGGCGTAACGCTTTTTACTCAATATTGGGCCATCAAAAACGACTGGCATTGGCAAACGATGGTTTTTACGGTTTTGGCCTTTTCTCAACTCGGACATGTGATGGCGGTGAGAAGCGACCGGACCTTTTTGTTTCGCCAAGGATTGCTGAGCAATGCTCCACTTTTGCTATCGGTTTTTGTCACGTTGCTGCTTCAGTTGATGGTGATTTACCTCCCTTTTTTCAATGAATTATTTCACACCGAACCACTCAATCTCACTGAATTAATTTATTGTGCCGGAATGGGGTTGGTGGTATTTCATGCCGTGGAGATCGAAAAGTGGGTCAAGAAGCTTTGGCAAAAGCCATCAAAAATTGATTAGAATCTTTGCCCAATCTGCTTATCTTCCAATTCTCAAAAAATCGATCAAAAAAATAAAGCGTGTCTAAACCCATTTCCACGGAAGAAAAACAAGAGAAATTACCACGGAATCTAGGCCTTTGGGGCGTATGGATGCTGGTCGTAAACGGATTGATCGGAGCAGGAATTTTTGGACTTCCCTCAGGTGCAGCCGCCCTTGCTGGGGAATACAGTGTCTGGATTTATGCGTTTTGCGCCCTGCTGATGCTTCCTGTGATTTTGAGCTTTGCAGAACTAGGGAGTTATTTTCGAGGCACAGGCGGCCCAATCAAATATGGAACCTTGGCTTTTGGTGGATTTGTCGGTTTTCAGGGAGGTTGGCTGTATTACCTGGCTAGGCTTATTTCCTTTGCCGCCAATACCGTCCTTTTGACTGACAGCATCGCGTATTTTATCCCGGCTGCAGGAGTCGGAAGTGGAAGATTGGTTACCGTCTTTTTGACAATTTTACTTCTAAGCATAGTCAACACCTTGGGCTCCAGTCAATCGATCAAATCCATGACCTTGTTCACTGTGATCAAGTTTACCGTATTAATTGGATTGGTTTTGGGCGGATTTTTCCTATTGGGTGAATCGGTCCTTCCACAGTTTGACACACCCATTCCTCCAGGTTCGGATTTGGGAGCGGCCGCACTGCTGCTGATCTATGCCTTTGTCGGTTTTGAGGGAGCGGTAGTTCCCGCAGGAGAAGCCAAAAGGCCGGAACGGGACATGCCGCTTGGTTTGATCTTAGGATTGCTCATTGTCGTGATATTATACATGCTGATTCAATTAGTCACCATGGCAGCAGTCCCCAATTTAAAAGATTCCAATACCCCGCTTTTGGATGCTTCCTCCGCCCTATTTGGAGAATTTGGAGCCTATGCCTTAATGATCGGGGTGGCAACCTCAGTGATCGCCAATTTGATCAGTTCGATGTTTTCGGCCACTCGGGTCACCTATGCCATGGCGTTAGATAGCTCATTGCCAGTTTGGTTTGGAAAAGTTCACTCCAAGTTTCTTACCCCGGCCAATTCAGTAATATTCTTTGGTATCGCTGCCTTTGCACTCGCTGCCATGGGTTCCTTTCGGGTATTGGCTGCCATGACGGTTCTTTCTCGATTATTTCTATTTATCATGACTTGCGCAGCAGTACCTGCACTCCGATCCAGATTTCGTGGCCCGGGAAAATTTATTCTCAAGGGAGGATATCTTATTCCCATTTTGGGAATACTTGCCTGTTTATGGCTGATGATGCAGGTAAGCTGGAATTCCGTATGGATGACGGCAATTTTCATAGCCATCGGTGGCCTACTTTATCGGTTTGGGAAGAAGCAAAATCAAGAGTAAAGAACGCAGCCGGAGTATCCTTTTGCTCCAATAATTGTACCTTTGATCATGTCCAAGAGTAAGCTTGCCATACGAACAGTCTTATTCAGCATGATCGGCAATGCCGGGCTGGCGGTTATCAAGTTTTTGGCGGGTTTTTTCGGAAATTCCTTTGCGCTGATAGCGGATTCGATCGAGTCATTGGTGGATGTATTTGCCAGTATTTTGGTCTTGATTGGCTTGCGCTATGCGGAGCGACCGGCAGATGAAAACCACCCCTATGGGCATGGAAAAGCCGAGCCTTTGATTACTTTTTTGGTCGTGGGATTTTTGATTATTTCGGCG
Source organism: Algoriphagus hitonicola (assembly GCF_900113375.1). Classification (GTDB taxonomy): domain Bacteria; phylum Bacteroidota; class Bacteroidia; order Cytophagales; family Cyclobacteriaceae; genus Algoriphagus; species Algoriphagus hitonicola. Next base: position 464,687 of record NZ_FOPC01000001.1, on the reverse strand, counting down.
GCTACGATTGCCTATCAAGCGATTAAAAACATTAATACTCCACATCCCCGCCCGGAAAATTGGACACTTTGGGTTTTGGGGGCGATTATCCTTTGGAAAGAGATCTCCTTTCAATGGGTGCTATCCCGAAGCAAACGTCTCAATTCCTCTTCCCTAAAAGCCGAGGCTTGGCATCACCGGAGCGATGCATTGACTTCCATTGCGGCTTTCATCGGAATAGTTATCGCAATTTTTGGCGGGGAAGGTTTCGAAGTAGCCGATGACTATGCAGCATTGGTTGCTGTTTTATTTATCTTATACAATTGTTATTTAATTTTCAGACCTGCCTTAGGGGAAGTGATGGATGAGGACAATCATGTGGAATTGACCGCGGATATTCGTAAAATTTCGCTGACCGTACCCGGCGTCCTTGAAACTGAAAAATGCTACATCCGAAAGGCCGGCATGAAATACCATGTGGATCTACATGCGCATGTGAATGGGGAACTCACCGTCCGCGAAGGGCATGATATCGCCCATGCTTTGCAGGATACGCTACGTAATCAAATCCCAGAATTAGGGCATGTTTTGATTCACATTGAGCCCTCTGAATAATCCCCGACAATCCACGTCAAAAGTGAGATTAACTCCACGTTTCATCCCTACTTTTTGTATTTTCATCTTATGGAAAAAATCCAGATTCATACATACAAAGGCCCCATCGGCGAATTGGTTTTGGGATCTTATCAAGAGCGACTTTGTCTCTGTGAATGGGCTTTTCGGAAGATGCGGAAGGCCGTGGATTCTCGAATTCAAAATGGGTTAAAAGCAGAATTTGAACCCGGAAAAAGTGAAGTAATCGAACAGACGATTCGGCAACTTGAAGAGTATTTTGAGCAAAAGCGAAAAGTATTTGATATCCCACTGCTATTCGTTGGTAGTGAATTTCAGCGTTCGGTTTGGGAAAAATTAGGAGAAATCCCCTTTGGGGAAACAAGAACCTATTTGGGACTTTCGAAAGAACTGGGAAATCCTGATGCAATCCGTGCCGTCGCTACTGCCAATGGAGCAAATGCCATTTCCATTATCATTCCTTGCCACCGAGTCATCGGTTCGGATGGAAGTTTGGTGGGCTACGCGGGTGGATTGGATGCAAAAAAAAGGTTGTTGAAATTAGAAAACGCGAGGGTGATTTCGAATAAAGATCAGATGGGACTGTTTTAAATAATTTTAGACAAGAATCTTTTTTCGTTACACCTTCAATTTCCAAGCAATCCAAAACACTGCTTCGCAATTTCAAGCTCCTCATTGGTGGGAATAACGAGCAGTTTGACGTTAGAATCATCAGATTGGATTTCCTGAACTGTCTGCTTTGGGCTTTCATTTTTTGTTTGATCTATTTGAATTCCCAAAAAATTCATTTCCTCACAAACCAATTGTCGGGTCATACGATCATTTTCGCCCACTCCTCCGGTGAAAATTACTGCATCCAATCCATTCATAGCTGCCACAAAAGAACCAATGTATTTTTTGATGCGGTAGGCATAAAGCTGGTAAGCAAGTTTAGCTTCGGGGTTTCCCTTTTCAATTTGCTGCTGAATATCCCGCATATCGCTAAATCCGGTCAGCCCCAGCATTCCACTTTTTTTATTCAAAATCGTATTGACCTCGTCCAGGGAATAACCCAACTGATTGACCAAATGAAAGATCACCGACTGGTCAATATCTCCCGCTCGCGTTCCCATAATCAGGCCATTCATTGGACCCAATCCCATACTCGTATCCACACAATTTCCTTCCTGGATTGCCGCCATACTGCAGCCATTTCCCAAGTGAACCGTGATGAGCTTCAGGTCCGCTTTTCCCAGGTATTCCGCAGCTCGCTCGGAGACATATTTATGACTCGTCCCGTGAAAGCCATAATTTCGGATTCCATGCTTTTCATAAAATTCATTGGGAATAGCCATCCGATAAGCCACTTCAGGCTGGGTTTGATGAAAGGCCGTGTCAAAAACAGCCACTTGACGGGCTTTTTTGAATATCTTTTCGGCCACTTCGATCCCCAGGTAATTTGCCGGATTATGAAGCGGCGCCAAGGGAAACAGTTCTTTGATTTTTTGCTTTGCCTCTTCGGAAATCAACTGAGTACTGGCAAATTTTTCACCACCATGAACTACTCGATGTCCCACGACTTCTACTTCATCAGGATTATTGATCACCCCAATTTGGGATTCGGTTAAAAATTCCGCAACCGCCTGTAGTCCCACCGAATGGTCAGGAATAGGCATCAGCTTTATTTCTTTGATTTCATTCCCTGACAAAGTCGCTTTATATTCTACCCGGGCCCCTTCCTGTCCGATTCGATCCACGATTCCCGAGCAGATCACTTGCTCCTCAGGCATTTTGATCAATTGATATTTGATAGAGCTACTGCCGGAATTAATTACAAAAACATTCATTGATTAGAATTCTTGAGCTTGGATGGCGGTGATGACCACCGTATTAAACACATCAATCACAGTACAACCTCGGCTGAGATCATTTACGGGTTTATTGAGTCCCTGAAGCATCGGACCGATGGCAATGGCACCGGTTTCCCGCTGAACCGCTTTGTAGGTATTGTTTCCGGTATTGAGATCGGGGAAAATCAAGACGCTTGCCTGACCGGCTACCTCAGAATTGGGAAGCTTCTGCATCCCCACGATCGGGTCCACCGCAGCATCGTATTGAATCGGACCTTCGATTTTGAGTTCGGGTCTTCGCTCTTTGACAATTTGAGTTGCTTTTCGGACTTTTTCGACTTCCTCGCCTGCACCTGAAGTTCCCGAAGAATAAGACAACATGGCTATCTTAGGTTCTATTCCAAACATCATAGCCGACTCTGCTGAAGAAATCGCAATGTCCGCCAGTTGTTCTGAGCTTGGATTGGGAACTACGGCACAATCCCCAAAAACCGATACCCGATTGGGCAAACACATAAAAAAAACCGATGAGACGGTATTGACTCCTGGCTTGGTTTTGACAAATTGCAAAGCCGGTCGAATCGTGTGCTGAGTCGTATGCACTGCCCCCGAAACCATCCCGTCTGCATGCTTCTTGTGCACCATCATCGTCCCGAAATAGGACACGTCCATCATCAAATCCCTCGCAACCTCCAAGGTCAGTCCTTTATTTTTCCGAAGCTCATAAAGCGTCTGAGCATAATCATCAAATCGGATGGAGCTTGCTGGATCTTCAATCTGAACCTTATCCAAATCCATGGATAAATTGAGTTTAGCCACCATATTGTGAATTTCTTCCCGATTGCCTAAAAGCGTCAAATCCACAACATCCTGCCGAATCAGCATGTCGGCAGCTTTTAAGATTCGTTCATCATTTCCCTCAGGCAATACGATGTGCTTTTTATGACTTTTGGCGCGACGAACGATTTGATACTGAAACATCCTCGGAGTCATAATATCCGAACTGAAAGAAATTATCCGCTCTTCCAGTGCTTTTTCATCAACATAATCTTCAAAAAGCTTAATCGCCAAAGCGATTTTTTCGGTATCCTCCGGAGCGATACGAGCACGGATTTGATTAACCTTTGTGACTACCATAAATGTCCCGTCCTCTACCTGAAGCACGGGAACTACTGTCTCCAAACCTTCGATCAACTTCACTATGGTCCCCTCGGGCAACATCCCTCCTGACACGATAACTCCGGCTACTTTCCCAAAATTCCTAGAAATATTAGCCTGAAGCGAACCCACCAAAATATCACCCCGGTCACCGGGCGTTACGACTAGCGTATTGTTGGATAATCGAGCAAGAAAGTTATGCAGCTGCATGGCCCCCACGATAGAATGATCCACGCGGTTGGTCAGAAACTGCCCTCCAAACAGCAATTTGGCATTTAAGGAATCCATAATCTCACCCATAGTCGGATTGCTCAATTGCTCATGCGAAGGAATGGCATTGATCAAAATGCTCGCAGGCAAGACAAATCGAAGCCGTCTGAGCACTTCTTCCAACTTACCTTGTTCCACCTTATTGGCAATCAGGGTAAGAACCTGAACTCCCCTACTCAAATAGCTATTTGTACTGGCCAAGGCCAAATCAATAATCTCCGAGGTAGTCCTTCCAGCGGCATTGAGAATAATGGCCGCAGGAATCCCCAGGTTTTTGGCGATGGATACATTCCCATCAAACTCCACATTGGTATTTATATCGGTAAAATCCGTTCCTTCGACCACGACAAAATCTGCATTTTCCCGCAGGGAATTAAACTTTTCGATAATGGTATCAATCAGAAAAGCCTCATTGCGCTTATTGATTTCCTTCAGGGCATTTTTCCGGGTAAACGCATACATTTCCTCATAGCTTTGGGAAAGGTTAAACTGCTTGGCGAGCAAATCCAGCCTCCGGTCCTTATTCTTTTTTATCCCGCTGATAATCGGTTTGAAATAGGCGAGTTTGTCCGTTTTACTTGCCAGCATATGCATCAGCCCAAGGGCAAAAATGGACTTCCCAGAAAAGGGTTCGGTCGTCGTCAGATAAATCGCGTTGGTCATTGCAAATAATTATTTTCAAAATTTGATGAGCCAAAAGTAAAATGGCTTAGCCTGAAATTAGCTGATAAAAATCAGTTGAGGGAATGAATTAAGGTAATTTATAAAAAGGATTGCTGAGTTTATTTTATGGCCAGTTTGCTTTTCTTGTCTCTTATCTCTAACCTCTTCTCTCTATAAATATCCTCAAAGTATCCCCGCCACCAAAAAACCGATATACGTTCCCAAGGCATTTCCCAAACTCCCAACCAAGACGCCAGGAATCAACAAATCGGGTCGATTCAGGCTTTCTGCTGCAGCGATCGCAGTGGTATTTCCTCCAATATTGGCTTGGGAAGCTACAGCGATCACATCCCAATCCATTTTCAGCAAGGAACCGATTCCAAACACAAACAATCCGTGAATCGCTACCAACAATCCTACAAATAAAATCAAGGTCACGGCCAAATCCCCTACCCCGGCCAATGCTCCGAGATCGCATAGCGTACCGATCACCCCGAGGAAAATCATAATCATAAAAAACCCCAAAGTCTGCTTACCCTGTAGCTGCTGCACGGCTGGAAATTGCGCCAAAATCAGGGCAATTGTGGTCAAGGTGATGATTTCTGGAATCTGGGGAAAATAACTTTCCACTACCCGACTCAGCACCATCGCCAAAAATCCCAAGGCTAAAACTGAAGCAAGGGAGGACATAGAGATAAATTCCAAGGAACTCGCTTTTTCAGCCTGCTCAGCGGAGGCTAATTTTTTCCTGTGAAAAAGCTTCTGCAAATAGCGAGGCAAAATCAGCGTAGCGATTATCCAAGGCGTTCCGATCAGATTATCCACCACCGTAGTGGCAGCAAACAGCGGCCCGTTTTCATTCACTCCATAGCTCAGAGCAACGGCATTAAAATTTATGCTTCCTCCGATATAGGTGCCGGTGTACATTCCTGCAACGGCTGACGCCATCTCTCCAATCGCAAGCTCGGGACGAACCAAAAACCAAGAAACGAAAACCCCCACCACGGTACCGAGGGTACCGATTCCAAACATCAGCAGGATGGGAATTCCGGCATTTTTCAAGCTTCGCAAATCCACATCGAGCAGGGCAATAAAAATCCCCAGAGGCGCCAAATAACGAAACACCCCATCATAAATCGGGCTGCCTTCCATAGCCGAGGGAATCACCCCCACATTGGCCAAAAGCGCACAGATCAGAATTACCCAAATCGGCGTTCCGATCCTCCTTCCCCAAGAAAAGCGCGTCAGCCAGATCGCAAAAAACACCGAAACACAGAGTGTAGCGGCAATAAATAGCGGTTCCTGCGTAAAGTTCATCAGGGAAAATAGGGGATTTTTTTGAAAATATAATTGCAAAAAGGGTTTGCGGTTTTTTCTTATCCAAAAATCCGATCACCCTCCCTTCTATCCATTCAATTCAATCAGAGTCAAGTATGGATTAAAAGGCAGGGAAAGCTTGGGCTGGGTGAAGTTTGCAACTTCTCTTTTAAAATTCAAACTAAAACCATATTCAGCCAGAGATCCCGATATACTTTTCTGGTAAATACATCCGCCCAACCTACAACCTGAAAAGTAAGGAAATAGGGCATTTCAAATGGTTCTAATAAGTTTTAATGGGAATTTGGAATCTCTCAAGTGCTATTTTTATAAAATTTTGTTTAAGTTCTGCTGGATTTCTTGATCTCTTATTTGATAGACCTCCCCCATAAAACAATGTTTGACGATAGCAGTAAATTACAAATTTGTTTGTATAGAAAGGTAGAATCGAGCGTCAGAAAAGGCTTTTTAGCAAGAAGCCGGTTTGCAGTGCAGCCAAACTACACCAAATTCTAACCATAATTCTGCTACACCCAGCGGGGGAAAAAAAATTGACCAATCGCCCGAATTCGTGCAATATTGTTCGGTACTTTAAAAGAAGAAAAACCAAAATCTTTGTTTCAAGCCTCCTATCGGATATTTTGAATTGGCATTATCCTAGAATGAAGATACCAAGACAGAATCCTTAAATGATGGGTTGTTAATATTAAGTTGAGGAGTATACTTTTAACCGAAAAATCATGATTATCAATTACTTTAAAATCGCCTGGAGAAATCTTCTCCGCCAACGGATTTTTTCACTCATCAATATTTTTGGTCTATCCATTGGATTGGCTTGTTTTCTTTTGTTGGCATCTTATGTAAAATTTGAGCGGTCCTATGATTCGTTTCAGGAAGATTCCGATCGATTATTCCGGGTTTCACAACAATTCCGAGGACAGGAATATTCGGCCTGGGCAGGGGGAGCCGTGGCTCCGATGCTTCGCAAAGAGTTTGAAGATCAACTGGAATCGGTCGTCAGTGTAATCGGAATCAACACTTACCTCAAAACCACCGAAGGCCTACAGCCTGGGGAAAGCTTTCGGGAGGATTATTTTTATTATGCAGAACCTGGATTTGAGCAAATCGCAGGACTTGAAATTCTTCAGGGGAGTTTAAACGGGTTTTTTGAGGAACCTTTTGGACTGGTTCTCACAGAGACTAAAGCCAAAAAATATTTTGGAGAAGAAAGTCCCATTGGCAAAATTCTCCTTGCCACTGGAGATGTGGCCTTTGAGGTCAAAGCAGTAATCGCTGATTTACCGGAAAATACCCACATGAAATTCGACTTTTTGTCCTCGGTGGCCACCTTCAAAAACTTAAATGAATTTCCTCAAAATGCTGATTTCGGCTCATTTTGGTGGCCACAAACCTACACCTACGTGAAGGTAAAAGAGGGACTGGATCCCAATGAAATCAGCAAAAAGATCCCTGAAATCAACGCCAACTACCGAAACCCCGAAGAAGCTAAGAATTACACCTACTTTCTGCAGCCCATCCAATCCATTCATTTAACTGAAGATTTCAGCGGAGACTGGTCCGTGGGAATTAATTCACAAACGCTTTTGATATTTCTTTCGATAGGCGTATTTGTCTTATTGTTGGCCTGCATCAATTTTATCAACCTGGCCACAGCTCGGGCAGTACATCGGATGAAAGAAATCGGGGTGCGAAAAGTGAATGGCGCAAAAAGAGGAGAACTCATTTTTCAATTTCTTGCAGAATCATTTCTGCTCAACGGAATCGCCTTGATTATTGGAATTCTTCTGGTTTATCTTTTTCTCCCCTTATTTTCGAAGATATTATCCCTTGAACTCCCATTTGATTTATTCCAAGATGAAAATTTACTCGGCCTGGTTGTCCTGGTCTGGGTGACGACATCCCTACTCGCAGGAATTTTCCCAGCTTTTTATCTTTCCGGACTAAAACCAGATTTGATTCTAAAACAATCATCATTTCCCGGGGGCAAGGTTTTGATACGTAAATCCCTCGTCATCTTCCAGTTTTCCTTATCCGCACTTTTGGTGTTTTGCGCCACGGTAGCCTATATGCAACATCGGTTTCTACAGGAATCCGAAATGGGATTTGACGAAGAGGGATTGGTTACGGTCAAACTTGGAAATGTTGCCAAAGCAAATCTTGAAAACATAAAGCAGGAAATGAAAAAGATTTCCTCTGTACAATCTGTCAATTCAATTTCCACTCCTCCAGGTTTGGGGGGAGGATGGAAACCTTCTGTAGCCTATGATGGAATGCAGGAAGATGCTGATTTCTCCGTTTTTGTACAATATGTGGATGAGGAATATTTCCGAAACCTGGGGGTCTCCTTAAAATTCGGAAGGGAGTTTTCACCTGACTATCAAGATCAGGGTGAACTGACAGAAATGATGAGGGATCGGTTTCCAAAAGTTGAAAATCTCGGAATAATCATCAATGAATCCGCTGCGAAATGGATCGCTCAAACCCATTCGGAACCATTGGGTGTAGGTTTAAGGGTATTTACTGAAGAAAACGGTCTGCTGTTTTCGGATTATTCCGGTAAGATCATTGGTGTAGTCCAAGACTATCATGCCCAGGACCTGAGAAATTCGATTAAACCCACCATTTTTCTACCTGCTCAAAATGCGGCCGCCGATGCCAGCAATGTGCTCTTGGTTAGGCTGGAAAGGGATTTTGGCCAGGGAGAAATTCTGCAATTAAAAAACGCTTGGAACGAAATTGTTCCTGGGTTGCCTTTTGACTACGATGTTCTGGAAAGTAGCCTAGCCCTGAGCTATGCGCAGGAAGCAAGAACAGGAAATTTACTCGGGGCTTTTGCATGGCTTACCCTATTGATCTCCTGCATGGGTTTGTTGGGCTTGTCGATTTTCACCGCAGAGAGTAAGCGCAAGGAAATTGGAGTCAGAAAGGTGTTAGGAGCCTCAGTAAATGGAATAGTCCTTCAACTTTCCCGAGAATTTCTTTCTCCAATTTTGATGGCATTGATCCTTGCACTCCCCATCGGATTTTACCTGATGAATCAGTGGCTGCAACAATTCGCCAATAAGCTCAGCATCTCCGTTTGGTATTTTGTATTGACAGCCTTGATAAGTTTGCTTTTTGCCTGGATCACCGTGAGTTGGCAATCCTGGCGATCCGCCATAGCCAATCCCGTGGAATCGATCAAAACCGAATAGCTGTTTTGAGTTAAATGGAGATAGTTTAAGTTAATCTTGTTTTGCCATTAAAACTTCACAATAAACCGATTGGACTCCAGCCATGCTTTCTCCACTAAGCGAAAAGTCTCCTCAACAGCCCTGGAGTTCAAGTGGGAGCTGGATAGTATTTGCAATTCCACTCCAAAAACCAAACACCTATGTATTTAATCTTCTTCCATAATTTTTTTAGGACTTCTGCAAATTAGAAATTTGTATGAACACATAGGTAAAGTCGTGCGTCAGAAAAAGCCTTAGTAAAGCTTTTTAGCAAGAAGCCGGTTTGCAGGGCAGTCAAACTACACCAAGTTCTAACCATAATTCTGCTACTCCCAGCGGGGGATTAAAGCTGGCTTTATTTATCACCATAATGCCCATATGCACCTAAAATTGTCACGACAATTTTTGTTCCATCGATCAGATATACAAGCCTGTGCTTTTTATCAATCCTTCTCGACCAAGTATTTTGCTGAAAGTGTTTGAGCCTTTCAGGTTTTCCTGTCCCAGTCTCTGGATGCTTTTTAAGTTACTGAATCAAAGAGAAAAACTTCTTTAAAATCGACTTATTTCCTGTTTTCTTCAGCTTTTCAATATCTTCTAGTGCTTCAAATGTATATTCAATCTCAAATGTCATATACCAAGTAGATCCTTCAATTGGTCATCAGACAATTTCACCGTTTTACCCTCGGAGTAGGATTGAATACTTTTGACTAATCGCTCTTGTACCGCTGGATCATCAAAGAATCGGTCATTTTTCACATCCTTTGAAATTTCATACACTTTGTCCTTGCCCCGTTGAATAATCACCCGCTCATTCTTATCTATCAGGTCCAAATATTTTTTGAGATTTTGCCGAAACTCTCTTGTGCTAATTACTACCATGATTTCAAATTTAGTGTACACAATTTGGTACACTAATTTAAATGAAAAGGTTCAGAGTAATAGGCAAAAGAAAAATTTAAACCATACCCGTCTCACCCTAAACCTTTCCTTGATTATTTCTCCTTCTTTGCGTAGTCAAATCGTAGCGTTGGACTGGGTGAAGTTTGAAACTTCACCCGTATATCCTCACCAATTTGCAATTGGATATATTTCTTCAACTCTTGTATCATCAGCAAATTACAAATTTGTTTTGATACGAAAGCGTAATTACAAATTACACCTAGGCAACGTCTCTTTTAAAATTCAACCTAAAACTACACTCAGCCGGAGGGGCTTGCTTTTTTTTATGCAATCAGCCCAAAAAACTCCTCCACTTTATCCGCTATCCAATCCACCTCTTCTGCTTTCAAATAGGGATTCAAAGGCAAAGAGAGACCTTCATGAGCTAGTTTTCGGGCAGTTACAAAATCACCATCAACACGATAGGGCTTCATATCGGGAATAATCCGAGGATAATGAATAGCAGTCCCTATCCCATTTTTTGCCAAAAATACCTGCAATTGATCTCGCTTCTTGGTCTGAACCACAAATAAGTGGGCATTATGATCTTCTTCCAATAGTCCTTTGGGAAGAATAAGTTCGGAAACTCCCGAAAGCTCTTTTATATACTGCTTGGCAAGAGCTTTTCGCTTTTTTTGGTTGGATTCAAACTCTTCCAGCATCACATTTATAAATCCTGCTTGCAGGCTATCGACTCGACTGTTTCGTCCGATCAATTCGTGCTGATCACGAATCGGCTGCCCATGATTAGAGAGCAAGCGGATTTTCTGAGCCAGATTTTCATCCTGTGTCAGGCACATTCCCGCTTCCCCGAGGGCTCCGAGATTTTTGGTCGGATAAAAACTCAGGCAGCCTATATCCCCCCAAGTTCCAGCGGCTTTATCATCCTGTGTTGTTCCGAAAGCTTGTGCAGCATCTTCGATCACAAAAAGCCGAAGCTTTTTCGCTTTCTCAAGGAGCTGCTCCATCTTCACCATTTTCCCATACAAATGCACGGGAATCACGGCTTTGGTTCGTTCCGTCACCGCTTTATCCCAATCCGGCCGCAGCAATCCTTCCTCATCGGTATCCCAAAATATCGGTTTGGCTCCCACTAAAACAACCGCTTCTGCGGTACTCACCCAAGTCAATGCCGGCACAATCACCTCATCTCCTGGTCCAATTTGTAAGGCTCGAAGCGCAAGCTCAAGGGCATCCGTTCCGTTGGCACAAGGAATGGTAAACCGAGTTTTGAGGAGTTGCTGAATATGGACTTCGAGTTTTTCTACTTCTTCCCCTCCGGAAAAAATACCTGACTCCAGCAACTCAGAAAATTTCCGTTCCAAACGATTTTTCAGCACTGGACTTATCCTGGACAAATCAAGAAATGGAATATTCATCGAGGATTTTGGCTAGTTGTTGAGTAAGATTTTTTCGGGAAAATTTCGCAATCAATTCAGGATTTGCAGGAGTAACTTTCCTTTCACAAATCCGGCGTAAGGCTACCTGCATTTTGACCTGATCAAAATGCGGAATTACCTCCCCCGCGCCGGTTTCCTGTAGAATTTTAGACGTATCCCCTTTGGGATCACCGATCGCCAAAATGGGAATTCCCGTAGAAAGATACTCGAAAACCTTCCCCGGGATATTTCCCTGGGCGTTTTTGGTATCCGTCAAAATCAAAAGCAAGCCACTCGCATTGGCATAAAAATCAAAGACTTTTTCGTGTGGCACATATCCAGGAAAGGATATCCTATCCGCCAACCAAGAATCCTGAGCTACAAAACCCTGTACTGACTCGCTCACTTTTCCTACAAATGAAATCCGAACTACCTGATCTGTATCGACAAACTCCTCACGAAACGCTTTTAATAAGGGTATGGGATTGCGAATCGAGTCGATCACTCCGGTATAAACCAAATGCAAATCCGACTTTTTCTGTTTTCTGTTTTCAAAATCCCTAGGAAGATCATCCCAGTCAAATCCATTGGTTAGCAGGTCAATTTTCCGCTTGGAAAGTCGCTCAAAATCCGATTGAAATGTCCGTGAGATGGTCAAAATACGATCTGCTTTTCCCAAAACCTCCTGCTCAAGCTCCTGATGTTTTTCCTTGATTTTATTCCGCATAGGTAAGGTGTCCAGAAACTCCCATTCAGACCAAGGATCTCGAAAATCCGCCAACCAATTTATTCCGGTTTTTTCTTTTAAAGCTTTTCCAATCAAATGAATGGAATGGGGTGGTCCCGTGGTAATCACAGCCTGAAACTGCCCATTTTCCACCAAATCAAGTAGAAATTTAACTGAAGGCTTGACCCAAAAAACCCTAGGATCGGGAACCAGCAAATTAGCTCTTGCCCAGATTCCGGCTTTTTCCAACAGCGACTTTTCCCGTTGTTCCAAAATACGGGAAGGATGACTCTTTTTCTTTCCCCTTAATTTCCCAAAAATCGAATACGGTTCCCAAATCGGAAATTTGATTACTTCAAGCCTGGGGCTGACTTCCTTTTCCAGAGATGGGTCTTTCAGGTCAAAATCAGGATTCTCGGGAGTGAAAATCACCGGTTCCCAGCCGAAATCCGGAAGGTACTTGGCGAATTTGAGCCAGCGCTGTACGCCCGAACCTCCACTCGGTGGCCAATAATAGGTGATGATGAGAACTCTCTTTTGCATGAACCTACAAAATACTGGTTAACGAGGACAAAGCGCAAGTTTGAAATGAAAAAAGGGGAAAGTTTCCTCTCCCCCCATTCTAACTGACTATAACGTAAATCAAAAATCGTAAATCGCTTTATTCACCCTGTGCAAGTGAATAACCTCTTTGACCATCAAAAACACACAGGTGCTCGGTCTTTATAAAATCAAATCCGAGATCCTTGATTTGCTTCAACAAGTCCAGCACTTGTTCGTGAGAAATCGCCCGCTGATCGTCCGTTTTGAATCGACATCTCCAGTGATCGGTACAGAAAGTCTCGCGAAGTCCCTCCGGGAATACTTTTACTCCTCGGTTGGTGATCAGATGAAGCTGCAGTCCATCGGCATTGGCTTTGCGCAAGCGCTCTCCGATGACATTGGGATCACGATTGTCCTCGTCCCAATCAATAAATACATCGACTCCGACCAATTCCTTTTTGGCTTTAGTTTTAGGAGTGACTTTGATATTCATAGGCTTGGTCGCCTCTTCTCCAAATACCGCAGGAGTCATCGTCGCCGGCTTTTGGCCCAAACGCTCAATCACCGCGTCGGCAAATTCTTTGGTACCGGCTTTTTTAGAGGAAAGTCCTTCCTGATAAATGTCTCCGGTGTGGATACCGTCTTCCAGAGTTTTCATCCATGCATTGGAGATTTTCTCCGCCACTTCAGGCTGACCGATATGAACCAGCATCATAATGGCGCCATTGAGCAAACCTGATGGATTGGCGATTCCCATTCCTGCAATATCCGGAGCAGATCCGTGAATCGCTTCAAACATGGCTACTTCTTCACCCACGTTTGCTGAGCCGCCTAGCCCAACTGAACCAGTCACCTGAGCTGCCACGTCAGAGATGATATCTCCATATAGATTCAAGGTCACGATGACATCAAAAGTCTCCGGACGATCCGCAATCAAGGCAGTTCCGATATCGATAATTTTATGATCAGCCTCGATATTGGGATATTCCTTAGAAACTTCGATAAACTTTTTGTGAAAAAGACCATCGGCCAATTTCATGATATTATCCTTTGTCATACAGGTCACTTTTTTGCGACCGTATTTTTTGGCGTATTCAAAAGCGTATCGGATGATTTTTTCGGATCCTGGCTCAGAGATCAATTTCAAACACTGATATACTTCCTGCGTCTGTCTATGCTCAATTCCCGCATAGAGATCCTCTTCATTTTCGCGAATGATGACTAAATCAGTCTCAGGAAAATGCGTTTGGATAAACGGTGAAAAAGCCTTGCAAGGACGGACATTGGCATAAAGTCCAAAGGATTTTCGGGTGGTCACGTTGAGTGACTTAAATCCTCCACCCTGAGGAGTAGTGATTGGTGACTTCAAAAAGACTTTGGTCTCTCGGAGTGAATCGACGGCATTGGCTTCCATCCCAGAGGAAATCCCCTTGAGATAAACTTTTTCCCCGATTTCGATCACATCATATTCGAGTTGGGCACCGGCAGCATCGAGGATTCGAAGGGTAGCATCCATGATTTCGGGGCCGATTCCATCTCCGTATGCAACGGTAATCTTTCTTTTTGAAGACATATATTTTGTGGGTTTAGTTTAAAATTTTGTTTCGCAAAAGTAAGTAAAAAAAGCCAGAAGGAGGGTTTGAAAATGATCATTTTAGATTAATGCATATCATAAGAAAGCCTTTGGATAGTGTTTGTAAATTGGATTTTCCAAAGACTTAATTTGGGAATGAAAACCCGACTTGTATATTTGTTCACTACTGACAAGCAATCTCTATGGACGATTTTAAAAATATCCTCGCTGAAGAAAAAGAAGGCGTTTTGTTTTTGACCATCAATCGGCAAGACAAAATGAATGCGCTTAATTATGACACGCTGGAAGAACTCCGGGAAATTTTCGATGAAGTGGTCGATAACAAGGCCATCAAAGCGGTGATTCTGACTGGAGCAGGGGAAAAGGCCTTTATTGCGGGAGCGGATATTAAAGAAATCGCCGAGCTCAATGAGGTGAATGCGCGAAAATTCGCTGAAAATGGGCAGGAGATTTTTGCCATGATCGAAAACTGCCACAAGCCGGTCATCGCCGTCACCAATGGTTATACGCTGGGTGGTGGCTGTGAACTAGCCATGGCTTGCCATATGCGGATTGCTTCGGCGAATGCAAAATTTGGCCAGCCAGAGGTGAATCTGGGAATCATTCCTGGATATGGAGGAACGCAGCGATTGACAATATTAGTTGGCCGGGGAAAAGCCAATGAGCTCATGATGACCGGAGATATGATCGGAGCAGAAGAAGCCCGAGAATTAGGTTTGGTCAATCATGTCCTTCCTACCAAGGATGACGCCATGGCAAAAGCCCAAGAAATCGTCAGTAAAATCATGTCTAAAGCACCTTTAGCCATCGGTATGGTGGTAGATTGTGTCAACGCGGCTTATTTGGCAGACGAAAATGGTTTCCAAACCGAAGCCAACAGTTTTGCGCGTTGTGTCAAATCGGGAGATTATAAGGAGGGGACTTCTGCATTTTTAGAAAAACGCAAGCCAGTATTCAAGGGAGAGTAAATTCCCTTTTCGCATGAGTAATCTCAAAAAACTCGCCGGGCAAACGGCAATTTATGGATTGAGCAGCATTCTGGGCAGGTCCATTAATTTTTTACTGATCATGGTCTATACGGCCTATCTCAGCAAGGAGTCCTTGGGTTCGTTTACGGCGATTTATGCCTTGATCGGCTTTTTGAATATTGTCTTCACCTATGGAATGGAGACCAGTTTTTTTCGATTTGCTACGGGAAAAAATCTAGACTCCAACAAGGTTTATTCTCATAGTCAATCTCTTCTGATCATTAGTAGCTTGATCATGGGAACAGGTCTTTATTTGGCTGCACCAGTGCTGGCCGATTGGATGGAATATCCCGGACAGTCCTACCTATTTCGATGGACCGCTCTGATTCTGACCTTTGATGCCGTTTTGGCGATTCCATTTGCCAAGCTAAGGTTAGAAAACAAAGCCTTGACCTTTGCTTCAGCCAAATTGATCACAATTTTTCTCAATGTCGGTTTGAATATCCTGCTCATTATTGGATTTCCACACTGGATCGAAACCGGAATCTTACCGGAAAATTTTCTTGGCTACCAACTGGACTGGGGAGTCGAATATATTTTACTTTCCAATCTAATCGCCAATGGATTGATTATTCCTTTCGTCTGGTGGAAAGCAGGCTTTTTCTCTTTTGGAGTGGAAAAGACCCTGCTCAAGCCCATGTGGGACTATTCCCTGCCCTTGCTGTTTATGGGCTTGGCTGGAGTGACCAATGAGTTGCTGTCACGAATGCTTTTCGAATATATTCTGCCGGAGAATTTCTACCCTGGACTCAGTAGCCGAGAAGCAGGCGGAGTTTTTGGCGCCAATTTCAAACTGGCAATTTTGATGAATCTGGTGATTCAGGCATTTAAGTATGCTGCTGAGCCTTTTTTCTTTAAAGAATCTGAAAATAAAGATTCTCCTAAACTCTATGCTCAGGCGATGCATGCCTTTATCATTTTCTGTAGCGTATTGATGATCGCAATTTCAGTAAATTTAAATTGGATTGGTCCTTTATTCCTGAGAAGTCCAGGGTACGAGGAAGGCTTATTTATTGTTCCTGTTTTATTGATGGGCTATTTGCTGTTGGGAATTTACTTCAACCTGTCGATTTGGTTTAAAGTCACCGACAAAACCCACTATAGCTTTTGGATTACCTTGCTTGGCGCCTTAGTCAGTATCGGAGTGATTGTATTCCTGGTGCCGGTTTGGGGATATATGGGAGGTGCGATGAGCACTTTGGCCTGCTATCTGGTAATGAGTATAGTCTGTTATTATTTTGGGCAGCGTTATTACCCGGTCCCATATCAAAGCAAAAAAGGGATTAGCTATCTTTTGTTTGCTTTTTTGCTGAGTTATGGTGGTTTTTACCTGAGTTTGGATCATCCCTGGCTAGACTTCATCATCCGAAATTCCCTTCTAATTCCCTTCATTCTTATGATTTTATTGGGTGAAAAGTCATTTTTATCCAAATTGAAGACAAAAATAAAAACCTAAAAGGATCATTTTTGAGCTAGGATCGTTATGCATCTGAGTGGCTTTTAGAATCTTTAGCAAGGGCTTTAGGTTAAAAGGCATTATGTTTGTGATTTGATCCCCCATAATTCGAGACACGTGATTTCAAGAATAACCATATATACTTTCCTGTTTTTGATCATAGTACTATCAGGAGAGGCGATAGCACAAAAAAAACTCAGTAAAAAAGAGCGCAAGGCTCAGGAAAAAGAAGCCTTGGCCAGTCGGTATTTTATCGAAGGCACCAAGCAGATGAATCTGGGTGATTTGGAGAAATCCTACTTTTATTTTCAAAAATCCCTCGAACTGGAGACGGAGGAACCTGCGATCCACTACAAAATAGCGGAGCTCTATGCCAAAGCCGATCAAGCTGAAAAAGCACTTCCCTTTGCCGAAAAAGCAGTAACACTCGATCCGGAAAACAAATATTACGCGCTGATGGTGGCCGAGATCTACACCAAACTTAATCAGCCTATGAAGGCAGCAGAGATTCTAGATCGGTTGACTTCTGATGGTCAAAGCAATCAACAGTATAATCTGGATTTGGCTTCGATTTATCTGAATGCCAATGAGTTTGATAAAGCGCTGATCGCACTGGACCGAGCAGAACAGTACTACGGGATTCTCGAACCTATTACTCTTCAGAAGCAACGAATTTACCTTCGGAAAAATCAACTCGATAAAGCCATCGAAGAAGGCAGAAAACTGATCGAAGCCCAACCTGGCAATCCAAATCATGTTCTCAACTTAGTCGAGATTTTATTTAACAATAATCGACTGGAAGATGCTATAGAGTTGGTTTTAGGGGAAATTGAAAAATACCCCAATCAACCCGAGCTACAGATGGCCGCCCATAGCCTTTACAAAGAAAAAGGCGATCTGGAGCAATCCAATCAATATTTGTTTTCTGCATTTAAAAGCACCGAACTTGATCCGGAAGTGAAGGCCAGAGCTTTTATGGGTTTGATGAATGAAATCAAAACTCAAGAACGTGAGATGATGTTGGATTCATTGGAGGTTTTAATGGTCAAAAATTCACCTGAAAATGCGGCTATTTTTGAAGCCCTCGGAGAGCGAGCTGGGCAAGTCGGAAATCAGGAGAAATCCATTGATTACTTTAAAAAATCACTGGAACTACAACCAAAAAATGCCCCAATCCTTGAAAAAGTCATCTTGGGATCTTTTGGCGAAGATGCGGATTTTGAGGAACTCGAGGAATTCACCATCATGGGGGTGGATGAATTTCCGGAAAATCAGGAATTCTGGTTTTATGACGGCGTGGTCAAATCTGCCCGTAAAAACGACAGTCTTGCTGTGACTTCGCTGCAGAAAGCCTTAGAGCTCAACAATGGACAAAATAAGCAATTGGATCAAGTCGCCTTCGGTTCTTTGGGCAGTTCATTTTATAATCTGGGGAAAAAAGATTCGGCTTTTCACTATTTTGACAAAGCCTTGGAAATCAACCCAAATGACGAGCAGGTATTGAATAATTATGCCTACTTCCTTTCTTTGGAGAAGAAAAATCTCCAAAAAGCGAAATCTATGTCGGAAAAAGTTGTCAAACGATTTCCAAATAATGGCACTTTTCTTGACACCCACGCTTGGGTATTGTTTCAGATGGGAGATTATGAAGGCGCCAAATATTATATGAATCAAGCCATCGAATATGAAGTAGAGCCGAGTGGGGTGATGCTGGAGCACTACGGGGACATACTTTATCATTTAGGACAAAAATCCGAGGCATTGAGTTTCTGGAAAAAGGCCGCAGAAAGCCCTGAAGCTTCTGAAAAGTTGCCTTTGAAAATAAAAGACGGTAAATACCATGAATAAATTTTTGAGGCTGGGATTGGTGTTGATGGGGGTTATCCTTCTCAATGCATGTTCCAAGCGAGTAATTCCTTTTGAATCCAATAAGCGAATGAAGGAATTCACTCCCGAATATGCCGATTTTGATTATTTGAGTGCCCGAGCCAAGGTGGTCATCGAAGAGGGATCTGGAAAAATCACGCGAGGCACCTTAAATCTTCGGGCAAAAAAAGACAGCCTCTTATGGTTTACTATCTCACCGGGATTGGGTATGGAAGCGGTTCGCGGATTGATTTCCGAAGAAAAAATTTTGATCAAGGATCGAATCGGAAAAGAGGACATCAATATGAGCTTTGAAGAATTCAAATCCTTGTACGGATTAAATTTATCCCTAGATCTTTTTCAAAATATCCTTTGGGCCAATCCCCCATTTCGATTCGATTACCGAGACAGATTGGTAAAAGTGGGTAAAGTTTATGAGCTCACGCAAGTGCGAGATCAAGCCCGATATTTCAGCAAAGTAGGAGTCAGTGAAGCCAAAGTGACCGAACTGGTCAGCAACTCGCTCGATGATCGAGGTAGCTTATTGGCCAGCTTTGCGAATTTCCAGAACATAGACGAGATGCCTTTCCCTGCCGAAACCCTCTATAAATTAGTCTATCAAACCTCCGATGGTTCCCAGAATACTATCATTCATGTGGAGTGGATTTCCATAGATCGTAATTCCTCACCCTTGAGTTTTCCTTTTAGATACTAAATCAAGCATGCGTCAACTACTCTTATTTTCAGGCTTGCTTTGGATGCTGATAAGCTGGTCAGTGACGGATTCTTTTTCGCAGACCAAAAAGAGTCGGGAAGAATTAGAAAGAGAAAAAGCAGAAGTCCAGGCCCGACTTCGGGAATTTGACGCGATTCTCAAAAAAACTACGGCTACCAAAAGAACCACCATCGGCGAACTGAATGCCATTACGCGGCAGTTTCAAACCCAAAACCGTCTAGTCAATACCCTAGACCGGGAAGTGCGCCTAATCGATCAGGAAATCAATGAGACTGAATCCAAAATAAAGAAGATGGAGCAGGAACTCATCGATTTGAAAGCGGAGTATTCGCGGATGATATACAATACTTCCAAACTCAACCGAAGTATTTCTATCGTCGCTTTTGTATTCAGTTCGAGCACCTTCAATCAGCTCTACATGCGCCTGAAATACCTCAAGCAATATACCGACAGTCGAAAACAACAGGCCGCACAGATCGAGGAAGTCACTCTTCAATTGGCTGAGGAACGCATACAGCTGGATTCTCGAAAAGACGAAAAAGTGAAAGTCTTGGCTGAGGCTCAGGAGGAACGAAGAAAACTTGAACGCCTCCGAAGTGAGCAGCAGGGAATGGTGAAAAATCTTACCAAGAGAGAGACTGAAATCAAGCGAAAAATCACGGCTACCAAAAAACAACAAGCCCAGCTCGAATCACTCATCAGACAGGTAATCGAAGAGGAAATCCGATTGGCAGAGGCTGCCGCCAAAAAAGACAACAGTACGGCTACCAAATCCGCGGGAAGTTCCATGCCCATGACGCCTGAGGTTGCCGCATTGTCCAGTTCATTTGCTGGAAACCGTGGTAAACTCCCCTGGCCAGTGGAAACCGGTTTTGTCACGGAGGTTTACGGAGATAATCCCCACCCTACCCTGAGAGGCATCAGCGTGCCCAATGACGGGATAAATATCAGAACCCAACCGAATGCCAGCGTGCGATCGGTCTTTGACGGGACGGTCACCAAGGTCGCTACCATGCCCGGCTATGGAGAGACGGTCATCATCAAACACGGAGAATATTATACCTTATACAGCAAGCTAAAAACCATTACTGTAAAAACC
Source organism: Algoriphagus hitonicola (assembly GCF_900113375.1). GTDB lineage: Bacteria > Bacteroidota > Bacteroidia > Cytophagales > Cyclobacteriaceae > Algoriphagus > Algoriphagus hitonicola. The sequence continues at coordinate 444,235 of NZ_FOPC01000001.1, read as the reverse complement.
GGTCAGACAGTTAAGGCAAAAGACGTAATTGGGCAGGTAGCAGTCGATGTCAACGGGGAATCAGAGGTACATTTCCAAACCTGGAAAGGTCTCCAAAAAATGAATCCTTCAACATGGATTGCACCCAAGTAGGCTAATATTTCGTATATTTAAGAAAAAGATTCATACTAGAGCTTCGCTTCTTTGTGTAAGCGAAGGACAGTTATATCTTTGTGACCACATTTACCCTAAAACAAAAGTAATTATGACAACATTGGGTTTTATTCAAAATATGGGCGGAGGCTCGATCATTCTGATCATCCTAGTCATCCTCCTTTTATTTGGTGCTAAACGAATCCCTGAACTCGCAAGGGGACTAGGTCGAGGAATCAGAGAATTCAAAGACGCGACCAAAGACATTCAAAACGACCTCGAAGAAGGATTGAAAGACAAGAAAAAGTAATCCTCATAAAGGCTAACCGCTTTGGAAAAATTTATTTCGTTCGAGGAAATTAAAAAATCACTCGAGAAAAAACAGACTACCTGTCAAGCTATAGTTAGTCATTATCTCAATAACATTCAAACGAAGGCGCATCTCAACGCCTTCGTTGAAGTTTATGGGCAGTCCGCTTTGAAGCAGGCCGAGGAGATTGACGAAAAATTAGCCAACGGAAATGCCGGAAAACTGGCAGGCATGGTCATCGGAATAAAAGATGTGCTATGCTACCAAGGCCATGAATCCAATGCCTCCTCAAAAATTTTAAAAGGCTACGAAGCCCAATTCACTGCCACTGCTGTTCAGCGATTGATCGATCAGGATGCTATTATCATCGGTCGGTTAAACTGCGATGAATTTGGAATGGGAAGCTCCAATGAGAATTCCGCTCACGGCAAAGTACTCAATGCCTTAGATGAAGACCGTGTCCCGGGAGGTTCTTCGGGGGGATCAGCGGTGGCCGTTCAGGCCAATCTTTGCACAGCTTCTTTGGGCACAGATACCGGAGGATCAGTCCGACAGCCTGCCGCGTTTACAGGAGTAATCGGAATGAAACCCACCTACTCTCGGGTTTCGCGATGGGGATTGATTGCCTACGCTTCCTCTTTTGATACAATTGGTATTTTTTCACGTACGGTCAAAGACAACGCCCTAATCATGGAAACCATAGCCGGACATGATGAATTTGACAGTACTTCTTCTCGAAAGCCCATTCTTTCCTACAGTCAGCTGCTTCATTTTGAGAAAAAAACCAAAGTCGCTTATTTAAAAGAAACGTTGGAATCTCATGCTTTGCAGCCGGAGATTAGAGAAAACACGTTCGCTATTTTAGATAAATTAAAAGAAGAAGGACACGAGGTCGAGGAAGTAAGTTTCCCGATGCTGGAATACATTCTTCCTACTTATTACATCCTGACCACGGCTGAGGCAAGTTCCAATCTTTCGCGATTTGACGGAGCCAAATACGGCTATCGTAGTCCGAATGCTCACAATCTGGAAAGTATGTATAAATTGACCCGATCCGAAGGCTTTGGCGAAGAGGTAAAGCGACGCATCATGCTGGGAACATTTGTGCTTTCTGCGAGCTATTACGACGCATATTTCACGAAGGCGCAAAAAGTCAGAAGAATGATAAAAGACTTTACGGAGGATCTTTTATCAGATTTTGATTATATTATCATGCCGACTACGCCAACTTCAGCGTTTAGATTTGGAGAGCATAGGGATGACCCTGTAGCGATGTATCTTGAGGATCTGTTTACTGTACAAGCTTCCGTATCCGGAGTTCCGGCCATTTCGATCCCTAATGGAAAAGACAAGAATGGCATGCCTATTGGGCTTCAGATTATGAGCAATTCGTTTAAAGAAGCGGAACTTTATGCATTTAGCAATTACCTAAAAGACCTAACCCCTTGAAACTATGAAAAAAACTTTGCGCAGCTTATTTACAGTATTCAGCCTGACTGGCTTACTTGTCCTGCCCAAAGCTTTTGCTCAAGTAGAAGAAACTCTTGAAGCACCTTCGCTTTTTTCTGAGGAGGAAGTTCAACCCAATTACCATTACGAATACATCCCCGATTTCACCTATGCTGAAGTCGAGAAACGGATTCAGGAAATGGATACCGAAATGCCTTTTGAATTAAATGACCGAATTTTTTCATTTATTCAGTATTTCACGGTCAGAAACAGAGATTACACCAAAATGGTCTTGGCCAGAAAAGATCACTTTTTTGGCATGTTTGACGAAACCCTCCGAAAACATGAAATGCCCGAAGAGATCAAATACCTTTCGATTATTGAATCTGGATTGGATCCACAGATTCGCTCAAGAGTAGGTGCGATGGGGCTTTGGCAGTTTATGCCTGCCACCGGAAGAATGTACGGCATGAATGTCAATCCAGAAGTAGATGATCGGATGGACCCGGAAATGTCCACCGATGCAGCTGCCAAGTATTTGAAATCCCTTTACCGCATGTTTGGGGATTGGGAAGTGGCTATGGCTGCCTACAACTGCGGGCCGGGAAATGTGCGAAAAGCGATCCGTAGATCTGGTGGAAAAAAGACTTTCTGGGAAATCTATAATTACCTGCCCCGTGAGACGCGTAGCTACGTGCCTCAAGTACAAGCGATGCTCTACATACTCAATCATCTTGATGAGCATAATTTTCACCCGGAAGATCCTACCTATTCTTTGGCTTATGAAAAGATCCGATTTGATCAAGCCATGAGTCTGGACAAGCTTGCGGAGCTGACAAACCTTTGCGTCAGTGACTTGGAACAGCTAAATCCATCAGTAAAAAACCGAAGAATACCAGAAGCAAACCGAAGTATGGCTGTTCGGATTCCTAAGGCCAAAATGCCTTTCGTAAAAGAAAATCTAGCTTGGATTAGTGATTCTCTGGGAAATGCCCCGCTTTCTTTTTTAGCTTCTGATAAGGTACAGGTTCAACCGGTCGAAAGCCTAGCTCAAGAGATCCAGCGAAACGGTATCAGCTATCGCGTAAGATCCGGGGATGTACTTGGTCGAATCGCCGGAAATCACGGAGTCTCCGTCGCTCAACTCAAGGCTTGGAATGGTCTGAGCTCAAATTTGATTCGAGTTGGACAGAAATTAACGATTTATTCATCAAACGCCGCGGCTTCGGTAGCTCAGGTGCAGACAAATTCGAATGGACAAAAACTCTACACCGTCAGACCGGGAGACTCGCTTTGGATTATTTCAAAAAGACATGCCGGATTAACCGTCGAGCAAATCAAAAGACTAAATAATCTGAACACTAATAATATCAAACCCGGTCAAAAACTGATCATCGGATAGGTTACTATTTGAAAACTGGCTCCTAAAAACAGATAATCTGTTAATTTTTTTTAACAAACGCCAAAAGAGATCGAGGAAACAAGGTTTGCGCGGGGAAAGTATTTATTTTGTATGCACCCAAAGAATCAAACCAACATTCGAATGAAAACCATTTTCCGGATCTTTTCTGTAATACTGATCGCATCACTCTGGATTGCTTGTGATTCAGATGGCAGTAACTCCAACAGCTCCAAACCAAAAGCCCGAGGGTCCATCGGCGAAATTATTTTAGTCATGGATTCTGCAAAATATGCAGGACCTGTGGGAGAGGCGATTCGGGATATTTTCGAATCCGACCTTCCGGGAATGATTCGATCCGAAGCCAAATTCAAAGTCAATCGCGTGGACCCGCGTGCCATGACCCGAATGCTCCGCATGTCTACCAACCTGATCTATGTCACCACCTTCGATGATCGCGGAGCTGCCAGTCAGGTGATCAATGCCCAATTTTCGAAAGAATCCAAAGAAAAAGCCCTGAATGATCCAAACCTCTATTCCCTTCGCGTCGAGGATGAATATGCAGTGGGACAAGAAGTCCTGTACCTCTTCGGGAATACCGAGCAGCAGCTGATCGAAAACTTGGAGAAAAACGGAGACCGACTGGAGAATCTATTTGAGATTCGGGAAAGAGGCCGGTTGGAAAAGGCAATTTTGGCAAGGAAAAATACCGCTGCCAATGCAGAAGCCAAAGATAACCTAGGCATAGAAATTAATGTACCTGCCTCTTATCAGGTTGCGAAGTCCGAACCGGGATTCTTGTGGGTTCGCCAGCCTACTCCCACTGGAAACCGTGCAGATATCAGCTTGTTTTTTCACGTGGAAGATTATGTCTCCGAAGAGCAAACTTTTCCTGAGAACATCCTGACTCTGAGGGACTCAATCACCAGGCAACACATCTTTGGGGATCCCGAAGACCCTACCTCTTATGTAGTAACTGAAAAACAAATCGTCCCTGCTTTCCAAAACATGGTGATAAATGATAATTTTACTACCGAAATCAGGGCTTCTTGGAAAACCAACAACATCAGCATGGGCGGATCCTATCTCGGATACCTCATGGTGGATAAGGAAAAAGGGAAACTTTATTACATCGAAGGATTTGTGTATTACCCGAATGAAGTTCATCGGGACGCACTTCGGGAGATAGAGACTATTTTACTTAAAACAGATGTAAGCTGGACACCAGAAACGGGAGCCTAAAACCCAAATAATTCAGCTTTTTATGGCAATTAAAATTCGAAAGGAAGACGCACTCAATTATCACACTCAAGGCTCTCCGGGAAAAATTGAAGTAGTTCCCACCAAACCCTTATCCAGTCAGATGGATCTTGCGCTAGCCTATTCCCCTGGAGTGGCTGAACCCTGCAAGGAAATTGCAGCAGATATCGAAAACGTATATAAATACACGGCCAAGGGAAACCTCGTGGCGGTCATTTCTAACGGAACAGCAGTTTTGGGCCTCGGAGATATCGGACCTGATGCCTCCAAACCAGTGATGGAAGGAAAAGGTGTCTTGTTCAAAAAATTTGCGGGCATAGATGTTTTTGATATCGAAATCAACGAAAAGGATCCCAAAAAACTTATTCAGATTATTAAATCTCTCGAGCCAACTTTTGGCGGGGTAAATCTTGAAGACATCAAAGCGCCAGAATGCTTTGAGATCGAGCAGACTTTAAAGCGGGAGATGAACATTCCCGTCATGCACGATGATCAGCACGGGACTGCGATTATTTCCGGTGCAGCACTTCTCAATGCGCTGGAAATCGTCGAAAAGGATATTACCGAGATCAAACTAGTCGTAAATGGTGCCGGCGCATCTGCGGTATCTTGTACTCGATTTTATATGTCTCTTGGTGTCAAGCGCGAAAATTTGATCATGTGCGATAAAGAAGGTGTGATCAGAAAAGACCGGGAAAACCTTGATGACATCAAAGCGGAATTTGCTACAGATAGAGATATTCTCACACTTAGTGATGCGCTCAAGGACGCAGATGTGTTTTTAGGACTTTCTGCTGGAAATATCGTCTCCCAGGATCAAATCGTATTGATGGCGCCAAACCCAATTGTTTTTGCGCTCGCCAATCCTGATCCCGAAATTCCCTATGATTTAGCCATTGCTGCCCGAAAGGATGTCATTATGGCCACAGGAAGATCCGATCACCCTAATCAGGTTAATAATGTGTTGGGTTTCCCTTATATTTTTAGAGGGGCTTTGGACGTACGGGCCACAGCAATCAACGAAACCATGAAACTGGCAGCTGCAAAAGCCATTGCTAAGCTTGCAAAAGAGCCGGTTCCGGATATAGTCAATAAGGCCTACGGTGAAAGTAAGTTGGGTTTTGGCAGAATGTATTTGATTCCAAAACCACTCGATCCACGGCTTATCACGACCATAGCTCCGGCCGTGGCCAAGGCAGCTATGGATTCTGGTGTAGCCAAACATCCCATCCAGGACTGGGATGCGTACGAACTCGAATTACAGGAACGAATCGGTATCGATCAGCGATTGATGTCGGTAGTCATCGCCCGGGCGAAAAAGGATCCAAAGCGAGTGGTATTTGGTGAAGCTGATAATCGAAAAATCCTCAAGGCCGCTCAGATCATTCGGGATGAAAAAATCGCCAATCCGATTTTGTTGGGAAATCGGGAAAAAATCCTCCATCTCATCGAAGAAAATTCGCTCGACCTGCAGCATGTCACCATTATCGATCCGCTGGAGGAAAAAGATAAAACCAATCAGTTTGCCGAAATCCTCTATAAGAAGCGACAGCGAAAAGGAATGACACTTGCCGACGCCAGCAGACTTGTAACTCAGCGAAATTACTTCGGAGCCATGATGGTCGAAACCGGCTATGCTGATGCTTTTATTTCAGGATTGACTAGGGATTATCCCAAAACCATTCTGCCTTCTCTGCACACCATCGGAGTCAAACCTGGCACCAACCGTGTCGCAGGAATGTACATCATGAACACTGACAAAGGTCCATTTTTCTTTGCCGATGCGACGGTCAATCTCAATCCAACCGCTGAAGAATTGGTCGAAATCATTGGCCTGACAGCGGATGCAGTTAAGTTTTTCAATATCGAACCACGAATCGCTGTTCTTTCCTATTCCAACTTTGGATCGGCAAAAGGAGACATTGCCTCCAAAACTGCAAAAGCCACAGAAATGGCTAAAGCCAAATATCCAGATCTGATTATCGAAGGGGAAATGCAGGCAAACGTTGCCTTGAATGAAGAGATTCAGCGAGAAATGTATCCCTTCTCCAAATTGGTCAATAAGCGGGCAAATACCTTGATTTTCCCAGATCTAAGCTCTGGAAACATCGCCTACAAACTCATGGCTGAATTGGGAAATGCTGAAGCAATTGGTCCTATTCTTTTAGGGATGAACAAGCCCGTGCATATTCTTCAGCTGGGAAGTTCGATCCGAGAGATTGTCAATATGGTTGCGATCGCAGTCGTAGATGCCCAGACCGCCTCTGCCTCATGATCGCCTATCTACAAGGCAAGCTGGTATTCAAAGATCCTACTTATGTGATCATTGATGTCGGCGGAATAGGATATCAGGTCAAAATATCCCTTCAAACTTACAGTAAAATCAAGGATGAGGAGCAAATCAGGCTCCTCACCTTTCTGCATATCAAAGAGGACGCGCACACCCTTTACGGCTTTAAGGACGAAGAGGAAAAGCGGCTTTTTTTATTGTTGATTTCTATCAATGGAGTGGGGCCAAACACCGGTTTGATGATTCTTTCTTCACTAAGCACCGCAGAGATAGAGCAGGCAATTTTGGACGGGGATGTCGCTACTATTCAGCATGTCAAGGGGATAGGTGCCAAAACTGCACAACGCATCATTTTAGAGCTGAAAGACAAAGTGGGGAAATCGGGTTCTGAAAGTAGCCCAACACAGCTTGGGTTTTTGAAATCAAGCAATAAAATCCGTGAAGAAGCGTTACAAGCGCTAATTACTTTAGGATTTCCCAAAGCCGCGGCTGAGAAAAATATTGCACAGGTGCTGAAAAAAACCAATGGAGAAATTTCTTTAGAAGATTTAATTAAAGCATCTTTAAAGACACCATAATTAACAATTGGATTGGACTTCCGGAAGATACTGACTTTTTGCAGGAGAAGGTTCCGAGGCAGTTGGCCAGCTGGTCTCATCCTGTTTGGTTTAATTCTTAGCTACCAAACTGCCCAATCTCAGCAAACAGCCACTGACACCACGCAAACCCGACTCGACACCTTAAATCAGCGGCGTTTATCCCGCTCATTTTTGCTATGGCAAAATTTGAGAACCAATCCGCTCTTCCCCTTCACCAACCCTTTTTTAAAACCTCAGTCTCCCTTTACTCCCAATCCCTCGATTTCCCAATCCATAGAAGTAAAAATCGATTCTACCCTTAAATACAGTGTCTTCGATCAACTGGATACGACCCGGATGGGAAATGAACAGGAATACGATTTTGAGCAATTTTCAAGAATTAAGGAATACAAGATCAGGCAGGATTATTGGAGAAATCGCGCTCGAGGCGGTGATGGCGAAAGTGCCGTTGAGGGACGGGGATTAATTCCCCCATTGACTGTCAGCCCCCAGTTTGATCGGATTTTTGGCGGAAGCGAGATAAATATTGAACCCACAGGATATGTTAACCTCGATTTTGGAGCCATTTTCAGAAGAATAGATAATCCCACCTTACCCATTAGACAGCAAAGAAACGGGGGATTCAATTTTGATCAGCAAATCCAAATGGCCGTCAATGGTACTTTGGGTGAGAAAATGAAAATCGGAGCCAATTTCGACTCCAACAATTCCTTTGATTTTCAAAATCAGCTCAAACTTGAGTTTAATGGTTTTGAAGAAGACATCATCAAATCGGTCGAAATCGGTAATGTCTCCATGCCCGTACAAAATCGATTGATTCAGGGTGCACAGAATTTATTTGGGGTCAAAACCCAAATGCAATTTGGTAAACTTGGCGTCACAGCGGTAGCTTCTACTCAACGTGGCCGGAGGGACAATCTGGTCATCGATGCGAATGGACAAGGCAGGAGTTTTGATATTCAAGCTTCAAAATACGATGAAAATCGGCATTTCTTTCTTTCCCATTTTTTCAGAGAAAATTACGAACGTTGGTTGCGAGGACTGCCTCAGGTTTTATCCGGAGTAAATATCACCCGAATAGAGGTTTACATCATGAATCGGGCTGCCAATACCGAGACACTCAGAAACTTTGCCGCTTTTATGGATTTGGGGGAAGGCCGAGTTTTACTCAATCCTGATAATCCTAATATCGGTCCTGGAAACCCCAATGATCCGGCAAGCAATACTGCCAACAGCCTGTTTCAAAACATCACAGGAAATCCATCTTTCAGGCCTTTCGATACGGGATCCAGATCCATGGAAGATGCGCTTGGTATCCGAAAAGGCGTGGATTTTGAACAAATCAATGGTGCAAGAAAACTGGATGAAACCGAGTTCTTTTTCAACAAACAACTGGGATTTCTTTCGCTTTTCCGTCGACTTCAGAATGACGAAGTCTTGGCAGTGTCCTATGAATATACCTACAATGGTCAGGTGTATAAAGTCGGTGAATTGACGGAAGATTATCAAAACCGGCAAGAAGATGAGTTGATTTTCCTTAAACTACTCCGACCTGCCCGAATCAGTACACAAGTGCCAACTTGGGACTTGATGATGAAAAACGTCTACAGCCTCAATGCATCTCAGATATTGAGGGACGGTTTTCAGCTTCAGGTAATCTATCGGGACGACCGTACTGGACTGGATAATCCCTCCCTTCTCGAAGGAGAAAATGTAAAAGATGTTCCTTTAATCCGATTAACCGGACTCGATAATCTCAATCCGCAAAATGACCCAGCCCCGGATGGGAATTTTGACTTTGTAGAAGGAATCACGATGATTTCCAATCGAGGTCTGTTGATTTTCCCGGTGTTGGAGCCATTTGGATCAAATTTGGAGCGGAGATTTTTGCCGACGGAGGAAGTTCTCAGGGAAAAATATGTGTACGATACCCTTTATGAAACCACTCAGGCAGATGCAGAACTAGTCACTCGCCTCAATAAGTTTTTTATCAAAGGCCGACTTACTGCCGGATCAGCCAGTGAAATCCAATTGCCCGGATTGAATATTTCTCCAGGGTCGGTGATTGTACAAGCGGGGAATATTCCCCTGACCGAAGGGGTAGACTACACGATCGATTATAATGTAGGTCGATTGGTAATTATTAATGATGCCATACTTCAATCCGGCAAACAAATTAATGTCAGTTTTGAAAAAGCTGACTTGGTTTCTTTTCAGACACGGAGTTTGCTGGGAACCCGTCTGGATTACCTTTTCAATGAAAATTTCAATATCGGAGGTACATTTTTGTATTTGAATGAGCGTCCCAATGTCACCCGTATCGCCACGGGCAATGAAACGCTACGCAACAGTCTATGGGGCTTGGATGCCAATTTCAGCGATGAATCCCGACTATTGACTCGACTGGCTGATGCGTTGCCATTTACTGATACCAAAGAGCCGTCTCAAGTCACCATCAGTGGGGAATTTGCCCATCTTATTCCAGGTACATCCAATCGGGTCAATGGAGAACAAGCATCATATATAGATGATTTTGAAGCAGCCATCACGCCCTTCAATCTGGGTGGGGCAGCCAATCAAAACTGGAAGCTGGCCTCGACTCCCCAAACTGAAGACAATCGCTTTGACCTGAGTTTTCAGACTGAAGACAATCTAGGAACCACTTACCGTAGAGCTCGATTAGCCTGGTACAATATTGATAATATTTTTTACCGTGAAAACGGTCCAGGAGTACCACCAAATATCAGCAGAGAGGATAGGAGAAATCATTATGTAAGACGAGTCATCCCTCAGGAAATTTTCCCAAATCAGGACCGAGAAGTGATTATTACTCCTCAGCCACTTTTCGAAATGGCCTTTTTCCCCAGTGAGCGGGGAATGTATAATTACAATCCCAACTTGACTGCAGAAGGATTACTTCCTAATCCCGAAGAAAATTATGGAGGGGTAACCCGAGCGATCACTACTGAGGTGGATTTTGACCGGACGAATATTGAATACATCGAATTTTGGCTTTTGGATCCCTTTATTGAAGGGGAAAACGGTCGGGTATTAGATGGGATTTTCAATGAAAACAATACTACCGGGGGTAAGCTCTTTTTCAACCTTGGAGATATTTCTGAGGATGTCATGAAGGATGGTAGCCATGCTTTCGAAAATGGACTTCCCGAAGATGGAGATCCTTCGGAAACCCGGAGCAATGAGTGGGGAAGAATCACAAGAGAGCAGTTTTTGATTCCGGCTTTTGACAATTCGGAATCCGCCCGTGAAAATCAAGATGTAGGATTAGATGGCTTGAAAAATGAGGAAGAAGTTGATTTTTTTCAGGATCGATTTATCGATCGACTCAATGTCAATCAGCAAGTTAGAAATCAAATTTTGCAGGATGTTTCGGGAGATCAATTCCAGTATTATCTGGATGAAGAGTTTGATCAAAATGATGTCAAAATTCTAGAGCGCTATAAAAAGTTCAACGGAATGGAAGGGAACTCTCCGGTCACCTCTGACCAAAACCTTCCCTATACCCCATCCGGCACCAACAATCCCGACAATGAGGATCTCAATACGGACAATACCATAAATGAGCTAGAAAACTACTACGAATACGAAATCGACCTTCGTCCAGAAACTATGGAAGTGGGGCAAAACTACATCGTGGATAAAGTCACCCACAATGAAGCGGGAGAAAATGTAGATTGGTATCTTTTCCGAATTCCTGTTCGTCAGCCTGACCGGACTCAAGGGGATATCACGGGATTCAAATCCATCCGATGGATGCGGACTTATTTGACTGATTTTGAGCAGCCTGTTGTCATGCGGATGGCAAATTTCAGATTAGTGGGAAGTCAATGGCGGGTTTTTCAGGAGTCCTTGTATGAGCGTGGATTTTTTGAAATTCCGGAACCAGATGTATCCAATGTCGTCGTAGACGTAGTGGGTATCGAGGAAAATTCTCAGGGTAGTGATACCCAAAGCCCTTATGTTTTACCTCCTGGAATCATCCGGGATCGGGACAATACCTCCACGGTTGAGCGGAGATTAAACGAGCAATCTCTGAGGATTTGTGTAGAGGATTTGGCTTCTAGGGATGCCCGAGCTGTATTCAAAAATATCCAACAAGATTTGGTGCAGTTTGAGCGGATCAAGATGTTTTTCCATGCTGATAGTGAAGATGCTCAGGATGGAGAATTGACTGCATTCTTACGGTTGGGCACGGATTATACTGACAATTATTACGAAATCGAAGTTCCCTTGATCATCACTCCAAAAGGCACCCGAGATCCCAGACAAATCTGGCCTTTGGAAAATGAAATAGACATCGCCATCCAAGAAATCGTCGATGTAAAAATCGAACGGGATAATCAGCGAATTCCCCTAAACCTCCCCTATTCTAAGCAAGTCAGGCAATATAAAGTTACTGTGGTCGGCCGACCTGAACTCAATCAGACTCAAGGTAGTATGATCGGAGTCAGGAATCCAGGGACAGGAGCCGGGGGCAGTAAAAGTGTCTGTATTTGGGCAAATGAACTTCGGGTAACCGGAGCCACCAAATCCAATGGCTGGGCAGCCAACGCCTACATGAATGCCAAAATCGCAGATGTAGCGGTCGTTTCAGCATCGATCCGACACAATTCGATTGGGTTTGGTGGACTGGAAACCCGTCTTTCCCAGCGGGCTAGACAAGCCACTACCCAGTATGATATTTCCACCAACGTGGATGTTCACAAGCTTTTGCCTGAGCAATTGGGAATTACCATCCCCATGTATTTCAGCATCGAAAATGCCTCGACGAGACCAGAGTTTGATCCGCTAAATCCGGACGTTCCCTTTGAGCTGGCGCTGGGCAAATTTGAAACAGATACCGAGCGGGAAGCCTATCGGGAAATTGCCTTGGACCAGCAGAAACGAAAAAACGTTAGTTTTAATAATATCCGGAAAATAAAAGCCAATCCAGAAGCACCGAGTCGAATTTACGATTTGAGTAATTTTTCATTCAGCTATTCGGTGGGAACGGTGACCCAAACCAATGCCCAAATTCAAAACTACGAGTTCAAAACAAACCGGGGAAATATCACCTATTCTTTTAATCCAAAGCCATTAACTATTGAGCCATTCAAAAACTTCGAATGGTTAAGTTCGCCCAATCTGAAACTGATCAAGGATTTCAATCTCAATCTTTCCCCCACTCTTATGTTGGCAAGATTGGATGTGGACCGCAGATTTCTCCGATCACAATATCGAAATGACCAGCTCACTTCCACCGGAGTGGATCCATTATTTCAAAAGTCATTTTTCATGAATCGCTTTTACACTTTGAACTGGGATTTGACCCAAAACCTCCGGGCGGATTATTCAGCTTCGGTGATGGCTGTGATCGATGAGCCGCAAGGCGATTTGGATACCGAAGCAAAACAGGATTCGGTGAGAACCAACTTCTGGAATTTTGGACGAAGGACGAATTACAATCATATTTTGGATGTAAACTATACCATTCCACTGGACAAAGTAAAACTCTTGGACTGGATTCAGTCTGACTACCGGTACAATGCCACCTATACCTGGATGACCGGTGCTATTGGTCAACGGGATACGCTGGGAAATACCATTCAGAATACGAGAGAACAAACCCTGACTGGGAAATTTGACCTGCTGCGACTGTATGCCAAAAGCAAAAAACTGGATGCGTTAAATGCTCCAAAAAGACCCAGCATACCAGGCAGGCAAAATATCACAGCGGAAGACACGATCGGTACGCCTTTTAGCAATAAGCTGTTGAAATTCCTTATGATGGTGAAGGAAGTCACCTACAATTATACCTTAATCGAAGGAACCTATTTGCCGGGATATATGCCCAATACGGGACTTTTGGGCATGGACAGGGAGTTTTCCAATCCTGGGCTGGCCTTTTTGTTTGGAAGTCAAAATCCACAAATTCGAAATGAACTGGCTTTGCGTGGAGAGATTGCACCAAGTGCCGAACTTACTCAGCCTTTCCTTCAAAACCGGTCTTTCAATCTCCGTTTAGGGGCATTAGTAGAGCCCTTTCAGGATTTTAGAATAACCTTAAATGCCACCCGAAGAGAAAGTGGGGATTATCAGGAAATATTCAGAAACTCCATGGATAATCCTGGAGAATATGTTTCCATAAGTCCCAATAGAATTGGATCCTATTCGATCACCACGATGATGCTGGGCACCAGTTTTTCGAGAGATGATTTTCAAAACAACTCTCCTGCTTTTACGGAATTTGAAAACAATCGAAACATCATCAAGTCCAGGTTGGATGCTCTCAATTCGGGAGGAGAATACAGCATCAATGGGCAGGATGTATTGATCCCCGCGTTTTTGGCAGCATATCGGGGTAAAAATGCGGCGGAGTTTAATCTCAATCCTTTCCCCAAAACCCCTCTTCCCAACTGGCGAATTGATTACCGAGGGCTTTCCCGATTGAAAGGGCTCAGTGATATTTTCTCCAGTATCAATATCACCCATGCCTACACATCGACCTATGATGTGAGTAATTTCTCCAATTCCCTCCAATATCAGCAGGGGCTAGAATTATTTAATAGACTTCAAGATATTCCTCTCGCGGATCGAACTACCACCGAAGGACAATATATTCCGATATTTGTACTCAATCAGGTAGTATTATCAGAGCGTTTTGCTCCCTTGATAGGATTGGATTTATTGACAAAGGATCGGTTCAGCATCGCAGTGAATTATAATAAAGAGCGTGCTTTGGGTTTGAATTTTTCCAATTCCCAAGTCACCGAACAGCGGACTACGGACTTTGGAGTCAATCTGGCCTATACCAAAGCTGGAATGAAAATACCCTTTAAAATTCAGGGAAGAGAAACAGTCCTAAAAAATGATGTGCAAATGCGACTGGATTTGAAAATTGGAGATACGCAGCAAGTTCAGCGAAAAATCGAGGAGGAAAGTACAGTGACTAATGGAAACCTCAATATTCAATTCCGACCAACTATTGGATATATCATCAATCAAAATCTGGAACTGACGATTTATTTTGACCGAACGATCAATGATCCCCGGGTCACTACAGCATATAAGCGTGCCACCACATCATTTGGAGGACAATTACGATTTAATTTATCTCAATAGATTTTTTAAAGTGTCGAATCATCTTATTTTTGATCCCGATTATAAAATCTTTCTAAAATGAATTTTCCTCAGGAATTAAAGTACACCAAAGATCACGAATGGGTTAAGATCGACGGCGATGTCGCAACCATTGGAATCACCGAATTTGCTCAATCTGAGTTGGGAGACATCGTCTACGTCGAGGTAGAAACCGTAGGTGAAACCATCGAAGCCGGAGAAGTTTTTGGTACGGTCGAAGCCGTAAAAACCGTATCTGATCTATTTATGCCACTCACAGGCGAAGTCCTTGAGTTTAACGATGAGCTGGAAGGTTCTCCAGAGCTAGTCAATGAATCTCCCTACGAATCAGGATGGATGGTCAAGGTGAAAATCACCGGAGATCTTCCTGAAGATTTGTTGAGTGCGGATGAATACACCGAGCTCGTCGGAAAAGATTAATCTTAACCTTGCGTCTCACTGCCAGTATCCTATGGCTGATCCTATTGGGTTTTGCTATGCTTACGCCGGGGGATCGATTTCCAGAGGTTAATGCCTTCGATTATCAGGACAAATTCATTCATCTCATTTGCTTTTTTCTTTTGGCCTACCTCTGGGCAGGCGTATTTAAGAAGCAACGTTTGAAAGATTGGAATCGATTAAACTGGGCTATCTTTATATTACTCGGGTTTTTACCAGGAGTTTTCTTTGAGACAGCGCAGCTATTTATTCGAAATCGATCCTTTGATGAATATGACCTGATTGTCAATTTATTAGGTGGAATTTTAGGAATATTAGCATATTTTAAGACTCCATCTATCCCTAGTCTCTTGCATTAATGCAGTAGATTACTTACAATTGTTAGTAAATAAGAATAAACTTAACCTGTATAAACCAAATTCGCCATGGAAGCAAAAAAGACTCCAAGCGCTGACTTAACCAAAAAGACAGGAATGTTCCTGAACTTGGGATTGGCAGTTGCTGTAGGTGCTACCCTTGCGGCCTTCGAATGGAAGTCTTTTGACGATGGATCTTTAAAGGATCTAGGTATGGTCAATGACAATTTCGAAGAACTGCTTGATATTCCTATTACTGAGCAACCACCGCCACCACCAGTTGAGCAGCCTATCATCCAAGAGATCCCAGATGAAGTAGAAATCGAAGAAAAAATCGATGTAAACTTTGACGTGGATGTGAAGGAAGAAACTGTCATCAAAGAAGTAGAAATTGCTGAAGCTCCAGTTGAGGAAAAAGCTGACGAAATCTTTGACGTGGTGGAAACTCAACCTACCCCTCCCGGTGGAATGAGCGGCTGGAATGAATACCTAAGAAAGAACCTTAAATATCCAACTCAAGCAAGAAGAATGGGTATCGAAGGAACTGTAATCGTGGTATTCGTTATCAACACGGATGGTTCGATTCAGGATGTGGACGTGTTGAGAGGTATCGGCGGAGGTTGCGATGAAGAAGCAATCAAAGTTGTACAAAATGCTCCTAAATGGGAACCTGGTAAACAACGAGGTCGTCCAGTTAGAACAAGAATGAGATTACCGATTCGATTTGCCTTGAGCTAATCAATCTTTGAAAATATGAAAGCCCGATTTTTTCGGGCTTTTTTTATGCCCATTCACAACTTTTAACCTAGTTAACAAATCTTAAAGGGCTCATTTTTAGCTTTTTATTTTATAGCTTTTCCATTGTTTTACTTAACCACAAAAACAATGGAAGCTAAAAAAAACCAAAAAGCAGATCTCAAAAACAAATCAAGTCTATTCTTAAATCTCGGGCTGACTTTCAGTGTAGGTTTAGTCTTGGTAGCTTTTGAATGGAAAAGTCCATACTCAGGACCACTGAAGGAGATTGGGACAAGTTCGGAAAATTGGGTAATTGAGGACATCCCATTGACTATTCAAACCCCGCCTCCCCCACCCCCTCCGGTAACTACTGTCGAAATCAAAGAAGTAGATAATGAAATCGAGTTGGATGACCTGGATTTGGATATCGACATTAATCCTTCCGATTCTGAAGAAATCCCTGAAGTAATCCTGAACGAGAATCCCCCTATAACAGAGACAGCTGATGAAGTCATGGACTTTACTGATGTCACAGCTACTTTTAAAGGGGGGATGAAAGCCTGGTATAACTATTTGAATAAAAACCTTCGATATCCAAGTCTTGCTAAGCGAATGGGAATCGAAGGAACCGTACTGGTGAGATTTGTGATCAATAAGGACGGGAGCGTGCAGGATGTGGAGGTTCTCCGGCCTCTTGGAGGTGGGTGTGATGAAGTGGCGATGGAGGTGATTAGCAACTCCCCGGATTGGATTCCCGGAAAATTAAAAGGACAAATCGTCAGATCCCGAATGGTGATGCCGATTAAGTTTAAGCTAAATTAGTTAAAGAGGCTGTCTCAAACGTCATTTCTAAGGCGAACTGAAAAATCTACTCTAAGTCTGTTCACCAAAGTAGAAGCCTCCTGTGTCATTGGGCATTGATGAGACAGCCCCTTATTTTTTATAAAGCGCTTATTCTTTGAATTCAAATTCAGCTGGTTGAATTCTGGGTTTCAGGTATTTTTAATAAAAAGACTTATTTTTCATTGAGCTAAAAAAAATCCTTAATGAAAAATCCAATCTGGCCAATAATTCTCATTTTTTTCATTTCTATTTCCTGCGGACGACAGGACACATTTGATATCCTGATCTTAAATGGAACCATCTATGACGGATTGGATAATCCACCTTTTCAAGCAGATTTGGGGATTAGAGATGGTAAACTAGTGAGCATTGGTGAGCTCGATGGACAAAAATCCAGAAAAACTATCAATGCCGAGGGGTTGACAGTTGCTCCCGGGTTTATTGACATGCACACCCATCTCGAGCCGATTATGGAATTGCCCTTAGCTGAAAGTCTGGTCCGACAGGGCGTAACTTTGGCATTGGGAGGACCTGATGGTGGCGGGCCTTGGCCTTTTTCGGATTATTTGGATTCTCTGGATCAAATGGATATCGGGCCTAACCTAGCCTATCTCGTCGGACACAATACTATCCGCCGTGAGATTATGGGAAATGAGGATCGCGAGCCTACTGCTTCTGAATTGGAGACACTCAAGAATTATGTTGCCCAAGCGATGGATGCCGGGGCTTTTGGCATTTCCACAGGTCTCAAATACCTCCCCGGAACCTTTGCCAAACTGGATGAAATTATAGCGCTTTCTCAAGTTGCCGCAGCCTCCGGCGGCATTTATACTTCACACTTGCGAGAAGAGGGATTGGGATTAATTGAAGCAGTACAGGAAGCGATTCAAATTTCTCAAGATGCCGATATCCCTGTAGTTCTCACCCATCATAAAGCCATAGGCGTAAAAATGTGGGGACAAAGTGCCCGCACTCTTGCTCTGGTGGATTCGGCCAGATCGGCGGGATTGGATATCATGATGGATCAATACCCCTACGCCGCCAGTCATACCGGAATTAGCGTTTTGATCCCCAGTTGGGCGTTGGAAGGAGATAAATTTGAAGAAAGAGTAAATGATCCCGTATTAAAAGACAGTATCAAATCAGGAATTATTTTCAACATTCTGAATGATCGTGGTGGAAACGATTTGCGAAGAATACAATTTTCACGTGTTAGCTGGAAGGAAGAGTTAGAGGGCAAAACCTTAGCGGATTGGCTGGAAATGGAAGAAATGGAATCTACTATTGAAAATGGTGCGGAACTAGTCATCCAAGCTCAACTTAATGGTGGAACAGGAACAATCTACCATGCCATGGATGAAAAAGATGTGGAAAATATCATGAAGCATCCGATGACTATGATCGGTTCAGACGGTCGCCTCTCCCGTCCGGGAGAAGGGCATCCGCATCCTAGAGCTTATGGCACCTTTCCCAGAGTTCTTGGCTATTACACGAGAGAAAAAGGAGTATTGGATCTTCAAACGGCATTATATAAAATGACGGGGCTTTCTGCGAAACGACTGGGAATTCAAGATCGAGGAAGTATCGAAGAAGGAAACTTTGCGGATATTGTCATTTTCGATGCCGAAAACATCATTGACAAGGCAACCTTTACCGATCCTCATCAATACCCCGAAGGGATTCCTTATGTCATCATCAACGGTCAGATGGCGGTGGAAGATAATCGCTTTTTGAATCAGGGATATGGTCAGGTTCTGCGAAAAAATCAGCCATAATGAACAAAAAAAGCAGCGAAAACGATTTTCGCTGCTTTCCTTAAATTTTAAACCCCTGATTACAATACATTCAGGGCTTGCTCTTTGATTTTTTCCAATTCGTCTTTCATACGAATGACATAGCGCTGAATTCCTGCATCATTGGCTTTTGAACCGATGGTATTGATTTCTCTTCCAATTTCCTGAGAAATAAACCCCAGCTTTTTACCTTGACCTGTTTCTTCAGAGAGCGTTTTGGTAAAGTAATTTAAATGTGTATCCAGCCTTACCAGTTCTTCGGTAATGTCCAGTTTCTCGAAATAATAGATAAGTTCCTGCTCAAATCGATTCTCATCAAAGGAATTTTCTTCCAACCATTCCTGAAAATGGTTACGAATCCGATCCTGAATCTTAGTCTTTCTCCTTCCTTCTTCAGCCTTTACTGAGTCGAGATTTTGGGCAATAGACTCAATATTTTCATTCAATTTTTCGAAAAGAACCTCCCCTTCATCTTGACGGAATCCATCACATTTCAATACCGCCTCTTCCAAAACCCGCTTGACCAAGTTCCATTCTTCGGCCACATCCCCTGTCTCGATTGCGGTAGTATTCATCACTGACGGGGCTTGAAGTGCAAGTTTAAAGACCTCAGCTTGATCAGCATTGACCGAGTCAGCCAAATCTTTAAACTTGTGGTAGTAGGACCGAAACAAGTCCGCATTGATTACCACAGGCAAATCACTGCTTGCTTTTGAGAGGAATTCAATCGTCACACTGACTTTCCCACGCTCCAAAATACGCTGAACAACCGTTCTGATTTCTAACTCTTTATCCGAAAACTGACGGGGACTTCTAATGGATAAATCTAAAAACTTGGAATTGAGGGATTTTACTTCTACGTGAACGACGTAGTGATCATCTTCCCATCCGGCATTACCAAAGCCGGTCATTGATTTTATCATGATGATTTTTTTCGATTAGAAATTATAGCCCAAAGATACGTAGAACTTTAAGTCTTCAGTCTCATAATTCCTGATTGGTCTGGCAATGTCAAATTTGACATAGTAATTGAGCAGAACCGTACGAATACCCGCACCGTAACTTTGAAGCCAAGGATTGTTGAAATTATTCAACGTAATCGTAAACGGTGAGCCCTCAGTGTTGATGACTTCTGTGTTTTGATCATTGACCCGCTCCCATGGAGCCGCTTCATCCCAAGCCGAACCAATATCATAAAAACCTACCAACTGGAAATTTCGGATAAAATTGGAAGTAATATTTCCCCGTGTCAGATATGAGAATACCGGAATCCGCAATTCTGTAGTAAAGGTGATCACATTATTTCCCCGGATTTCATCATAATCATACCCTCTCAAATCGACAAAATCAGCAAAGAGGATATTGGAATTTTCCTCACCAGCTGGATTTCGCACGGGAGACACTTCAGGTCTATTGGAAGGAGGTCTATAAAAGGCATTGAATAGCCAGTTGTCCATTCCTCCCACAAGATAGGTCTGGGGATTGTTTCCGAAGAATGATCCGGTATAAAGACGAGTTGCCAAGACTATGTTTTTATGGATGCGCTGATAATTGCGGATGTCCATATAAAAATTAGAGAAGCTACGGTTACCTTCATTTAGGCCCTGATAATGGACGATTCCAATTTTCCCCTTCAATCCTGCCTGAGAATATAAGCCGATCTGCTGAGTACGGTCGTAAACAAATTCGGCTTTTCCACCCACATAGTTGACATCAAATCGGTTCAATTCGGGATTAGTGGCTAAGATTAATGAATCTGGGTTCAGATTAAAATATTGACTTTTTGCAATGAAAGGAGCCAATGTAAATCTCGAATTAATATTAAATGGATACGAGACCCCCAGTTCAGCTTTGGTTAAGACATATTTCTGAAAGGTAATATCACCCTCAGTCACTCTGATGGTTCTTCGATCAAAACGTCCCCGGAAGTCCAAACGGCTTTTTAGGTATTCGTATTCAAAGAAAATATCGCCACCGGATCTGAAATCCAAAGCAGTCATAATTCCGCCCTGAAAGACGTGATTGTCCAATAGATCGGTCATCTTACCATGGAGATTGATCCCAAATCCACGAAGCGGATCCACAACAAATCTTGAATTGATGCTATTGGTAAAAAACTGAGGCTCCATAAATCGCGGTCCAACTACCCGTTTTTGAAGGTTTTGCGAACGGAAACTCTCCAGCAAATTGATTTGATTTTGTCCTTGTCCGGATTCTTGGGAAGGAAAATTTCCTGGGATGGTGTCAAACTCATAATTCTCAGTATTGATTCCTCGAGGATTTTGAAATTTTAAGCGATCCAAATTGATACTCGACGTCTGCTGGCCTTTTCGAAGGGTATCGACCGGAACCTCTGGCTCCGTTACTGCAGGTCTTTCTTCCGCTGTACGGGGAGTTTCCACCCGTTCTTCCGCATTATTGTTTTCCAATCGCCGCCTAGCCGCAATTCGTTCATTCAGGCTTTTGGCCTGCTCCAATTGAATTCGAGGTGTACTCGGGGTAAACTGATCCGCAGTACTGTAATTTTGAACGACCAGAAAAGATTGTCTGCCTTCTCGTACTGCAAAAGCAATCTTATTCATCCTGCTGTTGACATCAAATACCTCCACACTTTTATCGAATGCGGAAATTTGATTAGCAATCTCATTACCTATATTCAAGCGCATCATATTATTAATGCCACTGAGATCACTGAGGTAAACGAGATTATTGGTGTTGACTTTCCTAGGTAATAAATTCTTACTAAAGGAATTGGTCAATCGAGAAATTCGAATGGTGTCCCTTACTTCGATTTTAAACAGATTATAACTTTCATCGAATTTGGTCAGGCTGGGATTCTCTGCAGCCACTGAATCTGGAATGTCAGAATAATTGGTCGAATAAATTACGGTAGAATCATTTAAGAACATCGGCGTAAGATCATCAAACTCATCATTGGTGAGTCGTCGACCTCCACCTTGGGCATTCAGGGAATAGATATCCGTTTTGCCATTGGAAATCGCCGAAAGGACCATGTTTCTACCGGTGCTATTATAGTCCATACTCAATATTTGAGTGATGTTTCGGAGAAAAATCTTATCCTGATTAGTACCGTCGATAGATCTTAATCTCAGCGTAGTCAAGCCTCTTTTGAAAGATGCGATAGCTAAGTTAGCCGAATCCCTCCATGCAATCACAGGAGTCAGAAGATTAGCATCTTGATCTTCATGGACTGCCCCACCTTGGAGTAGAGTTCGCTCCACACCGCTGGACAATTCCCTGATTTGGACTTTGTATTTGCCTCCGTTATTGAGCACGTAGGCCAAATGAATCCCGTCGGGACTAAACTTAATATCACTAATAGAACCCGTCACCCGGGCTGAGGTATTGGCAACAGACTGAGACTGGTCGATTGACTTAAAATTTGTATTGACTTGTTTGTTGATATTGAGGTAATAGTTTTTCCAGTCTTCCGTAAAAGTTCGGTAGTTTAGACCTACCGTGTTAGCAATACTATTTTCTTCATTTCTATTAATTCTCGACAAGTTGAGAATACTGGAAATATAGCGCCTTCCGTATCGCTCCGCAATATAATTCCAGACCGATTGACCGACCAACCCGGCCTCCAAGCCGTTCAATTTGAGGATTTTTGGATTCTCTTCTTCTTTAAAATATTGTCGCGTAAAATCATCCATTTCCCTACTCCATCCTTTTGCCAGATAAAGTGCAATTCCTTCCACATACCAATCCGGAAAAGAATTCATTAAGTTGGATTGGAATGCATCGGCTACCGAGGCTCCGTACAGCATTTCCTGAATGATAACCTTGGAGGTGGCATAGATCAAATCCTCCTTGAGCAAATCCACTCTGCCTTTATAGGCTACTTCTGCGATGAGCCGACTGAAGTTGGTCTGCCCCTCTTCATTGTATTCTTCTTTGTTCAGATTTAAATTACTCTGAAGCAGTTCCTCGGGTGAATTGTAAATGTAAATTTTAGGTTTGGTATAGGCTACATACCCGATCATTTGGGTTAGCCGCTGAAATTCTTCTTCAAGAAATTCGATCGCCATTTTGGCATTGGCTCCACCCCGATCATAATAGTAGACTTCAAAATTATTGGAGGAAAAATAATACCATTCGAAGTCCTTATGCTGAATCCTGTTTTTACCGAATCGCTCCTGATCAAATTGCGCAAAGCTAACGCCGGTAATCAAACAGAGGCTTATTAATAGAAGAAGACGGTTCACTTTTAATCGCATTCGAAAATTTTTCTTAACCGGTTAAATATAATTAAAATACCTTGCGATATCTACCTCCCGAGGTAGTGGAATATTTCTTATTAGAAAAGAAGTCATAACCTTGCTGTAATATGGGATCAATGACACTCCTTTAGCTCCAAAACCATCGAATATGTAAACGTTCTGCCTTTCAGGATGTTTTCCCAAAAATGGTTTTCTATCCTTGGTAGCCGGGCGTATGCCCACTTTTTGAGAAATATAATCATCAATGGGCAAATTGACCAAGCCGGCTAACCGCTCTGTCAGTTCCTTTTTGGCCGTTTCGGTAGGACCTTGATCCAAATCATGCCATGTATAGGTAGATCCCACCCGATGTAGGTCATTTCCAAGATGCACTCTGAAGACTCCTCTATTTACGATGTAATCTGGGGAAAAGGCTTGTTTGACTTCCAAAATTTCTCCCTTGACGGGGGCAAAAGGCAAAAAATCGAAAAAATCAGTTTTCATAGCTCCTAATCCATTGCAAAATATAATGGAGTTGGCTTTAATACCTTTTATTATCCAATGTCCATCCTCCTGCTGAAAGTCTGATGCTTCAATTTGATCCAAAATCAAATCCTCTCCAAAATATCCCCTCATCCCATCCAAGAGCGGATTGATATCTAGCCAGCCGCTATTTTTAAGCATCACTCCTCCAAAAGGGTCATGGAGATTGGGAGATTGACTTTGCTGATGAATTGCTGATAGGTATTGGGAAAAACTCGGATCAGCGCTATGTCCCATCCATTCATTCTGCTCCTCGATCGATAAAAAAGGTCGATAAATCCCCTGCTCCCGAAGAAATTTTTTCGAAGTCAGCTTTTCCACTTGGCGGTAGAAAGGGATAATTTCTGGAAATAATGCATCTGCATTCCAAGTTTTTACCATTTTTCTTCCTGTCACCGGATTGAACAATCCCGCAGCTACTCTACTGGACTGATTGAGATCCGGTCGGTCAAAAACCTTAACTGATTTTCCTGCCTCCTTGAGCCTAAAGCCCAATGCAGTCCCCGCCAAACCTTGCCCGATAAGCAAAAAATCTGTTTCCATAGTCCAAATAAAAGGTTTTATTCCTTATTTTGTTAATCATCCAGACACAAAAACCATGTTAAAAATTAAGCTATTCACATTCAATCCCTTTCAGGAGAATACCTACGTAATCTATGATCAGAATGGGGCTGCAGCCATTGTGGACCCGGGCTGCTACGAATCAGAAGAGCGTGAAACTTTAAGGAGTTTTATTCTGGAAGAAAACCTCTCTCCCCAGCTATTGCTTAATACACATTGCCATATTGATCATGTTTTGGGAAATGCCTGGGTTAAGCGCACTTTTGATATTCCTTTGCTCATTCACGATAAAGATATAGCCGTGCTCAATTCTGTGAAAATTTATGCTCCAAATTATGGGTTTCAACAATATGAGCCTACCGAGCCTGATGGATACTTATCTACCGATCAGGACATCAAAATAGGAGATCAAACGCTGGAAGTCCGTTTTGTACCAGGCCACGCACCTGGTCATGTCGTATTTTACCATCCTGAAAGCGGAACCTGTATCGCCGGAGATACTTTGTTTCGCGAGAGTATCGGTCGAACAGACCTTCCTGGAGGAAATCATGATCTATTGCTCGAAAAAATCAAATCAGAACTCTTTAGCCTTCCAGAGGAAACTGTCGTATACCCGGGACACGGACCGGTAACCACGATCGGTTACGAAAAAATAAATAATCCCTTTGTAGGCAAAAACGCAAGATTTTGAAGCTGATATCGCATATTCCAAATTCCCTCACCTTGTTGAATTTACTGTCCGGCGTCATCGGTATTTTCTGGGTTTTGGAGGGGAAATTTTACTACGCGGCCTGGTTTATTATACTTTCTGCCTTCTTTGATTTTCTGGATGGGTTTGCGGCTAGGTTGTTAAATGTCAGTGGCGAGTTAGGCAAGCAATTGGATTCTTTGGCAGATTTGGTTTCGTTTGGGGTATTGCCGGGATTTGTACTTTTTAAGTTGTGTGAGCAGGTCAGCTCAGCATCCTGGCTTCCTTACTTGACTTTGACTATTCCGCTTTTTTCCGCCCTTAGACTCGCCAAATTCAATCTGGATACCCGGCAGTCAGATCGATTTATCGGCTTGCCCACTCCGGCCAATGCGCTGTTTATCTCTACTCTTCCGTACCTTTTCAGTGAATGGATAGATTTGGAGCGAGTCTTTCTGACTCCATGGACTTATTTGGTTTTAGCATGGATTCTCTCTTTTCTTTTAGTGGCCGAAATCCCACTCATCGCCCTGAAATTCAAAAACTTTTCCTTCAAAAATAATGTATTTAGATATGTGCTGATTGGATTAGGGATTGGATTGATTTTGGTGTTTGGACTGGCAGGTATTCCCTTGATTATTCTGAGCTATCTGGCCTTATCCCTTATAGAAAACAGCCTCATCAAGGCATGATTTTAAGTTCTAAAAAAAATTTCTTTCTAGGATTCCTCGGGCTTTTTTTGCTCTGTAAGGAAACTTTTGCCCAAGAACGATTTTTTAAATTCTCCATCGTAAAAGCCGGTATTTACGAGGTTTCCAATGAAAAATTAGCGGAATTAGGTATTCAGGATGCTTCAAGAGTTTCTTTTTTCGGATATCCCGGTCGCCTCCCGCAACGACTGGATTCTACCAGTTTGGAGCTTCAGGAAATACCCGCCCAGCAAACTTCAAATGGACTCCGAGTTTACCTCACTGGACCGCATACCCTTTTGGATTTCTCGAACTATCCAAAGTATCGACATCATTATTATACGGACACCTTGCATTACTTGATCGGAACAACTGATCAACCCAAAAGAATTAACACCGTGGAAGCCGCAGAGGCAAGTAGCAACAGTACACAGTTATACCAATGGCATCCGGTAAAGGAAGATGCCGTGAATCTCCTGAATTCGGGAAGAACCTGGTATTCAGAACCCATCCGAGCAGGAGGATCGCGATCTTTTCCTTTTGACCTAAACAGCTCCAGTCAAGAGCCCTGGAAAATCCAGGGAGTATTGATGGGCGCATCCACAGCAGGAGGCAATTTTGAAATTATTGCTCAGGAGCAACTCATCCAATCCGTGAATATGGCGGCCATCCCCTCGACCACGTATGGTGTAAAGGGAAACGCGTCGGAGGTTAATGCTGAGTTTAGGCCGGAAAATGGACAATTGAATGCCATACGACTCGAATATCAAAGCAGCAATACAGCAGCCTCAGGTTATTTGGATTATTTATTGGTCGGAATGCCGATCGATGAAGAAAACCCCTCCTCCGGTAACTACCATTCCAACCAAGATTTTTGTACCATCCAAGCCTCCACGGATCAATCGATTTGGGCAGTTGAGGATTTCCTCCAACCCAAAAACATTTCTCACTCGGGGAATCTGGTGCAAATCAATACTTCAGAGATTTATCTTTTTGATGAAAGTGATATTCAACCCATAGAGCAGATTTCTCCTCTTGAATTTAACCTTCGCCTTTCGACGGCTTGGCCAGATTTATTGATTATCAGTCCCGATTTGCTACTCAATGCTGCCGAATCTCTTCGGATTCATAAACTTTCCCAAGGGATTTTTGCTGAGGTAATTTCTCTACAATCTATTTATGATGAATTTGGCTACGGCAATCCTGACCCAGTAGCGATCCGAAATTTTATCGCTTGGCATTTTCATCAAGAAGGGCAGTTAAAAAATGTACTTCTTTTTGGAAAAGGAACCTTCGACTACAAATCAAAGCTGGGTGGTCGGCCTAATCTGATCCCAACCTATACCAGCAGAAACAGCCTCAATCCGCTAACCACATTCAGCTCCGATGACTTTTTTGGACTCATTGATTTTGGTCAGGGGGAATGGATCGAAAGCCGTGAAGGCGATGAACTCCTGCAAATCGGGGTGGGCAGGCTTCCTGTAATCAATGCCCGAGAAGCTAGCATAGTAGTACAAAAAATAATCAACTACGAATCGAACTCTTCCGGTTTGCAATGGAAACGAAATTTCACTTTGATGGCGGATGATGCAGACAACAATATTCACCTCAGAGATGCCGAATCCCACAGTCAATTTTTGGCAGCTAATCATCCAGAATTCAGTCAAACCAAACTTTACCTGGATCGATATGAGCAAATAAACGATGGCACTTCGCAGCGTATTCCTGAAGCGAAAGAAGCCCTAAAAAGTGCCTTGGAGGAAGGGACGCTATTTTTAAATTACATCGGACATGGAAATGAAACCACCCTCGCGGCTGAGCAGATATTTCGGGTCGAGGACATACAGGATTGGCCGAATCATAAAAATCTGCCACTTTGGGTTACGGCCACATGTGAATTTGGGCGGCATGATAGTCCATTTATCCGTTCTGCGGCTGAGGAATTATTGACTATTGAGGGAAAAGGAGCCATCGGGCTGCTCACAACTGGAAGACCAGTATTTAGTAGCATTAACTTTTCCCTTAACCAAGCTTTTATCCAAGCGGTTTTTCAAAAAGAAAATCAGGAATTCGCCGACCTTGGATCCATTTTTAGAGAAACAAAGAATAACAGCCTAAATGGTTCGCTGAATCGTAATTTCAGCCTTTTGGGAGATCCATCTCTCAAATTGGCCTCACCGGATTATGAAATCAGGTTATTGGATTTGAAAAATCAGAAAGAAGAATCAGTAGAATCACTTCCGGCAAATGGTGAAATAAGCTATGAAGCAGAAGTGGTCGATCCACCTTCGGGAGATCTGATTGGGGATTTTAACGGCATGGCTACCATCCAACTCTGGGACCGCCCTAAGCCTACCGCAACACTAGGAGATGAAAGTAGCCCAACTGAGTTTCCCGAAGAAAAAACCCTGCTCTTTCAGGGTAACGTGAAAGTTGAGAATGGAAGAATGAACGGAAAGGTTAGAATTCCTGCTCAGGTAGAGGGAAAAATCGATCGCGGAGCTATCCGGATTTTCGCAGAAGATATCGAACTGAATCGAGATGCAGCCGGATTTAGTCGCCCGCAAATCGGCGGAACAGCCGAGGAACTTCCAGAAGATAATTTAGGACCAGAAATCACGTTGAACTTAGAAGGTATCTCAGCAGATGAGGCAGGCCCGTTCAAAACCCGCCTAATCCCAGCTGAAATTTTATTGGAAGACAGCAGTGGAATTGACGTCAGCGGACTAGATCCCACAAAAAACTTGATTTTACAAGTCAATGAAAATCCAGAAATCAAACTGAATAAATCTTACCAAGCCCTCGATGGAAGCTTTACCCGAGGAAACGTAATTCTAAATTTGGAAGGACTGGAAGAAGGTAGCAATCCAATTCGGATTACTGCTTTTGATTTGGCAGGCAATGAAACTACAGTTACCTTCGAGATCGAAGTTGAAGGAAGTGAGCGGATTCAGATCCTTTCCCACTCGACTTTTCCCAATCCCGCCTCGATTCAAAGCAACTTTAGTATCACACATAATCGTCCGGGAGAAAACCTTATTTTGGCCTTAGAAGTTTATACTTTAGAGGGTCGAATACTATTTAGTAATTCTCTTCGTTTAGTGGAAGCTGATGCTGTGATTGATGATTTATCTTGGATTTTTTTACAAAGCCAAACCAAATATCCAGCAAAAGGAACTTATATTTACAAAATAGCGCTACAGTCAGAAGTGGATCAAACCACCAATATTGCCAGCGGGAAAATCATAATTGAATGAAATCTATGGCCAAAACAAACCGGATAAGCATACTGATTGCAATTTTCGCTCTGGCTAGCTATTCAACCATTGCGCAAAATTCCGTAATCATTTCCGGTCAGGATCCGGAGCGACGTGTCATCACTACGGCTGTTCCTTTTTTGAATTTTGCTCCTGACTCTAGACACTCCGGAATGGGTGATGTAGGGGTGGCAACCTCTCCAGATGCTAATTCGGCTCACTTGAATGCCGGTAAACTTGCTTTTGTCAAGGACGATGCAGGCTTTTCGCTTTCCTATTCTCCCTGGCTTGGCAAATTGGTCAACGACATGTCTCTAAGCTATCTGACTGGCTTCATCAAAATCGATGAAAACTCTGCTTTTGGCTTTGATCTCCGCTATTTCAATATGGGTGATATCCAACTCACCGACGGTCGAGGAAACCCGCTAGGCGAGTTTAATCCACGAGATATTGCCATCGGGGGAACTTACTCCAGAAAATTATCATCTAACTTGGGATTGGGTATATCCGCCCGATTTATCCATTCCAACCTCTCCGGGAGTATTTCCTCAGTAGGAGGATCAGAAGGCAGACCTGGAATCAGCGTGGGAACGGATGTGGGACTCTATTACTCCAAGCCTATTTTAGCGGGTTCCAAAGAAGGAACCTTCTCCTGGGGTGTCAGTTTGACAAATATTGGCCCAAAAATCACCTACAATTCCGCTGATGATTTGGACTTTATCCCGACCAATTTTAGAATCGGAACCGCCTATGGCGTTGAATTGAATGAATTGAACTCGATTACCTTTGCTTTGGATTTCAACAAACTTTTAGTGCCCACTCCACCTGTCTATCGAACCAATGACAATGGAAGCCTTTATACGGATGAAAATGGCAACTTGGAAGTCTTGAGAGGAAAAGATCCCAATCGTCCTCTGATCTCCGGAATGTTTGGATCCTTCGCTGATGCTCCTGATGGATTTTCTGAGGAATTGCAGGAGGTAATGGTGTCTTTCGGGGTGGAATATTCCTACAATGAAAAGTTTGCTCTGCGAACTGGATACTTTTACGAAAACCCCTCCAAAGGTGGGAGAAGGTACTTCACCATGGGGGCAGGATTTGACATGAAAAGACTGGGGTTTGACTTTTCCTATTTAGTACCACAAACCCAAAATCATCCATTGGCAGAAACTTTGCGGTTTTCCTTGCTTTATACGATTGCCTCCAACTAATGCTATTAGACCGAAGTCAAGCTCCTGAATTTAAAATTCCGGAGGATTTTGAATTGCTTTATCCTGAAAAATTCTCCCTTAAAAATGGAATTCAGGTTTTCTTTTTTCCTACCAAAGGTATTGATGCGGTAAAAATAGATATCACCTGTTTAGGGCAGCGGGATAAACTTCCACTGGAGCAAACACTTCTGCCATCCTTTACCCTTCAGATGCTTTCTGAGGGAACAGAAAACAAAACCGCTGCCGATCTTGCCAACTTTCTGGATTTCCATGCCAGCGAAATCAGTCCAATACTTACTTTTTCTAAGGAAGGACTTTCGGTCCTGAGTACCCAAAAGCACCTTATGCCTGTTTTGGATTTGTTAATTGAAATGGTTCAAAAACCGGCTTTTCCAGTAGAAATGCTGGACAAACGAAAATCCCAACGGAAGTTAAGCCTACAGCTCGAACGGGAAAAAACCAACTCCCGTGCGGGACAACTTTTTCGCAAGGGGCTATTTGGGGCAACACATCCTTATGGATTTGAAGTTGGAGAAAAGGAAGTGGATATAATTACTCCTGAGAAAATCCGCTTCTACAGCGACCAATTGCTTTGGCAAGAAACGGAAGTTTTTATTTCTGGAGATTTTTCTGCGGAAAAGCTTGATGCCACACTACAGTATTTTGAGCAGCTTCCCATCAAATCTAAGGTAGAAGGAATTCTTTTACCTGAGATCAATCCTTTGGAGCATCTGTACGAGAATCGTGAAACAGCGGTTCAAAGCAGTATTCGATTAGGGTACTTATCCATTCCAAAAAATCATCCAGATTTTATTCCACTTAGTGTTTTTAATACCATTTTGGGTGGATATTTTGGGTCTAGGTTGATTAAGAATATCAGGGAAGATAAAGGGCATACTTATGGAATCTATTCCAGTCTCGCCGAAATCGGAAACTCAAATTATTGGGTAGTCAGCGCGGATGTTCAAAAATCATTTAATCGTGCGGTCATTTCCGAAATTCACCAGGAGATTCAGCGATTGGTAAACGAACCCTTAGAGCCTGAGGAACTTGAAACTGTCCGGAATTTTCAGATTGGTCAAATGCTAAGTCGATTTAGTTCGTCCTTTGATCTAATGGATCGCTTCCGGGCTGTACATCATTCAGACTTGGCGTTGGACTTTTATTCAAAAAAATTGGAGTTTCTGAAAAGTTTCTCGACCAGAGATATTATCCAAACTGGAGAAAAATACTTTAAAAACAGTCCATTCATCGAAGTGATCGTTGGCTAGGTAGCTTTTTCATATATCCATGAAATATCTATTCTGAACTTCGTCCAAAGTTTATAAAAGCCAAAAAGCAGTTTTTTTATTTTGAGCTTTTTACCTAGATCTACAAGTGCCTCTGCAGCATCGAAATTGGCTGACCAAAGCGCATGCTTGAGTTCGTACATCACTCGCTCACCCAAGGCACGATCTTCCTCTGGAGTTCGATTCATTTCTTTGGCCTTTTCACAGATCAAAACTGTACTCGGCAGCATGTTTGAGCGATGACTTGTATATTGTCCTGCAGACATCGAATCCCCGTGCTGCCGCTTTAAGACCCCCACATGATCAGAAAACAAGACTGGGTATTTCCTCGTCAAGCGGAGCTGAATATCAAAATCCTCATAATACAGACTTGCGTCATATCCACCCTCGGCCTTTAAAATCCGGGCATTGAAGACAATCGTAGCGGCACAGATAAAACTCCTTCTGAGCAGGGTTTCATAAATTATCCCCAACTCGATTTCTTCCATCAATTCCCCAAAGCCATTACGCTTGTAAAAGGTATTGATCCCGCCTTTTTCGTCCAAAATATAGGCATCCGAAAAAACAAAAGCCGCATACTTATCTTTCTCCAATTGCTTGACCGATTGACTGAGATGGTCCGGATACATGACATCATCACCCGCCAAATCCACCACATAATCACAATCTACATCTGCCAATACTTCATTGAAAAGAGTACAATAGGGTTGCTCCTCATTTTTGAATACGGTTCTGACCGTAAACAAACCTGTGAATCCATTGACCCAAGATTGGATTTTTTCACGGCTTTCATCTGTACTGCCATTATCGACGATGATCAGTTCTTTATAATAATAGTCCTGAATAGCGACACTTTCCAAGGCTTCTTGGATCCACTTTTCATGGTTGTAAGCGATACAAATAATACAAACCGTGGGTTTTACCATGCTCAAAGAAACTTAATCCAACTGACTTTATTAGAAATATCGTTGGAAAAACGCGATTTGAAAAACATTAAGGGATGATTGGCACTGCTGATCTGATCGGAGGTACCCAAGTCAATAAATTCGGACTTTTCCAAAACAGCCAATTGAAACAACTTCATCAGCATGTAATCCCCTCCGTTTTTCAATCCTGAAGCTGGATCGATCGCTGATAAAAAATAATACAGGGAATTTGACGTTAGTTTGACCGCCAAACTGTGGGCTATTGGCTGATCATTTTTCACGATGGAAATCAAAAAATACCGCTCTGGAAACAAAGAAACCTGTTTGATCAGGCTATCCTCATCTACTCCAAAATCATATCCTCGCTTTTGGTTCCACTTTTTGATATTGTCCAAAAAAGAAAAATGCTGAATCGAACTTGAGCGAACTTCCGCATGCTCTTGCTTCAGTTTTGCCATGGTTTTTACAAATCGTTCATCGACTAGTTTTTTGATTTTCTTCTTCCCTACAAAAAACTGATGGGATAAAATGGATTGAAGTTCAAATCCGGATTTGAAAAGTAGATAATTGATTAAATCTGAATGGGGTTCGTATGGTTTTGGCACCTGAATCAGGTGCAACTCCTTTATTTCCATTATTCTACATTGATCCAAAACCGCATCAATGAATTCTTGGATGCAGCCTGATTTTAATTGAGCATGAGCCCAAATTCCTCCGAAAGGAGACTTATCCAGAGAAGTAATAATTCCTCCTTCTTTCCTCCGAACGGGCAGACAGGCCAATGTCTTTGAACCTTTTTTCCAGACAAATTCCAGCAGGGAAGAGGAAGTAGGTCCTTCAAAATTTGAGGCCAAAAAGTAATCCAGCTTACAGCTAGATCCCTGTGAGACTGAAAGGGTGAATTCACCTAAAGCTACTTCATTGATATTTTTCAAATTCATCGAGATTTCTGATGTAGTCACTTTCTGAAAATTCCTGATTGGAAAAACCCAATAAAATCGCCCCCTTGGAAAATTTGGTTTCCACCCAAGTTAAGGCTGGAATAAAAACCCCCAAATTGGGACGGTCTAAAGAAAATTTAACCGCTTTCTGCCCGGCTTGATGAGCCCATACTTCCACGATGCCGCTGACAGCTACCAAAACCTGCGACTCACGCAGATGAGCATGCTTGCCCCTATTGCTTTGCTCACTTACCTCACTGATCCAAAAAGCTCGCTTGATTCCTTCTGGAAGTAAATCTGCCCGCTCTAAAAAATGAAGAATTCCCGTAGAATCTTTTACCTTCGGAAAATCGATTAATTGAACTTTTTGAAGTGAAATTTTTGAGCTCATTGTATTATTTATCAGTCTAAAATAAGACAATTCAAAAGGATTCAGGAAATCCCCTGTATTAATTTTCTATCTTCGTTTTTTGATCTTCACTTTGAATTGGTCCCTTTGAACGCCTCCATGGATCTTTCTGATTCCTATCGTACCCTTGCCCATACTTCCTCGGGTCTTTATAAAGACAAAAGCAGCAAGTTTCATTATTTCGCTTTTCCTGTAAAAACCGAAGAAGAAATCAAAACACATCTCGGTGAACTGAGAAAAACCTTTTACAATGCCCGACACCATTGCTTTGCGTGGATTCTTGGAAAAGACGGGGAAAATTATCGTGCAAATGATGATGGTGAACCCAATCACTCCGCCGGAGATCCTATCCTAGGGCAGATCAGATCCCATCAACTGACCAACGTTTTGATCGTTGTGGTTCGATATTTTGGAGGTACAAAACTAGGAATCAGCGGTTTGATTCAGGCCTACAAAACTTCCGCAGCGCTCGCCATTGAGGCCAATGAAATAATCGAGGAGCAAGTCAAGTCTGTGATAAAAATTAAATTCCCCTATCCCCAGATGAATGAGGTCATGAAATTGGTAAAAAATCTTGATCTGGAAATCCTGAATCAGGAAATGCATCTGGATTGCGAAACGACGCTACAAATGCGACAAAATCTCTTTGAGGAAGTCCACCAATCACTTCAAACGATCGAGCTACTTGAGATTCTTGAAGTTAAAGAGTGAGTCAAAATACCCTTCCCCATTCAGTTTTTTGAAAATCTCCAAACAGGCCCAAGCATCTGTCGCCGCATAGCGTTGCTGTCGCTCGGTGAGTTCCTCCGCCTCCCAATTGGATACTTGCTCGGACTTGGATATTCTGATTCCCAACACCATTCCGCTGAGATTTCGCACCCCGACATTATGAAAGCCTATTTTCTTTAATTCATCATTGAGGTCAAAAAACGAACTGGCATAAAAAGAATCTGTCAATTTTGCCAAGCCTTTGATATCGTCATGCACGGCAGCACCTACTTTGACAATATGCTCCCGCTCAAGAAGATTTCGGATAGAATCCGGAAAACCGACATGATTTAACCGAAATAAAAATGCCTGCTCGGAAGTTGAAATCTGCAGCAGTGAAACCTGATTTACTACCCCTTTTCTAAAGGCGGGTTTGGTTTCCGTATCAAAACCCAGCACATGCTGTCTCTCTAAAAACTCCACGACCTCGTCTACATCTTCTGCTTGGTCGATTAAGTAAATTTCACCCTCAAACTGTCCCAACGGAAGCTGATTAACTTCCTCCTTACTTATTTGCAATGGAATCATACTGTAATTCTTCTTCGTCCTCCTCGTAATAACTTATTCCAATATTCAGGTACCCATACAGAATCGTCATAATGGGACTGATGATATTAAAAAAACAATACGGCGCATACACAAAAGTGGCTACACCTAAAACTGATGCCTGAGTGGCACCACAGGTATTCCAAGGAACCAATACCGAGGTTACTGTTGCCGAGTCTTCTAAGGTCCGGCTGAGATTTTCTGGTTTTAAGCCTCTTTTTCTGTAAATATCAGCATACATCCTGCCAGGAACTAAGATGGCCAAATATTGATCCGAAGTAGTCACATTGAAAAACATACAAGTAGCCGCCGTAGAGGCGATCAATGAACCAACGGTGTGCACTTTTTTGATGATGGCCTCTGCGAGCACCCGCAGCATTCCACTGACTTCCATAATGCCTCCAAAAACCATCGCACAGACAATCAACCAAATCGTATAGAGCATCCCCCCCATTCCTCGGGTAATCAAAAGTTCATTGACCACATCATTGCTGGTAACCACCGAGATCTCTCCGTAAAGTGCCATCATCACGGCTTTGAAACTCAAATAGGCATAAGATCCACTGCTTTCGTTGGCAATACCCGTAATGATTTGCGGCTGAAAAATCACCGCAAAAACACCGCCCAACAAAGCACCCGTAAGCAAGGCAGGAATAGCAGGGACTTTTTTGATTATCATGACCAAAACCACGACCGGCACAATAAAGAGCCAGCCATTGATATTGAATTTTTCTAAAATAATCGCCGAAATCGCCTTCACATTTTCTACCGATCCCTGGGTCTCATAATTCATCCCAATGACGATAAACAAAATAAGTGTGATGGTCATCGAGGGAATGGTGGTTTTCGCCATGTGGCGGATATGGGTAAAAAGATCAGTACCTGCCATGGCTGGTGCCAAGTTGGTCGTATCCGAAAGCGGTGACATTTTATCTCCAAAATAAGCTCCAGAAATAATCGCTCCTGCAATGATACCTTCTTCAAAACCCAGGGCTTTTCCTATTCCCAATAGCGCAATCCCTACAGTGGCTACCGTGGTCCAGGAGCTTCCTGTCGCTACCGACACAATCCCACATACAATACAAGCTGCTACGAGAAAAATCACAGGATTTAGAATCTGTAAACCATAGTAAATCATAGCCGGCACAATTCCACTGATCATCCAAGTACCTGCTAGTGCCCCAATTAGAAAAAGAATTAAAATACTCGACATGGCAGAGCTGATACTATTGACCATTCCTTCCTGAAGCGTATCCCAGCGATATCCCAAACGGTAAACTGCTACCAAAGCTGCCACTCCTGCCGACAAAATCAAGACGATTTGATTGGAACCAGAGAGTCCATCAGTGCCAAAAACCTGGATATTTAAAACCAAAAGGACTATCAAAAAAATCAAGGGAATAAGGGCTTCCCCGACACTAGACACTCGAGTTTTTTCTTCCATGAATCAGTTTAAATGAAATGAAGTTTTGAATCTAAACAAAAAAAATTAATTCCCATTTCTGAGTAGCACGCTAAGTTCCTTTCCTACTTGCCATCCGATGGCTACACCCATTCCTCCCAGCCTAACTCCAATGACTGATTTGGGTCCGATTCGCTGAATGATTGGTGTTTTTTTGCTACCAAAAGCCATCACGCCTGTCCATTCCAATTCCCATACTATCTTTTTGCCAGGAAAAATAATGTCCTCTGCCAAATGCGTGAGATGTGCTTTGATTGTCGGGTTTACGTGGTTCTCTAGCGTTTTTTCAACCTCCACATCGATATTTCTCGCTCCTCCAAGCAATAATCGATTCCCCACTTTTCTAAAATAAACATAGCCCTTATCCATATGGAATGTTCCCTTCCAAGGAATACTAGAATCCAATTCTTTCGAAGTCATCACTAAACCCCGTCCGGGCTCAAGGTCCAAATCCGGCAAAAGATTTTTAGAAAATGCATTGATACAAATCGCCACTTGGTTGGCTTCAAACTCAATTAAATCAGAAGCAAGGTGATTTTTGGCAAGCACTATTCCAGAAGTATGGTCCACTGATTCAACCTCAGTGCCGGTTAAAATCTTAATTCCCCTCTTACCGGCCTCGGACCATAGTGCCTGAATATATTTCGCAGGATCAAGTTCTCCTTCAAAATCATTCTGAACAATTGCCTTGATCTGATCCGAAAAGCCAAAATTCTTCTTTTTTTTCAGGGAGGTGAATACTGGCTTTTTGAAGATTGGCTTCAAAAACTGATTGATTTCATCCATCCGATCCAGTGCCGAAATCTGACTTTCTTCCAGCAGTTCAAACCCTTTGCTGGGACGATAAGCGATACTTTTGTCTCCAAATTCCTTTCGGATTTTTTGCAATCCCTGATGTCTTCTTTGGACCAATGCCAGGACCTCGTCAGGGGTCATCTGCCAAAAATCATCCAAGAGCTCTGTGAGGCTACCGAAGCAGGCAAAACCGGCATTTTTTGTGCTCGCCCCACTGGGAAACACTCCTCGCTCTAGAATCAAAACCTTTGATTTGGGTCGTTTTCGGCTGAAATGAATGGCTGTAGATAGTCCTACGAAGCCCGCTCCAACGACCACTAAATCGTATTTCAAAAAATTTTTCTTCTCCCAATAGCTAAACATTTTAAACTCAGATTGAAATATTAAAATCAAGAATTAGTAATTTGATAGCAATCTAACCACTAATTACCCAAAAAACCATGAGAAAAATAGATGCATTACTTCATGAATATGGCTTGAGTCACCAAAACCACACGAATAAACTTATTCATTGGTTTTGTGTACCCGCTATATTTTTCAGCGTAGTAGGATTGATTTATAGCATACCTGCCGGTCCACTACCCGAAATACTTCCCTTTCTCGAGAACTTCGCCAACTGGGCTACTATCGCCCTGGTTTTAGTCTTGATTTATTATGTGACACTTTCCGCGCCATTAGCTTTTGGGATGTTGTTCTTCTCGGCTCTTTGCCTAGCCTTAGCCAATTTTATTGATTTGATTCTGCCGGGAAAATTATGGGCAATCAGTTTGGCGATTTTTTTTGTAGCCTGGATTTTCCAGTTTTATGGACATAAAATCGAAGGGAAAAAACCATCCTTTCTGAAAGATATTCAGTTTTTGATGATTGGCCCGGCTTGGCTGATGCATTTTATTTACAAAAAATTTGGCTTTGCCTATTGATTTCAAAAAATAAAAATCCGCTTTTTCTCCATTTGAAAGGAGGTAGATACTCAACGGTTATTTTTCAAAAATCTCCCTTAATTTGGCCAAAGCTTCTTGGTTTTTCGAGGTATAGATACTCATCAAAATTGATTTTTTCTCCCGGGCCGTTAATCGCCAATTGAGGGAAGCACGCTGCATCGTTTCCTGTGTAGATGTCAATTCGCCCGGCTGCACTTTTTCAGGAGCATACTCAAATTCTATTTTCTCCAGCGGAAAAGGCATGGATTCAGCCATGTAGCTAAAAAGTACTTCATTTTGGATAGTCTGCACATTGGACCAATTGGAATAAATATTTTTCAAAGGATTAAAAACTTTTTCAAAAATTCTGGGGAAAGGATGAGCAGGAATCTCCTCGATTTTTTCTGAATCTCGAATCGTAATCAGGTAAACTCCAGCTGTATTTTCACCAATCCACTCCTGAAATACATATAGAAAGCGAAGAGCATCCTGAATCCCAAAATTATCAGAAAGCCCAGTGTCCATGGTTTCCATCACGGGACGAGAGGGTAATTGGACATTAGGTGTAATAAAAGGAAAAGTAGAACTCATTCTCAAAGCTGATAAAAAGCGAAGATTTTCACTTCCTTGTTTTTGAAAAAAGCGGAGAAAATCAACACTTTGCTTTTTCTCCATCGCACCCGTTTTTCCCAAAATAGAGGTGCCTAAAAAGGACATGGAGTGCGGAGAAACGATCAATTTTCTCCCATCATTGGTGATTAGACTAGTCACGGGTAGCAATGGGATTTTTCCCGAAAACTCAGGCTCCTTATAGGCTTTTAGCGGTTTATCCAGCAATTTTTCCGTATTGATATTCAGCTGATTTTCAAAAGCAAATCCCCGGTCTTTCAAATGTCGGTATCCGGCGTATTCGAAATATTGATTTCGAATAAGTAGATCATTGACCAATAAGGTGAAAATAATCGGGTTGAGATTGTCCGCTGATATTTGATCACGGTAAATGGTGTCGGCTGGATTGATCTCGGGATTTTCCAGAGATTGGAGATAAAGTTCGCGAAACATCGCAGCGCCTAAAACCCCACCGGATGCCCCCGTCATCAGTTCGGTTTGTTTGATTACCTTACCGTCACTGATTCCATAGATGTATTGCAGCACATGCAGTGTCCAGAGTGCCGCTCGCTGCCCGCCACCACTTGAAGCGATCATGACTAACTTGGGAAGAGAGTCTTCCTGCTGTGCTTTCCAGTTGTCCAGAATTTGAATCATATTCTGACGGTCTTTTTTCACCGTATCAGGATGAAGCAGCGCATCCAGCTGCTCAATCGTATAGGGAGCAGGCTCAGCTTGATAGTTTAGGCCATAGGCTTCATGTGGGCGATTGAGAAAGTCAAAGTTGGAGAAGTAATTGATCAACAAAATTCCAAAAAAGACCGTCACAGTGGACCAGCTTCTGAGCCAAAAACTAGTTGCTCCGACAAGCATAATCAAAATTGACAATAGGATCGTGGCACTCATTGCAGCGGGTAATTGGAGAAAAGGTTGCTCTTTGAACACACCTAAAAAAAGAACCAACGCAATCAAGAAAACCTGAATCAAGAGGAGATTCAGGTGATTTTGATCAAAAACCCGAAGCAATTTTGCCTGCTCAAATCTGGAAATATCCGGTCTTACCGGTTGGAGTCTTAGATTAAGATCCAAATAATGATGCACCTGATTTCTTCGATTTTTAGCTTCTCGAAATCTACTCAGGGCATTAGCTTGAGTCAGTTTGACTTTGCGTAGCCTTCGGTCCAAATTACCAGCAAAAAGCACGAAAAAATCCTTGTTTGTCCAGGCAAAATAGCCGAAAATCACTCCATACGAAAGCAAACTTCCTAAGGTAAATCCACCAAAGTACCCTGCTACTTGCCAGTCTGATTCCAGGTCATTTTGCAATTGAAAACCAATAAACCGAAAACAGTAACAGAGATAAAAAATCAGAGGAATGATGGAATTATTGATGCAGTAATGGATGAAGGGTTTATGGGTCACCGCCAAAAAAGAAAACTGCCGCCCGTCCATGATGTAGGTCGTCATGTGGAAGGCCATCGTAAAAGCGGCAAAACCAAACCCCATGAGCATAAAACTGATCCAAGAGACTTGATGCAAGTACTCCGGGTCCAAAAAAAGAAAAGGAATCCCCAACACCACGCCAAAAGACTCGAAAATGATTGCTAATAATAGCACCCAAATCAGCACAAGGGCCAGATTTTTTCGCAAATGCAGGAGCAAAAGCTGAATCGGAAAACTATACCAAATCTTGTTTGCCATGATGGAGTATTCGCTAAAATATACTTCTTTTTTAAGCAG
Source organism: Algoriphagus hitonicola (assembly GCF_900113375.1). Classification (GTDB taxonomy): domain Bacteria; phylum Bacteroidota; class Bacteroidia; order Cytophagales; family Cyclobacteriaceae; genus Algoriphagus; species Algoriphagus hitonicola. The sequence continues at coordinate 403,914 of NZ_FOPC01000001.1, read as the reverse complement.
AAGAAAATTCAAATCCACAGATTTCTGATAGTCAAAGATTTAAATTCTCTTGAATTAAAAACAAAATAATTTTCAGGCTTGCAAGTATGATCAATCCCCTGATAAGCTTTACCTTCAAAGCCCAATTGAAAATATTATGAGAACCTGGTTTTTGTGTAAAGTCAAGTATGCTAAAGAAAATGAGCAAGGCTTGTTAAAAAATATTTCAGAGCAGTATCTCGTGGATGCCGTTTCCTTTACGGAAGCCGAGGCAATCCTCTATGACCGATTAGGATCACAGATACGTGGTGACTTCCAAGTCACCGGTATCAGCAAAAGCAATATTGTCGATGTTTTCTTCTATGAAGACGCGGACCTATGGCACAAATGCAAAATCACTTATTTGGTTGCAGATGGAGATAATGGCAAGGAAAAGAAAGTAACCCAATACATGATCGTGACAGCCGAAGACGTAAAGCAGGCCTATGACCGAATTCAGGAAAGCTTGAATAATATGCTGGTGAGTTTCCGGGTTCCCGATATCACGGAGAGTCCGATTGTAGAGGTATTCCCTTACGATAGCGAATTAGAAAAACCCGATCTACCTCCGGGGAATTTCAAACCCCTTGAAAATGTAGAAGAAGAACAGGAATAAAAATCAGGCCGCGATTAGCGGCCTTTTTTGATTAATTCAGTGCATTTGGCTGATGGTCGATCACAAAGCGAATCAAGTCCTCCACAGAAATGCCTGCCCGAGCAGAGGCATCAGCGATATCCTCCCTGCTGACCTGAGCGGCGAAGGTTTTATCTTTAAGTCGTTTTTTCACTCCTTTCACTTCCATCCCCTCATAGTCATTGGGGCGCATCAGTGAATAGGCATGGACAAAACCACTCAGTTCATCGAAAGCATAGAGCATTTTATCCATTGGCGTTACAGGCTCCACCCCAAAGTATCGCGGACCATGCGATGCAATAGCACGGATGATTTCCGGATCTACGGATCGGTCTTCCAATTCTTCAATGATTTTGTGACAATGTGTCTCGGGCCATTTTTCCCAATCTGCATCATGAAGTAATCCCGCCAAAAACCATCGATATTGATCCTCCTCAGACAAACCTATTGATGCGGCATACTCTCTCATAAGATGTCCTACCTGCCTCATATGAACGATTAGCTTCTCATTTTTGACCCAATCTTGCAATAGCTCAAATGCCTCTTCTTCGCTGATGACATTCCCCTGATTTGATGCTTGACCGAATTCAGTTCTGTTTAATTTCATTGATTCGAAATCCATTATGTATTATTTTTTTTGTATTTTGAATAAATATTAATGCTTTTTAAATATATTGAATCTGTAATTTCTTATTTTTACACCATGGTTGATAGAAAGTCTCTGGAAGTTTTGGCGCAGATCGCCATCAATTCAGAATACTTTATGCAGGTCACACTGGATAGAGAGGGAAGAGTTTTGTCTTCCGACTCGGGGATTGGACCGGTCCCTTCACTGTTTGACAATAGCGATCAACCCATTCGTTTTTCGGATTGCTTTACTTCATCGGATTGGGTAAAGTATGAAAATAACCGGTTAAAAGCATGGAATAATCATCAGCAGTCCTTTATTGTCAACCTTCGGAAAATAAATTATTCGATCGGTACCACCATTCCAACCAAATGGGAATTTTATTTCATTTCGGAGGATTTTGGCACTTGCCTCGGGATAGGTCATCCTTTGGAATCCAAAAAACCGTATGACATTGGTCTGGGGGAAATTCTCGAACAAAGTGACAATTCCAATGAATTACTGGAAAGTCTTTTAGATAATAAACTTATCGGGTTTTGGGATTTTGACCCTTTCAGTAAAAAAAATTCCATCAGTACCAGTTTGGCGCAGGCATTGGGCTATTCAGAAAAAGAGGTTGAATTAACCACCGAAATACCTTGGCAAAAGCATATTCATCCTGAAGATTACACGGTCTTGACCATGGACATGGTCCGCCATTTTAAAAACACCCCAAACCTCCCTTTCAAAAGAGAATTTCGGATGATCACCAAACAGTTTCAGACAATCTGGGTGGTTGGCTTTGGAAAAACAATCACCTCCACCTCTGAAGGGAAACCGCTTCGGGTTTTGGGTTTAATCATCGATATCTCAGAGCGCAAAAAACAAGAACTTTGGTTGAAGGAACATCATTTTTTTCTAAAAGAACTGGCATTCAAACAATCCCATACGCTCCGTGCCCGGGTGGCTAATATTCTTGGCTTATTGGAAGTCTTGGATATTGAAGCTCAGTCTGTCGAGTCAAGGCGAATCGTGGACATCATCAAAAAGGAAACCAAAGAGCTTGACTTAGCCTTGAAAAAAAGCATCAAGGAATCAGTTCAGCATCACAAGTCGCTGGAAAAGGAAACAGATCTCGACCAAGACTCCCATAGCCTTTCAATCAAAGATTCCTGATCTTCCATTTTGCTTTCAGATAGCCCCAAATCAACTTGGGGCTCATGCTTTTTTTCTTCTGCTGGCTTCAAGCATATCCCACATTCCCTCCGGAATCTGATCCAGATTATTAAATTCTCCAGCACCTTTGAGCCATTCTCCCCCATCGATGGTAATCACTTCACCATTGACAAAGGAAGAATAATCCGACACCAAATAGGCCGCAATATTGGCCAACTCCTGATGCTCCCCTACTCGACCTACCGGTACTTTTTTGGCCGGATCAAACTTCTTGACCAGATCTCCGGGAAGCAACCTGCTCCAGGCGCCCTCGGTAGGAAATGGTCCGGGCGCTATTGCATTGGATCGGATACCGTATTTGGCCCACTCCACGGCCAAGCTTCGTGTCAAAGCCAAAACACCGGCCTTGGCCGCAGCTGAAGGAACTACATAGCCCGAACCAGTCCAGGCATAAGTAGTCACAATATTCAAAAAAGTCCCGCTTTGTTTCCGGGCTATCCAGTCTTTACCTGCGGTCAAGGTCACTTGCGAAGTCCCTTTCAGCACAATATCCAAAACCGTATTGAAAGCATTGGTTGATAGCCGCTCTGTAGGGCTGATAAAATTACCCGCGGCATTGTTGAGCACCACGTCGATTTGACCAAATCTGGCTTTGGCCTCCTCCCACATTTTTTCCACCTCATCGATAGATCTGACATCGCAGGAAAGCGGCAAGACCTGACCTCCTTTTTCATTCATCATTTCTTTGGCAGATTGCTCCAGCACATCCAATTTTCTGGAGGTAATCACCAAATTTGCCCCAAGCTCCAAAAAATACAAGCCCATGGATTTGCCCAAACCTGTACCTCCACCGGTGATTAGGATATTTTTTCCTTTTAAAGAACCGGCTTTAAGCATTCCTTCGTTTAAAATCATATTATTTTTGAATTGACTTGGGACAAGATAAGGATACGGCCTGGTAATTGAAAGTAAATAAAGCCTTCCATTTTCCGTTTCTATAAGCAGTATGAAACCTTTTAAAATTTACATTTCACTATTTCTTCTGGTTTTTGGATTCGCCTGTCAAGATGATACAGACCGAGTCATCCAGACGAGTTTGCCCACTGAGGCGATGCAGCTGTTTGATATTTCTAGGACTTTGGGAGAAAGCTCACCGCTTTTCACTTACAGCTTCTCGGATTTTGAATCCATGGATTCTACGAGCCTCCCAGGTTTCCCAAAAATAGAAATCAATTCAGCAATGCGACAAGTTACGCTGGATTTTGACCAATCCTATGAAGCTGAAGCCGATCCAGTTAACAATCGAAGTGGAAAAATCACCATTTCATTCGTCAACACATCAAACGCATCCTACAGAACTATAATCTACAACAATTATCAGCTTGGAGAAGCCCAGCTTTCAGGCACACGCAATTTCAAACAAATCTCCCTTTCGGAATTCACAGAAAGCTTTGATGAGTTGGTTTTGATTTTCGAAAACGACATGACCTATCCTATTTCGGGAGAATTTTCCCATTCAATCTCAAGAAGTGATTTTAGAGTTCAATCCTTCACCACCACAGGGAATCTATCTGGAAGAAATGCAGTCGGGCGAACAATTAAGCTTACCGTATCTAGTCCTAAATTAATCTCCATCAACTGTTTTAAAAGTGATCAAATCTTGCAGCTAGAAGGATCGGAGACTTGGCAAGTTGGCAGAGAAGAGAATGAGGAGGTCAATCACACACTTACCTTCGAAAATGAACTGGACTGTAAAGTTTTGGCCTTCGCTCAATTGCCTGATGGAAGAAGGCTACAGTTAAATAATTAGTCAAAACATAAAAACTAAAAAAGCCCCGAAGAATTTTCGGGGCTTTGATTTTTTTAATTCGAAAAGGATTTTAGTATCGATAATACTCAGGCTTAAACGGCCCTTGTACCTCTACTCCGATATATTTGGCCTGATCTTCAGAAAGCGTTTCCAACTCCACACCCAATTTGGCGAGGTGAAGTGCGGCTACTTTTTCGTCTAGATTTTTTGGAAGCACATAGACTCCTGGCTGATATTCCTCGTGCTTTTCCCAAAGCTCCAATTGAGCCAAGGTTTGATTGGTAAATGAATTTGACATCACAAAAGACGGGTGACCAGTCGCACATCCCAGATTCACTAATCTTCCTTCTGCCAAAATAATCAACTCTTTGCCATCCAAATCATACAAATCCACTTGAGGCTTGATGACGTTTTTGGTGTGTCCATAGTTTTTGTTTAACCAAGCCATATCGATCTCATTGTCGAAGTGGCCGATATTACAAACGATCGTTTTATCTTTCATCCCCAAGAAATGCTCTCCGGTGATGATGTCTTTATTTCCAGTGGCCGTTACCACGATATCAGCTTCTTTGACTGCATCAGCCATTTTTTTCACAGCAAAACCATCCATGGCAGCCTGAAGCGCGCAGATTGGATCGATCTCCGTGACAATCACTCTAGCTCCAGCTCCTCGCAAAGAGGCCGCGGATCCTTTGCCCACATCACCGTATCCAGCCACGACAGCGACTTTTCCAGCCATCATGACATCAGTAGCTCTTCGGATCGCATCGACCAAAGATTCCTTACATCCGTATTTATTGTCAAATTTGGATTTGGTAACTGAATCATTGACATTGATGGCAGGCATCGGTAAAGTACCGTTTTTCATGCGCTCATAAAGTCTATGAACCCCTGTGGTCGTCTCCTCAGACAAGCCTCGGATCCCGCCAACCAATTCCGGATAATTATCCAAAACCATATTGGTCAGATCTCCACCATCATCCAAGATCATATTAAGCGGCTGTCTCTCATCACCGAAAAACAAGGTCTGCTCAATACACCAGTCAAATTCCTCGGCAGTCATTCCTTTCCAGGCATAAACTGAAATCCCCGCAGCAGCAATTGCCGCAGCAGCGTGATCCTGTGTAGAAAAAATATTGCATGAAGACCAAGTCACCTCTGCACCTAAAGCCACCAAGGTCTCAATCAAAACCGCAGTTTGAATAGTCATGTGCAGACATCCAGCAATGCGAGCGCCTTTCAAAGGCTGAGCTGCACCATATTCCTCTCTCAAGGCCATCAAACCGGGCATTTCTGCCTCGGCAAGTTTGATCTCTTTTCTTCCCCACTCCGCTAGTGAGATATCTTTTACTTTAAACGGAATAAATTTTTCAGACTTAATTTCTGACATATGAATTGTGTTAATTGATAAGATCTTTTTTTCAAAAACTCGTGCAAAGGTACCGCTTAAATCTTGGAATTTAAAATCAAATTCACATTCCGGGAAAGCGAATCTCCTTAAAATCAAAGAATTGAAGCTCACCGTTTTCCAGTGTCAATTCCAGCTTTCCCTGAGGATCGATTCCTGAAATTTTCCCCACTATACTACCAGATTTTGTGTCAAATGTTTGCCACTGATCCCAAAGGTACAGATGTCGGAGATATTCCTTTTTTAAGGCCGAAAGCGCATTTTGCTTTAATCGGATATAATTCTGCTCAATCTGAATAATCAACAGTCTGAAAATTTCCTCCAAGTCAAATTCTGATCCAGTCAACTTTCTAAGTGAAGTAGCCTTAGGAGTTGAATAGATTTCCTGATTGATATTTAGCCCGATTCCTACGATGGCAAATTCCCAACCTTTAGTGGCTAAAATATTTTCGATCAAAATTCCCCCGATTTTCCCAAATCCGGGCACAACCAGATCATTGGGCCATTTCACTTGGATATCCGCAACATATTCTTCAAAAATCTTTCGTATGGCATTTGAAATGGCCATATTGAGGTAAAATTGTTCGGTTAGATCCAAAAAATCAGGCTTCAACACCAGGGAAAAGGTCAAATTTTTCCCAGCTTGGGTTTCCCAGGTATTGCCCCGCTGTCCTTTTCCACGGACTTGATCAGCGCAAACCACGATGGTTCCTTCCATAGCCCGTTTTTCCCTGACTAATCGGAGTGCGATGTCATTGCTTGAATGACAGACTGGCAGGAAATGTATATCTTTTCCTAAAAAAATCGTGTTGGCAAGAATTTTATACATAAATATTGAGTTTGCCTAGTAACGATTAGTTTATTTAGGCTTTGCAAAATTAAAAGAATAATATGACAGCAGAAGAGCTGAGCAAAATCATTGTAAAAGGAATGGAGGAAAAAAAAGCCTCCGATATTGTGGTCATGGACTTACGAAAGATCAAAAATTCAGTAGCTGATTTTTTTGTGATTTGTTCTGGAAACTCAGACACCCAAATGGAATCCATATCAGATTCAATAGAAGAACAAGTTCTTAAGGCCGGCGAATCTTTGCCCTACAGAAAAGAAGGAAAAAACGGTAAACAATGGATTCTCATGGACTATGTCGATGTGGTAGCCCATATTTTTCTCAAAGAGAAAAGACACTATTACGGTTTGGAAGAACTATGGGGTGATGCCAAAATGGTACAAGTCAATTAATTTCCACAAACTTTCAGGCAAGCTAGCCGTTTCAACATAAGTTTATAGAATTATCAAAAATAGATGAGCGAGAACACGAAAAATAAAGGCAAAAAATTTGTCCCAAAACCTCCGCAAAAGCCGGGTTTCCAACTTTGGTTAATTGTAGCGGCTATTTTGGTTTTGATCGGACTTACCTGGATTCAGCAGCGTGGATCTATGGTGGACATTACTCAGAAGCGATTTGAGGACATGTATATTTCCGGCGACATCGCTAAGGTCATGATCGTCAAAAATATGGATCGAGTGGATGTCACACTCAAGCCTTCTGCACTTTCTGAAGAAAAATATAAAGCTGAACTGGAAGCCAATTCCAGCTTCTTCAATCCCAATGGACCCCATTATTCCTTACAGGTAGCATCTTCTGATAAGTTTGCAACGGATTTTGATACACTGGAGGAAAAAGTCGAAGCAGATCAGCGAATCGGATATTCGGTCACTACCGAGGAAAATTGGAGCAGCTGGTTCGGAAGCTTTGGCTTCTTGATCTTGTTGTTTGTTTTCTTCTGGTTTATGATGAGAAGAATGGCGGGACCATCAGGTCCTGGAGGACAAATATTCAATGTCGGTAAATCCAAAGCCCAACTCTTTGACGCCGAAAACAAGGTAAAAATCACCTTTGACAATGTCGCAGGACTGGATGAAGCCAAAGAGGAAATTCAGGAAATTGTCGAATTCCTGAAGAATCCTTCCAAATTTACCAAGCTCGGTGGCAAAATTCCAAAAGGAGCTTTGTTGGTAGGACCTCCGGGAACAGGTAAAACTCTCTTGGCCAAAGCCGTGGCCGGCGAAGCTGGCGTCCCTTTCTTCACACTTTCCGGTTCGGATTTCGTCGAAATGTTTGTCGGTGTTGGAGCCGCACGAGTTCGGGATTTGTTTAAGCAGGCCAAAGAAAAAGCCCCTTGTATTATCTTTATTGATGAGATAGACGCGATCGGTAGATCCAGAGGAAAAGGCCAAATGCCGGGCTCAAACGATGAACGGGAAAACACCCTTAACTCCCTTTTGGTAGAAATGGATGGTTTCGGTACAGACACAGGAGTGATCGTATTAGCCGCAACTAACAGGCCGGATGTTTTGGACAGTGCCTTATTGAGACCGGGAAGATTTGACCGTCAGATCTCCATTGATAAGCCCGATATCGTGGGTAGAGAAGCGATTTTCAAGGTTCACCTGAAGCCAATTAAAATTGGTGAAGATGTCGATCCTAAAAAATTGGCCGCTCAGACTCCGGGGTTTGCCGGTGCAGAAATCGCCAATGTCTGTAATGAGGCAGCTTTGATCGCAGCGCGAAGAAATAAAACTGAAGTCAATATGCAGGACTTCCAGGATGCTGTGGATCGGGTCATTGGAGGCTTGGAGAAGAAAAATAAGATCATTTCTCCTGAGGAAAAGAAAATCGTAGCCTATCATGAAGCAGGTCACGCGGTAGCGGGCTGGTTTCTTGAGCATGCAGATCCTTTGGTCAAAGTAAGTATCGTGCCTCGTGGAGTTGCGGCTTTAGGCTATGCTCAATACCTTCCCAAAGAGCAGTTTCTCTATCAGACTGAGCAGCTCATCGATGAAATGTGCATGACACTCGGAGGTAGAGCGGCTGAGGAAATCATCTTTGGTAAAATCTCTACCGGAGCACTTTCCGATCTGGAGCGAATCACCAAACTGGCCTACTCTATCGTATCGGTGTACGGTATGAACGAGAAATTGGGAAATATCTCATTCTATGAAAGCAAGCCTGATGGATATAAGATGACTAAGCCTTACTCTGAGGCGACCGCCGAACTGATCGATCAGGAGGTTCACAAATTGATCGAATTTGCCTATAAGCGAACCATTGATCTATTGAAAGACAAAAGAGCGGAGTTGGAGATCTTGGCCAAAGAACTATTGGAAAAAGAAATCTTGTTCCAGTCTGACCTGGAAAAATTGATTGGAAAACGTCCTTTCGAAAAAGAGACTACCTATCAGGCATTTACCAATAAAAAAGAGAAAGTCAATCCTGAATTGGTCCCAGAGGCTACCTTGCCTGCTCCTGACCCGAGAGACAAGGAAAAATCAAATCCCGATGCAGAGACTGAAGAGGAATCTGTTTCGGCCACGGTGCCCGAGTCCAAAACAGAAAAATAACTAGAAAAAGCCCCGAAGATTCGGGGCTTTTTTATTTTTGCACCGTCCCTTATCTTTCAGCATGGCTACCGATCCACATAATTTCCCTTTAAATGGAAAAAAGCTATTTTTTGCATCCGATTTTCACTTAGGTGCTCCAAATCCTGAAGAGAGCAAAATCAGGGAACAGAAAATTATTCGCTGGCTGGATGAGATTCAGCATGAGGCAGCAGCGATATTTTTAGTAGGCGATATTTTTGATTTTTGGTTTGAATATCGTGAAGTAATTCCCAAGGGCTTTGTCCCTTTTATTTCGAAAATTCATGAGCTCCGAAGCAAGCAAATCCCGATTTTGTTTTTCACCGGAAATCATGATCTCTGGATGAAAGACTATTTTACCCAAGAGCTCGAAATCCCCATTTACCATCATCCGATTGAATTGATTATCGAAAACAAACGGATTCTAGTTGGCCATGGGGATGGATTGGGTCCTGGAGATTCCTCGTATAAATTCCTGAAAAAAGTCTTTACCAATCCTTTTGCCCAATGGGCCTTTCGGTGGGTTCATCCCGATTTAGGTATCCGCTTGGCCAAGGCTTGGTCTGGCAAAAGCCGCATTACCAACATCAAAAAAGGAGAAGGCCGCTTCTTGGGCGAGGATGAATGGCTTTGGCAATACTGCAAAGACCTGGAAGAAAAAACTCACCACGATTTTTACATTTTTGGCCATCGACATTTGCCTTTGGAAATCCCCGTAAGTGAGCGCTCAACGTACTTCAATCTGGGAGAATGGGTAAGCCAATGTACGTTCCTGGAGTTTGACGGAGAGCAGGCAAAACTTAAAACCTTTGAAGAATGAGATTACTGGGGATAATTTTCTTCTTGTTTTTCGGCCTTTTGGAAAGTTTCTCCCAAACCAAACTGGAATCTTCGCCGACTGCCACCTTTACCATTCCTGATTTTGATCTCCTTTCTTTTGACAACCGGGATCAGCTTTACCTTTCTACTGCTCAGGGGGATTTGTTTTTATTTGATGAAAACGGAAATCAAATTAATTATTTCTCTCCTCCACAGCAGGGCAGATTACAGCAGCTCGAGGCCGCATGGACGGTTACTGTTTTTAGTTTTTCGGAAGACCGACAGGAGTTTCGGATTTTAGATCGCTTTTTAAATCCCATTTCAGAGGGTCGTTTTCCCTTTCCAGAAATCAATCTCGCAAAGGCCTCGACTTTAGGTAATGGAAATATTATTTGGATCTGGGACGAATCGGATTTTAACCTTAAGCGGATGGATTATCGGAGAAAAGTAGTGATGGATCAGCAACCGCTCAATTTGATTTTGAACACTGAAAATCTGGAAGTCTTAGAAATCCGCGAAATCAAAAATCGCCTTTTTGTAAACACTGAAAATAGCGGCATTTTTATCTTTGACAATCAAGCCAACCTTCTGGAAAAAATCAAAATCCCCCGTTTTGAGCGGATTTGTTACTATCAAGAAAGGTTACTTTGGATTCAGGGTCAAACGATTCAATCCTATCACATTCCCAGTCGGCAAACCGAAACCTTGATGACATTTGATTTTGAAGGAGTCAAGCAAATCCAGTTTGGTCAAGAAACCATGGCCTTGATATTTCAGGATCGAATCGAACTTTTTGACATACCCGACTCCTTGCAAAATAGACCATAAAAAAACCCGATCTGAAATTAAATTCAAGACCGGGTTTTGAATGATTAGATTGAATATTATCCGATTTTGACGAGCTCAATATCAAAAATCAAGTCTTTTCCAGCCAATTGATGATTGGCATCCAAAGTGATTTTTTCCTCATCCATATTGGTCACTGTCACTGGCATCGGCTGCCCGTTTCCACCCTGTAGGGTCAGTTGCATTCCGATTTCAGGCTTGATGTTTTCCGGCACCTGAGTCAACGGTACATCAATCATCATATCGTCCCTACGCTCACCATAAGCTTCCGCAGCAGGAATCGTCACTGTTTTTTTATCGCCAACAGCCATACCGTGTACAGCTGTATCAAAGCCTTGAATCATTTGCCCTCCACCCAAGGTGAATCCGAGTGGTTCGCGTTGAATAGAAGAGTCAAATACGCTTCCGTCTTCTAATTTTCCCGTGTAGTGTACTTGTACGTTATCACCTTTTTTTGCTTGCATGATAATTATTCTTTTTTGATTAAAGAACAAAGATACAAATTATATGCGGGGCGGGAAAATCGATAAACTGTCCGCTTTTTTGTCCGATAATGATATATTAACGTACAAAATCGGACAGTTTTGCGATCAAAAACGCCTATTTACCCTTAATTTGCACTTGGCATTATTTTTCACATAATATAGGCTGAACAAGACCATCATGGAAAACCAAGAGTTAGGAAAAATCCTCATCATCGACGACAATGAAGATTTGCTTTTTGCAGCAAAAATGCTTCTAAAAAAACACGCCAAAGAAGTTATGATCGAAAAGGATCCAAGAAGAATTCCTTTTTTGATCAATAATAATAATTACGATGTCATCCTTTTGGACATGAACTTCCGGGAGGACACCACTTCCGGAAAAGAGGGTTTTTATTGGCTCAAGCAGATCAAAGAGATCGATCCAAAAGCGGTGGTCATTCTGATTACTGCATTCGGAGATGTCGAAATGGCCGTTCAGGCACTTAAAGAGGGCGCCACTGATTTTATCCTCAAACCTTGGCAAAATGAAAAGCTAATTGCCACATTATCTTCGGCAATTAAACTCAAAGAAAGCTACAATGAGGTGGACAAGCTGCAGAAAAAGCAAAAACAGCTTCAGTCTGACCTGAAAAAACCCTACACGGATATCATCGGCAATTCAGCTTCGATGAAGAATATTTTTTCCATCATTGACAAAGTTGCACAAACCGACGCCAATATTCTGATTTTGGGGGAAAACGGAACCGGTAAAGAACTCATCGCTCGGGCGATTCATGAACGATCACTTCGCAAAGACGAAATCTTTGTAGGTGTGGATATGGGATCAATTACAGAGACTCTGTTCGAATCCGAATTATTTGGCCACAAGCGAGGTGCATTTACCGACGCCAAGGATGACCGTGCCGGCCGGTTTGAAATTGCTGATAATGGCACGCTCTTTCTGGATGAAATTGGAAACCTTTCCATGCCCCTACAATCCAAACTTCTGACTGTTTTGCAAAAACGTGAAGTCACCCGTATCGGTACCAACAAAGCCATTCCCGTTGATATCCGATTGATCTGCGCGACCAATATGCACGTGCATGAGATGGTCATGGAAAATACATTCAGACAAGATTTACTTTACCGGATCAATACGGTGGAAATTTTCCTCCCTCCTCTTCGTGAGCGTCAAGACGATATTCCGACTTTGGCCAATCACTTTCTCAAACAATATTCCCAGAAATACCGGAAGAATTTCACCGGGTTTAGACCCGCCGCTATGGAGCTTTTGCAGCGCTACAACTGGCCTGGCAATATCCGCGAGCTACAGCATGCCATTGAGCGGGCGATCATCATGGCTGACGGGGATGAATTGGATTCACGGGATTTCTTTTTCCTTTCGGCAAAACCTGCCTCCGAAAAAGCCCCTGCAAATAATACGCTAAACCTCGACGATATGGAGCGAAGCACTATTCAGCGGGCAATTGACAAGAATGGCGGGAATATTTCCAAGGCTGCCAAAGAACTCGGATTGACGAGAGCTTCGCTTTATCGAAGATTGGAAAAATATGGACTATAAAGTAGGCCTGCTGGGACGAATCGTCCTCCTAGCCATTACACTATTCTTTTTATCCTATACCATTCTTGATGACTGGGGAGTCTTCATGACTTCCCTTTTTATTATTTTGGTGATTTTTCAGGTGATTTTATTGGTTCGATTTTCTGAGAGTTCCTTCAAAAAAGTCCGGACCTTTCTAGACAACATCAAACAGGATAAATATAGTCAGGTCTACCCAGTCAAATTTGACGGGACAGAAACGGATGATCTCCATATCGAATTCAATGCAATTCTAGCCAAACTCAAAGAAGACCAAGCCGAAAAAGAAGCCAACTACCAGTATTTTCGGTCTGTGTTTAAACACTTGAGCATCGGACTGCTCACTTACGGAGAAAATGGCGAAATCCAGATCTTTAATGTCGCTGCCAAGCGAATTCTCAATGTAGATGATCTGAAGAATATTTCGGAAATCGAAAAGATCAATAAAGAGCTGCATCTCGCTATCCAAAACCTCAGAACCGGAGGAAGCGAATTGATTAAAATCGCCCACCCAGACGGAATCATGCAGCTCTCTGTGTATGTCATTGAGCTATTGATGCGGGGAGAAAAATTCAAACTCGTTTCGCTCCAAAATATTCAATCCGAACTGGAGGAAAAAGAAATGGAAGCATGGCAAAATCTGGTCAAAATCCTCACGCATGAAATCATGAATTCCATCGCTCCAATTTCTTCTCTTGCGGGTACGCTCAAGGGCGAACTCGAAGATCGGATGGAGCATAACGAACCGCTCAGCCCATCTGATATGGAAGACTGCATGATGGGAATCAGCACCATCGAAAAGCGAAGTGAGGGCTTGATTAGCTTTGTCTCTGACTTTAGAAGTCTGGCCCATATTCCTGCCCCAAAATTCAGTAGTATTCGAATTTCAAATCTTTTTGGACAACTGGAAATTCTTCTAAATCATCAAATCGAATCAGGAGGTATCCAACTCATCAAAGAACTGGAACCGGAGGAACTCATTCTATTTGGAGATCAAACCCAAATCGAGCAGGTCCTGATTAATCTCACCCAAAATGCAATCCAAGCTCTGGAAGATTCCGATAAAAAAATCATCCGTCTCCGGGCCTATATCGACGAAGCCGGGAAGATCATCATCGAAGTATGTGATACGGGAAAAGGCATAGAAGAGGAAGCGCTGAGTAAAATTTTCATTCCTTTCTTTACCACCAAGAAAAAAGGCTCCGGAATCGGGCTCAGCCTATCCAAGCAAATCATGCGCCGTCACAAAGGGAATATTCAAGTAAAATCAATTCAGGGAGAAGGAACGACTTTTAAGTTGATTTTTAATGGGTAAAAAAGGTCAACCAACAGAAAATCCGGATCCCTCAGTTTAAAAAGTGTACTGAATCGTTTTAGGTATTTTCCAAAAACATCTTGAAACCCAAATCACGATCAATAGAAAATCGAAAAAGGAACTGACCCTATTCGATTAGAATTTTTAACTTAAATAATCATTCTCCTAATTGAAGAAATCTTATTTTTAAGTGTAAAACTCAAAAGAAAAACCCTGCCTATAAAACTGATTATCATCGCAAACCGGATCAATTCATGAAAATTCTTATCGGCATTTTTATTCTGACTTTAGGAGTGGTTACTCTCGGATTTTCGCAAGAACAGGAAAAAAGAAAACCTTCCATCCAAGAATTAAAAAAGTTCAACCCAAAACTCGGAGATATCATCGCCGATATAGATTTTGACAGAAAAGACACTTTTAAGTCGGATTCAGCGATAGTGTTTACTCCTAAAGAATTTTTCAAGGATAGAGAAATGTATGCTTCACCATCCCCGTCTCTAAATCCGGAAATGCCCATTTATCGCTTTCCTGATTCCCAAAGCAGGATGCCGATTGAGAAATTTGAGGATTCGATCAACTATACCCTCCTGATCAAAGAGTATAAATAGGTTATTTTTGAATATTGGCTCAGATTCCTGAAGGAGCAAAAAAGGCCTGGCTGGATAGAAATTTTAAGAATTCGATTAATTTCGGTTATGAAATCCGGAAACCCCCTTCTGTTTTTTATCGTCCTCAAATTTGGTTTGCAGTACCTTGCTGTCCATCCCGATTTTGAATTGCACCGGGACGAGTTTTTGCATATGGATCAGGCAAACTATTTGGCTTGGGGGTATTTATCTGTTCCACCGGTGACTTCTTGGATCTCCGTTTTGATCCGATGGCTTGGAAACGGGGAATTTTGGGTCCGCTTTTTCCCAGCACTGTTTGGAGTATTGACGATTTGGCTGACTTGGGATTTGGTAAAAAGACTTGGTGGAAACCTCTTTGCACAATCACTCGCAGCAGTTGGCTTGCTTTTTTCTGCCCTGATCCGATTAAATATCCTTTTTCAGCCCAACTCCATCGACATCTTTTGCTGGACTTTGGTAGGATATAGCTTAATCCGACTTATCCAAACCAAGCATTCGAAATGGTTTTATATCCTAGCTTTTAGTTTTGCCTTGGGATTTCTAAACAAATACTCCATTGTCTTTTTAGCCTTGGGTCTGTTTCCAGCATTGGCACTCACTCCCGCACGATCGATTTTCAAAAACAGGAACCTTTACATAGCATTGCTACTGGCTCTGATTTTGGTGGCTCCCAACCTCATTTGGCAGTGGGAAAATGGCTTTCCCGTACTCACTCACATGAGATTGCTGAGCCAGCATCAACTGATCAATAACAGCCGAACCGGATTTCTGATGGAGCAACTGCTCTTCTTCTACCCTTGTATTTTTATCTGGATTTCAGGTTTGATCTCACTGGGGACTTCAGGGAAGTTTAAAACCTTCCGCTGGGTATTTTGGACGTATATTTTTACGATTGCAATCTTTACGTATTTCCATGCCAAGGCCTATTATGCCATAGGACTTTATCCGGTATTGATCGGATTTGGTGCAGTTTGGATTGCAGGTTTCATGGATAGCCTCCGGAAAAATTATTTGAAACCTATTCTTTTGCTGATTCCTCCGGTACTTTTTGCCTTCGCATTTCCGCTGGTTCATCCTTTTTATTCCCCCGATAGGATTTTAAAAGATCCGCCTAACTATTCGAAACTTGATCTTAATCGATGGGAAGATGGCAAATCACATCCTATTCCGCAGGATTTTGCAGATATGCTGGGCTGGAGTGAACTTGCTCAACTGGTGGATTCGGCCTATCAGATGATGCCTCACCAAGGAAGAATTCTGATCATTTGTGACAACTATGGACAGGCAGGAGCCATTAATTATTACTCTAAAATTCCCGGCCTTCAAGCCTTCACCATGAATGCTGATTACCTGTATTGGTTTGATTTGAAAGAAAAAGTAGATCATCTGATTTTGGTTTGGGAAAAGGATGAAAAGATCACAAATCGGGAATTGGGTTTTTTCGAAGCATATCAAGAAATTGGAGAAATCACCCATCCTCTTGCGAGGGAAAAAGGAACGAAGGTTCATTTCCTCAGGAAAGCCAAAGTGGACATCAATGCGATTTTAAGAGCCGAAATAGCAGAAAAGAAGGTAGTCTGGGAGGGAAATTAAGACCAAAACTATTCTGTACCTTTAATCAAATTCGATTTCCTTAATTTTTTTTGCGCACGATTATTATTTGTCACAATTACATAGATGAATCGTTCTCAAGTACTGGATAATTAGACCATTCTTTGTTTAATCATTGAACCCACTACCAAAAAAGCCCGATTCTGTAATGGAATCGGGCTTTTTGTTTCAGATTTTTAACTTCAGCTTTCTTATTTATCCTGCGGTTTATCCCGCTGCATTTCGACCATATCCACGGGAGGGGGCGTATTATCGCCTAAAAGGTGGCGAACAAAATAATCACCCATTTTCCAGAAGAAATACTCGGCCATCGGACCGTATCCGTGTCGCTGTCCGGGCAAAATCACAAATTCAAATCGCTTTCCGGCTTTGATCAAAGCCTCTGCCATACGAATCGTTCCTGCCGGATGCACATTATTGTCCACGTCTCCCGTCGAAAGCATCAGATGACCTTTTAGGTTTTTGGCTAGGTCGGGATTTTTCTCAATTTGGTAGACAAACGTAGTATCCCCTTTTGGAGAAATCCGCTCCTGCACCCCATGATGCTTCTCAGACCACCAGCGATTGTAGATATTGTTTTCATGATTACCAGCAGAGGAAACAGCCACTTTAAACACCTCTGGATAAACCAGCATGGCTGCTGTGGACATAAATCCACCTCCGGAGTGCCCATGAATACCGACTTTATTTCGATCGATAAAATCAAAGCGATCAGCCAATTGATCCACCGCGGCTTTTTTATCAGCTAATCCATAGTCGCGAAGATTTCCATAGCCATAGTTATGATACCACTTGGACCGGGCAGGATGTCCTCCACGATTACCCAAGGTCACCACCACAAATCCAAACTGGGCCAATCGGTCTGTTCGGTCAAATGCTCTACCAAAGGCCTTGTTCACTGCTTCAGTTTGAGGCCCTGGATACACATATTGTACTAGAGGATACTTTCGGGTGGAATCAAAATCAAACGGCTTGTACATTACGCCATAAAGGTCAGTGATGCCATCATCTGCCTTGAACTTGAAAGGCTCGGGAAACTGATAACCTGCAGCAAAAAGTTGGCTCAGATCAGCGGTTTCCAAATCCATAACCTTATTGCCATTTTTATCTCTCAATACAGAAACCGGAGTTGTATTTACTCTGGAATAGGTTTCTACGATGAAGGAAGCATTATCATTGATATCAATGTCGTGATTGAAATCACCGGCATTCAAGAGGCTAATCGCTCCTCCATCCATGCTCACACTGTACAAGTGCTCGTAATAAGGATCTTCGTCTTTTTCACGTCCATTGGCCACGAAAAACACCTTACGATTACGCTCATCTACTCTTGCCACACCACCGACGTGGAAGGGTCCGGAAGTCAACTGACGCTTCATCGTACCATCCTTCCCATATAGGTAAAGATGACCCCAGCCGTCTCGCTCAGACCACCAGATAAGATCCTCTCCGACGAGTTCGAGTTTGGTGAAATCAATGTAGGTATTGGAGCGCTCCTCGATGACCACTTCTTTTTCGTTATTGGCAATATCCCATCGCACCACATCCACTCGTTTCAAATCCCGACTGGTAATCGCAAAGTAAAATTCATCCAAATCGCCTAACCAAGTGGCCGGACGAAAATCATCATCTCTGGTGTTTGCCGCCGGGGTCGTGGACCAAAGCGAAACGGTCTGATCCTTGAAGGTGGAAATCGGCAACTTATTCAATTCCATATTGTCAAAGGAAAAATGAAGCAACTCGGTCTGTGGCTGCTCTTTTTCTCCCGGCATAGCGTATTTGTACGTTTCCAAAGTTGGTCGGGGATCACGGGTATTGTGAATTACCCAGAGGTCTTTGACTTCCCGCTGATCAGTTCGGGTCAGGACAAATTGCTTGGAATCTGTGCTCCAAAGTACACCCACTCGCTTTCGATCATCTTTCTTCTTTTCTTCCTCTACATTATCATCGCCTCGGCCTCCCCAGCCATATTCATAATCCTTTTCCCCATCTTCGGTGAGTTGATTTTCAACAATGGTAGAGTCTTTTTCATCCTCTACTGCTTTGAGAAAATTCTCCTTATCCATCCAGTACAGATTGTGGTTCTTGGCATAGACAATTCTAGAGGAATCAGGAGCAATATTGGCCCAAGAAAGTCGCTTCGGATCTTTCTCGGTTTCGATTTCAGTCAAGGTCTGCGTGGAGATATTCCAAAGGAAGGTATGCACCTTTTTCTCCAAGGAATCCTTTGCATTTTTGTTCTTTTCCTTGATCTCTTCCCAGTCAGATTTTAGGACGTCGGCAGTACTTTTCACTTTGAACCGAATGGTATTTTCATCTTCCATAAGTTTCAAGTCGTCCAACTTCAAATGCTGTCCGTCAAAAGGATCTTTGACCGCTTTGGTGATCTCGGCGGCCAGTTTGTCCCGATCAAATAGTTCGGATTTGGTTCTGCGTACAGGATCTACGACATACCAGTTCTTTCCGTCACTCGTCTCGTATTCGTACCAAAACCGATCGGATTTTTTCATCCAATGTGGGTTGACACTGGTCGAAAAAATCATTTTACGGAGTTTTTCCGGTGAAAACCGTCCCGCCAATTCATAATTTCCGGGATACACCTGCTCTTGTGCCTGTCCTACAGTCAGGACAAAAAAGAGGGTGATCACGCCAATAATTCGCTGCATATTCTTAGGAGTTTATATTCAAGCTTCTAAACTAAAGTGTAGGTCAAAAAGTAGCTTTACCGCTTGCGTAAAAATCCAAAATCTGCTTATTCCACCCCGCTTTTCTCAATCGGTGGGATTTTTCATATCTACTTAACACCCGCTTCATAATCACCAAAGATTATTTGGAAATCATAGCAAATTGTTAACAAACTAAACATCACATATTTAAATCTCTCCCCTAACTTTCGAGCAAAACAAAAAAGGTTGAAGACACATTTCAAAACCATCATCGTCTCTGACATTCACCTCGGGACAAAAGGATCCAAGTCCAAAGAAATCGTCCGATTTCTCAAGCAATACCGCTGCGAAAACCTCATTCTCAATGGAGATATCATCGATGGCTGGCAGCTGAAAAAATCCGGCACCTGGAAGCGCAAACATACCCGTTTTTTCAACCGGGTGATCAAAATGATCGACAATCAAAAAACAAAAGTGTTTTACCTCCGAGGAAATCACGATGATTTTTTGGATCAAATTCTTCCGCTTCAAATCGGTAATCTTTCCATCCAAACGGATATGATTTACGAGAGTGCGGGTAAAAAATACTTCATTACCCACGGCGATGTCTTTGACAGCATCACGACCAATCTTCGCTGGATAGCCTATCTCGGGGATATGGGCTACACGTTTCTCCTTTGGCTTAACCGGGTAGTCAACCACTATCGATTCAAACGGGGATTGCCTTATTTTTCGCTATCCCAATATGTCAAAAGCAAAGTCAAATCTGCCGTTTCCTACGTTGATCAATACGAAACCGAACTGGCCAAAATGGCCAAAGCAAAAGGCTGTGATGGCATTATCTGCGGGCATATTCATAAAGCCGAAAAACGCATCATCGATGGGGTAGAATACATGAACTCCGGGGATTGGGTAGAAACCATGTCAGCCTTGGCAGAAGATCACGAAGGTAATTGGCAGCTCATCTACTACAGTGAAATCGACTTTAAATCGATTCGGGATAATCAAGTCGGCAGCTTCTTTTCGGGTGAAAACGATGGAGTGATTCCCTTAAGACAGGTTTCTTTCACTCCTCCCAAGGACGATTTGAATCCACCTGCATTTCGATAAGCCATGAAATTCTTGTTCATCGTACAGGGAGAAGGTCGCGGGCACATGACCCAGGCGATTTCATTTTCACAGTTGCTGAGCACTCAGGGTCACGAGTTGGTGGCGGTCATTGTGGGGAAAAGCAAGCGAAGGGAAATTCCTTCCTTTTTTGAACGAGAAATCAAGGCACCCATCAGTTTGGTGGACAGTCCCAATTTTGAATGTGATGCTTCTCAGAAAAAGATCAACTTGACGAAAACGATCTGGAAAAACAGCCTGAAAGTCGGAAGCTATCAAAAAAGTCTTAATCGCATTCATCATATTGTCACGGAAACCCAGCCGGACATTATTCTCAATTTTTATGATTTGCTCGGGGGACTTTACAATTTTTGGTTTCGTCCTAAAGCCCAATTTTGGGTCATCGGCCATCAATACATGATTTGGCATCCTGATTTTCGGTTTGCACCTAATCGCGC
Source organism: Algoriphagus hitonicola (assembly GCF_900113375.1). Taxonomy (GTDB): domain Bacteria; phylum Bacteroidota; class Bacteroidia; order Cytophagales; family Cyclobacteriaceae; genus Algoriphagus; species Algoriphagus hitonicola. The sequence goes on along the minus strand of NZ_FOPC01000001.1, from coordinate 383,326 downwards.
ATTGGAAAAAATCCTATTTCAACTCAATACCAAACTGACCGGGTTGGGCGCGGATGAAGTTTTGGGTCTTTCCTTTTTACCGCAGAAAAAGTCCACTCCAAAAGTTCAGGTCGTTCCTCCGCTCTTGAGACGAGAAGTGAAGAATCTTGATTCCTCAAATGGGGATTATTTCCTCACCTATATGGTAAATCCCGGATACGCAGAGGAGGTTTTCCAGTTTGCGAAAGCTAATCCACAGCTGAGAATCAAGGCCTATTGGGACAAAAAAGATGCCGCCGAATGCGAGTTCCCACTTCCCAATCTCAGTTTTCATCGGGTAAATGATCGGACATTTTTGGCTGATATGGCAGCTTGCCGAGGTTTGGTTTGTACCGCTGGATTTGAATCCGTCTGTGAGGCTATGTATTTGGGAAAGCCAGTCATGGTCATCCCTGTGGCAGGACAATACGAGCAAGCCTGTAATGCCCTGGAAATTGAACAAAATGGCATCGGAATCCCCTCCAAAAGTTTTGATTTTGGCTGGTTTGAAAGTCAAATCTCCGAATGGGAAAGTCAAAAACTAAATTTCCAAATTTGGCAACTTACCTGGGGAAATATCCTTCAAGGTCTTTTACAACCTGAAGAATATTTTTCTCAAAACCAGTCTCCTAGCTTGGAATTGGGATAAAACCACCCCATTCGACTCTCCCATTTTTAACAACCCAAAGCAGCCCTTTCTTCGGAGGTCAATGCTGCAATTAACTTAAAGGAAGACTTTCCACCTTCCTCTATTTTTACAAACGGATGGTAGGGATTGGTGGGTCTTACCGCAGTTCTTTTCTCGAGATGATCCAAGCCCATGTACGCATTTTGGACCTCTTCAAATTCATCGAGAAGTCTTTTTTGTTCCTCGGGAGTTTTGGTTACAAAATGTCGTTTTTCATTTCGCTTGATTTCATAGGCAAAAAACAATTTCTGATAGGTCTTCGCCGCGGAAGAAACCGCCGTGGCAGGCGAAGGAGATTGAAGATTTGCCTTCTCTGATTCCGTCAAATCCTCCGGTAATTTAAACAGCGTTTTCCCGTTTTTCTCCAACTGAACAAATGGTGCAAAAGGATGGGTTGGCCGATCTACATCCGGTTTATTGGCTGCGTGAAACCTATAGTACCTTCCTCCTAGATCCAAAAATTGTCGCATCATTTCCTCTTGCTCTAGTTGACTTCTTTCGACAAAGTGAGGACCTGTTTTTAGAGCTTGATGATAAGATTCCAAATCCCTCTGATACAAGGAAAGAGGATGACTACTTGATGAAAAAAGTTGGCTTTTAGGTTCGTTCACCGGAATGGTTACTGTGCCTCGAAGCGGCTTGGTCCTTATATCTGAGTTTTCACCATAGGTATTTTCAAAAGCCTCTAAGGTGTACAAATGCACTTGATAATCCTGCGGAAAGCGCTCCGATCTCGCATTGTCGTGTACGTAACTGGAAAAGAAATGTACGATTTCATCTTGAGAAATCTCATTCAGTTTTGAATTGGGAATCACCTTGCCATCCAGCCAAAGCGCGTACTCATCCCCATCTTTCCAGCTTTCAAATATATCCGCAGTTGGGGCATTCGGTTCGATTTTTCCTGGAGCCTCATGAAGTTCGTCTTTGATTTTTTGAGGGAGCTCTTCATAGCTCATTTCCTCCAATTCCCCATCGGGAAATTTGAGAATAAATTTGGTTTGGCTGAAGTACTTAGACTTGGTCATTTTTTGAAGACTCTGACCATAAACTAGCTGGTAACTCATGGAGGAACTCTTTTCGAGTGTTTCTTTCTTTGGATCATCCATCATCCGTATTCTTCGAATTTCATGTTTTACCAGAATAGACTGAGCTTTTGCCACATTCCCGGTGGTATTTCCTTCCAGGACAATCATCTTTATTTTAAGTTTCTGGTCAGGTAACTCTTAAAGCCATTGATCTAATTCTGAGAGTTCATGATCTTTTTGATTCTTTTCACCCTCTTGATAAATTTTTCCACTCGGATCCAAATAAAAAGCCAAATCATAGGTATTCTCAGAACGTTCATTCCCTCCGGAATAAATGTGCACTTCGCTATTCCTTTTATCTGATTGTGCAATTACCTTTTCACTAAATCCATAATAAATCAACCCCAAAATCGGGACTACCGCTAGGAATTTCCAGGCCACATGAATCGGCTTACTTGTTTTAGTCATCATTTGAATGCGCTTTTTAGTGAGGGAATAGTTCAAAGTGCTGACCAAGGCAGAAGGAGTCCCGGACTGGGCCAAGCGGATTAATTCATATTGATAGTCGGTGATTTCAGTGCGCTGAATTGCGGAACGATCAGCGATAAATTCATGATTGAGTCGGATGGCATGTCTTAGCCAATACAGCCCAGGATGAAACCAAAGCGGAATCAGCAGCAACTCTACAAAAATCAAATCCCAACTGTGTTTCTCAACCACATGAACCCGCTCATGCTCAAACACCGCATCAGATAGGCCTTCGCTTTCGAAGCCGTCCTTTGAAACAAATATGTATTTCAAAAAGGAATAAGGGAGGGTATTTTCAGGAAGTAAAATCAGGGTCTGTCCCCGATAATTCACTTGAATGTTTGAATTGATCTTAGAAATAAGCAGCTGAAAATTTCTCAAAAAGCGAAATAAAAAGACAAGGGAAATTAGAAAATAGATCCCCCAAAGAAGTTTACTCCAATCCCAATTAGAGAATGCTTCCGGTTTATTGCTATACTCGATTTCTGTTGGGGTAAATCCTTCATTTACAGAAAAATTTTCGGGTTGGGAAAACTCTTCTTCCACTAGATGCGCTTGCTTGAGAGAAGGTACTTCGATTTGATTGAGTGGAATCAAAAAGGACAAAAGCACAGCTGCCAAAAGAAAAAAGCGGTTGAATCGATGCAAAACTTCCTGTTGCAAAAAGAGGCGATGTACCAATAAAAACAGCAGTAAGCAAGCGATGGATTTGAACAGGTATTCCATTATTTTTTCTTTAATTGATCGTCAATAAGAGCCTTGAGTTCTTTCAGTTCACTTTCTGACATTTCTGTCTTTTTGGTAAAAAATGAGGCAAACTGCGCCGGTGAATCATCAAAGAAGTTTTTGATCAGGCCTTTTAGATGGGTTGAGAAATACTGCTCTTTGCTGACCAAAGGATAGTATTCCCGCATATTCCTGATTAAATTATACCCCACAAATTGCTTTTCCTGCATTCGTTTCAAAAGCGTCGAAACCGTAGTCGGGGCAGGTTTTGGCTCCGGATATTGCTCCAAAAGATCCTTCATGAAGGCTTTTTTGAGTTTCCAGAGGTAATTCATCAATTCTTCTTCTGACTTGGATAGCATGGAGTAGATTTTCATTTGTTCTCTACAAATGTAGAATAGTTTTTTAATTCTACAAATGTAGAATCGTTAAAAAAACCTAATGGATTTCTTTAGAGTTAATAGCGAGAATATCCTAATTTCGCCCCTGCTCAATACTGAGAACCTACATGTCAGCCGAATACACACGATTACAAGAAGATAAGGAGCGCAAGAAACACTGGAAAAAGTGGGGACCTTACCTCACGGAAAGGCAGTGGGGAACGGTCCGGGAAGACTACAGCCCGGACGGAGCGGCTTGGGAAAATGTAACGCACGAAGAAGCCCGGAGCAAAGCTTATCGCTGGGGAGAGGAAGGGATTGCCGGGATTTCGGATTACAAGCAGAAAATCTGTATTGCTTGGGCATTTTGGAATGGTAAAGACCCTTTTATCAAAGAGCGACTTTTTGGTTTGACCGGAAATCAGGGGAATCATGGCGAGGACGTCAAGGAAATCTATTATTACCTTGATTCTACCCCAACCCATTCTTACATGAAGATGCTTTACAAGTATCCTCAGGCTAAATTTCCTTACGAAGAATTGGTCGAGGAAACCAAACGTCGAGGTAAAGCAGACCCGGAATTTGAACTGATGGATACGGGGATTTTTGATGAGGACCGATATTTTGACATATTTATTGAGTACGCCAAACATGATGCTGAGGACATCATCGCTGTGGCTACGATTCATAATCGCGGTCCAGAAGCCTCTTCTATCTGGGTAATGCCTACGATTTGGTTTCGAAAAACTTGGTTTACCGGACATGAGCCTTTCATGCCCAAACTAAGTCTCAAGCGATCCAATCAAATCAAGGTTTTCAGTCCTAAATCCGGAAACTTCAACATGACTTTTGATGGGAATCCGGATATCCGATTTTGTAACAATGAAACCAACCGGGAAAAACTATACAACATCCCAAATGAGCGTCCATACACCAAGGATGCCATCAATGATTTCGTCATTCATGGTAATGACAACCGGCTCAATCCCTCGTTTTTTGGCACCAAAGCCGCGGCTATTTATGAATTGAAAATTCCGGCGGGTGAAAGCCGACAGGTAAAATTTAGGCTGCAAAGGCAAGACGAGCCCAATCCGCTAAGTATTTGTAAGGATTGTCTAAATCAGCGAAAACAAGAAGCTGATGAGTTTTATGAGGGCTTACAAAAAAGGGTCTCTGATCCAGACTTAAAAAATATTCAGCGTCAAGCCTATGGAGGCATGATGTGGTCTAAGCAGTTTTATTATTATGATGTCGAACGCTGGCTCGAGGGAGACCCCGGAAGATACATTCCCCCGGTCGAGCGAAAAAAAGGACGAAATGGCAACTGGCGCCATCTCCAAAATTACGATATCATCTCCATGCCGGACAAATGGGAATACCCTTGGTACGCGGCATGGGATTTGGCTTTTCACTGTATTCCGATTGCGCGAATCGATCCGGAATTTGCCAAAGGCCAACTGCTTTTGTTGCTCAATGAATGGTACATGCATCCCAATGGTCAGATTCCAGCCTATGAATGGAATTTTTCCGATGTAAATCCACCAGTCCATGCCTATGCCGTGCAGCGGGTCTATCAAATTGATAAAAAAGCAAACGGAGGAAAAGGCGATCAGGAATTCTTGGAGCGGGCTATGCACAAATTGATGCTCAACTTCACTTGGTGGGTCAATCAAAAAGACTCAGAAGGGAACAATATTTTCGAAGGTGGATTTTTGGGATTGGATAATATATCCCTCTTTGACCGGAGCCATGCCAAACACTATCAAGGCAAACTCGAGCAAGCTGATGCTACTTCCTGGATGGCGATGTTTTCTCTCAACTTGTTGAGAATATCACTTGACCTCTGTGAATTCAACAAGACCTATCAGTTTACCGCCACCAAATTCCTAGAGCACTTTCTTTACATCGCCGGTGCGATGAGTAATATCTCCTCGGAACATATTTCGCTTTGGGATGATGAGGATAATTTTTTCTATGATGTATTTCATGTCAAAGGGAAAGAACCCAAGAAAATGAAAGTTCGGTCCATTGTCGGTTTGATTCCGATGTTTGCTGTGGAGCCGATTCGGGAGGATCTCTTTGACGAGTTGCCGGAGTTCAAAAAACGGTTGGATTTTTTCATGCGCGAAAAGCCAAAATTGGCAGCATTGGTGTCCAGTTGGGCTCAGCCCGGGCAGGACAAACGGCGACTTTTCTCCCTTCTGAGAGGGCATCGGATGAAAAGTGTACTACACAGAATGTTGGATTCTGAAGAGTTTTTGAGTGAGTTCGGAATCCGTTCACTATCAAAATTTCACCTGGCTCATCCCTACACCATGAGAATCAACGGGGACATCTTTTCTGTTAAATATACTCCCGGAGAATCCGATACCCGGATGTTTGGCGGGAATAGCAACTGGCGGGGACCGATCTGGTTTCCGATCAATTATTTGATCATCGAATCTCTCAAAAAATTTGATTTTTATTACGGGGGAAATTTCTCTATCGAATACCCCACTGGATCGGGCAATTTTATGACTATGGACCTCATCGCCAAAGAATTGTCGCTCAGATGTATGAAAATATTTATGCGGGATGAACAGGGGAATCGGCCTGTTTTTGGAAATGATTCAAAATTTCAAAAAGATCCACACTTCAAGGATTACATTCTGTTTTATGAATACTTCCATGGAGATAGCGGCAAAGGTCTGGGGGCCTCCCATCAGACCGGTTGGACAGGCCTGGTATCAGAGATGATTCACAAATATTATAAGGAAAAAGAATTTGAAGATCATGCCCCTTCTCCCCTTTTTAGAAGCTAATCGAATCGAGGCCGGATGTGATGAAGTAGGTCGCGGATGCCTGGCAGGACCTGTGGTAGCTGCTGCGGTGATTTTGCCATCTACCTACAACAATCCCTGGATTAATGATTCCAAAAAACTCAAAAAAGCTGACCGGGAAGATCTAATTGCTGAGATCAAAGACAAAGCCCTTTCTTGGGCGATAGCCGAAGCCTCAGTTGCCGAAATCGATCAAATCAATATCCTGAATGCCTCTTTTCTGGCGATGGAACGGGCCGTGGAGCAGCTGGAAGTCAGACCGGAACACCTCCTGATAGACGGAAATCGTTGGCGATCCAAATTGGGGTTGGAATACACCTGTGTAATCAAAGGAGACGGAAAAATAGCCAGCATTGCTGCAGCATCCATTTTGGCCAAAGTGTATCGGGATCAATTGATGGAAGGACTCGCATTGGAATTCCCGCATTATGCTTGGGAAAGAAATGTGGGCTACCCCACGGCTGCACATCGGGAGGGCATTCGAAAACACGGAAAGACAAAATGGCACCGAAATAGTTTTAAGCTGTTGCCGGAACAGTTAAACTTGAAGATGTAGGCTAGATTTATTCTTCAGGCTTTACCCAAGGTTCAAAAATAAGCTTTCCCAAAACCCCACTTTCACTGATTGGTTCTAAAACCAAGCGATTCTCTGTCAGCTCTATAATCTTGGCTTTACGGGTTTGATTTTCTTCAAAAATGTGAAGCACTTGATCTTCGCCCACCTCAAATTTCACCCGCTTTTGGACGATCCCTTTTTGACCGTAATCGGTAAAAACCAAGGAATCCTCTTCCATAAATTCATACACTGTATTTTCCAGTCTATTGGCAATTCGGTATTCCATGTCTTGCTTGGCTTCGGCAGGGGCATTTCGATAGCGCGATGACTGTCTGATTTGCTCGATTCCATCAAAATATACCAACTGCCATTTCCCAATTAGATCGGGATTTTCCTGGATTGGTGCTGACCAAAATAAACTAAAGGCCAAGATAACGTAGACTTTGAAATTCATATCGTTAAAGAGGCAATTTTATTGCCAAATTCCATCGTCTTGATTAAAAATTCAGGGAGTAATTTTCACCTGCAAAAAGGGAAGCCACTCCCCTGCGTGCCGCTCGGCATAGTCTGCCAAAAAAAAGGACAAAGAAGGTCGGAAGGGATGGTTTCGAAGCAACAAGCCGGCCTGCTCGGGAGTTTTGTCTCCTTTGTTGACATTGCATCGATTACAGGCTGTTACAAGATTGGTCCAGGAAGTCTTGCCGCCTTTTGACCGGGGCACCACATGATCAATGGTCAAATGCCTTCTACTGCCACAATATTGGCATTCTCCGTTGTCCCGGCGAAACAGGTTATTTCTATTAAGCAAAACTCCCTTGTAAGGAACATTTTTATATTCGTTTAAGCAAATAACAGCCGGATACTCAAAACTTCTACTGACTGTACGAATCTCCAACAGTTCATAGGTCGACAGCACATTGGCTTTATCCAACAAGGTCAGGACGATGGCCTTTTGAGGAGAAACCACCCCTATCGGAGAATGATCCATATTCAAAACGAGCACTCGCTTTTCCATAATTATGCACTAAAAACAGTTCTAATTTCCAAAACTTCCTGTTTATTTCGATTGTTTGTCACTTTTGCCACCCATTCATCCAAATCACAGACTCGCATTCTACCATCCATTTGGAGGACTTCTTCCAATCCCAAATAAATGGCAAATTGGTCTTTTTCGGCTCCGGGTTGATGACAGATCAAAATATCTCCGACTTCACATTTGGAAAAACTAATTAAACTTCCAGGAAGATGGCCTGAATGCCAAGAATAACCGGCCATTTGGAAAATCAAAGCAAATCCCAATGTTTCATCTAAGCCAAAAATACTCCTTCCTCCGGATTGCCAAGGGGCATTGATATATTTTAAGGCAATTTGTATCAATTCATCCCGATTGGCACGAAGCGCATGACTGCGGGTCTGCCCGGTGAATCCAATATGATCCTGCCAGTTGAATAGCTCCAAATCCGAAAAATGCAAGCGGCTCCCGGGCAATAAATATAAGTTGGTCCCACTATACTCAATGGCAGCAATGGGACTGACGACTACTTGAAAATCCTGATTGAGGTAATTTTGATATTCTTCTTGGTTAATCTCTTTGAGCGATTTGGAAGAAATCCATCCGCCGATTCGCGAGTCCTCATGAAAAATCCTGTACCAGGACCGGTCGGTACTTACGGCCAATACCTGATAGCATTCACCAAAAAGCAATTGGGTCAAAAGGGCTGAATCTACCGAAGGCCTTTTGTAGACCGGTAATATGGTCTGCCTACAGATCCCGTATCCATCACTTAAGGGCCATTCGCTGAAGTTCTCTTTTGGCATCTTTTTCTTTCAAATCCTGTCGTTTGTCGTGCGTTTTTTTACCTCGACCTAGGGCTATTTCCATTTTTGCGATGCCTCGGTCATTGATAAATATACGAACCGGAATGATAGTAAGACCTTTTTCCGCTGACTTAGTTTCGAGTTTTTCGAGTTCTCTTTTATTCAAAAGTAATTTTCGGTCACGGACCGCCTCATGATTGTAATTGGCAGCCATGGAATACGGCGCAATGTGCATCTGCCTGACGTACAATTCCCCATCCAAAAAAATACAGAAGGATTCTGTCAGTGACACTTTCCCCTCACGGATCGATTTGATTTCCGTCCCTTTCAGGACCATCCCACAGACATAGGTATCAATAAATTCAAACTGAAAGCTTGCCTTCTTATTCTTGATGTTGATGATTTTCTCAAATTTATTGGTCTTTGACATATTAGAGTTTCATTTTGGCAAGAGGAGTGACATCCATTGGCGAAAAATCCCCTTTAAGATACTTGAAATGCGCCGCCATCGCAATCATCGCAGCATTATCGGTGCAATATTCGAATTTAGGGATGTAAAGATTCCAGCCTTTTTGATCTGCAAGGTCGGACAGCGTTTTTCGTAATCCGGAATTTGCTGATACTCCACCCGCAATCGCTACTTCCTTGACCCGGTATTGTTTTACTGCAGCTTTCAGCTTGATCAGCAGCATTTCGATTAGACTGTATTGGATGCTGGCGCAAAGGTCAGCTAAATTTTCCGAGATGAAATCCGGATTTTCCTTCAATTGATCCCTCAGAAAATACAATACTGCTGTTTTGATTCCACTGAAGGAATAATCCAAATCGGGCATCCGCGTGATTGGAAACTCAAAAGCCCTTGGATTTCCCTCTTTAGCATAACGGTCAATCAACGGACCTCCCGGATAGGGCAACCCCAAGAGCTTGGCTGTCTTGTCAAAAGCCTCTCCCACGGCATCGTCACGAGTCTCTCCGATTACCTCCATCTGAAGCGGGCTTTTGACCAATACCAGCTGGGTATGCCCTCCACTGACGGTCAGGCAAATAAAGGGAAAATCGGGTTTTGGATCTTCGATAAAATGCGCTAAAACGTGCGCCTGCATGTGATTAACCTCGATCAAGGGGATTTTTCTAGCAAAGGCAAACGCTTTGGCAAAACTCACCCCAACCAGCAAAGCGCCCATCAAACCCGGTCCACGGGTAAAAGCCACGGCCGAAAGCTGCTCTTTGTTAATTCCTGAAGTCCTCAAAGCCTCCTCAACGACAGGAATTATATTTTCCTGATGCGCTCTAGAAGCCAATTCGGGAACAACTCCCCCATATTTTTCGTGGACTGATTGTGTGGCCACAATATTATTAAGTACTTTGCCATTTATGATAATAGAGGCAGAGGTTTCGTCACAAGAGGACTCAATTGCTAAAATAGAAATATCGTTGGTATCCATTGGAAAATAGCACGAAAGTTAGGAATTTTTTATTCAAAGCACTTCGATTATTGCTTTGGGGTATAGCTACTTTATTTTTAACGATTATACTCATCGCTGGACTCCTGCAGACCGAAACTGTCCAAAACTGGGCGATCGATCAAATCACCGGTTACCTCAACAAGAACTCTGATTTTAAAACCCGCATCGATCGGGTGGCGATTAATTGGTGGGATGCGATATCAATATCCCAGCTGGAAATCAAAGATCATCAGGACAGCACCATGATTTTTGCCGAAAGCGCCTTTATTGATTTTGAGGTAAACTCCCTCCTATCCGGCTCCGGCCCCAAACTCGATGAAGTCCGGATAGAAGAGGCGACGATTCAGCTTTTGACCCACTCGGGAGACTCAGCTATGAATATCAATCGATGGATCAAAGAATTAAGTTCCCTTTTTGGTTCGAGTAATTCCTCCGGAGGCGGTCGATTTAGTATTGGGAAGCTGGAGTTGAGAGAATCGGCTTTCACCTTGGCCAATTATAACGCAGACACCATTCCAACCGGATTGGATTATAATCATATGAGATTTAGAGAGATCGAGGCGAGTGCCTCCGATTTTTATGTGGAAGGGGATGAAATCGGAATCGATATCGAACTTTTGGCTGGGATTGAATCCAATTCAGGTCTGGAAATCAAAGAATTTACGACTGATCTTACTTATAACTCCGAGCTTTTGGAGTTTGATCAGCTTAATCTCATCACCAACAAAAGTTCGATCAAAAACTTTCTCAGACTCGAATATGCCAGCGCAGCTGCATTTTCGGATTTTATCAATAAAGTCGTCGTAATCGCTGACTTTGATGAAACCTCCATCGGACTTCAGGATTTACGGTTTTTTGTCCCTGACCTTCCAGATATCGAAGATAATATCGTGTTGAGTGGGAAAGTTTCAGGACCACTTTCGGATATTCGTTCCGAAGAGCTATTGATTCGACTTGGGAGACGAACAGAAATTTTTGGTGCTTTCCGAGTAGATGGACTTCCCGATGTGGAAAACACCTACCTGAATTTATCTTTAAAAAACTCAACTATCCAAGCCCAGGATTTGGCGCCTTACCTCAGTGAGGATATTCAAAAAGAAATCCGAAAACTGAATATTATTCGTCTCAATGCGGATTTTGCAGGTTTACCCACCCGATTTACCACCAATGGTGAGTTCCGTACCAGCATCGGAGATTTGGAGGGTCGAGTTAATTATGATCTCAAAGACGGAGTCAACCAAATCGTATCAAAAGTAGTCATCCGAGAACTTGACTTGGGTGTTTTGATCGATAATCCTGAATTGCTTCAGCGACTAAGTCTAGAAGGAAATGTCAATATCACGGGAAATAATCGCGATAATTTACTCTTGGATTTGGATGCAAAAATCGCCCATATCGGTATCCTGGGCTATGACTACAAGGACATCGAGACGACGGCTACCTATGGATTGGACCTGTTTGAGGGGGATCTCCAAATCGATGATCCCAATCTTCAGTTGTTAGCCAATGGCTCTATCGATCTTCGCGAAGATTCAGAAGCGATCAATCTCGAACTTACGCTGGATAGCGCAAATCTCGACCAGCTAAAACTCGCTCAGGAAAAGACCTTTGTCAAGGGAAAAATCGAAATGGATACTGAGGGGATCAATATCGATGACCTGACTGGAATTGCCCGATTTACAGATATAGCCATGGGGTATAAAGATCGTTACCTAGAATTGGGTGACTTCTATTTTCAGTCCCTTTTTGCTGGAGGCACTCGGACGATGTCACTCAATTCCGACTATGTGGTAGCCGGTGCATCGGGACAGTTTCAGCTAGAGCAGATGGCCAAAGATCTCCCATTTTTGCTTCAGCAATATTTATCGATCATCACCAAAGAAGAACCTCCGGTGGCAGATTTGGAGGAGTATTTTTCCGTCCCTTACAATTTGGACCTCAATGTCCGCCTAATCGATATCAATCCGCTCTTGGATTTGTTTCAACCTGATTACCAAATTTCCAAAAACACAGTAATTGAAGGTGCATTTTACCAAACCGAAGAAAATACCATCTTCAACTTTTTCACCAGCATAGATACCCTGCAATACCAGGAAAATATGGCTCGGGACGTCAATATTGATTTTAACACCTCAAAAATCATCAACAGTGAAGACATTTTAGCTTCATTTTACATCTATTCAAAGGAACAGCATATTGGCCGAGAACTCGATTTTTCCAATTTTGGATTTGAAGCGATTTGGAATGAAAATGCCCTGAATCTGGAATTTGCCCTCGACCAAGATTCCACCATGAGCAGTGCCCGAGTGGATGCTGTTGCGGAATTTTCGCAAAATGACACTAAAATCTCCTTTCAACCTTCCGAATTAGTGGTTTTGGATAGAAACTGGAATTTTGATTCACTCAATTTAATCACACTTCGGCAAGGAGAAATTGCCTTTGAAAATGTAAGGATCCTCTCCGGTAAAGAAGAAATTGATCTCGAAGGAACCTATGGTGAGAATGTCAAAGACAGCCTCAACCTGAGCATTCAAAATGTCAATGTTGACCTATTCAATACCTTCACCGCCCAAGAATACGAAGGTACTTCTGATGGAAATATCTACTTGCGAACCTCTGAGAGTGGGGAGACACAGCTCGATTTGGAGTTTGAAATCAAGGATTTTCTGATCAATCAGTTGCCCATCGGAAATATCCAAACCACAGCCCAACTCTTTGAAAACCAACTAAAAGTGAATTTTGAGAATTACCTCAATGGGAATAGAACGATCCAAATGGCCGGGGACATCGGTCTCGAGGAGTTTGATTTTAATCTAGATGGAGAACTGAGAGGTGCAGAATTGGGGAGTTTTGAGCCGTTTTTGTCAAATTATCTCTCTGAAATGGGCGGCACAGTCACCGGTGATCTCCGGTTGAGAGGAAATGCCAGTCAGCCCGAATTAACGGGACGTGGAGATGTCAATCAGGGGAAATTCCGGATAAAGTTCCTCAACACTCCCTATCAACTCGACGGGAGTATGATATTCGATCCAGGACAGATCAATTTTTCACAACTGACCCTGAAAGATGTGAATGGCAATACCGCCAGTCTCAATGGCGGACTTACCTATCAGGGATTGAATGATATTATTCTGGATATTGATTCGAGGATGAATAATTTTCAGGTACTCAACACCACCGACCGAGACAACGAAACCTTTTACGGGGATGCCTTTGTCACGGGTACACTGGACATCGAAGGATCTACCTCTAACTTGGATATTACCGCAAGAGCCACCAGTCAGCCCAACACGCGGATTTTCATACCCCTGACTAGCAGTGATGATCAGACCAGTGAAGATTTTATCCATTTCATCAATGTGCAGGATACCGCGCGAATTCAGGAAATCTCGGAGGACGTCAATCGACTCGACATCGAAAATGTACGAATGAATTTTATTCTCGACATCACCCCAGATGCCTATGCAGAAATCATCATCGATCCGCGAACGGAAGAGAAAATCTCAGGCCGTGGCCGGGGAGTTTTGACCATGAATATTGACACGCAGGGACTCTTCACCTTGAGCGGAACTTATGAAATCACCGAGGCCATGTATAATTTCTCCCTCTATAATGTGCTTCGCAAAGAGTTTGCAGTCGAGCCTGGAGGTCGCATTACCTGGTATGGAAACCCCTACGAGGGAGTGATGGATTTGACCGCCAAATACACTGAACAAGTCTCGATTCAGCCACTCGTGGCCCGGACTTCTGTCAGCGAACAAGAAAGTAGCCTAACCAGAAGACGCTTCCCCGTGGATGTAATTATGAACTTGAATGGAGAACTACTCTCACCCGAATTTGATTTTGGGTTTGACTTCTCGCAATTCCCAAGCAGCGGAGAAATTCAAACAGCCATTTCTGCTTTTCAGTCCCGTATCGCAAATGACGAACAGGAAATGAACCGGCAGGTTTTCTCCGTCATTATGACCCGATCATTCTCCCCTGAAGGTCAATTTGCAGGGGTAAATTCCTTCTCCAATTCCTTGGGGCAACTTCTTTCCTCGCAATTGAATAGTTTCCTCGGTCAGGTGGACAAAAATCTGGAGGTAAACATTGACTTGGCTTCGCTCGATCAAGATGCACTGGAAACATTCCAGTTGAGTGTGGCCTATACCTTTTTGGATGGAAGGCTACGGGTATCTCGAGACGGGGGATTTACGGGAAATAACGGACAGGCCGATGCAGCATCCATTATTGGCGACTGGCAAGCCGAGTACATGATCACAGAAGACGGTGTGTATCGACTTCGGGTATTCAATAGAAATAATTTCAACACCTTTACTTCCTTATCGCTCTCCAGAAATGTAGCCACCTACGGGGTATCCCTATCTCAGAATATCTCTTTTAACTCCTTTTCTGAACTGTTTCGGAAAATCACCCAAAAAGAGGAGGAAGAGGATGATCTCCGCGAGGACTCGGACAACTACCTGAGATATAAAGAGGAGGACTGGAAACCTGTGAAGCTGGATAATATCGAAGAACGACTGGATAAACTTCATCAAAAGAAGGAAACGAAAGTGCTCCCAAAAGAGAAAAACAACTGAACATTTCCAGTCTGAATTCACTTTTTATCAAAAACTAACCCCATGAAAAAATTGACGCTTTTTTGGTTTCGAAGAGATCTTCGATTGGAAGATAATACTGGATTGTATTATGCGCTTCAGCAGGAAGAAAACGTCCTCCCGCTCTTCATCTTTGATCAAAACATCCTCGAAAAACTAGAGGACAAAGATGACGCCCGGGTGGGATTTATCCATGATCAGATCAGCCGACTCAAATCCGAGTTGGAAGAAAAAGGGAGTTCCCTACTCGTCAAAATCGGAAAGCCGATTGAAGTCTATCAGGAATTGGCGCAAGAATATGATCTTCAGGCCGTTTACACCAATCGTGACTACGAACCCTACGCCAAAGAAAGAGATCAAGCGGTAGAAAAACTCCTTAAGGAGCAAAAGATTGACTTTTACACATTTAAAGATCAAATGATTTTTGAGCCGGGCGAGGTGCTTAACGGTTCGGGTGAATTTTATAAAGTCTTCACCCCTTTCAGTAAGGTTTGGCTGGATCAATTTAAAAAGCAAAACATCGAGGCACTCAGTTATTTCCACTGGAAAAATCTCTACCAAACCAAGGCCTTGGAACTGCCAAGTCTGGAAAAAGTGGGATTTATCCGATCAAAAATCGAAATCCCTCCGAGGCAAACTGATGAAGAAATTATTGCCCATTATGACAAAACCCGGAATTTCCCAGCAAAATCAGGAACCAGCCGATTGGGGATTCACCTGCGTTTTGGGACGATATCTATCCGAAATCTAGCACTCCAAGCCGCAAAACTCAATGACACCTACCTGAATGAATTGATTTGGAGGGAGTTTTACATGACCATATTGGCCTATAATCCCCAAGTGGTGGACAAAGCTTTTAAGCCAGCTTATGATCAGATTCCCTGGCGAAATAATGAAGAGGAGTTTAAGGCCTGGTGCGAAGGAAAAACCGGCTATCCCATCGTGGATGCGGGGATGCGAGAGCTCAATACCACCGGATATATGCACAATCGAGTTCGGATGATCGTTGCTTCTTTTTTGACCAAGCATCTGCTAATTGATTGGCGCTGGGGAGAGGCTTATTTTGCAAGAAAATTATTGGACTTCGAACTTGCATCGAACAACGGCGGCTGGCAATGGGCTGCCGGGACGGGCACGGATGCGCAGCCCTACTTCAGGGTCTTCAATCCCGAATCCCAAACGGAGAAATTTGACAAGGATCTGAAGTACATCAAAAAATGGATTCCAGAATTAAATAGCAAAGAGTACCCAAAACCCATCGTAGATCATAAATTTGCAAGACAAAGAGCATTGGATACTTACAAAGAAGCACTGAATTCATGAACATCGGCGATCGAGTACGATTACTTCACGGCAAAGAAGAAGGAATAATCCGGAGAATATCCTCAGGTGGTAGAATCGAGGTAGAAATCGAGGATGGATTTATCATTCCGGCCATGAAGTCGGAAGCGGTCGTCATCTCTGAAGTCGAGCGAGCCTATTTCGGGGATAACGAATCAACTGAAATCAAAGCCGAAACCCCCGCGCCAATTTCTGCTCCAAAAGATCAGGGATTGTATCTGGCTTTTGTCCCGATCAACGATCAAAATTTAAGTCTCTATCTCATCAATGATAGCAAGCAGGAATATTTAGCTCATGCCTCAGAGGTTTTTGGTCCCAATCATCGGACGCTTCTTGCCGAAAATATCAAACCCGGAATCGCTAAAAAATTTGACGATCGCATGCTCAAAGAAATGGATCAGTGGCCAGCTTTCTTACTTCGATTTATTCCAATTCAAAACCGACTGGAAAAAGCCATTCCTCCTTTTGAAAGACAACTCAAAATCAAACCTACCCAGTTTTTCAAGCATCTCAGCAAAGCCCTTTTTCTCAACAAATCCGCCTATCTTTTTCACTTGGAGCAAACCACCAAGGAATTGGATATTCAGGCGCTGAATTACGAACTGGACTCGCTACGGCCCAAACCCGAAGAACAGCGACGAGAGCGACCAAATCGAAGCGTCGATTTGCACATCGAAGAACTGGTAGAAAACCACGATTCGCTCAACAACTCGGAAAAGCTCAGGATTCAATTGGAGGTTTTTGAGCGAAAACTCGACCAAGCCATTCAAACCGGTATGGACGAAATCACCTTCATCCACGGGATCGGAAACGGAGTCCTTCGAAAAGAAATTCACAAGCGCCTCAGTCAATTGGGAAATATTAATTACTTTCAGGACACGCAGAAAGATAAGTGGGGCTTTGGAGCCACCCTAGTCAGAATTTCCTAATTCATGCAGCGAAAAACTTCTCCGATTTTTCAGGCTTTTGAGCAGCAGCACCGCGAAGCGAAGGAATTATTCCTGGCTCTCGGAAAACAAATCAAGTCCAAAAAATCAATCGAACTTTATAATAAACTGAGCTTTTTGGAGCTTTATTCAGACTTGATGGCCAAGGTTCACTTCGAAAAAGAAGGCCTTCAATTTGATTTGTTCTCGCCTTTCAAAACCCTTCAAAAAAACCTGCGGAAAATCCATCACCTTAAACTCGTCGAGCGGGGAATCCGGGAACGCATCCAAACTACAGGGGAAACATACAATTCCTATGCTGGCTACCTGGACAAATCAAAAAAAGGGCTTTATACCGAGACCTTTGATCAGATTATCGGAAGTTCCCTCAAGGACTGGGATGAACTCCTCCTCAAATCACAACAAAGCAGTAAAAACATCAAGCCGCTGACGGTCAATACAGCTATTAACCAGCTGATTCAAGAAGAACTGGAATATTTTCAACTTGACAAAAGTAACGGACTGGATTCCAAAGCATTAAAAGATATTTTTGAAGGGCTCCGCAAAATCATTATGCTAGAAAATCTCCTGATCCACCTGGGTTTCAATTCCATTTTTGTAGATCAAATCCATGATGAAATTTCGGAATTGAAAGAAAAACTCAAGCCTTGGTATGCGAATCATCTGGAGCTTCAGTCTTTGACTTATTTTCTCAGTGACAAAGAACAGGTTTCCAAGAAATACGTGGATTGGGTCAAAGAATTGCGCCACAAAAAGAAAAACCTGTCTTCCCAAGTGGAAAAACAGGCTTTGACCTTATTCCAGAAAATTCTGGATTAATTAGATTTTTGACAGGGCTTCGGCAAGATCATTTTTCAAGTCTTCAGCATCCTCTACGCCGACGCTCAGCCGAATCAGT
Source organism: Algoriphagus hitonicola (assembly GCF_900113375.1). Taxonomy (GTDB): domain Bacteria; phylum Bacteroidota; class Bacteroidia; order Cytophagales; family Cyclobacteriaceae; genus Algoriphagus; species Algoriphagus hitonicola. The sequence continues at coordinate 365,515 of NZ_FOPC01000001.1, read as the reverse complement.
GAATCGACCAAACCGACTTTTTCCCGCTCTTCCCGGGGGATACTCGCATGAGTCATACTGGCTGGATGTCCGCAAAGAGACTCTACCCCACCAAGGGATTCCGCCAGAGAAAAAAGTTTGAAATTTTCCATGACTGTTTTGGCATCTTTTAATCGATTGTCCCTCAAAGTAAACGAAATCATTCCTCCAAAATCCCGCATTTGCTTTTTAGCAATAGCGTGATTGGGATGATCTTCGAAACCTGGCCAATAGACCTTGGCAACTTTTGGATGATTCTTCAGGTAAGCTGCGATAGTTTTGCCATTTTGGCTGTGACGCTCCATTCTTAAATGCAGCGTTTTGATTCCTCTCAATACCAAAAAGCAATCCTGTGGACCCGGTGTGGCCCCGCAGGCATTTTGGATAAATACCAGCTTTTGCGCAAGCTCATCGTTATTTACTACCAAAGCGCCCATCACCACGTCAGAGTGGCCGCCAAGGTATTTGGTTACCGAGTGCATCACGATATCTGCTCCCCAGTCAAGTGGGTTTTGGATAAACGGAGAGGCAAAAGTATTATCAACTGCCAAAAGGACACCGCTGGACTTGGCGACTTTAGCCATAGCTTCCAAATCGATGATATTCATCATGGGATTGGTGGGGGTTTCTACCCATATCATCTTCGTGTTAGCATTGATTTTCTCGGCTACTACACTGGCATCGGCCATGGGAACAAAGTGAAATTTGATTCCATAGCGCTCAAAAACTTTAGTAAACAATCGATAAGTACCTCCATACAAATCATTGGTACTGATGATTTCATCACCTGGGTTGAAAAGCTTGATCACCGCATCGATCGCTCCCAATCCCGAAGAAAAACAAATGCCGTGTTTTCCGTTTTCCAAAGCTGCCAAGTTGTCCTGAAGGGCAGTTCGGGTGGGATTATGTGTTCGGGAATACTCGTATCCTTGATGGTCTCCGGGGGAGCGCTGCACATAGGTAGAGGTTTGGTAGATGGGAGTCATGATCGCACCGGTTGTTGGATCTGGTTCTACTCCGGCGTGAATGGCTTTTGTACCGAATTTCATATTGGTTTTAATCTTTAAAGTTTGTCTTAGCTAAATGAATAGGCGAATTTATTCTTATCTCGTATACTTGTAACCCGATTTGGGGAAGAATCCTTCCCAAATTCCGCCAAAGATGACAAAAAAGGGCAGTATTTTCAACTTCTTTCAAGTGTATGCAAAAACCCAACCATGGGCAGTTTTGACTTGGGCCTGGGTGGTGGTTTTTCCGGCTATAGGCTCTCTGATCGCGCTGATTAATTATGAAGAATTATTGCTGCTTTCGCCTCAGAGCCTTTTGGGATATTTGATTTTTATGATATTGGCGGCTATCTGTATGGGCTTTGCTTTATTACCCACCACATTCACTGCCGTTCTTACCGGGTTTGTTTTGGGCTGGATCGGACTTCCGCTCTTGGTGATAGCGTATGGTTTGGCGACTATGCTAGGCTATTCCTTTGGTAAATGGTCAAATGCAAACTTGTGGGAATTACTCTGTCTGCGATATCCGGAAATCAGCCTTGCAGTAGAAAAAAGAAAAACTCAACCCGGAGGTTTGATATTTTTCATCCGAATCAGTCCGGTGATTCCTTTTGCACTGGCTAATTTTATTTTTGCCTCTCTTCAAGTTTCGCTCAAGAAAATTCTCCTTTATGGCATTCCCGGAATGCTCCCACGAACCATTCTTTCCTTTTTGGCAGGGATAGTGGCCAGTGATTTTTTGGCAGCAAAATCCTCGCTCCGAGATCCTTATCAACTCGGGTTTTTACTTTTTTTCCTCTTGATCAGCATTTGGGGGATTTGGACAAATTGGAAAAAATCAAAGTCCTAGCGAAGTAGATACATTTTGCCGTAGCCTTTGTTAAAGCCCCGATCTCCTGCTGTGGCTCGATGCTCCATAAATTGTCCGTTTTTCCGTACCAAAACCCGGTAAATGTAAACCCCGTTGGCGAGCTGATCACCATATTCATCTTTTCCATCCCAGGCATATTCGGTTAGGTTATTACCGATGCGGATCGGACCGAGTTCGTTTTGCAAAATTTCTCTAACCACCCGACCGGTAACGGTCATGATTTGGATTTTTATTTCATCCGGAACTTCCGATCCTGTGACGGTAAACACAAATCTGACACTGGTACTGAATGGATTTGGGTAGGGGTAGAAATTCGTGATTTGAGATTCATTGATGACTTCAAAGTTGACCTCATAGGGTTCGGGAGAATCCTCATTGACCACCCTCAAGGTGTACATCCCATCGGGAAGTGGTCCAGGCTGCAGAGATACTCTAAAGTCATTTTCCTCACTGGCGGGAGACCAGACCACTTTTGGATCTGAGAAATTGACCCGTTCAAAGCGACATTCCTCACAGTCCTCCTTGAGATAAAGCTCCAATCCGAGCGTATCAGTCTTGTAGATCAAAGTTTGATCATCTTTTAGGATTGCATTGATCATCACATTTGGCGAAACGATATCTCCATCCATGATATAAACTCCATCAAAATTAACATCCAAAAGGGAAGTCGAGGCCGAGCCCTGAACGATAAAATACGCTCCTAGATCGAGTTGATTGTTTCGATAGGTCTGCTCTCGTAAGATTCTTGGATTGGCAAAAATTTCAATTTCATTTTCGCCGTCCTTGCCCATAGAATTAAATTCAATATCAAAATCCAGTGTTTCCCCGGCTTTGACGGCAGGGAATTTCTTACTGAAATTCTCTACTTCTCTTGAGGTCACATTTCTAATCGTCCAATCGACCTGAATAGAATCCGTAAAGTCATGGGTAGAAATATTCTTAAACTGCATCTCCAATATCCCGGTCTCTCCTTCCACGACATTGATCGATTCTTTGGTAGATTTGACCAATAGGACTCCTTCGGGCACTCCGGTATAATTTACCTGCCAGAAGTCCAAATCCGCCGGAGCCGTGGCTATCGGATCATTCATTGCATAGCGAAGTCTCAGGTAAGGATATTCCTGAGAATTGATAAATGAAAGATCAATACTGGTATTGAGCTCTTCGCCCAGGAGAAGTTCTTCTTCTCCGTTTTCTTTGATTCCAAAAATATCAAACTGCGTATTTCCCTCTTCTTCAATCCAAGGTTTATCATTGACCTGCTGAAAAAAGTTCTGCCAGGAAGAAGCAGGACCGATCCGTGGAGTAATGATCACCCCATCTGTAATATATCCTTTCAAATCAGTTTCGAAGGATAAAGTCTGCTGAGCCGGATCAACCTCCATATCGGGATTACCCACAATTTCCAAAGCTTCTCCAGGACGCATTCCTTTTCGTCCATAAAGAATATAGGGATCACCAGTTTTCAAAGCACGAAGCGTGACCTCACTGGCACCAAACTGTTTCAGCGATTCATAAGCCCGATCCGGCCAAGCATCGAAGGTGACGCTACCTACAGAGAAAATCACCACAAAATCTCCTTCAGGGACATTATTCGTGTAGTCCTGCAGCATATTTTGTCCCGGTCCGGTAATCCAGGTATTCCGAATACTCTGAATCAACTGCGGTGTTCTGCCGCAGGATCTTCCGTCCAAAATATCAAAACCCGGTACAGGAATGGGCAGATAGGGCTGTAAGGTGGCCTGCTGAAAAGTCACCAAGCCCAAGGAGCCATTGGGGCAAAGCCGACTATTGGCATTGTTGACATTATCGATGATTTGAGGAATCTCATTGAGGTAAAATTGAGTATTCCTAAACGAAAGTGTATCCACTGCTGCTCCGACCGTAAACACCTCGACCTGCAGTTGTTGATCGACAAACTTAAGTTTATTGCTGGACTCATCTACTATCAAATTATTCAGCTGATTTTCACTTACCTGAGGAAAAGTCCGCTGGGTCCAGCCTTCGGAGGATTGATCGATGTAAGAAAAGCTCGAAACAGTCCATTCATCAGATTCTCCGGGTCGTGGATCCTGATATTTTGAGCGCCAATAGTAAGTGACCGAATCGGTTCCTGAGATCAATTCCACCGGCCAATCCACCAATCCTCGGGTGGCAATTCTAAGTTCTTTCTTGTAGGCCGAGCTATAATCAGCTGCGGTATCGAGTTGTAAAATAATCGTCCGTTCCTGCTCATTTTTTCCAGGTACTTGGACGATTAAATCCAATTCTTTTTCAGGGACAATTCCGTATTCCTGAGGAAAAAGATTGATCGTTCCACTCAGTGAAATAAACTGTGTAAAGGTGATTTGATTGTTCGAAAAGTTCATTTCATCAACAGCTTGATTGTCGTTGATGGTAAGGGTAAAGGTATTTTCCCCGGCGGATACCAGATTCATATTTGGCACCGAAAACTCCAGTGTATCCAATCTGGCAACATATGGGATTTGGACGGGATCATAGGAGATCATCGTACCACCGGGAAGTGTCCGGTCTATCTTAAACCGAATCGAATCCGTATCGACTCTTCCGATATTCCGAAGAGCGAAAGTGAGCTTTAAACTATCAGAAAGTGAAGTCAGCGGATCATCATCAAAAGTATCAATGGAAACTTCCTGCGGATCCAAACTGTAATCGGCTTTATCAGCGGGGAAAATTCTAACTCCAGGATCACCCATCAGAATCATTTGCTCCATGTGGGAGAAATTAAGCGGACTGGTTCCGTATCGTTGAACAAAAAACTGTTCCGCTTCCATCTTAATTTCTCCCAAGGACCGGTAAATCAGGGAAGAATCTGAAAAGGCTTTCTGATAAAACGCATCCGAATACCGCCTCAGATATACATCCACGCCGATTGCCGAATTTGCCATGATTGCAGCGGCACCTTTATCAGGAGTCATAACCCAATCTTCCCCTTGCGTATATCCTGTCCCAAAGGCACTCCCATAATCGCAACCGTTGAAAAGCATCACCGGGTATTTGCCCTTATTTTGATAATTGATAGTCGGATCCGAGGCAAAACCAATATCAATGTCAAGAATGGTGGGAGATCCATGTCCAAAGAAAGTCACCAAAGATCTACCTTCTTTCAAATCGCCCGTAATATCGATGACCTCGACTACACTGTTGGATCGCTTTCGGTAAGTGGTCACATTTCCACCCAAATAAAGCCCTTCAGCAATATCTTTAAATCCATTCAGGAAATTGAAATAACGATTTAGCTCAAATTCAGAAACACCACCACCCAAGTGAATCAATTCCTTTTGCCATGGTCCCTCTAAACCTACCTGATCTTTTTCGATGACCTTGTTGAGATAGTTGGTGAGTTCTTGCGCATTCTTGGCCACAATTCTCCCAACAGCCATTCCCGGGGAATCGGGAAAAGCAGGATCAAGCCCCTCCACAAAAGTATTGTCAGAAAAAGGAAATCCACCCACAGGAACCAATCGCTGAAATGAAAAGACAGCGGGATTTTTTCGATAAAAATAATTCACACCAGCGGAGCGAGCTGTGGAGTAAATGGCCAAATCCCTCCCCATCAAAAGTAAATGCGACGGCTTGTGAATAGGATAGTAAGTTCTCAAAAACTGAAACAGCGCTACCGGGGAGGGTTCGCCATATCCAAAGTGATCATATAAATCTTCCATCCGAATACTCAAGGTATCATACCCTCCACCGATCGTAGAGGCACGATGCTCGGCGTAGGCTTTCATAGGATTTGGGAAGTCTTCTGTGGCTTGCTCCAAGGCACTGTGACCGATCAAAATAAAATTGGCTTGCTGAGCCAGCAGGTTTCTGAATCTGATTTTTTCCAACTCACTCACTTGGTTGATTTGAACTTGATTTTGGATAAAAATCCGACTGCTACCTCCCGAAACTCCCGCTTGAAATCCAAGAGAGCTTGCACCCTGATCTAAGGTAATCCGCTGTGGATTTTGCTCGGAACTGATATCCAAAGCCTCATAACTACCCGTAGTTTGTGGAATCTGAACCCGTTGTTCATCAGCGGAAAAAACCATTAACTCCTGATCAAAATCTCCTGAGCCGATGTTTTTCCGATAATTGATTTTCACATAAGCAATGGATACATTATCTGATGTACCGACCCCGTTGGGATTGATTCCAATCGAAATAAAACCACTGGGATTAAAGTCAGACATGACCATCGGAAAGCTGAACACCTGCGAGTTGAAACTTGTAAAATCAGCTACTCCGACTTCTCGCTGGGTAGTGGCAGATCGTCCAGCCAAAATCCTGACGGAATGTTCGGTAGCCGAACGACCAACTAACCCCACCTCCACCATAGCCTCTCCTGAGGAAGGAAGTGAACCCAAATCCTCAAACAAAACCTGACTTGTGGCTCCTTTGCTAACTACCCCGCTCATCCATCCTTGCGCATAATCATACCGAGACAGTCTAAATCCCAAAGTGTATGAAATCCCAAGAGAATATTGATCAGAAAAAACCCTGACCCGCTCAGAATTTGTAGTCGTGGTCTGAGATAAGCTGTTAGAGGGGGCAGGACGAACCGCCATTCTTTTGCCGGTGATGGCAGGTGACACGGTTAGGAAAAAAGCGGTGGTGTCTGTGAAAGTATTGTATTCGGGATTGGGAATCTGACCGATCTGTCGATAAAGAACCGAGTCCATGGTAGCGTCATTTCGAAGTCCATAAAAAAGAATATAATCCTCTGCATCAAAACTACCGTCTTCCTGACCTTCGACATGAATGGCGACTTCTTGGCCTCTGTGAAAAAGTTGCAAGTTGGCAGGATTTATTCCCGATAAATTCAATCCCGAATTTTCCAAGGTTTCGCCATCTACCCGATAAATCCCATCGGCAGCGGTTTTGATTTTATAATAATCCTGATCAAAAGAATACCAAATCGGCTGCTGGGCAAAAAGCAGCATCGGGACCAAAACTCCAAAAATCGTTGCTATCCAATTTTTCATTGATCCCACCCTTTAAATTTCCGAAAATCTTCCTCCAATTTTTTCAAGCTTACACGTACACTAAACACATGCGAATAGGGCGTATCAGACACATTCCCGATATCGGATAAGGCATAATCCAGTTGAAATCGGTCATTGAGCCGAACACCTAGTCCCGCACTGGGCATAAAATTCATGGATTGTTCTCCCTGAAAATCCTTGATGTATTGAAATGTACTCGCTCCAGCACGGAGAAAAGCCACTTGTTTATATCCCAATTCCAACCCGATTCTAGGATCAACACTGATCAAATCCGAAGCAATGACGGTATTTCTCCGACCATCAAAAGTCATGTCCAAATCCAAAGCGGTCAATAGAGAAAATGTACCTCCGAGATTCCAGTTGTATGCTAGGCTAGCAATAGCTCGGGGAAGCGTCAGTTCTACGGAATTGACCGGCACCTCATTATTGGTGTCTGCATAAATATCCCGCACCAGTTCGGCATTGTGCGACCAGGCATTGAACGTGGTCGTGATATCCCGAAGCATCAAACCGGCAGTCAATCGCTTTTGCACGTACAATCCCCCCACATCCAATCCAAAACCCCATGCCTGAGCAAATTTCCCCACATTTCGATGAATAATTTTTGCGTTAGCACCTATTTTCCATTTATCTGAAATATCCCGTGCATAGCTAAGCAAAAGTGCATAATCGGCCGCGTTAAAAAACTGGATGTTATTATAATTGAGTGCACCATTCGCATCGTAAAGAAAGCGGGTATCCGGAATATCATCCACGCCAAACCGAATCAAGGAAACAGCCACCTGACTTTCATTTTTAATTGGAGTAGTAAAGCCTAAATAATCGTATTGGGCGATCCCAGCAAAATACTCAGCATGCATCAACGTCGCATCATACTTATGCGTGACAGCCATCAATCCTGCCGGATTCCAGTAGGCCGCAGTCACATCCCGGCTCGCTGCAGTCTGTGCCCCGCCCATGGCCAAGGCTCTTGCCCCCACTCCGATATTCAAAAATTCATTGGAATATTTAGGCGTTAAATCCTGAGAAAATCCCATTTGGCATCCCCCCATGTAGATGAAGGAAATTAGAAAGAGCAATAGAATAGGTTTCCAACTAGGATTCATAGTTCCAAAATAAAGCAAATTCGCTTTCCAAGATCGAACTTACTAAAATAATCTTTGCAAAAAAGAGGAACTGTACGGGTTCGGACAATTCTATGTTCACATTTTTAACAGGTCACCCATAAGTCATTAGGAAAAATTCCTCCATTAAAAAAAATTACAGAAAATCTAAAATCCTCAAAAAACTACTTCCAAATGCTCAAAACGTGGTTTTTGAATTTAAAACCTGGAGATAAAGGCCAACCTATTACAAGGAATTAGGTATAACAAGGTACTTTTTTTAAGATTGGTATCATTTTTCATCCTTAGATCAAAGAGATAAAAATATCTCCTATCATCTAATCACCTGAACATGAATGTCGCCAACACACAAATTCAAATGCGAAAGGGGATTTTGGAGTATTGCGTACTCCATATCATTTCCCGGGGCGAGGTCTATACTTCCGACTTGATCGAGGAACTGACCCAGGCCGAACTCATCGTGGTCGAAGGTACCCTCTATCCCCTACTCAACCGGCTCAAATCCGCATCTCTAGTGGAATACCGATGGGTGGAATCAGAATCCGGACCTCCACGCAAATATTACTCCATCACCACTCTGGGAAGCACCTTTCTTCATACCCTAGAGGAAACCTGGAAATCGCTGGTCAAGTCCACCCAACTGATCACACAAACGCACCTAGAGAAAAAAACCACCGACTCTTCTTCCCAGGAAGATATCACCCCTGGCGAAAAAGAATAAATAGACACACACATGAAAAAGACCATAAGCATCAACATCAGTGGGATTTTATTCCACATAGAGGAAGACGGATACGATACCCTTCGCAAGTATCTCGATGCAATCAATCGGCACTTTTCCTCTTATAAAGACAATCATGAAATCATCTCGGATATCGAAACCCGAATCGCAGAGATTTTTCTGAGCAATCTGAAAAACAACAAGCAAGTCATCACCGCAGAAAATGTGGACAAACTCATCGAAAAGATGGGTACGATCGCTGATTTTGCTTCCATCAGTGAGGCAGAAGCCGAAGAGGCTGCAGAGGAGAAGGAGAGCAAGGACGACTTCTACAAGTACGTGACTCCTCCCGATCCTGAAAACAGGGGCTACAAAAAGCTCATGCGGATCGAGCCTAAAAAAATCCTCGGAGGTGTCTGTGCCGGAATCGCACATTACTTCTCCATCGATCCACTTTGGCCTCGATTGATAGCCCTACTTCTATTGTTCAGCGGTCAAATCAACAAGACTTTTCTATCCGATGGATTCTGGATATTTGATGAGTTCCGTTTCAATATTTCCTTCGGGATCTTCACGGTCATTGCCTACATCGTAATGTGGGTTATTCTTCCCGTGTCTTATGATATTGAGGAGGACAAAAACATCAAAAAACTCTACCGTAATCCAGACGACAAAGCCCTTGGTGGGGTAGCCAGTGGATTGGCCGCATACTTTGGGGTCGAAGTGATTTGGACCAGATTGGCTTTTGTGATACTTACCTTAGCTGGCGGATCGGGCATCCTGATCTACTTGATCTTGTGGATTATCACACCGGTAGCCACCTCCATCACCGAGCGTATCCGGATGAAAGGCGGAGAGATCACGCTGGACAATATTGACTCCACACTGAAGGAAAACCAGAATCCCATTCCGCCCAAGCAGGAATCCACCGGTAGAAAAATCCTGATGGCTCCATTTCGGGTGTTAGGTCAGGTGATCGAAGCCATAGGAAGTGCTTTGGGGCCTTTGGGGAAATTTTTCCTTACCGTTCTCCGTGTGATCTTTGGGCTGTTTGTATTGTTCTTAGGCTTGATTTTGACAATAGCACCACTGATCTCTATCGCGGTTTATTTCGGAATATTCGCCAGTGAGGATTATCAAATATTGATGGATAACTTCCCTATTGACCTATTCTCCAATTTGATTCCCATTTGGTTGGTGATCGGGGCTTCTTTTATCATCATTATTCCGGGGATTATTCTTTTGCTCTTGGGACTTAGTGTCTTGGCTCAAAAGAATCTAGTGGGCAGTAGATTTGGCTTGGTTGCTTTGGGTCTTTGGTTGCTTTGCATCGGTATTTCGGCTTTTCAGATTCCAAGAATCGTCGCTCAGTTTAAAGAGGAAAATCGGCATGAGATTCAGGAAACCCTTCCTGTTTCTGAAGGCGTATTGATTTTCAAGCTCAACCCAGTATCTGAGGAAGCTACCTTCAATCATGTCGATCTACAGATCGTAGGCACGACGGATTCCTTGCTCACTCTGGAAAAGTCCTTTCTGTCAAGAGGAAGAACCAAAGCGGAAGCCTTGGAAAATGCCCAAAAACTGGATTACCAAGTAGAAGTGCTTGATTCCTTGATCCTCTTCAATGAAGGGTTTGACTTGAAAAATACAGACATGTTTAGGGCTCAGGAACTAGACCTTCAGCTTAGAGTTCCGTATGATAGACCTTTCATCATGGAGCGATCTTTACTGGAAATCATCAAAAACACCATTTATATTAATGGATATCGTACATCTGATGTTTCCCAACGAAGTATATGGGTCTTTAATGAAAATGGATTACTCTGCTTGACTTGTCCTGAAAAAACCTATGATGAAGCAGACAATGAAACTGAAGAAAGTGAAAATCCTGAAGACCAAGTTCTAAGTGAAAAGGAGCGGATTGATAGCCTCTCGCGGGCCAAATTTCAAGGTGCATATTTTTTAAAAGAATAAACCTAATTTAAAAAGAGGTGTCCGTTAGGATGCCTCTTTTTTTGTATCTTCTGCCTTCAAACTGAAAAATCATGGATGTAACCGTAAAGTTTTTAGGAGGTGCAGGCAGTGTCACGGGGTCTAAGTATTTGATAGACATTGGTGAATTTGAATTTTTAGTAGACTGCGGTCTATTTCAGGGCCGAAGAGAACTCCGGGAGCGAAATTGGGATAAGTTCCCCATGCCAGTAGATGAGATGGAAGCCGTAGTCCTGACCCATGCACATTTGGACCATATCGGCTATTTGCCGCGATTGGTCAAGCAGGGATTTCGTGGTCCGATCTATTGCACAGAAGCTACCGCCGAACTCGCAAAAATCCTGCTTTTGGATTCGGGTAAGCTCCAGGAAGAAGAAGCAGAATACGCCAAAAAAAAGGGATTCTCCAGACATGATGATCCTCAGCCGCTCTATGGAATTGAAGACGCCGAGGCTGTTTTCCCATTATTGGTTCCACAGGCCTTTGAAAAGCCCTTTGACATCCACCCAAATATTACCGTCACCTACTATCATGCAGGCCATATTTTAGGAGCAGCCATTACCAAAATCAAGATTAAAGGAGATCGGCAAGAAAAAAAGTTGGTTTTCTCGGGAGATCTAGGAAGATATCACGATCCATTGCTCTACCCTCCCACCCGAATCCCAAAGGCAGATATCCTTTGGATCGAATCCACTTATGGAGATCGGAAGGCTTCTCAGAGCAATCCTGAGGCTGAGCTTGGACTTGCCATTCGTGAGACTTTTGATCGAGGAGGTTTAGTGATCATTCCCTCCTTTGCGGTAGGCCGTACCCAGTTGGTACTCTATTATTTGTTTCAGCTGATGCAAAAAGGCCGAATTCCAAAAGCTCCGATCTTTTTGGATTCGCCAATGGCCATAGATGCCACCAAACTTTACAATGACTTTCACCAGGACCATCAGCTTAGTGCTGTTTTAGAGGAAAAAGGACATCATCCTTTTCAGCACGATCAGCTTCATTATTTTCAAAAGCAAGAGCAATCCAGATCGCTCAATGAATATAGGGGAAACGCCATCATCGTATCTGCCAGTGGAATGGCAACAGGTGGGCGTGTCCTTCATCACCTGTATCATCACTTACCTCAGGAGCGAAATGGGGTGGTTTTTGTGGGATTTCAAGCCGAGGGGACTCGCGGTCGAAGACTCATCGAAGGAGAAAAATTTCTGACGATCTACGGCAATCAAGTTCCGGTAAATGCCAAAATCTACCAAATCGATGGATTATCCGCACATGCCGATCAGGATGAATTGATGGAATGGGCCGAAGGATTTTGCGAAAAACCAAAAATCACCTTTATAGTCCATGGAGAGGATAAAAGTGCAGAGGTCTTGGCTGAAAAATTGCACAACGAACTTGGATGGCAAACTATCATTCCTAACTACCTGGAATCGGTCGTTTTATTTGAGGGTATTTAAAAGAAAAAATCACGATGAAGCAATTTTTGACAATTCTGACCTTAAGCCTAACGGTAGTATTATTTTCTCAATGCAAAACCATGAAAAGTAAAGGACAGGGAATTAAAGGACAAGTCACTTGGATAGAAGGCAATCAAATGCCGATGATCAGCGAAGAAGGAGAGGCTGCTCCCGAACGCAAAACTGGTGAACCAATCCAACGAAAAATCATCATTTACCCCTTGACCAAAATCTCCGATACCAAGATGGAAAACAGCCTTTTTACCGCAGTTGATGGAAAACCCATCGCTGAAGTAGAATCCGATGAAGAGGGAAATTTTGAAGTGGAATTGGCCCCGGGACAGTATTCGGTATTTACGCAAGAAGAAGACGGGCTTTTTGCCAATAGTTTTGATCTAAACGGAAATATTCAGCCCATTCAAGTGGAAAAAGGCAACTGGTCCGAACTGAACATTTTGGTCAATTATAAGGCAGCCTATTAGCGAGCAGGAAGGGGATGCATTAATCCTATCCAAGAATCAAAAATTTATCACTTTGATTTACAGCTTTTTATATTTTTTTTCAGATTTTTTAATATTCCATGCAACGATTTTTAACCAAAGGACATCTACCTATTTGAAAGCATAAAACGGAATGTTTACCAGACTCGACTTTTCTTCCGAACCAGGATTAATCCAAGCATGTCTCAAAGGCGATCGCAGTGCGCAGCGACACCTGTATGATACCTATTCGGGGAAATTTCTTGCCATCTGCATCCGCTACCTCAAGGATCGGGAGCATGCCGAGGACGTGATGATCGAGAGCTTTATGAAAATCTTTGAGAAGCTGCCTCAGTTTGAGCAAAAGGGAAGCTTCGAAGGATGGATGAAGCGAATCGTCGTCACTCAGGCACTGATGAAACTCAGGAGCAACCGCCACTTGATGATGGAGGTGAATATGGAAAATGAAAGTCAGTATGAAGATCAGCAGTATGAGCTCAACCATTTGGAAGCTGCTGACCTCATGGAGCTGATTAAGAATCTTCCGGTGGGCTATCGGACCGTTTTCAACCTCTACATTTTAGAGGGCTATTCGCATCAGGAAATCGGAGAAATGCTGGGCATCTCCGAAAGCACTTCTAAATCCCAGCTCAATCGCGCGAGAAATACCCTTAAGGAAAAAATTATTGCCCAAAACCTCAACGAAAGGAGAATCAATGGCTAATCAATCAAAAAATATGGATAAGATTTTCCGGCAAAAACTGGAGAATCACGAAGAAAAGCCCAGCGCACTTGCCTGGGAAAGACTCGAAAACCAACTGCCTTCCCAACCCCGAAAAAATCGCGGATTCCTCTGGGCAGCAGCCGCGGTCATCTTGGTTTTGTTGAGCGTCGGAGCACTCTTTTGGAGCAATGATTCAACGATAAAAAAAGAAGATCTTCTGGCCTCCGAAGAGCAAAATCCAGCTTTAGAGAGTCCTTCGACAAGTTTCGAACAAGTGGAAACGCCTAAAGTCGAGGAAAACCCGGACGTGATCGATTCAGAGCTCAAATCCGATTCTAAACAGTCGGAAAAAACAGTAAAACCTGCCGAGGAAAATCAGTCTTCTGCGAATTTCAAAACTCCAGCGACGAATAATCTACTCGCTGAAGCGGATAAAAAAGAGGAAACCGTATCTGATGAAAAATCGGCGATTATCCGAAATAAAAGCGAGCCCCTATTTGTAGAAAAAAATCTACCTGAACTTAAAACTGTTCCAAGCAATCCGACAATTGCCGAACTGAATCCAGTAAGCCCAGAGAAGCCAGCATACACGGTAACCATTCGCTCCGATGGACTCAAGGACAATAAAGGACTCGTAGCCAATCTGGGAAAAACCGTGGATCAACTGGAAGGATTAACTGAAAAGGTAGACCTCTTTGCCAACCTTCAAGATGCCAAAAACGGCTTGTATGCAAGGCTTACTTCCAAAAAAGAACGCGCCAGCCAAAAGCCTTAATCAAATCACCAACCCACCAAAGGGAAAGAAATCATGAAAAAATACCTGTTATTAATTTGTATGATGGCGCTGGTGCATGTTGCCTTTGCCTCTGATCTGCACTCCATCGCAGATCATCAGATCAACAAAGATTCTGTAATCATAGAATTCGGAAAATCCGGAAAAGTAGTCATCATCGTCGAGAACAAGGAAGATTTTGAAAAGCTGAAAATGATGAATATCAATGAAATCATCGCCTCTCTCGACCTTCAAGAAAATGAAGATACCGGTGAGTTGACCATCGTAGAAATCAAAAAGAAAGACGGCAGCTCCAAAGAAATCGTCCGCGTGAGAGAAAATGGCGGAGAAACCGAAGTCAACATCGGCAAGATGCGTGTCTATGTGGACGAAAATGGGGAAAATACCCGAGTGAAAATCGAAAGCGGTGAAAAGAAAGATAAAGACCCGGTTTTTAGAACCTATTTCAACACAGACATCGGAATCTCCAATTACCTCACCCCTAGCGGCAGTTTTCCCACCTCCGAAAACCCTTATGCAGTCAAAGGCTGGGGCAGCTGGAATATCGGTCTCAACTGGATGGCTTCCCAACGGATTTCCAGAGGTTTTCACTGGAACTTTGGATTGGGCTTCCAATGGTACAATTTCAAATTTGAAAACCGCGACTATCAAGCTACCCGCGGATTGGGAGGAATCGACTTCGCACAGCGAACCGACGTGAATGGATTCAAAAGTAAAATCTCCGCCTCCTACATCACTGCCATGACTTTACTGGAATTGGATTTTGGAAAAATGAAAGATAACGGTCGACGAGGTTTCCGAATCGCTGCAGGACCTTATGCAGGATACAGACTTGGGGGTCAATCCAAGTATGTCTATCGAGAGTACGAAGGCTCAGGTCGCAAAAAAGATAAGCAAAACACCGGCCTCTACCTCAATAATTTCCGATATGGTGTCAGAGGTGAAGTAGGTGTCGGGCGGGTGACCTTCTTTACCACCTATGATTTGAATGAACTCTTCCAAGAGGTGAAAGGTCCGGAACTTCACCCCATCACCTTCGGAATAGTATTTTAAAACCTAGGGAGGACTCCCTCCTCCCCATTCCCTAAAAGAAACTAAACCAACTAATTTGTTTATTATGAAAAATTTTTCATCCCTATTATTATTGATTGCTTTGACTAGCCAATTCGCTTTGGCACAAGAAAAAACAGTCGTAAAAACTAAGGAATCCCGGTTTTTGGGACTCAATTGGTACATGGAAAAATATGACGATGGAACCAAATCCTATGCTTTTTCCACACCTGACGAACCCAAACCGGAATTTTCCCGAAAATCCACCAAATTTCAAAGTGGAATGGAAACCGATCTAGGAATCAACATCTGGGCGCCAACTGACAATATTCCTCAAGTGAAGCCTTGGGGAAGTTGGAATGTGGGACTAAACTATGTGGGGAATTATCGTGCAAGCAAAAACTTTCATTTGAAAACCGGAATTGGCGTCTCCTGGTATAATTTTAAGTTGGAAGACCGAAAGCTATTTATCGATCGCACAGCTGACGGATTGGTTTTCAATGAGTTCACTGAAGGAGTCGGTACCAAATCCAAACTCTCGGCCTCTTTTGCTAATTTAACTTTGGTGCCCACGGTATTGACTAACAACGGCAAAGTCAGAATCGGTGTCGGTGGATTTGCGGGACTTCGAATCGGTGGACGAGGAAAATTTGTTTATGATGATTTGGATGGGAACAAAGAAAAAATCTTCACCAAATCAAACATGTACGTCAGCAATCTCCGCTACGGCCCCCGCGCGGAAATCGGAATTGGTGACGTGGATCTTTATTTCAATTATGACGCTAATTCACTTTTCGAGACCGGGAAAGGTCCCGATGTGAATGCCTTTAGCTTTGGTTTAATCTTTAAATAATCCATCCCATGAAACACCTTCTAAAATTCTCATCTCTTCTAGGACTATTTCTCCTACTGGGGACTATCAGTCAAGCCCAAGAAGTCCTTGTCGATGTGGACAAGGATTACCCAGGAATTAAAACGATCGAAGTATCAGGAGGCTGGCTGGATGTTAGCTACGTCGGTGGATCAGATGTCGTGCATGTAGAGGCATTTCTTCAGTCAAATGATGATCGACAGGATATCGTGTTTGTGACCCTCGGGGATGTCCTAAAGATCTCTTACAAGCGAGAATCCGGAAACTACTCTTGGAACAACCGAAGTAAGGGATTCATCAACATCACCGGACCCGAAAATATCAATATCCAAATAAAAAACAGCTCTGGAAATCTCGAGGTGCAAAACGTATCTCAAGATCTGACCAAGCTCAGCGTCACTTCAGGAAGGATCTCTGCACAAAACCTCCAGGGGGATTTAGATTTGAGAGCCACTTCTGGATCTATTCAAGTCGATGGAGTCAGCGGAAGTGTCGCCGCTTACATGACTTCTGGTAATGCGGACATCAGTGATGTAGATGGTAGTCTCACCTATGAATCTACCAGTGGTTCGCTGACCGCAGAAACTATCAAAGGAGCCGTTGAGGTAGAATTGACCTCTGGTAATGCAAGGCTTACGGATGTAGGAGAGCTCGGACGTCTTCGCTTCACTTCTGGTAATGTCCGGGCAGAAAATGCCGGCTTAGGGGCCAATACTTCTTTCAGTGGATCTTCTGGAAACTTCCGGGTAAAAACCACTTCCAATCTCAAGGATTTTAATTTTGATCTAAGAGCCTCTTCGGGAAATCTAACAGTGGGAAATATCTCCACCGGAAAAACCCTAGAAATCAACAACAATTCCTCAAATTCCATCAAAGGAAACATCACTTCCGGATCCATTGTGATTGAGAATTAAGGCTGATTTTCCCAAATAGAAAAGCCCCGAATTCAAAATGAAATCGGGGCTTTTATCATTTTATCACTCTATCAGTCCGGTCTGGAAATCAGCCGAACAAACTCCGCATCTTCTTTATTAAGCCGAAATAGCCGCTTGATTCGATCTGGAGTAGGTTTTGCCAAAGAAAAAAAAACCAAGGCTACCGCAAATAGCACCACATAAATTTCGCTTTTGAAAAACAACAAGCCAATGGCGCAAATCAGAGAGGTTAAAAAAAGGAAATAAAACCGAATTCGTGTCGAATGGATGTAAACCGAGACTTTTTCCATTAAATCCGGTGAGCCCTTTCCTGCTTTAACATCCTGATGAAACTTAACATACTGAGCCACCAGAAGACCAATGCTAAATCCCACAAGCAACCCATTAACAAAACCGGGGAGTTGGGGTAGGTTCCAGTTAAGATTTCCAGAAATAAAATACAAGTAAACCATCCCAAAAATCGGTAAAGCAAGGATCATCAGAATCAAGACCAACTGCTCCAGTTTATGGTAGGATTTTTTGAGTTCTTCGTTAGTCAAAATAGCAGGTATTATTCTATGGTAATTTGGATATCATCCGAAGCTGCCCTTGAGGAACAACACAAGATAAAACCCTCATCGATTTCATTTTTACTCAACCCCGCATCCTCATCCATTTTCACTTGGCCTTGTAAAACTCTCCCTCTACATGCCGTGCAAAGTCCACTTTGGCAGCTATAAGGCATATTCAACCCCTGCTCCAATCCCGCTTCCAAAATCGTCTTGGAAGGATCCACCGTAATCATGTGCTCTTCGCCTTCCAATATGATTTTTACATCTCGGGTCAAAAGCCCCTTAGTCACTCCAGCCTTAGCTTCGAGTTTAGCCTGCTCAGCGGCAGCCGAATAAAAACTTTCTTCATGAATCCGGGCCTCATCGACTCCCTGCTCCATCAAGACTTCTTTGGCCGTATTCATAATACCATCCGGACCGCAAAGGAAATAGATTTCCTCATACCGCTGTTCGTATTCGGCTAGACTCACCAGGCTTCGGAAGGAGTCTTTATTCAATCGCCCCTTAAATCCTTTCCAGGAATCTGAAGGTTGACTGAGGTTATGCTTCACTTTTAAGCGTTCTGGATTCGCCTTAGCGAGCATTTCCAGTTGGTTTTTGAAAATAATCTGATTTTCGTTACGACTGCAATAGATCAACGTAACGATGGAATTGGGTTCATTGACCAATACAGATTTCAATATTCCCATGATCGGAGTGATCCCGCTTCCACCTGCAACCATGATGTAATGGCGCTGATTTTTCGAATGAAAATCTACCGTAAAATTCCCCATCGGGGGAAGTACGTTGATGGTTTTGCCGGGAAAAACTTTCTCATTGAGAAAATTGGAAAATAAGCCACCTGTCACCCGCTTGACGGAAATACCGGGAAAGGGATCCACAAACGGAGAAGTACAGAGACTGTAAGACCTGCGATCTTCTTTGCCCTCAAAATCCATCACCAAAGTCAAAAATTGACCCGGCTTGTAATCCATAGCTGGCTCCGGCTGCTCAAAATAAATACTCACCGTATCCGGCGTTTCTCTGACTACCTCACGTACCTTCAGCGGGAGAAAGGATGTCTTTTTCACTTCCTCCTTTTTCTTCTTAAATAAATTGAACATTCGAAAATTGGATTCTTTTATTCAGGTGCAAAATTAAGGGCTTGGAAAGATTAATCTGCCCCAAACCCGAGAAATTCAGAAACAAAACCCAAAAAGCAGAAAGTAAGTTTGCCTTAGGAGGATTATTCTTTCGGTGAGCGGGCGAATTTGCAGGCTTTGCCCTAAATTGCAGCCTGAATTAAAAACCCCCTGAGCCAATAGGCACTAACTAGATACCCATGGAATTGAATGCACTGAGTGCTATTAGCCCTGTAGATGGCCGATACGCTGCCAAAACCATCCCTTTGAGAAGCTATTTTTCCGAATTTGCCCTGATCAAATACCGGGTTCATGTGGAAGTCGAATATTTCATCGCGCTCTGCGAATTACCGCTTCCCCAACTTCAGGATTTTGATACCGATCTGTTTTCGGCCCTTCGAAATATGGTGAAAAACTTTTCTCAGGAAGATGCCGAATGGATCAAAGAAACCGAAAAAACCACCAATCACGATGTCAAAGCCGTAGAGTATTTTCTAAAGGAAAAATTTGACGAGCTGGGTCAGCAAGCCTATAAGGAGTTTATCCACTTTGGGCTGACCTCCCAAGACATCAACAATACCGCCACACCGCTGATGCTTAAAGATGGGCTGGAAAAGGTGATTTTACCTCAGCTGCATGAAGTTATTCAGAAACTCACCGCTCAGGCTGAAGCATGGAGTGAAATCCCCATGCTTGCCAAAACCCATGGACAGCCCGCTTCGCCTACTCGCTTGGGAAAGGAAATCCAAGTTTTTATAACCCGTTTGGAAAAACAATTGGAGCTTTTGGCCCAAGTTCCCTTTTCAGCAAAATTCGGCGGAGCGACAGGAAATATGAATGCCCATGTGGTAGCCTACCCCAATCAGCCATGGAATGATTTTGCCAACCATTTTGTGGAAAAATATTTGGGTTTAAGCCGCTCATTCCCGACGACTCAGATTGAGCATTACGATAATCTGGCGGCTATTTTTGATGGGCTCAAGCGGATTAATACGATTCTTTTAGATCTTTCGAAAGATGTGTGGCAATACGTCGCCATGAACTACTTCAAGCAAAAAATCAAAGCTGGAGAGATCGGTTCCTCGGCCATGCCCCACAAAGTCAATCCGATCGATTTTGAAAATGCAGAGGGAAATTTGGGAATTGCCAATGCGCTTTTGGAGCATTTGGCTGCCAAACTTCCGGTTTCCAGACTTCAACGGGACCTAACGGACAGTACGGTTTTACGGGCGATAGGTGTACCGCTTGCCCATATGTTGATTTCGTTTGAATCATTGAAAAAAGGACTGGGAAAATTAGAATTGAATCGGGTGGCGATTGATGCGGATTTGGAAGATAACTGGGCTGTGGTGGCGGAAGCCATTCAAACGATTCTCCGAAGAGAAGGATTCCCAAAACCTTACGAAGCCTTGAAAGATTTGACCCGAACCAATACCAAAATCACCGAAAAATCCATTGCCGAGTTTATTGACGGATTAGATGTGTCGGATGAAGTTAAGGCTGAATTGAAGGTCATCACGCCGTTTAATTACACGGGGATTTAATAGCCGAAAAATCAGGTGGGAAAGCTGAAAAAGTCGGCAGTTGGCGGTAGGCAAGCTTCAGCCGCTCTGTTGTCTTAAATCTCACCAATCCAGCCGCTGTAAGTGTCCCCACTTACTTCCGCCGCTGTGAGTGTCCTCACTCACAGCTTAGCTTTTCGGCAAAAATATCTCCGCCAGCATACAGCGAGCACTGCCGCCTCCGAGCTTTTCGATCGTGGGGATTTGAGGGCTGATGATGGTCGTGTATTTTTCGATTTGTTGGATTTGTCCCACATTCAAGGAATCATAGGCTGTCTGAGACATCACAGTAAATTTCTCTCCGCCATCATTACTCACCTCAAGCATATTTCCCGCAAAATTAAACTTTTGCTTGGCCGTAATCGGAATGACTTTTTTACCGCTTTGGGCAAGTGCCTCCTGCACTTGTCTTCGTTCGGCAGACTTGCGGATACTCTCCAGACAAACCACCGCCAAATCCCGACCGATATGCATCATCACATTGGTATGGTAAATAGGGGAGAATTTACCCCCGACTTCCTGCTGTGCATCAAATCCAATGATCCGATATCCCAGCAAATCAGCCACGTACTTCAAGGGAACAAGATGGGTTCGAACCGAATATCCTGCAAAAATCAATTTCTGATCATGGTCCATCACCATACTTCCTGTGCCCTCCAGGTATTGCTCGTCCTCTTCAAAAAAACTCAAGTCGATAATTTCATTCACCATAAAACCCAATGCCATCAGCTGCTCAATCAGGTCTTTTCGACGCTCCAAACGGCGGTTGGGAGAGTACATCGGGTAGAGAATAAGCCTCCCGTCCGGATGGGTACTGAACCAATTATTGGGGAAAACCGCATCTGTTTTAGCGGGCTGATTGGTATCCTCCACCACGATTACTTTTACCCCTTGATCCCGCAGCAATGCCACAAATCCATCAAATTCCCTCAGCACCAATTGCTGAATCTCATCATGTCCACGAGGATCGGTTTTTTGATAGAAGTTATTTCCTGCTGTTTCCGGGTTAAAACCGAAATTGGCTGGACGAACCATCAGGATATGTGAAGTAGTTTGCATGGGTTAATCCTTAGCTTGATATCGGTACAACACGGGGGAAATTGAAAAACGTTTTTCACTGATCGTATAAAAAAATTTTCCCTCAGGCTCAAAAGCAATGGCTTCTCCCTGTGGTTCGGGCACATACGGCAGCTGCTTCGGAGCCGCTATTAACGCTTCTATTAGCGATTGTCCTTTTTCCCGATTCCAGTGATAGATCGCAAAATAATTTTTGATCAAAATCTGACTACCATCCGATGAAATATCGGCTGCGGTGCTACTGGAAAATGAAAACTTATGGTGCTCTTCCATTTCGGTAATTCCTTCATTTCCAAAGGCCTCTTGAGAAAAAGAATATAAGGTGTTTCGTTTGTCGCGTTTTGAAACCAGATACAGCTTCCCATCCACTGGATCTACCAACAAAGACTCGGCATCCCGTGCTCCTCCGGGGTAAACCAAGGTAGCGATCTCAGGGTTTACCTCTAATTTCTCTTTCAAATTCTCCGGTTCTGGAAACCGATAAACCTTCACCTCGGAATGAACGGCCAAGTTGTCCCCAATTTCGGCTACATAGATATAGGGCATTCCGTCAGGTCCTGGACCGATTGCCATATCTTCCCAATCCCGGTTTTTTACACCTTTCAGGGTAATTTCTCCAAGCTCGTTGCCTTCCAAATCCAAAAAATAAACAATGGGTTCTCCCCCACTATCCGTATGCGTGTACCAAACATTGGAATGCTTTCTTGAAATTGCCATTCCACTCATTTCCTCCAACTCGGGATTGGAGATCGTTTTGACGGACTTCCCTTCAGTAAAAATGGAATCCACCTTAGGCTGATTTTGTCCCCAAGAAGCAGCGTTAAAAAGAAGAAGAACCAAAATGGAAAAGATAAACCTCATAATTTTTATTTTAGGCTAAATTTAGCCAATTGCCCTACAAAGGAGCAATATTTTGATGGATAAGCCTAAAATTCGAAGAAATGGATAGCCTGTTAAAAAAAATGAATTTTAAAGAAGGAATGAAAATCAAAATCTGGAATCTCCCCGAAGAGCTTCATCACCTAAGGAGCGACTGGAACAAATCCGGACATTTGGCCAAGGAGTCTGAAAAAGCAGATTTTTTGCTGGCCTTTGTACAGTCGGAAGATGAAATCAAGGATATTTTCCCACAACTCGAAAAAACCTGTAAATCGGATGAATTGCTTTGGATGGCCTATCCAAAAGGGAGCTCAAAGAAATATAAGGTTTCCATCAATCGGGATTCGGGTTGGGGAATCGCCGGAAAATACGATTTTGAAGTGGTCAGGCAGATTGCCATCAATGAAGACTGGTCTGCTCTTCGCTTTCGCAGCATCAAATTTATCAAGACGCTTTCGCGAAAATTCAGTACCAAGGATCAATAAAATCGCTTTGGTGACTAAAGTTCCCAAAACAAAAGTGGCATTCAGTTTCTTTACAGTTAGTAAGCCACTTGCATGTTGATTCACCGATTCTTTAAAAGCCAAATCAAGATTTTTGACTACCTCGATGAGCAGTGGGAAAGTCCCCATGTCAATAAACTCATCAGTAATATTGTTGTGATGTTTTTTGCTTTTGGCCTTTTGGTGGGATTGATGAATTATTTGGAGATTCAAACGCCCCTGAGTTCGGTATCGCCTTTTTTCTCAATCGAGCTGGCATTTAATGTTCTTTTGATCTTTGAGATCTTGGGCTTGATATTTTTGATCCCTCGGTCAGTGGCGGATTCGGTGGGAAAACAGTTTGAAATCATTTCTTTGATTCTTCTCCGGGATGCATTTAAGGAATTTGGACATTATTTAGGCGATTTGAAATGGGAGATTGACTTTATGTGGGAGTTGGCTCCGATCGTTTCGGATGCTTTTGGGGCAATTTTAATATTTCTGATCACGGGAGTTTTTTATCGAAATCAACGCCATGTCCAGATTACCGGAAACTATGAGGAGCAAAGTGGCTTTATCAGTATCAAAAAGCTGATATCCATCTATTTAGCCTTAAGTTTTTTAGCCATCGGTGTCTATGATTTGATCACCTCTTACCAAGATCAGCACATCAATACCAGCTTGGAATTATTCTATACCCTGTTGATTTTCGCCGATGTGTTTATTTTGTTGTTTTCCTTGCGATACAGTTCCAAATACCTGAATCTGTTCCGTTATTCCTCCTTTGCTTTGGCTACGATTTTTTTGAGACTCACCCTTTCCGCCCCGGCATATTTCAATGTGATTTTGGCGATTATAGCCGGATTGATGACCCTGGGAGTCACCTATATTTACAATGGGATGCTCAAAAAATCCGTTCAGAGTACCTGAGGGAAAAAATAAGTCTCTGAAAGTGAAACCTAAACTGGGATAAGCAGGAATAATTCGCTTTTTTTTACATCTAGGTTTGGAAAAAATCGCTTAGCCTTCTACATTTGCATCACGTTATCGGAAAGCGGTACCGGAATAATAAATTCCTCCTTAGCTCAGTTGGTTAGAGCACATGACTGTTAATCATGGGGTCCTTGGTTCGAGCCCAAGAGGGGGAGCTGAAGCCACTCAGAAATGAGTGGCTTTTTTTGATTTTTATATTCTCGTGAAAAATGATTGTAATAACAATCTAAATCTTTATTTTCCTTGAGCAATTAGAATTCTTGGAGACCACTACTTACAATATCGCCCGAATTCAACATCTCATTTCCCAATACAGATTGGGGAAAGAAGAGTTTTTGGAACTTGTCAGTGAAGGATTAAAAAACAAGCTTCAATGGGAGGATATTTTCCAAGCGGAAATTCAGATCAATCACCTGAAAAGAATCGATAAAATTTTTAGTAAAGGACTGTCGTATTATCTAGATCCTGCTGCACCAATACAATCCAAAGAATCCAGTATTTTTTTTAGAAAAGAAAAATTTGGAACAGACTTAAATTTAGCCACCAAGAAGATTGTCAACCAATTTGAGGAATTGAAGCTTTCTATTTCGGGACTTGCCAAGCTTTCAGATTTAAAAATAGAGAGATCCATACCGATTTATAATACAAATCAAGAAGCTAAAAATGTGGCTGAGGAAGTTCGCCTAGCCCTCCTTCCCAAGTATAAAAAGGATCAAAAGAAATTCTTGGAAGCAATGATCAATAAATTTGCCGCCTCCAACATTCTGGTTTTTGAATTTGTAGAGAGTCCTAACTTGAAGCAAAAAGTCAATATTGACGGCTTCTACCTTCAGCCAAACGTCATCGTACTTAGAAGAAACCAAGATTATTTCAAGCGGGAAATTTTTACGCTGGCACATGAACTGGGACACTACCTACTCAATCAGGAGGAAGTCGAGTCTATGAATTACGATCAATTGGCTGCAGGATCTATTTCCCAAATTGAGACTTGGTGCAATACCTTCGCCTTTGCCTTTCTGGCTGGTGAAAAGCTGAATGAACTGGATCAACTACCAGAAATTGGAAAGACCAATGACTACTCTTTCGAGGTGATAAAAGCAATCTCCGATGCTACCCACCTCAGCTTTACCGCCATTCTTACCTATCTCGTCCAGAAAGGAAAAATGAGCGGAGCGATCTATGGTCAAATGAGAAAAGAGCAAGAGGATACCATTCAGGCAAAGAAGGATCTGGAAAAAAAGAAAAGAGAACTGGAAAAGGAAATGGGTAAGCCAAGCATGGGAGCCCAAGCCAAACCCATCCAATCCCCTTTGTTCGTTTCTGCCATTCAGACCGCATTTTTTGATGGAGTGATCAATGAATACGAACTCTGCAAAACACTTCACCTCAAACCCGAGCAACTCGAAAAATACCTGAGATGAGGGCATTGATCGATACCAGTTCTTTGTTGAATTTGGTTAAATCACTATTGGGTTAATCAGCAGTTACATTAAAATCCTTCCATTGGTTGTCTTCAACAGAGAATTGTTGCCAGAGATTATAATTATATATCTTGCTTCCATCCAAAGAAGAGTAGTCAAGTGAAATTATTCTTTTTAGTTGATTCTCTTTCCCCTGGCTTTTTGAGAATATTTTTTGAAAGTCTGCTTGCCCTATAGTAAAACTCCATTCTGAACCAGAATCAGGAAACCTCACAAAGTTTTTTTCATTAAAAGAAAATAGTGTCTGATTTTCTAATTCAATCCTAATTCTGAATTCAACAATCTTACTTGGAGCATTCGAAACTCTAAAACCAACGCGTTCGGGAGAGGGTATCAAGATCCCAGTTCTTTGATCGATGTACCCGTAAGATAAAGCCCAAACAAATGGTCTGGTACTTTTTATATAATCTCTTCTATTCCAATAAAGTGAAATTAAGGAAGTAATTAGTGCAATAAGCGCAATGATTGTAGGTGCCCATTCCTCATACCAGGGAGTAACTGGAAAATTTTCAACGAATACCTTTAATTGATCTTTCATGAATCGGTATGAGGTTAAATAATCAAGCTATTGAAAACTTTCATAAAAAATAAACTATCATCTCCCTTCCTTAACTCTTTTCCTCTGCCTTATCTCTCAATAATTGACTAATATCGATCGGTGGCAATAAATACCCACCCATAGGACCAAGGTTGGTGATTTGATACATGATGTTTCTGATGTTATTGATCATCATGTTCAGGGTAGTAAACTGGCTAAGATTATTTCTCAACCCTTCATCCACATTTTCAGGATCTTGAATTCGGAATGTTCCTCCTCCTTCAACCATTAATTTATATCCAGGCAAAGGCTTCTTCTTGGCAAAATTCACTTCTACTTTGGTGAACAGCTGGATTTCACCTTCTACCTCTGTTTTGCCTATCCCAAAATCAATATCCACCGGATAAGACTGAAAAAGATTCGGCACATTTACCTCGTCCTCTTCAGGAACTATAAATTCATAGTGGGACTCCAAAAGCTTGAAATCCAATAATTGTAAGGGAGAAAATTTTGCTTTCATCCTGCCATAGCGTATTCATCCTCTCCGGCTTGGCTGACTGCCATGACGAGTTGAGGATTGGTGACTTGTTCTTTTAATTTTAAATATTCTTGAGTCTTGGACCATCGCTTATGGTAGGCAATTAGCTCTTCCTGTACTTTCTCTTGGAGAAGTTCCTCGGTCATGACTTTAAATTCCAAACCTAACTCCATTGACATTTTTGCCAGAGTATTCCAATTGGGTTTTCGATCTCCACGAAACAGCTGAGTGATAAAGGCAGCCGAGGTACCTATTTTTTCAGCCAATTGCTTTTTGGAAATTCTTTCCATTTCCATCTTGCGATCTACCAAGCCCAAAAACTGCAAAGCCAATACATCTGCCAATGAGGCGACGCGGTCTTCATAGGAACTCTCATTAAATAGGTCTTCCCATTCTTTTTTGATAGAATCTGTCATGGTTTGGGTTTTAAGTCGTACTCGTACTTGGATACTCTTCTGATAATTGCTTTTTCCGTAGATGTCAGCTTTTGGGATTTCTTCTTTTCCAGCAGTTCTATCCCAATAATGACAAATCGCTCCGTGTCGCCATCTGCAAATTGCTGGCAATAGATTCTGGGATTTTTCTTCCCTTTAAACAGTTTAATAGCGGTAACCTTTTCACAGCCTTTTTCAAAATCCTCCTTGTCATACAAATCCCTAGGAGCTTGGTGGTCTAAAATCATTTCTACGGCTGTTCTAAACTTCTTCAAGTTTGCTGGATCTGATTTCAAAAAAGCCATGATTTCCCCAGAGTTTTCCTCATCCAGGTAAAGGGCCTTTTTTCCATCTTTTGAAACTTGTACCAGTTCAGCCTTTCTTTTCATGCCAAAATTAAGCAATAGGTTAATTTAATCAAGCCATTCATCAAAAAATCTACTTCGGGCCATACTCCTCCCTTTCCCTCTCCGCCACCATCCCCAATTCCTCTTCCAGCCGTTCTTCCGCTTCAGCGACACTTACCTGCCCATTCATCAGCATCGGCAATAGCCAGTCTCGAAGCGAAGAGAGTTGTTGGTTTTCTAAAGTGTTGTTGAGGATTTTATCTATAGAGGATTCTAAGACTTTTGTAAAATCGTTAAGAAGGTCTCTTGGTGGTTTTAAGACTTTTATTGTAGAAAAATCCCCCTTATTCATATTTGCAAAAGTATTCCCCGTTTTAGCTTTAGCAAATTGAAAGTAATTGGTCAAATAGAAGTACAGATAATATCTGTTTTCAGGGTTATTACATATTATGGAATTTAACTGTTGGTTGGTTTGAGAATCTTTTGTGGCAAAACCAACCAGACCTGGGCTAGCAATACATGTGACGCAAATAGCTCCTTTAGGAATGAACTTATTCCTTTGTGTGTTAGCTCCGGCTTCTGAAAGCGTAATCTCCGTTTTGACTATATGCATATTCCCTCTTACATCACCAATACAAATAAATGGAATGTCACCATTATAGTATTCTTCATTTGTAGTAGGAGGTGTCTTTCCTGTTATAATATTATCCTCAATTTTTTCTAGATCCAATACTTCCCACCCCTCCGGAATCTCTCGTTTCAACTCCTCATTCCAGACCATTTTTCCGCCGGAGCTTTTATACCCTTCGACTTCGCTCAGGGTGACATCGGGATTGCTCTGAGTGGATCCCGATGCCTGAGCGGAGTCGAAGCCAACGGGAAAATCAAACTGCACAAACCAATACTCATACACCAACTTCGCCATCGCCTCCAGTTCCGCATTGATGCGGTTGTTGAGCTCGATCTTGGCATCCAAGTCGGATAGGACTTTAGCGATTTTTTGTTGGACTTGGATTGATTTTGGAAAAGTTACTTTTATGTTTCTGAGATTATCATTGTAAATTCTGTTTATAGTACTCCCGTTTGTTGTTTCCCATGGATTCGTTTTGTAGAAGTAATAGAGATATTCGTTAATTAATTTTTTCTCATCATTTTCTATCCACACTATATTTGAATCTTGGAAATAAGAGGGTTTACCATCAAAAATTACAATTTTCCCCAAAGTCCCCGCTGCTGAGATTAAAATATCTCCTTTTTGGGGGTAAGAATATTTATTTACATATTCCTCAAAAAGTTCTTTGGATATGTAGGTATCTGGTTTATCCCCAAACGTTGAAATTTTGAAGAATGGGATTTCCTCAGATTCAGAAGTCTGCTCTTTAAGCACTCTTTTGCACATCCTAACACTGCCAATTTGACCTAGCCTAAGAGTTGATAATTCTTTATTCATTAGAATTAGAGCTTTTTTTCTTTTTAGTTTTAGCAATCAACTTATCAAAATCCGACTGATAGGTTTGGTCTTGGATGACCCGAAACTTGTCAAATTCTCCCTCGGCTTTGAGCTTGGCTTCCAGCATGCTGATTTTCCCCTTGTCCCGCAGGATAGGATAGCTGGAAAGCTCCAGAAAGCTGTCCAGAAACTTGGCCCACTGCTGCATGGAGAAGGCCCTTCCCCGTTGGGCATTGTTTTCTGCCAAGTCCAAGTAGGCAGACACGATCCGGTTCAGTTCCTGAATATGCTGATGGGCGAGGTAGTTTTTGGCGATCGACACATCGCTTTTTAGGATTTTGCCATCAGGAGCATCTTTCCAGGTTTTCAAGCCCATGTAGAGTTTGGAGGCATCCGCCTCGGTATAGATGATCTCGGCTGCGGTTTTTCCGGTGATCGCCCAGTGAAGCTTGTTTTGGACCATGCCGAAGAATTCCTTGGTTTGTGAACTCTGCGGGTCATAGTCGGTACTCAGCGCATAGAGGTCGGTGATCTTTTGATAAAATCGGCGTTCACTCGCCCGAATCTCCCGGATACGCTCTAGGAGTTCGTCAAAATAATCCTGCCCAAAGTGCTTACCCTGCTTCATCCGCTCATCATCCATCACAAAGCCCTTGATGATAAACTCATTGAGTGTTTGGGTAGCCCACTTTCGGAAGTCCGTTGCTTGCATGGAGTTGACCCGATAGCCTACGGCCAGAATGGCTTCGAGTCGGTAGAAGTTGGTGGAGTAGGTTTTTCCGTCTTCGGCAGTATGTGCAATTTTTGCACATACTGAGTCCTTATCCATTTCTTCGCTTTTGAAGATGTTAGCCAAATGTTTGGTGATCACGGATCTTTCCACATCAAACAGTTCTGCCATGGTCTTTTGCGTCAGCCAGAAGGTCCCGTTTAGAAAATAGACGGAGACATTGACGGATTGGTCGGCATTTTGGAAAAGTAAAATATCTCTAGGTTTCATGGTGGCCCGATCAATTCATTTGCAATTTTTTCAAACTCCCCAAGATCTCGCTATCCAAAGCCTTTCCCTCTGCAAACATCCCGACCAAGCGCTCTTCGAAGCCGTTTAATTTTGCCTGAAACTCCTCCGCAGTAATATCCACATACTCGATCTTCACTTCGAAGTATTGCCCGGCGCTGAAGCTGTAGTTTTTCTCGGCAATCTGGGCTTTGCTGACTACCACGGAAAGGTCCTCGACGGCTTCTTTGGCATTGAATACCTCGATGATCTGTCGCTCCTCCTCCCGGGAAAGGACGGTACGTTGGTTTTTCCCTTCCTTTACGGTCTGTCCAAGTTTGGAGGCATCCATCAGCACGATATGGGCTGAGTCGGCCATCTTGTCGAGGAAAAGCACGGAGACGTTGGTGCCCGTACTGGCGAAGATATTGCTCGGCATACTCACCACACCCCGCAGCCAGCCCTGCTTGACCAGCTTCTCCCGGATCTTTTTCTCGATCCCACTCTGAGCCGTAATAAAGCCTGTCGGCACTACAATAGCAGCTTTTCCACTCTCACTCAGGCTGTGCATGATGTGTTGGATAAAGAGCAGATAGATCGCCATGGATTCTTTCTTGGCCTTGGGCACCTTGGGAATCCCTGCATAGAATCTATCCTTGAAGGCATCCTTTTCCAAATCATCCCGGAAATCGGAGAAATCCAGCTTAAAGGGCGGATTGGACACGATATAGTCAAACTTCTGATTCAGATAGTAAGGTTGCGCGATGGTATTGGTCTTGATGATATTGGGAATGCTGTGCGTCAACCCATTAAGTACCAAGTTGAGTCGCAGCATGGTGC
The DNA here is from genome assembly GCF_900113375.1 of Algoriphagus hitonicola. Classification (GTDB taxonomy): domain Bacteria; phylum Bacteroidota; class Bacteroidia; order Cytophagales; family Cyclobacteriaceae; genus Algoriphagus; species Algoriphagus hitonicola. The sequence continues at coordinate 335,174 of NZ_FOPC01000001.1, read as the reverse complement.
TGGACTTTTGGGAAATATCCTCGGAATAGATGCTGCAATTCTGCTCGCCGATCTGATGGGCCAGGCTCATCAGCAAGGTGCCCGAACCCGCACTCGGATCGTAGCAGCGCACGCCTTTGACCGGTTCGGTAACCATGATCGCCGCCATGATGCGTGCCACGGCGTGGGGCGTGTAGTATTCGGCGTATTTGCCTCCGCTGTCGCTGTTGTAGTCCTTGATCAGGTATTCGAAAATAGTCGCGAAGAAGTCGTATTTCTCCTCAAACATCTCTTCAAAGCTGAACTCAAAGAGCTTGTTTACCAAAGCACGGCAAAAGGCATCGCGTTGGGAAGAGTCTGAGATATATTGACTCAATTCATCAAATAATTTATCCTTGGCCCCTGTAAAGGACTTAATCGAGAAGATATCCGCATTTTTCACTGAGATATCGCGAAGCGTATCATCAAATGTTTTAGCAAAATCTTCTTTATTCTGGTTGTTGTAAAGGTGTGAAATCAGCTGGTGGGACTGTAATCTCGGAATATTGGCATCCAGAGAGTTGACCAAAAACAAGTAATCATCCTCTGGCATATCTTGCAAAGCCTTGGAAAAATTTTCCACTAGTGCGAGCTCCGGTTTCGCTTTTTTGACCTCATAGCGAAACTTATCATTCAGAAATTTATAAAGGAATACCTGAGTAATAATCTTAAACTCATTCCCATCATTGCCGAGTCCATAATTGGCGCAGACACTTTTCAGGTTGTCAATGAGTTCCTTTGTTTTGGTAATGAAATTTAAATCTTGCGTCATCTTAGGGATGAAGAATTGTATTGTGAAATATATTCATTGACGATGAGCTGATTGATTCCTTGAGTAGTAGTGAAATCAATGTTCATCCTTTGTTCATTTCTAAACTCTTTAATTACGAGCTGCATCATGTAGCGCTTGAAGAATTCCTCGTTTCCCATGATATCCTTGCTGTTTTGGATAGATTCATCGGCTTGAGACTTGACTTTCAACAAAGCAGCTTGTAATTGCAGCTGTTTTTGGGAAAGTTTACTTTCTTCCATCAATCGTTTATGAACTCTAGCAAACTTCTCATCCTGACCGTACTTCGCCTTGATATTGTTGTTTTTGCGATTGAGTTCTTTTGCTTTTTCGTGGATTTTTCGAAGCAATGGCATATTTTCAGCCAAATCTTCCTGACTGACTTCACTCAGATTTTTCTTTTTGAAAATTCGCTCCAGCTCTTCCCGCAAACTTACAAAAGCCGGGTCCTGCTGGTCAAAATTATCCCGTAAACTTTCTCTGGTTTTTCTAAGCATATCCTTAAATTCATCGGCAAGAACCAATTCACTTTCGGATACCTTGATAAACTGAAACACAATATCTTCCAAAGCAGTATTGATAATATTGATAGTTTCATCTTCATTGCCCAGACTTTCCACATAATTGATATTATCCAGGCGATTTTGAGCCTCAATCAAGAGTCTATTCCAAACTTCAAAATCTGCTTCTCCATCCAAAGCTTCATAGCCATTGATCGCAATCAAGTTTTTCAGCTCTTTAGCCATTCTCAGGGCTTTGACCAATCGGATCAACAATCCTTTATCCGTGACTTGCGCAATCTGCTGGGAGAAAATCTCCCTGTTTTCCGAATCAAACTGAAAAAGGACTTCTTTTATTTCTTGAATTTCCTGCTGAATCTCTTCTGGGGATTTGAAGAGATCGGAGTAAAGCTCCATTTCATCTCCCAGCTGCGCCTGAAGTTCGTCGAAGTAAAGTTTATTGGTTCGGTTAAAGGCTTTAGAAATATCCGCAAAATCGACCACATAGCCATATTTATACTTTTTATAAGGACGATTCACCCGGGTAAGCGTTTGAAGGAGATTATGATCCTGAATCACGCGAGCCAGATAAAGCTTTTTCAGTCGCTTAGCATCAAAGCCCGTCAGGAGCATATTGTAAACAAAAAGGAGATCAATATTTCCCTTTTTGTACACCTTAACCAAGTCTTTTCGGATTCCTTTATCATTTTCATCGTGCAGAATCAAGGCAGCCTTCAGTCTCGGAGTGTCGTGGGTGGCATACTTTTCCTTAGGCTCGGCAGCCAACAAGACTCCTGCATCCGTTTCCTGCTTTCCATACTTAGTTTCAAAAAGGCGAAACAGTTCTTTTGCTTGTTGAGAGGAATCGCAAACCACCATTCCGCCCAAGGAGGCATCTTGGTGATCCCTTCTGAATTGAATCAAATCCTCCAGTATATATTCTAATAGCGGTTCTGCGAATTTAGGATGAGCATAGATTTTAGCTTTAGAGATTTCCCCATGTTGGATTTTGATCGCATCCATCAGCTCCTTCATCTCCATTTTGAACTTTCCCTCAATCTCCTCCCGAATCAGCCGGAGCGTATAGCCATCAGCAATGGACATGTTGTAATAGTACTTGTGGATGTAATTTCCAAATAGTGTTTTGGAGTCATAATCTCCAGCTACTTCCCGCAGCAGAGGGGTTCCCGTCAGGGCTATTTTAACTGCTTTACGATCTGAATTGATCAAATTTGCCAGGTAATTGCCCTTTGGATTATAGCTTCTATGAGCTTCATCTAGGAAAAAAATTCGCTGAATATTAATGTCATAATCCAGTGTGGCAAGTACAGTGGCATCTTGACTGAATTTTTGAATATTGACCACTGTGATTTCCGGGAGCCCGGAATCATTGTGAATAGCTCCCACCGCCTTTAAGTCCTCCACAAACTCCTGACGAGAATTGACCTGATTTACTTTCAGCCCCCTATTGCTAAACTCTGTAGATGCCTGAATCAGCAAATCCAACCGATCGACCACAAAGTAAAACTTGGGGACAATCTGTTGTTTTTGATAGAAATCGGTGAGGTGTTTGACATTGAAATACGCCAAGGCGGTCTTTCCTGATCCTTGCGTATGCCAAATGATTCCCTTGGTCCTACCTTCGCTGAGTTTTTGGGCGATTGCCGTTGTCGCGAAGAGCTGGGGATAGCGCATGATATGCTTTTCCAGACCTATTTCGTCCTCTACATAAGCTAAAGCGTACTTTAGAATAAATGACAACCGCTCCCGGCTAAACAATGAGGTAAGGATTCTATGCGTAGGGGTAAATTCAGATTTATTGGTGATGAATTCCGGACTATGTTTGATGACCATCAAGTTATTGTCTTTCAGAATGGCGTTTTCTTGCTCCTCTGAAATGGTCTTCAATCCTTGTTTCACTGGATATTCAGGATCTTCTCGGAAATAATTGAAATTAAGTTCTTTGTAGGAAGAAGTGGCATAGAAGGTACCAAAAACCGGATCAACTATCCCGTCCTCATACTCCATATTGTTGGAGAAAACCATTAACTGGGTAATGTTGGCAAAGCGCCGAAAATGTTTTTTCCGGAATCGCTCATTGATTCTTTTTCGCTCTGCAATAATTCCTTCGCGGTTGTGAGGCTTTTTTACTTCGATAAAAGCCAAAGGCATTCCATTGATTAAAATTGTGATATCGGGCCGGAATTCCTCATCTCCGTTTTTACAGGTAAGCTCGGTGGTAATATGGAAAGAATTATTGGAGAAATTCTGAAAATCGATCAGTCTAACCCCAGAATTAGAGGTCAAACGCTCAAAAAACTTCCTGCCCAAATCCTCAAAATCCAATTCCAAAATAATCTCCTCTAGAATTCTTTTGATTTCAGGCTCCTCGAGCTGAGGATTGATTCTCTGAATACTTTGGATAAAAATTTCTTCAAAGATATTCGTCTCTTCTTTACGATTTTGTTGATTTTGAGGAATATAGGTAAACCCCAACCTAATCAGATGTAAAATAGCCGGAATTTTTACCCTTGAATCTTCGTTAAAAGCCATGAAAAGTCTTAAAAGTTTTTTTCAATATGCTTAATTAAAAGCAGATATTCAATGGAATTCATGTAAGCAAATAAAATTAAACATAATTCAAAAAGTCATGTTTTCTAGTTTTAAAATGATTTGTTTAAATCATTTTAAACCATTTTTTACTCTATTCCAGCCGATATTTTTCCGAAATAAGACACCCATTCTTCACCCAAAAACCCTCTTAAATGAGAAGTTTTCAAAGTACTCTAAAAACCTCATCCTCTGGCCCAAACCATCAAATCGCCTTCTTATCTTTTCGCTTTTTATCTTTTGATTTGGCTGGAGGCATAGGCCTTGTGCTTAATTTATCTAAATCCACAGGTTCTGGAATTCCTCCCGGAAAGCGGGAATATTTCAACAATTCATCTTTTTCCTTGGACCAATCAAAGTCATTGAATTTCAGGTCTTCAGTTCCCATAGCCGTGGACATCCCAAACAAATTTATAACACTGAAAACTAAACCATAAGCAATCGGCCCTCCGCCGTAGCCTCCAACGGTCATCATAAGCGCATTGGGAATTACCGATAAAAGACCAACCCCAAGATAATCATTCGGATCGTGGGCAATAAGCTGTCCGAATGTAATTTGATCCATCGGCACCCGAGTCAGTCCATGCTCACCCAAAACCATTACCGTATCATTTCGATTGCCTATTAGTTCCCCCAAAATATAATTTCCGTCCGCAACTAGCGTCACATATCCTCCATATCCATCCCTATCTAAATTGGACCGGTTGGGTACCGAGCCTTTGGGAGCCTGCACCAAGTTGGATGCGCAGCCGCTCAGGGCAAATATTCCTATCAAAAGAAGCTGTCTCATGGCTTGATGGGTTTTTCAACTTTTGCATATTTACTACTCCAAAAAATGGACTCCATTTCGGTTTCATTCAGCTTATAAAAAGGAGCCGTCTTTTTTAAATAAGAGGAAGGAAAAAGCATTGCTTTCTTCACCCTAGACCAGTTTTCTTCTTTTAACCACTCCTCTCTCATCCATTCGATGTAGTACCCCTCACTTTCCAAAAAATACTCTCGGCCGGCAAGGGATTCCTGAGGAAATATAATCCGATACTCATCACCGGGATAAGTGACCAGGTACTTCGTCTTATCATTTAATTTGTTTAAGGTCACAGTGTCTGAGAAATCCCCTGTCAACACCTTGTCCGGAAAGACCCGCTTGGGGATGACTTCGCCGGTGATTTGCGCCAGATTTACCATATTGATCCGCCACAGTCCTTTGGTAAATCTCAATCGAAGGTTCAATTTTTCTGAATTGAGCACAGGTAGTTTTATCAAATGCATGTCTGAGGCGATTGGCCCCGATTCAGTCAGCTGATCCACCACTTTCCACTCGCCCTCTTTATCTCGGATAGCCACTTCGATTCCCCCTAGCAATTCATACATTTTGCTAATCCTTTTTTGATATTTGGGTTTACTGGTTTCCATTTCCCCGATTAGGTAACTCGTGGAACTACCGCTAAAGGCGAGCATTTGATAAAAAAGATAGGTGGTCATCAAAGACTGCCTCTTGTCGATCACCAAGCCATTTGAACCTGGAAAATTTTCAAATTCAAAGAAAACTTCCTCTTTGGTTGCGAGATTAGATGAATCAGCTAGACTAAACCACTCGACTTCATCCCGGTAAGAAATCTTATCCAAGATCGAAGTCCCCTGATAGGTTGCGGTCCTTGGGCTCGTAATTTGATCTACTTCATAAAATTTACCGTCGGTAGCGGCAAAGACTGTGTTTTCAGGATTCTTATCACAAACCAAGAGGCTTATTGACTTTACCATATGAGTTTCGAGCGCCTCATTCTTCATCGTGATTTCAACAGGGCCTGACGAAAAAGTAACATTCAGCATATCCACATCTATTTCCTCCAAGGATCGGCTGATACTGGATGAAAATCCCTCCGCCACAAGTTTCTCTCCATCCTGATCCTTGACATAAAAAGTAGGACAAGACCCAAAACAAGATTTCGGATTGATGCTACAGGCTATAGCCAAGGGAACAGTCAGCAAGGAAGTGACGACCATGGTGGCAACTCCTGGGTTTTTTCCTTTATCATTGGTCTCCACCACGATGATGTCATCGTATGGAATTCTGAATTTCTGTAAATCAGGGTTGGTCTTTGGATTGGCAGAAGGATAATCCCCTTGACTTTTGACCATAGGCCTCCGATTTGCATCTAGGTGTGTCCCAGTTCCTTCAATAAACCGCCTAGTCTCTTCTATTTTCCAATCATTGAGTACATATAGCTCTCCATTGTTCAAGTGAATTTTCAAATACTCCCTTTTGGGATTTAGCTGCTTCGCATTCTCTACTTCCACGAGCTCTCTCGATACCTTTTGGGTAGTACATTGTGGTAGGAAACTGATCAGAAATATTAGGAGAAGAAAGTTAATCTCCCTCACTCTTACTGAAAAATATTCTTTTACAGATTGATTTTTCATGGCGATTATTATAAGTCAATGATAAATTTACTTGTAAAAAAATTTACAATTGATCCTTTATCTAAAATTTTATTAGTAAAAAATACTAGTTCTCAATTTTAAATTTGCAGCAATTAGTGTAAGGAATTCTTGCCCTGTTGCACCAATCCCAAGCAGCTTTATTTTTAATTTTTCTCTTGCTGAATGAAATGTAAATAAAACTTGACTTTTGTAAAATCTTATTTACATTTGTAAAGTAAACCATACATATAGCAGGATGGAAACCATGAAACTAGAACGAAGAAAAAGAATCATTAAGCTGGCCGTCTGGACATGGTCCTGGGTGGCTACTTTGGCAATCGCCACCTTTGGACCCCAATTTATCTGGGATGATCACATTTTCCTCACCACATTTGCCATTATTGTTAATCTGGTCAATGGAATCCTGATGATTCTCGCCAATCGGGACTTGTTTAATCACTTTGACGAATTTGAACGGAAAATCCATCTCGAAGCCATGGCACTTACCCTAGGTCTCAGTGTTGTGGCAGGGCTGACTTACTCCCTTTTGGACACCACTAATCTAATTTCGGGAGATGCAGAAATCTCTTTTGTGGTGATGTTTATCGGCATTACTTACCTCGTCAGCGTGATCGTTAACTTAAGACGATTTCAATGAAAAATCGAATTCGTGAGCTTCGCGTAGAGCGAAAATTAACGCAGGAAGAGTTGGCAGAAATCCTCGGCGTATCCCGTCAATCCATCAATGCCATCGAAAAGGAAAAGTTTGACCCGAGTTTGACCACCGCCTTCAAAATGGCCCAACTCTTCCAACTCCCCATCGAGCAGCTGTTCTTTTATCAGCCGGAGTGAAAATATCCCTCTAGTTTATTTCTGGAGGGATATTTTTTTTAAAAATAATCTAGTTCATTATTTCACCAGTTTAAACTGACCTATTACCCTCCACTTTTCAAAGCAAAACCCTATTTTTAACCCCATGAACCCCATCTCCTCACTCCTGCACCGGATGAATCAGGAATCAACAGATTGGGAAACATCCGGCGATCGCAGACATGTTTTTTTGCAATGCTATACCCTGATGAGCCAAAATATGTATTCCGCTATCGGAGCAAAACATTTTAAAGACCCCATATGGGTCAGTAAATTGCTGGTTCGATTTTCGGAATATTATTTCGATGCCTTGGATTTGTATCAAGCTGGGCATCCTGAGGTTCCTCGAGTATGGAAGCAAGCGCATGACTCTACTAAAAATCCAGAAACCCATGTGCTCCAAAATTTACTTTTGGGCATCAATGCCCACATCAACTATGATCTCCCTTTGGCACTCTATGACTGTCTGGAAAATGAGTGGCCTTCCTGCGATATCTCCAGGAAAATGCTTCGGAAAAATGACCACGAACTGGTCAATCACATCATAGACGCTTCAATCGATGAGGTGCAGGATCGGATCATCAAACCAATCGCTCCTTCTTTGGCAATTGTGGACAAAGTGCTCGGCCCCATTGATGAATGGATTCTATCAAAAATGATTTGTGAATGGCGAGGTGATGTTTGGGAAGTTTCCGAACTCCTTTTGGAGGCCGAATCTCCAGAAAAACGGAAGGAAATCATCCTTAACCAAGAATCGGAGGTCTTTGAACGAGGAGAAAATTTATTACGGATTTTCTGAATGCCCCTACTCCCTAGCCGGACTATTTGCCAGATCCAATTCTTCCTTTTTCCTTCTCAATAAATATTGAAGGGGCTGATTTTCGCCAACATCCGCCCGATCAATGTATTCATAGCCAAGGCGATCAAAAAAATTTAGTGCATCGACCATTGAATTAAACTCGACTAATCTGCCATTCTCGTCCGTCACCTGAGAATCGTTTATTCTCCCCTTTGATCTATCCTGACCAAAATCAACCTCTAGCTGGATATTCCTGTTAAAGATTTTTCCTCTTCTGGTAAGCTCAATATAGGTGGATTCGATATCTGCTAAGGCAACACCATCCACGGTTTGAGCTTTGGAAAAATGAATGGCAGAAATCATAAACGACAAAACGAAGGGCAGAATTTTTAGCATAAATAGGTTGAAAGGAAAGTGAATCAATCTAAACTACGTCAGTTTAGAGATTTAGTTTTTGAGTTTAAGACTATTCCACTGTAAAAAATCACAGGATTTAATTCTCGAACTCAATTTCAAAAAACACAGCCTTCCTAAACATCAGCTAACCAACTGATTTTCATCATATTTTTCTTTTGAAAAAGGTACTATCATCGTAGGATCAATCAAACTCAGCAAAAGTATGTCCCCATCTAACCCACTTTCCACCACCCAGACGGTCGCCTTAGTATTCCTTCGACTGTTTGTGGGATGGCATTTTCTTTATGAAGGCGTCATCAAATTTCACAGTCCTTCTTGGACCGCCAAAGGCTACCTACTCAGTGCTACTTATCTGGAATCCTTCTTTGCCTGGCTAGCCAGCGAATCCATGATTTCTATGGTCGATACGCTCAATATCACCGCACTGCTTTTGGTTGGAATAGCGCTGATTCTCGGATTCAAAACCCGCTTGGCCAGTATTGTCGGCATAGGTTTACTCCTACTTTATTATTTGGCCCACCCTCCTTTTCCAGGCTATCCGCAAGGAATCACCGAAGGAAGCTATTGGATCATCAATAAAAACCTCATCGAAGCAGCTGCGCTTCTGGTAATTTTCTTGTTTCCAACTTCCAAAATTTTCGGTTTGGAAAGACTCTTTGTGAAATCAACCGTACCCACCCAAACCCTCTAAATCATGGCAACTGACAAAAAACTATTCTCCGGATTTTCCCGCAGGGAAGTACTCAAAAGCCTCGCAGGAATCCCTATCCTTGGGACGGTTTGGGCTGCAGGTCTAAATACCGTCAACCAAGCTCAACTGGAAAAGCAATACCTTCTCGAAAAACTCAACATCAAAGCCAGTCCCCCACCCGCCTCAGGTCCGATGAGTGGCCAACCGCTCCGAGTGGGTTTGATTGGTTTTGGGATTAGAGGGGAGCAACTGATGCGAGCTTTGGGTTTTGCTACGCCGGAATGGCTCGAGGAAATGGCCAAGGCTAGCGAAAAAGACCCCAATGACACCCGTTTGGATGATTTCCAAGCCCAAGAAAATCTAAATGTAAAACTTACCGCCATCTGCGACATTTTTGATATTCGTGCGGAAAAAGCTGTCGAGGCCTTCAACCGAAACGGAAATTCCTGCAAGCGCTATAAAACACACCTGGACCTGATCAACAGTGGAGAAGTGGATGCCATCATCATCGCCACACCAGACCATTGGCATGCGCCGATGTCCATCTCAGCGATCGAAGCCGGAGTTCATGCCTATGTCGAAAAACCGATGACGCATAGCATAGCAGAAACTTATGCCCTTCGTGATGCAGTACAGCGAAATCCAAATTCTGTCTTTGCCGTCGGACATCAGCATAGACAAACATTAAGCTTCCTGACCGCACAGGATGCAATCGCAAAAAATACCCTCGGCCATGTTTCCTTGGTCGTCACCAATACCAATCGAAACGACGATAATGGTGCTTGGCAATATCCGATTCACCCGGATGCCTCTCCGGAAACCATCGACTGGAATGCCTTTTTGGGAAATGCCCCTGTGGTGGATTTCAACCAAGAGCATTTCTTTCGCTGGAGAAAGTGGTGGGCCTACGGTTCCGGTTTATCGGGGGATTTGCTCACCCATGATTATGATCGAATCAATTGTGTGCTAAACATGGGAATTCCAAAATATGTCACCGCCTCAGGTGGCGTCTATACTCATAGAGACGGGAGAAATGTTCCGGATGTCATGCAAGTCAATATGGACTTTCCAGATTTCAGCACCGGTTCCAGTCAGGAAAATGGAAAAGAAAAAGGAATGAGCTTGGTTTACAGTGCCACTTTGGGGAATCAATTTGACCGAGGCACCGTCCTCATGGGACACGATGCAAGCATGGAACTGGGAAATGTGCTCACGATCCATGCCGATCCCCGCTCTTCCCAATATAAGGAAATGATCGCCGAAGGGAAAATCGACCCAGTAGTACCCATCTACCAATACGATCCCAGTGCAGATGGTGTGGATGCGGTGACTTCGGCCACTGCCAAGTATTTTGCCAACAAAGGCTTACTCTGGACCTACCGGGATGGAAAGCGGGTGGATTCCACCTTCCTTCACCTGCGGGAATGGTTGAGTTGTATCCGAAATGGAGGTACACCAAGCTGCGGTATAGTGGAAGGTTTCGAAGAAGCCATCACTGCACATATGGCAGGGCTTTCTTACAAAATCGGCCGAAAAATCGAATGGGATCCAAGCACCGAACAAATCATCGCACTGCCAGGAGAGGATCTCGATGCGATTTTGCTGGATAACTCCGTAGTTGTTTAATCACCCATTTGCCCAGGTCATTCTATCCACTTGCGAATGGAAGACTTGGGCATTTTTGATTTGGAAGAATCCTAAACATGGAAAGGATAACCCTAAGCTCAGGTATTTGGGAATTTAATTTCAATTGGAAAAAATAGTTTCAGGGATATACCGAACTAGTTATTTATTCCGTTAATTTTTAAATTTTAAAATCTATGAAATTAAAATCAATCCTCCCGGTTATATTTTCCTTTCTCATCAGCAGTTCACTTGCTGCCCAAGTCAAAGACCACGCGGTCTATACTGAAGGAAAACTTTCTACCTACGAAAAACGGAAACTCCGTCAAGAACTAAGCCTCCAAGATGGTCCCTACTGGGGTGTTCAGGCTGGACTTCGCCGGCATCTTTCCACGAACGGAAATAATATTTACCTTCCAATTTCCGGAGAAATGGACGGAATTATTCAAGCCATCTATGGTCATCGATTAGGCAATGTATCACTAGAAACCGGACTTGGTTTTAGTTGGCATAATTCAGAAATTCTTCACCAGTTAGGTTCTCTTGAGCGAAATATCCTAACTAAAGCCAATCTTAATTCCCTTTTTCTACCGCTCGGAGTTCGCTACGATATTCCTGTTAATTCCAAAAAAAATATTCGGGTCGGTGCTCACGCCTCGGGTAATATAATCTTCCATACCACAAATCGCCCCAGTAAAAACGGACCTTTTCCATATTATGGTTCTTCCCAGACAGAGGGAATAGCTATTGATTTCAAAATAAACGAACCCAATTTCAAAAGTTTCTACAAAATGGGTCTCCATGCAGAACTTCAACTATTCAAATCCTCTTTTTTAACGCTGCAAGTGAGTCACGTTTTATCAGCACCCAGCTCGCTTAGAGAAATCACTTATTCTTGGACCGATGGAACTCAATCCGGCAGCTTTTCGAATACTATCCGAATAGAAGGTTGGTTGGTAGAAGTAGCCTATAAACTTCCCTTATCCATTTTAAATCTAGAGGATTAGATGAAATTTGAAATTCTGCCCATAAACTAATCGAATGCGTTTGCCCTCGAAAACCAATTAGGAAAATAAATTCAACATGGTTTCCCTATCCATTCCTGCCAAAAGTCCCTCCCCTTCAGCAATCACTTCGTCTGCCAATTGAGTTTTGGTCACTTTTAGGGCAATGATTTTCTCCTCAATACTTTCCTGACAGACCATTCGATACGCCATGACATGCTTTTCCTGTCCCATTCGATAGCAGCGATCGATGGCTTGGTTCTCTACCGCTGGATTCCACCAAGGATCCACGATATAAACATAGTCAGCAGCAGTCAGGTTGAGCCCAGTACCACCTGCTTTGAGACTAATCAAAAAAACCCGAATCTCATCATCTGATTGAAACTTGGACACTTCCTTTTCGCGGTCTTTTAGTGAAGTCTTGCCATCCAGATACGCATACGAAATCCCCGATTGTTGAAGTTCATTTTGAATCAAATCCAGCATTTTTACGAACTGACTAAACACTAAAATTTTGTGATTCCCAGTTTTTTCCAAAATATGCTCTTTTAGCACCTCAATTTTTGAACTGGAAAGATGATTTGATTCACCGATTAATCTGGGAGAGTCACAAATCTGACGGAGCTTGGTCAAGCCTTCCAAAACAAACATTTTAGACTGGTTTTCTCCTTCCTCATCAAACTTTTTTAAGAGAAACTCCCGATAACGCGCCTTATACGTTTCATATATTTTGCGCTGCTCTGCACCCATTTCACAATAAAGAAATTCCTCCATTTTTTCTGGAAGCTCGGTTAGGACTTCCTTTTTGGTCCGTCTTAGGACAAAGGGAATAATTTGCTTCTTCAGGGTTTGGGTAACTTCCTGCTCTCCTTTTTTTATCGGAAGTAGGTAATTTTCCTTGAAGTGCCCAAACGTTTTGAAAAAGCCCGGATTGGTGAAATTCATCTGTGCAAAAAGTTCATGAATTCCGTTTTCAATGGGCGTACCGGTCAAAGCCAAACGCTGCTTTCCTTTTAGCTTCAGCAAGGATTTGTACCGAAGTGAAGAAGTATTTTTGATAGCCTGTGACTCATCTGCGACGATCAAGTCGAACTCCAGTTGGCTCAGTATTTCTAAATCATTGATGACCAATCCATAACTGGTAATCACCAATTGGTGTTTGGAAAGTTCCTCCACGGTGTCGTAACGCTCTCCATGGTGAATGAAGTAATCTAGGTGGGGAGCAAACCGATCAAGCTCTTTTTTCCAATTAAAAATCAGGGTGGTCGGAACGACAACCAATCCGCGAAAACCGGTATTTTTATCGGCAAGTTGCGTCAATAAAGCAATCACTTGCAGCGTTTTGCCCAGGCCCATATCATCAGCCAATATACCACCCCAGCCAAATTCTCTCAGAAAATTTAACCATTCCAAACCAGATTTCTGATAAGGTCGGAGCTCAGCTTGTAATTTATCGGGAACCTGAACTTTAGGCAAGCCGGTAAATTCTTTCATTTTTTTCTTCTTTGACTCAATTTCTGCCATCACTTCTGCAAAGCCCTCGCTTTCTTCAAAGTCCTCCATCAGCATAAAATGGATTTTAGAAAGCTTCACTCCCTCCTCGGTCTCCTCTCCTGCACGAAGTAGTCTAGAAACTTTTTTCATCCATTCTTGGGGAACCTTCCCTAGGCTACCATCTTCCAGCTGGATATAAGATTCCCCATCCTGCCAGGCTCTTTTCAGTTTTTTAAACGGGACTTTCTCCTTTCCATAATTCACCTCAATCTGAGTATCAAACCAATCCAGACCTGAACTGACCTGCATGGAAACAGTGGCGTCAAAAGGAGAATAACGCTTAATATTTAGGTTCTCCGTGCCAAAGACTTTCACACCTCGCTCCGAAAGCTGGTCAAAAGACTCCAAAAACCAAGTTCCTGAAGCGAAATCCACTCCTTTGATCGTGAAACTGTGAAGGGGTCTACTCCCAAAAAAATTGGGATGTAGCCCCTGGATAAAGTCTAAGAAATCATTTTCTGCATCGTAATTTCGCTCCACCACAAAACCCGTCTCTTTATCCAGCATCAACTCAGAACTTAACGGGTTGACCCAAAAGTCCTCACCATATTGAATAATCGGTTTCAGAGCTATGAGTCCACCTGCCTGAGAAAAGTACAACTGTTCTTCAATTTTCAACTCCCGAACCTCGAAATTCAGGAAATCCGTCTCATCCTGAAAAGGTAGAAATTGGCTCAACGGGTGAATGATTTTCTCAAATAGCAAGGGAAGATCCGACTCCACAAATCGAAGCGGAATCAAAGGACGGAGGATCTCTATTCCTTTCAGAATGGTGTAACTTCTCAGAAAAAGCAGCTTTTTATTACCATCTATACCGATTCCATTTCCAAATTTGAATTGATTGTCGCTTTGACCCAAATCGTATTCTTTCTCTTCGGTACTAATGATGAGTTTAAGTTCATAAAGTTTCCCCAGGAGAGTCAGCTTCATGGCTGCATTCACTTCTTCGATTTCCAACGGGCCTTCCAAGTCTCGTTTAGAAAAATTTTTGCGAAGCTCATAAATTGAAAATCGAAAAACCGGAACCTTTCCCTGAATTCGATCCACTAGTGAGGTAAGCGATTTCCAAAGTGCTTCTTTATCTCCATCAATCCTTGTATTGATCGAATCAGCCAGTAGCAGTAAAGATTCTACCCCTTCTTGAGATTTCAATCTAGGATCAAATGGATCACTGAGGACATCCAGCCGAGTTTCGATTCCTGTCGGGTCATACTTTTTGGGCTTTCCAATAATTGGAATCACACCGCCAAACTCTGAATGAAATCCAATCCGAAAAACCATCCCAAGATTGTAAAGTCCAACTTCCTTGGTAATAGGAGTCTCTTCCATTTTAGCTGGGAAAGCTGCCATCGGATCTTGATTGAATGCTTTTAATTTAGCCAGAATATTTTCTGCACTCATCAATCCAGAAAGTGATCCTGAAAAGTTAAAATCAATTTTATCCCCCCTTAAGGTAAAGTCAACCTGCTCCAAATCCTTTTTGGAGGGAGAATTAAAGCCCAATACCTGAAGTTTTTCTCTTCTCACTTGATTTCTCAAAGACTCGGTCAAAAACCAATAATCTTGATAATAATCTCCAAACCGTTCTTTCAAAAAAGTGTAAACCGCTGGAATAACACTGGAGTAGCTTTCAGTATAGGTTAATTTCAATGCCCCGGTTTTTTCATTATACCGAACCCCAATCTCTATCGGGTAAAACTGCAATTCTAATGCATACCTGATTCCATCAGGTCTAAACTGAATTTGGTAAATTCTGTGCCTTGCTTCTTTTTCAAATGAAGGCAATAGCTCCGATATTTTTGAAATTTCATCCTTTTCGACAATGAACTCGGTAGGATAGCTGGGTTTTTCTTTTCCTTTTGGTTTAGCTTTAAATTCTGTGGATCCCCAAAAACCCAACTGTGGGTCATTGACTTCCATATTGAAGAGAAAAATCATGGCCGCTGCCACATGTTTACACTTAGCATGATCCCCAAAATAAGGGCAATCACAAAAGGTGTCTTCATAGAAACTCGGGGTCTTTCGGGGTTTGTCTAGATCTAGCGTAAGATCTACGCTGTATTCATTTCCTGAGCTCCCCTCCACTAGAAAGGCAAAATCCTCAAAGGGATATTCATCCTCTTCTTCTTCAAGCAAATGGACCTGACCTCTAAAATAAATATTTTCTCCCCTTTCCATTAAAATATTGGGATATTTGCTGATCAATCGATTGAGAAGCTGACTTTGATTTGGGGTTAAAAATTGCATGACTTAGTAGGATGAAATGATTGGTTTAAAATTAAGAGTTAGAAATCAATTCGAGTAAAAAAAAATGTTTTTGACATTAATTGACAAATAAATTATTTCGGAACTCCCCTTCGTTTCAAGGACAAAACACCACAATTCCCTACCTTCGCTTAGAACCAGAACTTTCCAGAAAATGAAGTCTATTCTTTTTTTCCTCGTGCTAATTCTTGTTCCCTTTCTTGGCTCGCCACAAACTGTCTGTACTCCGGAGTCTAGGACTAGATTAGATCAAGCATTAGAACTCCTTCCCAGTTTCGACCCTAGAACGCAAACGATAAACGAGCTCGTTGTCGACATTGGAAAAAGCTTTAGAGGCACTCCTTATGTGGAAAAAACACTGGAAATCCCCGGTCCCGAACAGCTCGTCATTGACCTACAAGGCGTGGACTGCACGACCTATCTGGAAACCGTAGTGACCCTAGCTCGAATGACTCAGCGAGGGGAAAATGATTTCGAAACTTTTGAGCAGGAACTGGAATACATCCGCTATCGAGAAGGTTTGAATCAGGGCTACCCCTCACGTCTTCATTATTTCTCGGACTGGATGGCTGTCAATGCTAAAAAGGGCATTCTCAAAGATATCACTGAAGAAATCGATGGAATTCCTTATGAAAACAAGCCCACCTTTATGAGTGAAAATCCACAGTTTTACTCCCAGCTCAGCAACCGGGAATACGTGGAGCAGTTGCAAAATATCGAAGCCTCCATTCGAATCCGAGACTATTATTTCATCCCAAAAGATCAAATTAGTGTAGTTGAAAATCAAATCCAATCTGGAGACTTGATTGCAATTACCACTTCCATTTCCAATTTGGATATGGTACATGTGGGATTTGCCGTCGAGCAAAATGGTCGCATTCACCTGATGCATGCCAGCTCTGCCAACAAGGAAGTAGAGATCTCCGAAAAACCACTGCACGATTACTTGGCTGGAAATCGAAGTCAATCGGGAATTATGGTAGCGAGATTAATCCCTGGTATAGCGAATTAAGCAATTCCAAATTCACCATAGATACAATTTGGCTTGCTTGTTTTCCTAGTCTAACTTAGGTTTAGACATAAATCTCTACCCAAAAACCTATGAAAACCAGAATCTTCACCCTAATCCTCTCCTGCTTTCTATTTCAACTCGGATTGGCTCAGGAAAAACCCCTGCGAATCCTGATGATCGGAGCACATCCCGACGATTGCGATATCAAATCAGGAGGAACTGCGGCCCTTTTTTCCCAACTAGGTCACGAAGTTAAATTCCTCTCCATCACCAATGGTGACGCCGGGCATATGGAAATGGGTGGTGGTATGCTTGCGGTTCGCCGAAATGCAGAAACCCAGGAAGTCGCCCGAAGACTGGGCATCACCTATGAAGTCTTGGATAATCATGACGGAGAACTCATGCCTACGTTGGAAATCCGAAAAGATGTGATCCGGAAAATCAGGGAATGGGAAGCGGATGTGGTCATTTCACATCGCACCAATGACTATCATCCCGATCATCGCTATACCGGAGTTTTGGTTCAGGATGCGGCTTTTATGGTGGGCGTTCCCAATATAGCGGCCGATACTCCTCCGCTGCGCAAAAATCCAGTTTTCTTATACTATCAGGACCATTTTGAAAAACCCAATCCTTTTTCACCGGATATCGCCATCGACATTACCTCGGTGATCGATCAAAAAATTTATGCATTGGATGCCCATGTATCCCAGTTTTATGAATGGCTCCCTTGGATATCAAATGACCCGGATGAAATTCCAGAAGGTAAAGAAGAACGAATCCAATGGCTAAAGTCCAAACGAGCATTGGCTCCAAATCCAAGCGTCAGAGCAGCTTTGGAACAATGGTATGGAAGCGAAGCTGCAGATAAAGCTCAATTTGCAGAAGCTTTTGAGATCTGCGAATACGGCAGCCAACCCAGCGAATCAGAGATTAAGCGCTTATTTCCTATGCTAGGGAAATCCAATAATTAACCTCAAAAATCACTCCAAAACCGTGGCAATCACCCGAAGTGGGCCACCGCTTCCTCCTTTGATTTTCATGGGCAGCGCCACCACATAAATTCCTTTGGCGGGCAACTGATCCAAATTAGCAAGATTTTCAAAACCCGGAATCTGCGCTTCCATTAAGGCTTGATGTGCCGCAAAGTCTTTGGACTGTCCATAATCCAAACTTGGAGTATCCAATCCTACGGCTTTGATTTTACGGTTTTTGACAAGCCAAGCGGCCATTTCGGGATCAATTCCAGGAAAATGTAATTCGGGAATCGCTTCTTCACCGGTTTTGGCGGTGCCGAAATACCCTTCTCGGTCTGGATAAAACTGTCCATAACCCGTTCGAAACAAGACCATGGCATTGTCGGGAATTTGCCCATACTCCTTTTCCCAATCCAAAACAGCCACCGAATCAATCAAGTAATCCCGATTGTCCAGTGCCTGAGCACTGACATCGATCACCACAGCCTCACCCGTCAATTTGGAAAGCGAAAGCTCATCCACTGTTTCTCCATTTTCATAAAAATGAATTGGGGCATCCAAGTGCGTCCCTCCGTGTTCGGGAGTCAATAGCGTATAAGAAGAATAATAATAGCCCAAATCAGTCATACCAGCGGCATCTTCCCGCAACTGAAAGCCATCCGGATTATTTGGCCAATAAAGTGTCGTCGAATCAAACGTATAGCTCAAATCAATCCATTCGGCCTCAGCCAAAGGAAATACCTTGACCTCTTTTTCCTCTTCCTGCTGTTGACAAGAAATCAATATAATTAAGCCTGTAACCCCTATCAACTGCGAATATTTCTTTGTTGAGTTCATCATCAATGAGTTCAAATTTTAGAATAAGGTAAAAAAACGAAGCCCAAAAAACGAAGTCTGATTAAGGATTCCAGCCTTTTTGCGATTCAATTGGTCCATTACCGCATCTTCAATACCGATATATAGAAATCCGGATCTGACTCCAAATCAGCTTGATCTCTCACGTTCATTTCCTGCCATTCCGTAGTCGGCTTCAATCTGATTTTCTCCTCTCCTAGCATCACATCCACTGGCATAGCAAAAGCAGGAACGGTTCCATTCCATCGGTAATGGAGCGTACTTTTTTCGGTGAAATAATACTCCAAAACCGGAAGGCTGCTCGCTCTCAAGTATTGATCAAAAAAGGGCTGCAAATCTATCCCTGCCCGTTGAGCCATATACTCCTCCACCTCGCGAGTAGTCACGGTTTGATGGTAAAATTCCTCATTCAATCCTCGTAGAATACTCCTCCATTTTTCATCGTTTGCAATCACCTCTCGCAGCGTATTGAGCAGATTCCCTCCTTTGTAATACATATCTCCCGAACCCCGACGATTGACCCCATAGATTCCGATTATCGGGCTTTGGTTGGCAATATTCATTCGTGTCCCGCGAACATATTCCTGCCCCGCTTCTTTTCCATAAAAATACTCGAGAAATAAGCTTTCGGAGTAATTGGTAAAGCTCTCGTGAATCCACATATCAGCTACATCCTGATAGGTGATATTGTTGGCAAACCACTCGTGTCCCGCCTCATGAATGATGATAAAGTCAAATTTCAGACCCCAGCCAGTTCCGCTCAAATCCCGACCCAAATACCCGTTTTGATAGCCATTGCCATAGGTGACGGCACTCTGATGCTCCATCCCCAAGTAGGGCACCTCGATGAGTTTAAAGCCATCTTCATAAAAAGGATAGGGACCAAACCAATGCTCAAAGGCCTCCATCATGCGGATAGCATCCTGAAACTGCTTCTTGGCTTTCTCCAGGTTGTTCCGCAAGACATAATAATCCATGGTAAGGGTTCCTTTTTCCCCTTCATATTCCTCACCAAAATGCACATAATCCCCGATGCTGATATTGACTCCGTAGTCATTGATGGGATTGGAGACAAACCAATGGTAAGTCTTGGTCTTTTCATTTTCCTCCACCTCGATCAGCCGTCCATTGGATACATCCATAAGATCTTTGGGCACGGTCACCGAAATCATCATACTATCCACTTCATCAGCGGGATGATCCTTGCTCGGCCACCAAATACTGGAACCGATTCCTTGGTTTGAGTTGGCGATCAGGTGCTCGCCATTGGCATCCTTTTGCCAGGTAATTCCGCCATCCCAAGGGGGACGAAAGGCAACCTTAGGCTTGCCTTCATAGCTAATTTCCAATTCTTCAATTTCGCCCAACTTTTGTTCTTTCTTTAAACTGATAAAATGTGCTGCACCTTCCCGCTTAAATGAAAGTTCAATCCCATCCTGCTTTACCAAGGTAATCTCCATGGGCTCCTGCAGATCAATCTGAAGGATCTGAGCAGGTTTTTTAACTTGGTAACGGACGAGATTTTTTCCTTTGATGGACTGCTCTTCGGGAAAAACCTCCACCGAGAGATGGTAATAATTCAAATCCCACCATTCCCGCTCGGGCGTGATACTTCCTCTTAAGGTATCGGCACGGGTGGGAAGATTTTGGGCTAAAACCGAATGTGACATTAGTGTCAAAATCAATATCAATACATTTTTGATTCTTATCATATTTAGTTAAACTATTTTTTTTATCAATAGATTTAGGACACATTAGATTTCCAAAAAACAACTCAATATAAGAACCCAAAAAGCCAAAGTGGAATTTTATTTCCAAAGCCAATCTCAAGATCATCGACAGCTAGGTAAGCATTATCAACTTCCTTTATTTGAGTGTAATCTTTATTTCTACCGCCCACTTCCAGCACTATACTTTCGTCTATTTTGAAATCCCCCTTTTTACTCGACCCGACCAGATGTCCAGAATTACGAAGCTGATTGAGTATATAAGTTTCTCGAATGGTGCCTATTGAGGGATTTTGCTGAAAAGCATATAGAAAATTACTGTTTTCAAGATAGATTTTTGCCGGCTTTTGAAGTTGGCTAATCCCTTTAACTCGTTCAAAAAGAAGATTGAGGATTTTGGCATCTTCCAAATTCTTCAAATAGATATTGATGGTATTTCTACCCAAATGCATTCTCTCAGCCAGTTTTGAAATATTAGGTTCAAAAGGTACCGTTTCCGAAATCACACCCAGCAGATTTTTGATTTTGGTGACATTGGCAGCGCTGTAACCTTCTACCATAGAAAGATCGGACTCCAAAACAGTATTTAGAATTTGAATCAGGCGTTGAGGGATGCGTTCCTTTTTTAGTTCATTCGAAAATGGAAAATATCCAGAAGCCAAATAGTTTTTAAATAAAGGTAAAATGGGGCTTTTAAGCTGATTGATAATTTCAGATGGAATCTTCTGCGGATCGGCAGAAATTTCCTCCAAGGTAACCGACTCAAAATGTCCAATTCCATTAAGCGAAAGATACTCCCTAAAAGATAATCCATGGAGAACTTGCACATCGAGTCTTCTGCTCAAATCCGCTTCTCCCTGATAGAGATCCAAAGCCGATGAACTGGTAAAAATCACCTGCAAATGAGGAAAGCCGTCATAGATTAATTTCAACTCTCGAGACCAATTCGGGTATTTGTGAATTTCATCAATCAACAACAAGTCTCCTCCATAGGAAACCCACAAAGACGCCAAATCAAAAATACTATGCTGATAAAAATATGGGTGTTCTGCTGTTACAAACAGCCCTTTGGTCCCTTTTTCTAAGGCACCGACTAAGTATTGAAGCAAAAGCGTGGTTTTACCAACCCCTCTTAGCCCCTTGATTCCCAATAGGCGCTCATCCGCATGTAATTCTGTAAAAAGATACCTTCTCCAATGTTTTTTGACATTGGTGAGAAGAATATTCTGATAATTAACAAGCTCTTCCACAATATTTTGATTTGACTTCAAACCAAAATTAATATTTTTTGCTCTGAACTCAAACCAATTTTTCTATATTTTGATCTGAACTCAAAGCATTTTTTCAAATAAACAATCCCTTTTCAAGGGAATTCAAGATCGGTATTAGAAAAATTTTGATCTGAATATTTTCAATATTCCTTAAATCTAAGCTCTTGTCTCTTGATTCTAAACTCTCATCTTCCTCCCGGAGGACAATGTCTTTTCAAATAATCGGTGTATAATTTTTTTAGATGAGCATTGGTTCCCTCCCCTTCAGAAATCGAGTGAGAGCGGTTGGGATAAGGCATAAATTGGAAAATTTTGCCATGTTTGATCAGTTCATTGACCAGCATATCCGCATTGGCGTAGTGCACATTGTCATCCGTGGTCCCGTGAATGTAGAGTAAGTTGCCCTGCAGGTTTTTGGCATGGGTAATCGGCGAACCCGCCACAAAATCCTCCAAATTCTCCTGAGGCAAACCCATGTAGCGCTCCTGATAGATATTGTCATAGGTCAACTGATTAGCTACAGCAGCAATGGAAACACCCGTTTTATAAATTTCAGGATGCTGAAAAAGCAGATTCAACGTAGCCGAACCTCCACCGGACCAGCCCCAAACGGCCACCCGATCTGGGTCCACGTAATCCCATTCCAAGATTTGCTTTGCCGCTGCTGCTTGATCAGCAATATTTAATCGACCGATTTTGCGATATATACTTTTTCGCCAAGCTCTTCCTTTCGGGGCGGGAGTTCCCCGATTATCGATCGAAATGTAGATATAGCCATCCGCTGCCATGTCACCATCGTAAAGTCGATTTCGGCCCACTCCGTAGGTATCTTTGACATTGGCACCCCAAGGCTCAGTGTACACGTAGAAAACCACTGGATATTTTTTTGTTGGATCAAAATCATTCGGTTTGACCATCCAGCCGTCCATTTCTGTCCCATCTTCAGTTTTTATTTTGAAAAACTCGACCTTCTTTTCTTCCTGATTTTTCGAAAGGTTTGCTATAATGCTTCTCCCTTCGTCTAAGGATTTGTGATCAGGAAGGCTGATCCATTCGCCCATCGGACGGGTAAAAGCGTTCTGAAATTGATGGAAGGCAAATTTTCCGCTCGGCGAAACCGAATATACATTCGTGCCTTCCAAGACTTCGGGAGTGATTCGTTCGGCTTTCCCTTTTCCATCCAATCGCGCAGCATACAGGTATTTCTGGGTGGCATTTTCTGGGGACGCATGGAAATAAATCCGGTTATTCTTCTCATCTACACGCAGCAAATTGATCACATCATATTCTCCTGGAGTTATCGGAGTTTCTTTCCCATCCAAGCTAATTCTATAAAGCTGCCTCCAACCTCCTTTTTCGCTAAACCATAAAAACTCCTTTCGATTATTGATCCATTGGAATTCATGTCTGAAAGTCAGCGCGTACACATTTTCCCAGCTCGAAAGTACATCGATCCAAGCCTCATCTTCTTCCTCAAAAATGACTTTTGCTTCGTTTTTCGAAATATCTACAGCAAAGATTTTAGACTGATTTTGCTTGCGATTGAGCTGCTGCAGCAAAAGCAAATCCGGTGAATTCCACTCCATCCGAGGCAAATAATGCTGGGCAGGATCTCCGGGGATATTCAGCCAAGTAAGCTCCTGATCAGCCAATTCGATCACCCCGATTTTTGCGGGAGAGGGGGATTCTCCCACTTTCGGGTATTCGACAGGAATGATTTGAGAATAGACTGAATCGGTATTATTAACCATGTAAAAATCCCGAATCTGATTGGCATCCAATTGCCAAAATGCAATCCGCTTCCCATCCGGGCTCCATTGAAAACCATCGCGCGAAGCAAATTCCTCCTCATAGGCCCAATCGAAGGTACCGTTGATCAGCTTTCGGTTTCCGTCAAAGGTCAATTGGGTTGTTTTACTGCTTTCCAAATCCTCCACATAGAGATTGTATTCGCTCACAAAAGCCACTTGACTGGCATCGGGAGAAAACTTGGCAAAGCGAAGAGAGGATGCTTTCAAGTCTTTTCCTACTTGCTGAAGCTTTTTACTTTGCAAATCCAGCACCCAATAATCACCTTGCGTTTCGAGTCGCCAAACCCGCTTAGTATTGGTATAAATCAGGAGCTTTTTTCCGTCGTCTGAAAAAGTAAAATCCCGAATACTCAGCGTCTGATTGGCCTCGGTTCTCAAATCCTCCGCACTCACCAATATCTGGGACCGCTGATCGGGTAGTTCTAGCCGGACAATCTGATTGGATTGAATTTGAAAATAGGCGTCTTCGGAGTCATGCCATTTGATGGATTGGGCCTGAGAGACATTCCAAGAAGTGAGCAAAAGAAAAAGCCAAAAAACCCGGAAATAGAAAGTAATAGATCTCATACAATCAACGTAATAGTTTATTTGCTTAAGATATACTTCAATTTTGGGTTCCTTGACTTTTTAAAGCCAAAATTTTGAAATTAAAACCAGATTTCGTTTCAGCTTATTTATATGCTGAGATCTTATTCCCTATTTTTCACCGCGATTAATTCAGCATCGGGTGTAGCAGTCAGTGATTTTAAGAAGGCAACAATTTTCTCCACTTTTTCTTCTTCGAGCTCCTTACCCAGCTGAGTTTGTGCCATGATCTGTACTGCGGTTGAGAGACTATCCACACTTCCATCATGAAAATAGGGATAGGTCTTTTCGATATTCCGCAAACTTGGAGATTTAAATAGGTATCGATCGGACTCATTTTTGGTGATGTCATAAAGTCCATTGTCGATGGTTTCACTTCCTGTGAGCTCCCAGTAATCTTGATACACTCCGAATTTCTGGATCATACTTCCTCCCAAGGCCACACCGCTGTGACAGGTGGTACAACCTTCGTCCATAAAGATGGTGAGCCCCTCTTTTTCCAAAGCGGTAAGCATCTCATCATTGCCATCCAAATATTCATCAAATCGGCTTCTTGGATTCAACCGCCGCTCAAAGGCCCCAATCGCATCCCCGATATGATCAAAAGTCAGCGTTTCATGAGTTTGCTCTCCATATACTTTGGCAAATTTCTCCACATACTCTGGGATTGATTTTAAGCGTGCGACCAGAAACTCCTCTGAGGGAATATTATGCTCCACAGGATTAAGAATCGGCATTCCGGCCTGTTCTTCCACGTCTTTGGCCCGACCATCCCAAAACTGCTGTCTATGCATATAGGCGTATAGTGTGGTTGGTGAGTTTCTTCCTCCCAACTCATGCGTGTCCCCAGGCGAAGTGGGGAGATTATCTACCCCGAATGTTTCTAGATTATGACAGGAATTACAGGAAATATTCCCATCCTTAGAAAGCCTATTGTCGAAATAAAGCATTTTCCCCAGTTGAACTTTTTCATAGGGATTGGGAGTATATTCTCTTGGAGTAACCGATTGGAAAACATCCTGCGCTTTTTTCATCAATTCGGGCCGATTGGGGTCCTCTTGATCATAAATCAAAGGTTTATCCAAAGACGACGGTTCAGCACAGGAAAATAATGCGCCAAGGATAAGCAGAGGTAGTATGATGCGATTCATAGTAGTCAAATTTTATACAAATGTGAACCCTAAAAATTGAACCGATTGTGATCACGATCACTATTTCAAATCAATAGATTTTATCTATGATTATATTTTTGATTAGCAGTGAGATAGTTCAGAAATCACCGTAAATATTCCGGCTGCTTTTTTTAGAAAAATTGTCAGCATAATCTTAGATTGAGCCTATGATTGAAAAACAGACGCTCTCAAAAATCGGTCAATCGGCATCCCAAAATCCGATGCGGATTGATTTGGAATTGTACTACGAAGCTGAAGAAAACCGCTTTCACCCCACCGAAAATCCATCTGGAAAAATCTCTATGAATGTGGCAGAAAATCACCTCTGCTGGGAGATGCTCAGAGATCGAATTCAACAAGTAACCCGAGAAAATGATATCCCTGAATGGGTTGCGAGCTATACGGATCCAGCAGGCGCACCGAGTTTCCGAGAAGCTACCGCTTCGTTTTTATCTAAATTTTTGACTAAATCTCCTATGCCTGCCGAAACGCTGGCTTTCTCCGGTGGTGCCACTTCCGTGATCGAGATGACTGCATTTTTACTTGGAAATCCCGGAGACACGGCAGTTATTCCTGCCCCAGCCTATCCGGTTTATTCAGGTGATTTGGGCGCTTTGCCAGGATTGAAACGCTATGATTTGCAAACTCATCAGGAGTTGGCCGAGCTCAAGTCTGGTGTTTCCATCAATACTGATCTGCTACAAAAAGCCAAAGATGAAATCGAGGCGAATGGAAGTATTTTCCGCATGCTGATTCTCACCAGTCCGGACAATCCTACCGGCATGATTTACAGCTACACTCAATTGGAACGGCTTGCAGACTGGTGCGAGCAAAATGAAGTTCATCTCATCGTCAATGAAATCTATGGACTTTCTCAAATTGACATTTCCCATCCTGAACTCAGCAATGACTATCCCAAGCCGATTGAATTTTTATCATTTGGGAAATTGATGGCTGAGCGAAAAAGTCCCTGGCTTCATCTCTGGTATTCATTTTCCAAAGATTTGGGGATTTCAGGATTTCGCATCGGACTGCTTCATTCTTATCACGAAGCCTTAATCACCGGCTACAGAAATGCAGGTCTCGGGCATTCCATTTCCAACTATACCCAGTGGGTTATGCAGGAAGTACTGAAAGATGATGCCTTTATGGAAGATTTTGTACAAAAAAGCCAAAAACGGCTGACTGATTCCTACCTTATCGTCGTCAAGTCACTTCGAGAAAACCATATTCCCTATCAAGTCTCTTACGGGAGTCTTTTTGTGTGGATGGACCTATCTCAATTTTTGCTAGAGCAAACTGATTCTGCCCAACATGATTTTTGGCTAAAAATTTATGAGGAAACGGGCGTTTTGTTGACTCCAGCCAACGGTTTTGGACATCAAAAAAAGGGACTTTTCCGCATGGTCATCTCAGGAGTCGATCAAGAGACCTTGAAGGAGGCGATGAAAAGACTGACCAAATTCTTTCAAAACCAATCCTAGTAAAAACATGAGTTCCGATTCAGCCTTTCATCATCTTTTTGAATTTTTCGATCAAATCCATCCACTAAATTCGGATGCGAAAAATGCGATCGAATCCATTTGCTCGCTAGTCACCATCCCCAAAAATCAAGATCTCCAACCCATCGGGGCTACCTGCAAAACCATATATTTTGTCAAAAAAGGACTGGCCAGAATCTATTATTACAAAGACGGAATTGACATCACTGAGTATTTTGCTTTTGAAAATGATCTGATTATTCGTGCCGAAAGTCTGTTTACCGGCAAGCCCAGCCAAAAGGCCATTCAGGCGGTAGAGCAAACCGAATTTGTGGGAATTTCCTCCGACTTACTTTTTGGTCTTTTTGACACTTTTCCAGATTTGGAGCGCCTATTTCGCAAGATTACCGAGTTGGCTTATGTAAATACTTTAAATCGAATCGAAAGCATACAATTTCACCCTGCCGAGGAACGCTATCAAAAGCTCTTGGAAGAAAAACCTGAGTTTATCCAACGCATTCCATTGAAACACATCGCTTCCTATTTAGGAATTACCCAGGTGAGTTTGAGTCGTATCCGAGGGCAGAAAAATGGCTAGAAATTTAGAGTGATTTTAGAAAAATGACCTCTATTGTCTTTAAAAGGGTGTCAAATATATTATTTCTTTAACCTTGTCTGCCACGTTTCAGGATTTTCACGAACATGAAAAATTGCCTCTACAAAAACCGTATTAGTTTCCTCAGAAACACGGTAGTGAACTAAAAAAGGGAAAGAAGGAACTGGTATCATCCGAACATCATCAAATCGGACTTGATAGTTCAGTGCTGCTTGATTGAGCTTTGAGAGGGTAATTTCCACATGTTGAATAAACCGTCTTCCTAATTGGTCACTTTTGGTTTCTTCTGTATAGAAATCAACCGCCTTTTGAATATCTAAATAAATATGTGGGTTGTACCTAAGCTCAAAATTAAAATCCATTAGCCAAGTTTAAGTTGATCACGAATTTCATTCCAAGAAAGATATTCCTCAGGTTTGGTGTTTTTAATTCGCTCCCTAATGATCTCCTTCTGCCACTTGGGAATAGTTTGTGCCTCTTCTTCAATACCTTCGAATTTAGATTTCAGTTTAATCCATTCCGAAATAGGTATAAATACTCCGGTCGTTTGCCCTCTTTCGTCTGTGATGTATTGTAAGCTCATAAGTGTACTTCTTATCTTTTTAAATTAGTTTAAGGTCTGTAACATAATAAATCGTGAAGATCGTTGTGCAAATTTATCTCTCACTGCTCAAAAGCTAATTTCGTTTATTTTTAATGAAAATTGATCTGCTTTTGACCAAAAATAACGAAAATGATTAGACCATTTGTAAATTGGTTTCTTTCTGAAAAAATAAATACAGACTAACCATTTTTTAACATTTGTAAAAGGATAGGCTTCTCGCAAACAGGATCTTTGTAAAAAATAGTTACATGTCCACGGCAAAACTCGGCCTTCGCGAAAATCTAAATCAGTTTATCCTACTGATCATTGTCAATGCTTTCGTCGGAGCAATGGTCGGTTTGGAGCGATCTATTTTTCCGGAATTTGCCAAAGAAATATTTGGAATCACCTCTTCGGCCGCCGTCCTATCTTTCATCACGGCTTTTAGTATCAGCAAGGCAATCAGCAATTATTTCACCGGTAAACTGGCCAATCAATGGGGAAGAAAAAACCTGTTGATTATTGGATGGATCATCGCGTTGCCTATTCCTTTGATCTTGCTGTACACTCAGTCTTGGAACATGGTCATTTTTGCCAATGTGCTTCTTGGAATCAGTCAAGGCTTGACCTGGAGTAGTACCGTAGTGATGAAAATTGACCTCGTGGTTGAGAAAAACCGGGGATTAGCAATGGGATTGAATGAATTTGCAGGTTATTTGGCGGTAGGATTAATCGCATTTTTCACGGCTTACCTAGCCAGTCAATACGGCATTCGACCTTATCCATTTTTGATGGGAATGGGGATCGCAGTGATCGGTTTAATCCTTTCCATCTTTTGGGTCAAAGACACGAGAAAATTTGTACAAAAAGAACGAGAAAACACCAGTCAGCCCGAATTGAAAGGTGTTTTTATGCAGACAACTTTTCTTAATAAAACCCTGAGTTCGATTACCCAGGCGGGATTGATCAATAACCTCAACGACGGGATGATTTGGGGATTGCTGCCTATACTTTTGATGAGTAAAAAAGTCGACCTGGAAATGGTGGGAATCATTACAGCGATCTACCCTGCAGTATGGGGATTGGGTCAATTATTTACGGGGAAAATGGCCGATCTCTATTCCAAAAAGAAGATGCTATTCTTCGGGATGTTGGCACAAGGACTTGCAATTTTACTGATTCCTTCTCAATCGAGTAACTTCGGGTTTATTGCCATCTCTGCGGTGCTTGGCCTTGGCACTGCGCTAGTTTATCCTACCTTTATGGCGGCTATTGCGGATGCAACAAATCCCATGCAGCGGGCCGAAAGTATCGGAACTTTCCGGCTATGGAGAGATTTGGGTTATGCAGTAGGCGCAATCCTTTCCGGAATCGTAGCGGATTCATTTGGGATCACCTCAGCGATCTTGCTAATCGGGGTATTGACTGTCCTTTCGGCGGGCATTATTCAGTTCCGAATGCCAAAAAACTTAAAATCGAATAAATCAATTCAAATCAATTGAATTTTCACTTGTTTTGATTGAGTAAAACATCTCCTATCTTTACAGCGATAATTTAAAATACCATCAACCATGAAAAAACTAAAAACAATCTTCATGATGCTTGCTTTGGCAGGTTTCATTTTAGGCACTGGACTCTCCTCTTGTGGAGGAAAAAAAGCGGATTCGACTGAGGAAGCTACTGAGCAACCGGCTGAAGAATCTTCTGAGCACCCTGAAGAAGGCGGGGAGCATCCTGCTGAAGGTGATTCTACCGAACACCCTGCAGAAGGCGGGGAGCACCCAGACAATTAAACAAAAGAGGCCGCAAAATTTGCGGCCTCTTTTGTTTTCTTAAATCTATTTTAAGCAGGGTCATTTAACTATTCACTTTTCTCATAAATGAAAACCGGGAATTTACTTTTACTTCTTCCCCATCGATCTCCAAATACGGATAAGCGATAAAATTAATCGGTCCTGAGGCAGGTCCCGGGCTGACTTGCAAATCTCTGCCTCTACTTAATTCGATCCGATTGGCAGGATGTCTTCCAAAATAATACGTTGCCAAAGCCGTGTATTTATTCGCCTCTGAGATGTCTACCGGCCACCATTTGCCATCAGCATAAAACTCCGCCCAGCAGTGATAACCATCGATTCCACCATCATTCCGATCTGAAGGAATCGAAGCCCCAATGGAAAATTTGGCTGGGATTCCCACCGATCGAGCTAGCGAAATAAAGAAGCTGTGAAACTCGGTACAATTCCCCGTCTTCGAATCGCAGGCATAATTAGAATCCCCTTTCCCAAAATCCCCAAATTTCATGTAACGCATATTGTCAATAATGTAATCGTATAGTGCACGTGCCTGAACCAAGTGACTATCGTTGATTTTTTCTCCCAAAGCCTCCTTAGCGATCTCTTCAAACCGTCCACCTTTGGGCATAAGAATATTGGAGGCTAAATAAACTGCCGGATCAGGAGCCGATGCTTCATAAGGACCCTTTTCCTTTCGCTTGACCGAATAGACGATTTCTAGCTCTTTTCCACTATCCTCCGGACCTAATTCCATGAACAATAAATTATTGTCATAAATCTGATCTTTGAGATTTTGCTGCTTTCCTGGCACTTCGATGGATTCGATGGTGACGGTCTGAAATTCATCTGATTCGGCCAGAGGAACCCACATTTTAGCCGGTCCGTCTAGTGGAGGAACTGAGGCGTTATAGTAAAATTCAAAGGCATCTTCCCCTTCGATCACTCCCAAAAGTGTATTGTTTGATTCTTCTAATGCCACGCGATACCAGGTTTTGTCTTCTTTATTTTGTTTCCAACTGTAAAAAGGTTTTCCGTTCAGTTTATGAACCGACGTGCGGGTGACATCCATATCTCCCGGAGTCCCTTCCATAAAAAAATCCACATCATAGACATCGCCACTTTCATCTACCAAATCCACACAGGCAAAATGAGACTGAGGCCCCAAGTTAGAAAGGTATTCGGTATGTACGCGGACCAGCTTCATGCGAAGGTCGTGATTCTCATCTTTAACGGGAAAATAACCTCCATTTTCGACTGTTTTTTGATCGATAAAAGACTTAATTCCTACCTCTATTTCTGCAATTGAAACCCGATCTTCACTTGGCGTTTCTTCCGTTTCCGTAATTTGATTTTCTTTTTCAGGGGTTGACTGACAGGAAAATATTCCTAAAGCAACTCCTAAAATCACGTATTTTAATTTTCTCATAGCAACTCTTGATTCATTCGGCTAAGGTAACATTTTGATTCATTTCTTCTTGCAAACTCCCAAAAGCCATGTCATTGTTTAAACCACTCAAGAAGAAAGTAGCGATGTATCAACTTAAAATTGTCCACTTTTTACCAATTCTGTTTTGAAACTGAACAGTTTCGGAAATTGGAGTTTTTATAAACTTCTTATTTTCAAAAGATTAACCCAACTGGTATAAATCTTGACCGATTATCAGCATGCTTACATTCCTACTTTGGCTGATTCTGTTGGTGCTCTGCTGGCCGATTGCCATCATCGCCATTATCCTATATCCATTTATCTGGCTGTTGCTGTTGCCTTTCCGGCTTTTGGGTTTTGCGGTAGAATTATCCTTTGATTTGATTCGGAATATTATCCTTTTTCCTTTTCGGATTTTATCACCCAAGTAAAAGCCCAAGTTTTCGGCTTGGGCTTTTCACTTATTCGATTTCGGCTCTTCGCTTTTCGATTTCTTCCACTTTTTCTTTGGTGACGCCCCAAACTTTCCCGTTTCGTGCATCCTCCATAAATCGATTGATATAATCTTGACTGAGCTCGGAACTGTCTTTATACTTCACCCTCAGCTCATCAAGTCGTCGGTGTAAGTCCTCTCGAATAACCGCATATTCTGGATCATCATACACATTCTTGAGCTCCATCGGGTCCTTTACCCGATCGATCAGCTCCCAGCTATCCTCTACAAAATAATAATGGATCAGCTTGTATTCTTTGGTCACGATGGCATAGTGACGATTGACCATGTGCTCTGCGGGATATTCATAGTAGTGGTAATACACCGCATCCCGATCCCATTTTTCTAGTTCTCCGGTGAGCAAAGGAATGAAGCTTTCCCCCTGCATATCTGCAGGCTGCTCGATTCCCGCTGCATCCAAAAATGTCTGGGCGAAATCCAAGTTTTGGACCAGTTCATCCGAAGTACTTCCCGCCGCTACTTTTCCCGGCCAAGCCACCAAAAGTGGCGTTTTGAAGCTTTCGTCATAGACAAATCGCTTATCGTACCAGCCATGCTCGCCTAGGTAAAATCCCTGATCAGAAGTGTACACGATAATGGTGTTTTCCATCAGGTCATTTTCTTCCAAATAGTCCAACACCCGTCCGACATTCTCATCTACAGACTGAATCGTCCCCAAATAATCCTGCATGTAGCGCTGATATTTCCAGCGCATAACATCTTCTTCGCTCATGGTAGGATAGGCCTTTTTGAATTCCTCATTGACTTTGCCATAAGCTTCCATAAAATTCTCCCGCTGCGAATCGGTCAGTCGGCTCACCTGATAATCAAAGCGGCTTTTATCATAACCGATCTCCTCCAGGCCAAGCTCATCCATGGTTTGGGGGAAAAGCTTATTGTCTCCCGCCCAAGCCATATGCTCAAAAATATTCATTTCAGCCTCCTCCGCCGGATAGGTCCTGCCTTCATAATCATCAAACAAAGTCGGTGGCTCGGGAAAAGTCCGGTTGGTGAATTCTTCCAAATGCCGCTCTGCCATCAACCATTCCCGGTGCGGCGCCTTATGCAAATAGAAAAGTAAAAATGGATCCTCTTCTCTCCGCTCATTCTGCAGCCAATCCAAGGTCATATCGGTAATAATATCCGTGACATATCCCTCCACCTGAATATCTCCCTCATTTTTGGTAATAAAATCCGGATTGAAATAAGCCCCTTGACCCGGCAGTATCTTAAATTGATCAAAACCTTTTGGGTTGTTTCCGAAGTGCAATTTTCCAAACATGGCGGTCTGATAGCCGGCCTCTTGAAAAAGCTGGGGAAAAGTCACATTGGTCGTGTCAAAGGGGAAATGATTATCGATTTTTCCATTCATATGGCTATGCTTTCCGGTCAAAATCGTAGCCCGGCTAGGTGCACAAATCGAGTTGGTCACCGAAGCCTGGGTAAAAAGCATCCCCATTTTTGCAATTCGGTCAATATTGGGCGTCTCGATCAGGGAATTATCATAGGCCGAAATCGCCTGATAGGCGTGATCGTCAGACATGATAAAAATGATGTTGGGTCGCTCGCTGACTTTTTCTTCTTGAGGCTGACAGGAAAAAAGAACTCCTGCAGCTAAGCCCAAAAGAGAAATGGAAAGGATATTCTTCATAGGTTTTTGAGGGTTAGATATGGGGGAAAATCGGATCAATTTGATTTTTTTCGATCTTCCAAAATTTGTTTTGTCACTTCTTTATTGGCCGCTCCAAATTGCTGCGTTTCTTCCAGCCGATCCAAATAGTTGTCCAAATACTGCTGGGAAAGCTCCTTACTATCTCCGTATTTCTCGCGTAAACCATCCAGTTTTTTATGTAATTCTTCCCTAATTTCAGCATAAGCAGGATCCTCGTATACATTTTTGAGCTCCATGGGATCATTGATTCGGTCGATGAGTTCCCATTCATCCGTATCAAAATAGTAATGGGTGAGTTTGTACTCTTCGGTGACAATGGCGTAGTGACGCTTGACCATATGAACCGAAGGATATTCATAGTAGTGGTAATAAACCGCATCCCGAGTCCATTTTTCAGTTTTCCCCGTGAGCAAGGGAACCAAACTTTCGCCTTGCATAGATTCTGGAGCAGGAATGCCGGCTGCGTCTAAGAAAGTCTGGGCAAAATCCAGATTCTGAACCATCTCGGTGGATGTTGATCCAGGTTGCACTTTTCCCGGCCAAGCCACCAAAAGCGGGGTTTTGAATGATTCATCGTACACAAATCGCTTATCAAACCAACCGTGCTCTCCCAAGTAAAAACCCTGATCCGAGGTATAGACGATGATGGTGTTTTCCATCATATTCTTCTCCTCAAGGTAATCCAAAACGCGACCTACATTTTCATCCACAGCCTGAATCGTCCCCAAATAATCCTGCATGTATCGCTGATAGCGCCATCTCATCAAATCTTCCTCGGTCATGTCAGCATAGTTTGCTTTGAACTCCTCATTCATCGGGCCATAGACTGCATCCCAATTGGCACGCTGAGAATCATTGAGTCGACCGACTTCGCGCTGAAAAGCCCCTTTGTCCCATCCCGAAGCATCCGGTATTCCCAACTCCTCCATAACCTCAGGATAGATTTTTGAGTCACCAGCCCAGTTCATGTGTTTGAGCAGATTCATTTCGGCTTCTTTCGCAGCCCTTCCTCTTCCAGAATAATCATCAAAAAGTGTAGGTGGCTCTACAAAAGCCCTACTCGTAAAATCTGCAATATGTCGCTCAGCAGGCAACCACTCCCGATGGGGAGCTTTGTGCAGATAAAAAAGTAAAAAGGGATCCTCTTCCCTTCGCTCATGCTGCAGCCAGTCCAAGGTCATGTCGGTAATAATATCCGTGACATAACCTTCTACCTGAATATTCCCCTCATTTTTGGTGATAAAATCGGGATTGTAATAGGCCCCTTGTCCGGGCAAAATCTTGAATTGATCAAAGCCTTTGGGGTTATTTCCAAAATGCAACTTCCCAAACATGGCCGTCTGATAGCCTGCCTCTTGAAAAAGCTGGGGAAAAGTCACATTGGTTGTATCGA
Organism: Algoriphagus hitonicola; assembly: GCF_900113375.1. GTDB lineage: Bacteria > Bacteroidota > Bacteroidia > Cytophagales > Cyclobacteriaceae > Algoriphagus > Algoriphagus hitonicola. The sequence continues at coordinate 300,745 of NZ_FOPC01000001.1, read as the reverse complement.
AGGGAAAGTCATTGTCAATTTTACCATTGAGATGGCTGTGCAAACCTGTCAAAATCGTCGCCCGACTCGGCGCGCAGATGGAATTGGTCACAGTGGCATTGGTGAAAAGCATCCCCATTTCGGCGATCCGATCAATATTTGGCGTCTCGATCAAATGATCGCTATAGGCCGAAATTGCCTGATAGGCATGATCGTCGGACATGATAAAGACGATATTTGGGCGATCTGGAGCTTGATTTTCAGGGTCATTACAACTTAGCAATCCGGCAAAAATTAGGATTGATAAAAAGCTTAGCGATAAATTTTTCATGATACTGTGGGCTGGGTCTTAAGTAAATGTCAAATTACAAATTCCCAACCCAATTCAAAACCCTTTAAGAATCTGCAGAAGCTCTTCTTTTCTCCTCGAAGCAACCTCCACTTCAGTCCCGTCATTCAGCGTCAAAAAGCCTCCCTTTCCTTTGGTGTAAAACCTCACCTCCTTCAAATTGACCAAATGACTGTTATGAACCCGAAAAAAGTCCTGGGAAACCAACTGCATTTCATATTCTTTCAGGGTTTTGGAACTGGTGATTTTTCGTCCATCCCGAAGAAAAAAATGAGTGTAATTCACATCGGCTTGGCATCGGAGAATCGAATCAATGGGTACAAACTCCAACCCTGAGGCAGTCGGCAAGGCTATTTTTTGAAGATTTTTTAAAGGAAGAATCGATTTCAAAATCGCTTCTAAATCTGAAGGATTGACCCCGTTGCTTCTTTGGACCTCAACTCGCTTAAGTGATTTGGCTAATTCTTCTGCATCAACGGGTTTCAGCAAATAATCCAGAGCATTTGCTTTAATCGCCTGAAGAGCATATTCCTGATGCCCAGTAGTGAAGATGATTTGAAAATCCTTTTTGGGGATTTCAGCCAATAGTTCAAAGGCTGTTTTTTCACCCAGTTCCACATCCCAAAAGACCAAATCCGGAGAATTCTCTTGGAAAAATCCGAGGACTTCTTGGGCCTTTTTGATTACTCCAATTAGCTCAAACAGATCCAGATGAGATCGCTCCATCAGTAACTTTAATCGCTCAGCGCTTTGAGGCTCATCTTCCACAATGGCGTATCGAATCATGAATTAACTAGGTTTTGAGGAGAATTTAATTGCAATCTAACCCAAAAACCCTCTGAATCGACGTCAAAATCGAAAATAGGCTTTTCCGTAACCCTACTTTTCCGAGAATTCAGCAAGCGCTTTTCGACCAATTTCATTCCCATAGACTGATGGTCACCAGAAAGCTCAATAGGTAGATTATGTCCTTTTCCGGTATCCCGCAAGCTGAGTTGAACCCCGATTTCGCTGCGCTCAAAAAGAAATTTGATGTGACCATTTTCTTCGGTTTTGGCAATGCCATGCCAAATGCTGTTTTCGACCAAAGGCTGCAAAAGCAAAGGAGGGACCTTGATCCCAGCGAGATCCACCCGATCGGGATTTTCGACTTGAAGCTCGATGGTTTTGCCCAAACGAAGCGCTTCGATTTGAATGTAATCCCTCAAAAAGCGAATTTCCTCTTCCATCGAGATCTCCTTCAGCTCGCTGAAATCGAGTATTTTTCGAATCATTCGTGCAAATTTGGTTAAATATCGATCTGCTTCCTCAGGTTCATTTTTCAGTAAAAAATTACTGATGGAGCTGAGTGCATTGAATATAAAATGAGGGTTCATTTGTGCTTTTAGCGCTTTCAATTCCAATTCTGAGATTTCTGTCTGATAGCGTTGCTGCAAAAGTTTCCTTCGCTGATTAGTTTGATGCTTTAATATCAAAAATAAACCTGCGCCCACTAGCAATACTACCAGCAAACCCATCAAATAAAGCCGGGCTTTGAGTTGACTTTCACGGGTTTGAAGATCGAGCAGGATCCGTTCTTTCTCAAATTCAGACTGCATTGCCTGAGCTTTTTGATCATACTCGTGACCTAGTTGAAGTCTTAATATTTGCTTTCGATTATCATCGTTAAAAATACTATCCTTGTAATGTTGTGCGCGCTCAAAGGCTTCCAAGGCCTTTGAGAAATCTCTTTTTCCCCGATAAGTTTCTGCCAAGCCAAGCCATGCGTTTTTCTGGGCCTCCAGTGAGGTGCTTTCCTGAGCCAGTCTTAATCCCTCCAGCTCCAAACGCTGAGCTGAATTCCAGTTCCCCCGGTTTTTTTCAATAGCTGCTTTTTCGAGGAGGACCTTTGAAAGGTTCAGTCTCTCCCCCACCGAACGATACAATTGAATGGCACTATCTAGAACTATTCCGGATTTTTCGGACTGATTCATTTCAGAATAAATGGAAGAAAGCGTACTAAAATCCGATGCAATTCTCCGCTGATTTCCGATTTTTCTGTTGATTTTAAACGCTTCTAAAATTAGTTCTTCAGCCAAAACCAACTCTCCCTGAAGTTGCTTGACTGCTGCCAAATTCCCAAGAGAATTTGCCTGGGCTTGTAGATTTCCGTTTTTTTCATATTCAGCTACTGCCACCTGATAGACCGAATCAGCCTGGGTGAATTCCCCTAAATTTTTGTACACCAACCCCAAATTATTGGAGATATTTCCCCTTTCCCAAATATCTCCATTTTCGGTTTTTTTCATCGCTTCCAAAAAATACTCCAGCGCCTTGGGATAATCCGCCAAGGCCAAAAAGACAACTCCGGTATTTGCCAGGCTATTGATGAGGTTTTTTCGCAAATCCAATTCTTCAAAAATTCGGCTTGCCTTCTCGTGATTTTCCAATGCTGAACGATAATCGCCTCGATTGTAAGAAAGCAAGGCCAAATTATTCGAAGCTGTAGCCTGACCTTTGAGATTACCGGAATGCAAATGCTCTTCTAGTACCTTTTGATATTCTACCGAAGCCAGAGAATCCTCACCCAAATACCAATAATTCACACCCTTGCTGTTATGTGCGGAAGTTTCTAGCGAAGGGTTTTTCGCTTTTTGGGCAAATGAAATAGCCGAATCTGCATAAACCAAACCTCTCTGCGGATCTACACCCGCAAATTCAAAGGCTATTTCGCTGTGTAAAAAAGCACGCAAACTATCCGAAAGCATTGGTTTATTAATCTCCCGCAGCAAAGAATCAATCTGACTTTGAGCCCTCAGATTCCCAGCCATAAAAACAAAAAGAAGTAGTGCAAAAAACTTTTTCATGTGCATTAAATCAGCAAATAAATTACGGGATTTTTTACAAAAATCAGTTGAAAAGCCACAGGAAATAAGGCAATTAAGGCATAAAATCATTGTGGATTCAGTTTTTTAGAAATAGATCCTAGTTTGACTGAAAATTTGAAATCATGAAAACAGTCTATCTAACACTCACATTTCTAATCTGCATTTCTACAATCTTGACAGGAAATGCCCAGAATTTTGATCAATCTACTAAAGTTTTTTCCGCAGGAATCGGTATTGGAAGCTCTCTTGGCGGCTTTGATTACAGTAGTCAAATCCCAGCCATCAGCCTCATGTATGAGCAGGGAGTCGCCGAAGCAGGCGAAGTCGGAATTATCAGTATCGGGGGCTATGTCGGATACAAAAGTTTTTCCTATGAAACCAATTCGGGTACAATCCAATCCAAATCCAAGTGGAACTATACCATTATCGGAGTGCGGGGAGCTTTGCATTTTACCCAGATTCAAAATGAAAAGTTGGATCTCTATGCCGGATTGATGGCTAGCTATAACCTCCTGAATTATTCCTATGAAGACAATTCAGGTTTTGATACAGGAAACTCGGGAAACTTTGGAAATACAGCCGGACTGACCATTTTTGGTGGAGCACGCTATTATTTCAACCCCAACTTGGCCGTATTTGGTGAATTGGGTTACGGGGTGGCTTTTCTCAATGTGGGATTGGCTGTCAAACTTTAAGGCAGATTGCTTCGGAAGAGCGGCATACTGAATTTACCTTCCGTAACCCGCAATTCAGTATCCCCTCTTCCTGTGGTTTCGAATACCGGACCTACCAAAATTCCGTTGAATTCCCCTTTTACCCAATTATCGCTGATCTCCGTAAATCGAAACCTGGCATCATCCGTTGCCAAAAGAGCAGGAAAATCCTCCTGAAAAAGTACAGCATTATAGAGTTCGCCAGCTTCATTGGAATAGGTTAATTGGATTCGGACCATAGGAATTCCCTGATAAAAAATTGGATTTTGCATTTCCAGGATTTCATTGGGTTCAAAAAGGGTTTCATTTCTTAAAAACCCGGAAATAAAATTTTTGGTACCATCAACCGGATTAGCTAAAACCATAAAAGTCGCTAAATAAACAGGCCCTTCCGAGTTGAACGAGAAGCCCATGGGACTATTGGCTACCTCGAATTCCTTTAATTCACCATTGACTTTAAAACTGAGAAAGGCTTGATTGGAATCCCTCGGTTCTTCCTCAGATCCGCTACAGGAAAAGATCCCAAAAACAACAATAGCCCAGACAAGTGATTTCGTTTTCATCCTTTTTTTGAGAAAAGTGAAAACGAAACTTTACCTAAACAAGCATCACTTATTTTTTGCGGGAATTAATTGATTAAATGATCAAAAAATCCACTTGAATTGATCTGTAGAAGCTTAGCCAAAAATTTATCAAATCTTCCTTTAACAACCCATTTTTAAATTTTAATCAATAGAGAAGAATCAATTTCCTTCCAAAACCCTAATTTTTCATTTTATTTAGTCCAAGAAATCCAGACCCAAAATGACCAAATACGTCCTGCTCCTTTCCCTATTTTGCTTTTCTCATCTCCTTTTGGCACAAGAAACCCTCGTTTTTGAGGCCGATAAAGAAGGTCACGCCATCTATCGCATTCCTGCCATTATCAATTTGCCCAATGGGGAATTACTAGCCTTTGCCGAAGGCCGAGTAAACGGAACGGATGATTTTGGGGATATCAACTTAGTCATGAAACGAAGTAATGACCGAGGGGAAAATTGGTCAAACCTGGAAACCTTAGTCGACTATGATAGCCTTCAAGCCGGCAATCCCGCTCCAGTCGTCGACCTTCACAATCCCGAGTTTCCTGATGGGGTCGTTTTTTTGTTTTACAATACCGGAAATAATCATGAGTATGACATCCGGATGAACCGAGGGGTACGAGAAACCTGGATGATTACCTCTTTTGATTTGGGAAAAAGCTGGACCACTCCTGAAAACATCACCACACAGGTCCACCTTCCGAATAATCCTGATTTCAACCCGGAGTATCAAAACCCCGAAGACTGGAGGCACTATGCCAATACACCCGGACATGCCTTTCAATTTCAACATGGCCCTCACCAAGGCAGAATCTACGTGGCCGCCAATCATTCGGCGGGTGACCCCATTTCAGACTGGTCGGACTATCAAGCTCATGGCTTTTTTACAGATGATCATGGTCAGACTTTTAGCCTTTCTGAATCGGTCAAATTTGGCGGTTCGAATGAATCCATTGCAGCAGAACTAACCCACGGACGGATGATCATGAGCAGTCGAAATCAAAAAGGAGATATCCGGCAGCGAATTCTGTCGTATTCTTCTGACGGAGGTCAAACTTGGGAAGAAAGTTACTTTGAGCCTCAACTTCCTGACCCAGTTTGTCAGGCTTCTATCCTAAACATTGGAGCACAAGACGGAAAAACCATCCTCGCCCACTCTAATGCGGCTAGCGAAGAAGAACGCAATCATTTGACGATCAAAATCAGCTACGATGAGGGAAAAACTTGGACAAAAAATATCCTGATTGACTCGAATGAGAATGGTGAAAAAAACGCTTGGACAGCTTATTCGGATTTGGTGAACCTGGATAAAAACACCCTAGGGATCCTCTACGAAAGAGACAATTACCGGCAAATTGTATTTAAATCAGTGAAATGGAAATAAGAACCATACTTCACCGCTCCCGCGGTTAATGTCCCGATTGCTGAGATTGGAATATATGTCGCCGTGGTCGGTGTCTTCACCGACCACTTCCTCCACTCACTTGAGCTTTTTAACACCTTTCAATTCAGATTTATCTGCTTCATAAATTCGGATCGCATAGCCTCCACCCGGTGCGGAAAACTGCTCCAAAACTGATTTGGAATCCACCCGGACCTTTCGAATTTCATAGGCCTGTGGATTGGTTTTGAAGTGGGCATCTGAGGCATCCGAATAAATTTCGGCGATGTACGTTTTTCTTTCTTCTAAAAAGTCAAAAGGTATCTCTCCCGTTCGTCCATCAAGCCCATTGACATTTCCCACAAACCATTCTCCACTTTCCTTGGCTTTACGAGCGATTGTCAAATAATATCCCGGTTCAGCTTCCAAATACACACTCTTTTCCCAGTCCAAGGCCACATCCTTGATAAACTGGAAAGCATCGGGGAAGCGCTTGTAATTTTCCGGATAATCGGCGGCCATCTGAAGCGGGGAGTACATCGTCACATAGAGCGCCAGTTGATTCGCCAGCGTACTATTGACATGAGACCCGTTGAAGACATCCATTTCAAAAATCCCCGGAGTGTAATCCATCGGTCCGCCAATCTGCCGAGTAAATGGTAACACCGTCACATGATTCGCCTTATTTCCCCCGAAAGCCTGATATTCTGTGCCTCTTGCAGATTCATTGGCGATCAGATTGGGCCAAGTCCGGGCTACTCCTGTCGGACGAACTGCCTCGTGCGCATTAACCATGATTTGGTATTCGGCAGCTTTTTCCACAGCATACTGATAATGATTGACCAGCCATTGGCTGTAATGATGCTCACCTCGGGGAAGCATATTTCCAACGTAGCCACTTTTGACCGCGGGGTAGTCATAGTCCTTCATCAGCTGATAGGCCTCATCCAGATGTCGCTCATAATTGCGAACCGACGAGGAAGTCTCATGATGCATGATCATTTTCACGTCTTTGCTTTTAGCGTAAGCGGCGATTCCCTCCAAATCAAAATCCGGATAAGGGCTCAAAAAGTCAAACACATAATCTTTTGAATTGCCAAACCAATCCTCCCAGCCCTCATTCCAGCCTTCGACCAACACCCCGTCAAATCCATGCTCAGCGGCAAAATCAATGTATTTTTTCACATTTTCAGTGGTCGCTCCATGCTTGCCATTGGGTTGTACCTTGGAATAGTCCGTTTCACCCAATTTGACAGCTCGGAGTTCATCAGTATACGCCCAAGAGCTCTGACCGGTGATCATTTCCCACCAAACTCCCAGGTATTTCATCGGTTTGATCCAAGCGGTCTCATCGATTTTTGAAGGCTCATTGAGGTTGTACGTGATTCGAGAAGCCAAAATATCGGCTCCACTTTCCCCGACGATGACCGTTCGCCAAGGAGATTGCGCAGGCGTGTACAAATAGCCTTTTACCCCTTGCGCATCTGGCGTCAGATGACTTCGAAAGATCATTTGCTTATCATTTAGCTCCAGATGCATCGCTGCATAGTCAATCAGCGCCGCTTCATGAATATTGATATAAAGCCCCTCTTCTGATTTCATCATCAAAGCCGTTTGAACTGCCGTTTCCGAAATCGGAGTTTGGGAAGCATTTGGGGTAATGGCCGATTCCATCAAATCCCGAATTTCCGAAAGTTTGGATTCGGTATAATCATATTCCTGGGTGTCGTAATCACCTGGAATCCAGAAAGCCGTATGATCTCCAGTCATGGCAAACTCGGTGAGTTCCTCAGCAATGGCAAAATGGCCCATCACCTCTTGGACGGGAAATTCGTAGCGAAAACCCAATCCGCTGTCAAAAAGGCGAAACCGAATATTCAATTTTCGCTCTGTGGACACCTGCTCCAGCTTGACCAAAAACTCTTGGTAATGATTCCGGATCTCACTCTCCTCTCCCCATACCGGATTCCAAGTTTCATCCAAGGAAGTAGTTTCCGTATCCAAAATCCGAAACCCCATATGCAAGTCTACTGAATCATTAATCAAATCCAAGCCTAGCCGGCTCGACTCAATAACAGGTTGATCTTTAAAATTCAGCTGATAAGTAGGTGCACCACTAGCATCCAGCGAAAAGCTCAAGGTAAAGCTGCCGTCTGGCGAGGAGATTTCTTGGGCAGAAAGAACTCCTGAAGAAATTGTAAAAATAAAGGCAAGGATAAATCGGGATATTCGCATGATTGTCAATATTTTGATCTTTGAAAAGCTTTTTCAGCCAAATCTTGTAGCCAGCATTTAAAATTAGTAGATTTTCAATACAAACTACCTTTCAAACTATGAAATTCAATTCTTTGTCAAAAGTAGTCGCTCCCCTTATTTTCTTATTGATTTTGGGATTTTTTTCCTGTGAATCTCCAAAAGAAAACCAAACGAAGAAACCTTCAATTTCTCAAGGCGAAGACTTGCTCAAAAAATACGTGCAAGCACCCGATCCAAATTTTAGGTTCGAATTGGTTCATTCCGAAAAGGGAGAAAAGGCGGATTTTCATGTATTGAAAATGTATTCCCAGCATTGGCTCGAAGATAGTCTGGTCGATGAAACCGAATGGTGGCACTGGGTTTCGCTGATGGTCCCCAAGGAAACTACCTTTGAAACAGGGATGATGTGGATCGGAGGTGGCAGCAAAGATACCCCCATGCCAACCGAACCGGACAAATTAATCCAAGCTGCGGCACTTCAGACCAATTCTGTAGTGGCCCAGATTCATAATATTCCCTTTCAGCCTTTGACTTTTGTCGGAGATGAGTTTGGGGAGCGCTATGAGGATGCAATCATTGCTTACGGCTGGCGCAAATTTCTAGAAGGCGGAGCCAAGGATGAGGATGCGATTTGGCTGGCAAGATTTCCCATGACCAAAGCCGTAAAACTGGCCATGGATGCGGTCACGGAAGTAGTAAAGGAAAATTATCAGTTAGACCTCAAGCATTTTTTCGTGGGTGGCGCATCCAAGCGGGGCTGGACCACTTGGACTACCGCAGCCACCGATGATCGGGTAATCGCCATTGCTCCTGTAGTCATTGACCTACTCAATCTGGAGCCTTCATTTCAGCATCATTGGAGAAACTATGGCTTTTGGGCCCCTGCGGTAAATGATTATGTGCGAGAGGGAATTATGGAATGGATGGGAACCTCCGAATTTGATCGACTCCTTGAACTCACTGAGCCCTATTCATTCGTGGACGATTTATCCATACCCAAATTACTCATCAACGCTGCTGGAGACCAGTTTTTCCAACCTGACAGCTGGGAGTTTTATTGGGATGATCTCCAAGGTGAAAAACACATTCAGTATGTACCCAATTATGGACATGACCTGAGCGAATCTGACGCCTTTCCAAATTTGATTTCCTTTTATGCTTCTATACTGAGCGATCAAGAGCGACCTGAATACAGCTGGGACGTCACCGAGGATAAAATTATCATCGAAACGCCCAAAGATCAGCTTCCCATTTCTGTCAAGGTTTGGACGGCGTATAATCAGTTTTCCCGGGATTTTCGAGTGGATGAATTTGGTCCAAACTGGACAGCGGAAGAAATCAGTATGCCGTCCGAGGGACGATTGGAAGTAAATATGACAGAACCTGAACAGGGTTTTCGGGGCTTTTTTGTGGAAATGACATTTGCGGGAAAGACCCCGCTCAAAGTAACCTCAGGGATTGAAATCCTGCCTCGGCAATATCCTTTCGAAGCCTTTGAACCGGAAGTAGAACTGGCAGCTCAAGAAAATAATTAACCTTTAATACCAAAAAAAAACATCCGCCCAAAAGAATTAATAACTTGTCTCTTGAACAACAAACCCTTTTTAAACCTATGAAAAAGCAAAACCAAGAACCTTCGAGCCAATCCAGAAGGGATTTCATTAAAAATGCGGCAATAGCCTCTTCATTTCTTATTGTTCCGAGGCATGTCCTCGGAGGAGCAGGATTTACCGCACCTTCGGATCAGCTGAATTTGGCTGCCATTGGTGCGGGAGGAAAAGGTGCCAGCGATATCGAATTGGCTTCTGTGGGAGGAAGGGAACGTGTAGTGGCACTTTGTGATGTGGATTTTTCCGGCTCCGCCAAAAGCTCCGTCGATCGCTTTCCAAAGGCCAAACTCTATGCAGATTACCGTGAAATGCTTGACAAGGAAACCGACATTGATGCAGTGACCATTTCTACCCCAGATCATGTGCATGGACCTGCGGCAAAATACGCCATGGAGCGCGGCAAACACGTCTATGTACAGAAACCCATGACGCACAATATTCGGGAAGCCCGAATGCTGACTGAAATGGCCCGCTCCCAAAAAGTGGTCACCCAAATGGGAAATCAAGGCGGATCAAATCCGCTTCTTAAACTGGTTCAGCAATGGGTCGATGAGGACAGAATCGGAGCAGTTTCAAAAGTGGAAGTATGGACCAACCGTCCCGTATGGCCGCAAGGAGGACCTTTCCCCAAACCTGAACCGGGAGCCAAACCTGATGCCTTGGATTGGGACCTGTGGCTAGGACCGGCTGAGGAAATTCCTTTTACCCCAAATCTTCATCCCTTCAACTGGAGAGGATGGTGGGCTTATGGTACCGGTGCGCTAGGTGATGTAGGTTGTCACTTGATTGATATTCCATTTAGGACGCTTGGATTACATTATCCACTGGATGCAGAATGCTCAGTAGGTTCTGTTTTCTCAAAAATGTGGACCCCGGATTATAATCCAGAGGGCTGCCCGGCTTCCTCGATGATTACCCTAAACTTTTCAGAAACCCAAAAGAGCAAAAGCCCGATCAAAATGACCTGGATGGATGGCGGAATCCGGCCTGCTCATCCGGATATCATCCCTGCCAATGACGATATTGGTGGTGCCAATTCGGCAAATGGGGTATTGATCATCGGAGAAAAAGGAATCATTTCCACCAATATCAACGACTCTTCTCCTCTGATGCCAAAATTATATCTGAATGACGGCACGAAAGAGGAAGGTCCTCAAAGCGAAGAAGGAATGGAGCGGGAATATGGACATCAGCGATTGTGGGTTGAGGCTTGCAAAGCTGGATTTGGTTCCACTGAGCATCAAGGTTTGACTTCATCCTTTGACTATGCCGGACCGATGACCGAAACGGTGCTGATGGGAAATCTCGCCATTCGAAGCTACATGCTCAGAAAAGAAAATGCACAAGGTCGTCAAGAGTTTTTCGCCCGCAAAAAACTACTTTGGGACGGTGAGAACATGCGAATTACCAATTTGGAAGAAGCCAATCAATTCGTCGGAAGAGAATATCGTCCGGGATTTGAAGTGTAAATTGCAGAGAAATTTTACAACCAAAAGCCGTGTATTTGCGGCTTTTGGTGTTTTAACCGTAAAGACAAATGACTAAAAATACACGTTACTGGCTTCAATCCGTCGGTGGATTACTTTTGACGGGCACCGGTCTTTCCTTGTGCATTGATGCCGGACTCAACAAACTTTCGGGTGAACCTTGGTTTTGGTACGGGACCGCGGGGTTGATTGTGTTTCAGACTGGTTTGAGTTTGGTGATTGATGGTCTCCGATTTAAAGGAAAATCATGAAAAAATTTCAAGACTCGGAAGTTCGCTGGGGCATCATCGGAGTCGGTAATGTATGCGAAGTCAAGTCCGCACCTGCGATGAACTTGGTTCCAAATAGTCGTTTGATTGCCGTAATGCGGCGAAATGAGAAAAAAGTCAAAGACTATGCACGGCGGCATCATGTCCCTAACTGGTACACCGATGCTCAGGCCTTGATCGAGGATCCGAAGGTGAATGCCATTTATATCGCCACGCCTCCACATTTGCACCTTCACTATACACGATTGGCGGCAGAGGCTGGAAAACCGGTTTATGTGGAAAAACCCATGGCCCGCACTTATACAGAATGCCAAGAAATGATCGAAATCTGTGATAAAGCCAATGTACCGCTGTATGTGGCCTACTATCGCAGAGCACTCCCCCATTTTGTCAAAATCAAGGATTTGATCGAAAAGGGAGCAATCGGTAATATCCGAACTGTCCATATCCAAATGCGTCAGGAACCCGAGCCGGAGATCATCGCCCAATTGGAAAACAATTGGCGGGTGAATCCACAAATCGCCGGAGGAGGATATTTTTACGATTTGGCTTCTCATCAAATCGATTTGCTCCAATTTTTCTTGGGAAAAATCACGGATGCCTACGGCTTTCAGACCAATCAAGCGGGATTGTATGAAGCCGAAGATACCGTAGTAGGCAGTTTTGCTTTCGAAAATGGTGCAGTAGGTACAGGCAATTGGAGCTTTGCCAGTGCCCAAGAAAATCAAATCGATCAAATCATCATTGATGGGAGTCTGGGACAAATCCGGTTTGAGACTTTTGGAAAAGGTGAATTTTACCTTAAAAAAGACAGAGCCGAGGAAGCCTATTTTCGGTTTGATTTACCTCCGCACATTCAGCAACCCTTAATTGCTTTGATTGTCGAAGATTTATTGGGAAAAAGTGCTTGCCCGAGTACTGGTGAGAGCGCCTCCTGGACCAATTGGGTTTTGGAAAAACTGACCCAACAAAAAATATTCTAAAAATCTTAAGTAAAAATTAAGGAAAAGGCAAAAACCCTCAAACCGCCATTTTCCGTAAAGTTTTTAAAGAAACTCAGAAATCCTTTTGAAATTTTTTAACTTGATAAAATTCAATTAATTTATTTTTTCGATTAAGTTGATTTAAAAATGAATTTATTTTCATTTAATAAAATATTTAAATCGAACATTCATTAATTTTTTTACGATAAACTAATTGAAATCAGTTCGATTTTCAAAAAGATTTGAATTTTGGCTTGGTTTTAGATTTAGTATGCATGCATCCTTTATGTAAAATTTTGCATCTAGGTAATTGAAAGCAACCACTAAACCTGCCCTGATTATTTGTCCAACTTAACCAACAAACCATGAAAACTACACTTCTCTCCCGATGGATTGCGGCCTTGATGGTGGGATTCATTTCCCTGGGCCTGTTTTCCTCCCAAGACGCCAAAGCTGAAAATTTCCGAGGCGTATCCTTTCAGGTATTTTATGACGAACTGATGCCTTATGGCGACTGGGTCAAGGACGCCAATTACGGTTACATCTGGCTTCCTGCAGTAGGTCAGGATTTTCATCCTTATGGTACCAATGGCCACTGGGTCATGACCGAGTTTGGAAATACCTGGGTATCCTACTACGACTGGGGATGGGCGCCATTTCACTATGGCCGATGGTACTTTGATGATTATTATCAAAGCTGGGCGTGGATCCCGGGTTACGATTGGGGACCGGCTTGGGTGAGTTGGAGAAGTGGCGGAGGACATTATGGATGGGCACCCTTGGGACCGCGGATTTCGGTTTCGGTTGGCTTTAGAATCCCTAGCTTTCACTGGGTATTCTTGCCTCATCGCAGAATGTACGATCCCTACGGCTGGAGATATTACGCTTCGCACAATACCCGCGTGAAAATCATCAACCGAACCAAAATCATCAACAATACGGTGGTGTACAATAACAACACCTACATCGCCGGACCTAGCAGACGTGAAGTCGAGCAACTCACCAGAAGACGTGTCAATGTCTACAATGTGAGGCAAAGCGATCGTCCCGGAAGAGCAAATTTGAGCCGAAATGAAGTCAATCTCTATCGGCCTGATTTAGCCCGAACCAATGGAAGATCAGTTGATGCACGGCCTTCTCGGGTAGTTGATTCCAGAGAAGCGCTGAATCGTAGAGGTAGCTCCGCAGCAAGTCCAAGCAGAAGCCGAACCATGGATCAAGCGCCGAGCAGCCGATCTGCAAACCCTGCGATCAGAAATAGTACTGGAACCAATCGTGCAGCTACCGGTGCAAGCCGATCAGGTACACTTCAAAACAGAAACTCCAGCCCAAGATCAGCAGGAGGCCAAACTTTTGAAAGCAGACCCTATCAGGCACCCAAGCAAAACGGAAGATCTGTACAGACCCGAACGGCTCCAAATGCCAATCGCCAAGGAACGGTAAGCAGACCTGCAAGCCCAAGTCGCGAATCAAGCGTGAGAACGAGCCCCTCAAGAGGGATGTCGCCAAACAGTGGCAGAGTGCAGCAATCTAGACAGGCTCCTTCGGTGAAAAAGGCTCCAGCTCCTACCCGGCAGCGAAGCGTGCAATCAGCTCCTTCACGTTCGAATACCAGAGTTCAGGCTCCGGCTAGTCGAAATACGCGAGTTCAAGCACCCGCAAGAAGTAACTCCCGAGTTCAGGCTCCTGCTCGAAGTAACACCAGAGTCCAAGCTCCAGCGAGAAGTAATACTCGGGTACAGGCCCCTGCCAGAAGCTCTACTCCTAAGAAAGCACCAGCGAGATCCTCTGGAAGTTCGAGGGGAAATGGAAGAAACAACTAATTAAACATTATATGTATAAAGCCATCTCAATTTTCGGGATGGTTTTTTTTTGTCCACGGGTGTTTTTTGATTTGCCCAAAATTCAGCTCAATTCCCTAACTTAAAGCCAAAACCACCAAATCATGAAGAATAGCATCTTTGTGGTCTTTGCCTTTATTTTGTTTGAGGCAATTGGCCAAGTCAACTTTGACGAAAATCTTCCGATCAAATACCGAAATATCGGTCCTTTTCGTGGCGGAAGATCGGTGACAGCCACCGGAGTAGTGGATGATCCATTGACCTACTATTTCGGCACTACCGGCGGAGGACTTTGGAAAACAAGCGATGCAGGACAGCATTGGGAAAACATCTCCGATGGATTTTTTACTACAGGTTCGGTAGGTGCCGTGGCAGTCTCCGAAAGTAACCCCAATATCGTCTACGTGGGTATGGGCGAGCATGCTCCACGCGGTGTGATGACCTCCTATGGAGATGGCGTCCTCAAATCCACCGATGCGGGCAAAACCTGGAAAAAGTTGGGTCTGGAACAAACCCAACATATCTCACGAATCCAAATTCATCCCAGCAACCCAGACATTGTCTATATAGCAGCACAGGGAGCCCTATATGCGCCCAATGAAGAGCGGGGTGTGTACAAATCCACCGATGGAGGTGAGACTTGGGAAAAGATTCTATTCGTAGACAATAAAACGGGAGCCGTGGAGCTTTCCATAGATATGAACTATCCCGAAATCCTCTACGCCGCCATGTGGGAGCATCAGCGTTTCCCTTGGCAAGTGAAATCAGGCGGTCCGGGTTCAGGGCTGTACAAATCCACCGATTCGGGAGAAACTTGGAAAAAAATCGAAAACGGATTACCGGAGCAAAAAGGCAAAATGGCCATTTCTGTTTCCCGTGCCAATTCCAACAAAGTCTATGCTTTGATAGAAAGTGATACTTATAAAGATTTAGGCGGACTTTTTGTCTCGAATGATGCCGGAGAAAGCTGGACCTTGGTCAACAAGGATAATCGACTCACTCAGCGGGCTTGGTATTACATCGAGGTGTTTGCCGATCCGAATGATGAAAATACCGTTTGGGTGCAAAGTGCGCCGATGTTGAAGTCCTTTGATGGCGGAAAGACTTTCGAAGCCATAGACGGAGCACATGGAGATTACCATGACCTTTGGATCAATCCCAAAAACTCCAACAACATGATTTTGGCGGATGATGGCGGAGGTTCGATCTCTTTTAATGGAGGAAAAACCTGGTCCACCCAGAGCAATATGCCGACGGCGCAATTTTATCGGATTAATACCGACAATCAGTTCCCCTACCGGATCTATGCCGGGCAGCAGGATAATACTTCTGTGGTCATTTCCAGCATGGCTTTGGGCCGGAGTGGCATTGGTCAGGAGCATTGGAATTATTCCGCAGGTGGGGAAAGCGCATTTTTAGCCTTTGATCCGGATGATCCAAGATACGTCCTCGGTGGCAGCTATCAGGGGACCATTGAAGTGCTGGATATGGAAACTCAGGGTTCGACCAATATCATGGCGGCCCCGATCCAATACCTAGGAATGAGCGCAAAAGACATGAAATACCGCTTCAATTGGAACGCGCCCATTATTTGGTCACAGCATGAACCCAATACCTTTTATCATGCTGCCCAAGTGCTGCTGAAAACTCAAGATTGGGGTCAAAGCTGGACAGAAGTTTCTCCGGATTTGACTCGAAATGAGAAAGAAAAACAGGGAACTCCCGGCGTGCCCTTTACCAATGAAGCCGTAGGTGCTGAAAACTATGGGACCATCGCCTATCTGATGGAAAGCCCCCATGAAGCCGGAGTGATCTGGGTGGGAAGTGATGATGGATTGGTACACTTGACTCAGGACAATGGAAAAACCTGGACGAATGTCACGCCGAAAGATTTAGAGGAATGCCTAATCAATGCCATTGAGGTTTCCCCACATGATCCCGCAACGGCCTATATTGCGACTACCCGATACAAATTCAATGACTACACTCCTGCCCTTTACAAGACCACGGACTACGGCAAAAGCTGGGTGAATATTTCCATGGGAATTCCTTACGGAGCATTTATCAGGGTAGTCCGGGAGGATCCTGAGAAAAAGGGATTGCTATTTGCCGGTACCGAGCAGGGCATGTACATTTCCCGAGATGGAGGAGCAAATTGGAATACTTTTCAGCTTAATCTACCGATCACGCCCATTACCGATTTGAAAATCGCCCATGATGACTTGATCGTAGCGACTTCGGGTCGATCTTTTTGGATTTTGGACGAACTGAATGTGGTACGTGAGGTGAAAGAACAAGTAGAGGAAATCACGCTATATTCGCCAGAAGATGCGCTCTTGGGCAACTGGTACTCCACTATGAATGGAGGTAATCTGGAGGATTTTTCAGGTACTCATCCTTTCGAGGGATTGAATCCCGCCAATGGCATGGTGATTCATTATTCCCTTCCGGAGTCTATTTCAGACTCTACGGAATTGACTTTAGAGATTTTAGATTCGCAAGGAAATTTGGTGAGAAGTATTTCCTCCAAAAAAGATCCCGAAGCCAAAACTTGGGCCGGTGGACCTCCTTTGGAACCGACGATTTCCACCCGAAAAGGGCTAAACCGATTTGTCTGGGACCTGCGCTATCCGACCATGCCGGGCATTCCGGGAGCTTACATCGAGTCAAGCTATCGGGGGCATAAAGCCATCCCGGGAACCTATACCATCCGACTGAGCGGCGAGGGAATGACAGCCGAATCCAAAGCCCAAATCAAGGATATCCCTGCTTACAAGTTGAGTCAAGCAGACTATCAGGCCTACCATGACTGGATGAGCAACTTGGAAGCCGAAGTGATGACCATGCATGAGATGGTGAATACCGCCAAGGGTTATCAGGATCAACTTGCCAACCTCCTGAAAAAACTGGAAGGCAAAAGTGAATATGCGGCCTTGAAAACTGAAGGAGAAAACCTGCTGAAAGCGCTCAAAGCCTGGGACGAAAAGATGATTCAGCGCCGCTCAACCGCTTACGACGATGTGGAGAATTTTCCAAATAAATTCACCGCCAATTTCCTCTTTATGCTCAACCATGGAGAAAGCAGCATTCCCAAAATCAATGAAGGCACCAGGACCGAATATGCCCGACTAATGGAAGAATGGAATACGTTAAAAGCCGAGGGAGAAAGACTGATTCAGACGGCTGTTCCGGGATTTAATGAATTGGCTACGGAGAAGGGAGTCGGGGTGTTATTTGTGGAGTAAGATAATGGCTTAACCAATTGAAAATTAGAAAGGAAGGAATCTATTCAATTGAGGTTTTAATTCAACATTATTAGACGAACTCTAAAAAAAATTGAAAATTTTTAAAAAATACCCACCCTTTATTTGCTTCTTATATATATATATATCTTTAAGAAATTTAATAACAAAATAACCATGAAAAAAATAAAAATTTTCCTATCCATTACCATAGTTATGGTATTTTGTTTCCAAATTAGCCTATTCGCAGACTGCGGACTTCCACCTTCCGAAGGATGCGAACTTGTTTCAGGAGGTGGTCCTTGTTCGGGCGATCCTGATGCATCAGTATATGATTGCAACGGAAATATTCAAGTTTATAGCACGCTGCTTCCAAGTGGAGGTTGTGCAGGTTCACATAGTGATTGCATGTCCGCTCCTACTTTTGGATAAACCACATGATATCAATTGATTCATGAAGAAAATCATACTAAACACACTGTTTGCAATATGTGCATTGACTTCCTGCAAAAGTGAAAAAGAAAAAGCTGGGATCGGTTTCGAAAGCAATCTGGTCCTAGCGGATTCTTTAATTTTACATTTGGATGAAAAATCAACTCCTGAATTCAATTATCATCAAATTAATAAATTTTCAAAGAATGAATCCTTTCTAAATTTAAATTTGGTCAATCAAAGTTTAGATATTTACTCGTTAGAAACTGGAAATTTAATACATAGAATATCATTTAATTCTCAGGGGCCCGAATCAATCACTAATTTAGGTGGTTTTTTCTATCAAAATGAGGATAGCATTTTTATATTTCCAAAAATGTCACTTTTTAATACTACTCTTATAGATTCAAATGGTGATATTTCTAAAAGGTATTCTCCTATTTCTAATAAAAATCAAGTAGTTCCAGGTTTGATTAATCACTTTTCGAATTCCGCAAATCCAACTTATTTTGTTAAAAACTCTTTATATTTTGATCAAGGAATCTTAAAAAATACTGCTGTCCCGGGCGTATTAGCTGAAAACCACCAATTATCTGGGAGATTTAATCTTGTCACGGATTCTGTATTTTTGTTTCCAAAATCTGGATTCCCACACTTTTATCAAGACAAAACATTCCCTATCTACCTTTCTGTTTCTTCTCGAATTTTAGATTCTGAAATGCAATGGATTTATTCTTGGAATGCTTTAGACAGTATAATTATATTCGATTTTGAAATGGAAAATAAAAAACTCATATATTCAAAAAGCAAATATCGAAATCAAGATTTTCCTAACATAGCCAATACAGGGCCTTCTGAAAGTCTAGAATTAATTATTTCAAATACCCATTATTGCAAAATCATACAGGACCCATATAGAAAAAGATATTTAAGATTTGTTCAACTAGGCAGAAACTTCGATCCTGATACAGATAACTCAATTTCCTCTATATTCAAAAATGATTTCAGTATTATGATTTATAATGAAAATTGGGAACTTCAAGACGAATATTTTTTCCCTGGCAATATTTACAATTTATATCACTCCTTTATCGGTGAGAAAGGGCTTTACTTACCTAAAACAAATCCTTTTTTCAAGAATCTAGATGAGGACAATGTAGTATTCGATATGTATGAAATCAGATGAAGTATACCTACCTCTTAGCAATTCTTTGTCTTTTTTGCTGTAAAAAAACGACTTCCCAAGAAAATAAAATTGAAAAGTACCTGAATAAGTTAGAAATCCCAATTAGAAATAAAGTGCTAATTATTTTCATAGACGGATGCACTAGCTGTTTTGTAAATCATAAAACTCTTACTCAAGAAGCAAGTAAAATCGATGAATATCAGATAATTGTGGTCACAAAAAGCATAAAGAAAGCGGGCATGTTACTAGGAGAAGATCTTATTCCTAATATTTATTTTGACACTGAATTATTAGCAGTAGAATTAGGCTTAGTCAGTGGTTTCCCTGTGGTTTTTTCTTTTAGGGAGGATGGTCATCTAATGAATGTAACCCAGATCGACTACTCATCTAAAAATCTATCCCTACCATGAAAAATCACGCACTAATATTATTATCATTGCTATTTTTCTCCTGTACTTCCCAAACTAATTCAATCTCTGATGATTGCAGAGTGTTCGATTTTTCGCCATTTGTTATCTCGGATATCTATATGGAAATAGAACCTGCTATCAGAAATTATGGATTTGAATTAA
The DNA here is from genome assembly GCF_900113375.1 of Algoriphagus hitonicola. Classification (GTDB taxonomy): domain Bacteria; phylum Bacteroidota; class Bacteroidia; order Cytophagales; family Cyclobacteriaceae; genus Algoriphagus; species Algoriphagus hitonicola. The sequence continues at coordinate 280,997 of NZ_FOPC01000001.1, read as the reverse complement.
AAAAGACCAGTGATGGCGGATGTATATTTTTTGTGCCATTTTGGGGAGACGCGTACAAATTCTCACCAGACCGGAAAATTGAATTCAAACTGTCATTCAATTCCAAATCACTCTCAGAAAATAAGAAGCAAATTAATTTTATAAGTGGAACTACACCCGCTTTTGATGTTTTTGGGGATAAAATCTATTTCCTTCAAAGTAACAGAACAATTAATGTCTATAATCTTCAAGGGGAAGAGGTAAATAATTACTCGTTAAACATTACTGATTTAGGTATTGAAGACCTAGTAGTTATAGGTGAGGGTACGGTTATCTTGAGAGGTATGCGGATTGTAGAAGACGAAGTAGTAGTGAATTTTTTCAAAAAAAACTTAGTTGAAAATACGCTAGAATCCATCCAAAGGATTAATTTTAAAACAAGAAAGAACCCGTTTTTCATAAAATCTAATGAAAATGGGGCACAAGTACTCATCGAAAGAGATTCTAGCGTTACAGAATTGCGTTTTGAAGAAAAAAGTATTTCCAATTTTGACTTTACTTTGGCCAAAAATCGCGATTACAGTAAATATAAAATACCAAATGACGTCGATTATATTTCACTTCCCGAAGAAGAGCAACGGAAATATCGAAACGATAAAACGAAAAAATTTGGTTTTAATGGAAATGAATTATTAATCCTACACGAATTAGCAAACAAGTCAAAGAGCGGTAAGCCTTATAAAAAATTGCTGACGAAGCACTCTTTATCGAATGGAGTTGTGCGTGAAAAAATAGTTTTAGACGGGATTATTGACTTCGATGAATGCGGAAATATACTTCAAATTGAGGAGATTGAAAATGAATATTACATTGGCATAAAGTCTTTTGAAACTGTTAATTAGCTATATCCATTTTTCATTTGCATTAAAAAAATAATTAACTCCTATCTTAGGAACTCGTAAGTAAGGAAATCCCCAAACGTAAGGCTTATTTGTCGTATCAAATTTTTTAGGCCTGGTCTAGGCGAGTTTGCAAAACGCCTTACTATCAAAAATAGATAAAAATTGACTTCTCTTGACACCTTGACACCTTGACAAGTTTGTACTAACTTGAGCATAAAACAAGTAGCTATGATTCTTACCATGCACATCGGATAATTTAAAGCCCGATTTTCGGAGGTCATCGAGCAGTTAAAAAACGGCGTAACGATCAAGGTTATCAAAGGTAAATCAGGAGAACTTGTTGGGTATTTTGGAAAAGAGCTCCAATCTCCCAAACCGGTAAAAAGAACGTTGGGATTCTACGCAAAAGAAGATATCCAAATAAATAAGGAAGACTTGGACTGGTCCAAAGATGAGCTTCAAGAAATGAGTTTATGAGCTATTTAATTGACACCAAACTACTCTTTGAAAAGTAGTTGACTGTAGTGAATATGGTGTTGAACTACAAATTCACTCCTTTAAACCAAACCAAAAATGCTTGAAGAAGACGAAATTTTTATCCGGATATTAGCCGAAACGCAGGATCCTGACTTTAACTCGTTCCGATGGCTGCGAAAAAACTTTGACTATTACAAAGCTACTTTAATTTGGCCAGAAGGTTTACCCCCTATCCGCCGGACTACCTTCACCTTGCAGACCAAGTGGAAAGATTTCCATCAAGTTTACACGGATATCCTCCAAGCTACTCCTCATGAGTTAGATAATTTCACACAAACTTTGACGCTTTTTCCTACCAATGATAATTGATTCTATCGAATGAAGTTTTAGAGAATGGCTGGATAAATCCACTAAATCCTCCTGTTCGAATTAACCTGTCAAAATGGAAAATAATCAATAACACTGAGGCGCATCATTCCCGCTATTGGTTCGAAAATACCGCTCGCCATTCAGCAGGAGCTTATCCCCCACATATTCCAACTTGTATTCCCAAACTTCTCCGGTGGTGTAGATCATTTCCAAATGGGGCGTACCATCGGCTCCTAAAACAATATCCCAGGTCCCCTCACCACGGGTCTCTTTAAAAGAAGGGCTTAACCCATCTAGGATTACTTTACTCTTTCCATAATATCTAAAATTCATATTGGGACAGAGATCGATTCTTCTTTCCGAAGAAATCCCTCCGTAGTTATTCCCTTGGTTCTGCCCGGGTGAATCATAGGAATGCATATAGGTCAATCGCCAACCGGAAAGAAAGTTTTTCCATTCCTCAAATTCTGCCGATCGATCCACCTTCGTAAATTGGACGGAATGGGCTAAAGCTATTCCCGTGTTTTTCAAGTCCTCTGAAAATTGCCCAGGTTGGGAAGCTACCAAAATCGTCAGCCCCAGACCACCTGTAGGATTGACCATACTGATCAGATAGGTTTTGGCAGGATTTCCCTCCAATTGACCCTCGAAATTCCTTGCAAGCATCGTGGGACTCAACTCTTCCAAGTCCCCAAAAGGATTGAGGAAGGTTCCTTGTTCATCCTGAAGTATCTGATTGGCTTGACTTCGAATTTGATCCAAGGACTCCCGATGAGTAGCGATCAGGATGATTCCCGGTATAGTTGGACTTTGCAATAAAACACCACCATTCGTTTCTTGGCCTTGCCATTGATCAGGAATAAGAAATGAAATCCCCAATTGTGAATAATTAACCCGATTGGAATCTTGTGCAGCTGTCATGACAACGTTGGATAAAGTAAAAACAAAAATTAAAATAGATCTCATATATCGCTGATCCTTAGTCAAGTATAAGTTATGAATAATAACTTTTTGATCCAAACGACAAAAAAAGGGCAGCAACTGTCAGCCACAGTGCCGCCCTCTTTTTTATCTTTTATGACGAAAACAAAAAACTAACCGGAAGTATCACCTCCGTCTTCCTTCTGATTAAAACCAGCCTACCACGCTGAAAGAAACGGTATTTTGTTGATTGGTATTGGTCTTAAAGGGATAATAGTTGTTTCCCGAAGGCTGCAAAGATCCCTCAAAAAACCAATCCTCCGTCCCATAGTCATATCGGTATTCTCCTCTGATCATGAGGTGATCCGGAATAAGGATATGCGAAACCGTCCCGGTCAATCCATACAATCCAGCCTCTTGGTTTTCGTCAAAGGTTTCCAGAAAATTCGAGTTGGATTCCGCTGATTTCCGCTCCAGAAGATGCTCATAGCGCATGGCCAGGTTGGTCTTTTCAGACAGGTCATATTTTAAGTAGACCGCATTGATGACAAAACTGTTGGTTCCTACCTCGGTAGTTTCAAATCCTGGAACAAATTGAGCCATCAGGGTAAGCTTTGGACTCAATTGAAATTTGGTATGAAAATCAAACAAATGTCTCCAGCTTTTGCCTTCCACAGAACCAGTAGGCCTCTCGTTTCCTCCCATGTACAATGCACTGAGGTAAAAACCGGGTTTGGGAGTCCAAAGGTACGAGAGGGCCAGCGTCTTCTGCGGATTATTATCGGTGACCATATTTTGGCCATTGATCAGGTAAAGAGAATACGTACTTTTCTCATCCGGAGTGTAGAGCATGCGGATACCACTATGATAATCCGGCACATGGATGAAGGCATTGCTCCGCGAAAAATTCCAGTTTTCGCGGTAATCCTTTTTATGCATATGATGGTTTTTGGCACTCCCCACCCAAGTCTGAAAACTCGGCAAACCTTCTACCCCGATCGGTGTGGCCATGATCCCCATTTGCACGGTCAATCCTTTGATCCGCTCAAAATCATAGCTAATCAATGCCTCCTGGATCATCTGCCAAGTACTACTGGATAGTGAAGGCACCATATTACTAGCCGGGGTCACGGGTTCCTGCTTGTAAAATTGACTAGGGGTCATCCCGATATTGATTGCCAGTCGGGTGCTGAAGTTTTTGTATCGGGCATCTGTCCCGATTACAAAATTTCCCACTGTCAGCGAGTTGGCTATAAAATCAAAGCCCCTTAATGCATTGATGTTATTGGAGGGTTTGTTGAAATTATACGAATAGAATGTCTCCAAATACCCTCCCAAAGAAATCGAAAGTTCATCGTGATGGGGAGGATGAGACTTGAGACTATCCATTTTGATTTGGTCAGGACCTGAAATTTTATTCGGGCTCGAAGAAATAAAATTGGCTTTAAGTTGTACAGGATGATTAAGAGCTGGATGTTTATCTCCAGAAATGCTCTGGGAATAGGAACTAGCGGTCATTAACAGCAAAAAAGCTGTTAGGATTATATTTTTCATTGCTTATTATTTTTGAAAGACGCCTTTAGGATTTCCTTTTTGAGTAAAATGGAAAAAGACAATCACCAAATACCAGACTGTATCCAGACGTAAATCGGAGGAATAGCCGATTGGCTCCTGATCCTATTTGACTAGTAAGTCTTAGGAAAGAGAATACGCTTACTGAAACAGCATGAATGTTTGAGACTGCCTGGATAAGGAGGCATTACCAAAAATAATGGAAGGGAAAGATGAGGGCTTTGCGATGAAAGTGGATTAAAAAATCAATAAGATCTGAGGAAAGACTAGGAATAAATACCCTGAAAAAGCTACGCTGTTTTTGGCTGATCCAAAGTGTATATTCAAAAAATTTTGAGATTTCCCGTGAATTGGAAAAGTAATCCACAGCCACTCCCACTTGGATCGCATGGGAATTGGCATAAAGAAAATCAGCACTCAGTTGATTTTTAGTCTCAACAGGAAGTGATTTCCCGGATCCAGAAACAGCCGTAAATTCTGATGAAAGACAAAGTAGAATAACCCCGCAAATAGCGGCAAAAATCCCCAAAAAAAGATTCCTTTTTTTCATCTTATGAATTGACGAATCAAAAGTAATTCTTTTTTGGATTTCCAAGCATGCGGATACTATTTTAATATTGTTGCTGTTTGCTTACCCCGAAAAAAATGGATCGGCATTAAATCAAAGAAAAGGCATTGCTTACCCATCTATCGTCACTTTTTCTAATCGAATACGCTGTATATAAACTACTTAAATTTGGTAATATGATATTTGATCTCTTCGAAGAATCCGATTTGATTACCAAAAGTATCCCTGCCATTCAAAACGTAGCGTTAGAAACGTGAAAATAATCCTCTCCTCTTTGGAGACTTACATTTCGATGGCGAATTGAGGATTTTCTCCTGCGCTAATCAATCCCTGAAAATTGAGACTCTTTTTTCCCCGCCTTGATCAGTACTAGCTCAAAGCACTTGAAGAAACTGAAATTATCAACATCGTCAAATAGGAAAAATTCCCTTTATTAGGCTAAACCTTTCTTTTTATTTCTGAAAAAACTACCTTGATTCTAAAAGGAATTCCATGAAGACACCACTTTTATACCTTTCGCTTTTTTCATTGGCCCTGATCTTTGGATGTCATTCTGAAAAAGTAGATGAACCAGAAAAATCCGATTATCAATTTAAACTAACTGAAAAATTTAAAACCTTTCCACTGCCTGCCGATGTGGGGCAATTGGAACCTTACTTCATGCCTCTCGGAGTGGATTATTTTGCCCTATTTGATTACAAAACGAATCAAATCCTAACCTACTCAATCCCGGAAACCAAGTTGGTGAATACCGTACAGCTGGAAACAGAAGGGCCCAATGGCGTCGGCAAAAATATCGCCGGGATCTTTGCCGATAATCCTGGGGAGTTTTTCCTGACTACTGCAAGCAACCAACTCATCAAAATCGACAGTAGCGGTCAAATCATTCATAAAGTCCAGTTCAATACCGAAGAATTGCAGGAACAAGGGGTGAGCTTGTTTTCAAATGTCTTCGTCCGAAATCAGCATGAGTTATACTTTGCCGCCTTTCCTCTTACCTTTGAATGGACCAGCCTCTCGCCAGAGGAATTGACAAAAACCCCGAATCTTCTTCGCTACGATTCCACAGAAAATTCCTTTTCGCCTATCAGTTACTTTCCCGAAGAATTTGTTGGCACCAACCTCAACAAGACCATTTTTCCACTCCTTGCCGTTGGCCTAACAGGTCTGCCGATCATCAATTTGAATTTCCGCAACATCTATTATCAGGAAGATGAAGAAATTCATTCCTCTTTTGCCGGACTTTCTAGCTTTCCTGAGGATCCACCGACCTCGCCCCTGCCCAACATGTTTGACGATATGAATGAAATCATGAAAATGATCAATCATACGGATATTTATACCGATGTATATTCTCTGGACGCTCAGGACTTGATCGTTCGGGTTGGCAAGCATGAAGATATTCCCGACAATACCTTGGATACCGATGCTTTTTTGGCTTCGAAATGGGGACTGGTTTTTTTGGATACGGATTTCAACAAAGTTGGCGAGTTGGACTTAGAGCCAGACCGGTTTCATGGTCGCTACCTATTTGCGGATCACGAAGGAATCTGGGTTTCTGCAGACCATCCCGAAAACCCCGATATCCAAGAGGATTTCTTGCGTTTTCAGTTGATCGAGGTGACCAAATAGCTTATATTTTGATTTCAAAAAATCCAAAACAATCATTTTTACAATACAACCGATCAAATAAACCAGATTATGGATGAGTATCTCGAAGCAGCAATCAATGAGGCTAAAATCGGACTTCAAGAAGGAGGAATTCCCATTGGATCAGTTTTGGTACATCAGGGGAAAATCATCGGAAAAGGCCATAACAAGCGCGTTCAGCAAAAAAGCGTAACCCTCCACGGCGAAATGGATGCCCTAGAAAATGCCGGAAGACAACCAGCGTCTGTCTATCAAGAGTCTGTCATTTATACCACCCTTTCGCCCTGTCCCATGTGTACGGGAGCGATCTTACTTTATGGCATTCCTAAAGTCATCATTGGAGAGAATCGCACCTTCATGGGATCTGAAAAATTATTAAGAGAAAACGGCGTGGAAGTAGTCGTAGTCAATGATCCTACTTGTGTAAAGATGATGGAGGAGTTTATTGAGAAAAACCCAAGCCTGTGGAACGAAGACATCGGCGAACCCTAATCGAAGATTTTTTCCTCTAGTTTGAGGCCATTTGGCAAACTAATTATCCAAATCAGACTTTATTTCTGAAAAGACATTACTATGAAAAAACAGCGCATCTTTTTCACCGGTGGATCTGGAAAAGCCGGGAAACACGTCATCCCTTACCTACTCGACCAAGGACATCGAGTCATGAATGTGGATCTCAAGCCCCTTGACCATCCCGGAGTGGATAATTTGATAGCCGATATCACCGACTCCGGCCAAATGTTCAATGCCATGAGTTCCTATGCTGGATTTGACGAATTGGAGCCGGGAACGGGCGTGCCCAAATTCGATGCAGTGGTCCATTTTGCAGCGGTCGCACGGATTCTAATCAATCCGGATAATGAAACTTTCCGCGTCAACGCGATCGGCACCTACAATGTAATTGAAGCTGCCATAAAACTCGGTATCAAAAAAATCATCATCGCCTCTTCGGAGACGACCTATGGTATTTGCTTTTCGGATGGACAAACCAACCCAAATTACCTTCCGCTAGACGAGGAATATGACGTGGACCCCATGGATAGTTATGGACTTTCCAAAGTAGTGAACGAACAAACCGCACGTGCTTTTCAGCGTCGATCTGGAGTGGATATCTACGCTTTGCGAATCGGAAATGTCATCGAGCCACACGAATATCAAACGCTTTTCCCCCACTATTTTAAGCATCCCGAGGTCAGGCGCAGAAATGCTTTCTGCTATATCGATGCCCGTGATTTGGGGCAAATTGTGGATTTATGCATCCAAAAAGACGGCTTAGGTTTTGAGATTTTCAACGCCGGCAATGACCACAACGGAGCAATCATTCCCAGCAAAGAATTAGCTAAGCGTTTTTTCCCAGGAGTCCCGCTGAAATGGGAAATGGAAGAACACGAAGCTTTATTTTCCAATCGAAAAATCAGGGAAGTCCTAGGCTTCAAAGAGCAGCACAATTGGAGAAAGTATGTGAAAGGGGAATAAAGAACCTAATTGAACTTTAGCCCGATAAACCCAACAATATAAATGAACAGCGTTTTTCGATAAGCCAAATTTGATTTTCCTGCACCTCGACTTAGCTAAATGTTATTTTTTAAGGTATCTATAGGTAAAGAAGCGGAACTATTATTCAATAGAAATTACGATTTATCAGGCTTTTTTATTTCCAGCCAATTCAAAAATTTTTCAACCGATCATCAAAATATTTTGAAGGTTGAGCCTAAAAAGCCTCAATTCAATCGCGCGCTCCACCTTTTTCAAAATTTTCAATTAACTTAAAGCGAATCAAACAAAAACCTGTTTTTTTATGCAAATAGCCATTCATAACTGGATGCGAGCCGAAACGCTGGAAAGCACCCTTCAGCGGATTTCTGGCCTCGGTTATACTCATCTTGAAATTCAAGGAGCTCCGGAAAGCTACAAGAGTAGCGAAGTCAAAGAGCTTTTGGAAAAATATCAAATCCAATGCTGGGGATCTGTCACCCTGATGCTGGAAGAGCGAAATCTACTGGCCAAAAATCCCGACCAACGCAAAAGATCTGTTCAATACGTGCTTGATCTTGGCCAATTGGTAGCTGATTTGGGTGGAAAGGTTATTTCTCTGGTTCCTGGAACAGTAGGCAAAATCATCCCTGATGCCCGCCCCGAAGAGGAGTGGGAATGGGCCGTGGAGGGAGTAAAGGAGATTTATAAATTCACCGAGGCGAATGGCCTCAAAATAGGAATCGAACCCATCAACCGATTCGAAACCTATTTCATCAACCGAGGTGCACAAGCCTTGGCACTTGCAGAAGCTGTAGGTCCAAATTGCGGTGTTTGCTTAGATACCTTCCACATGAATATCGAGGAGGTGGATCTATTTGACACGATGAAGCAGGTGGGTTCCCGTCTGGTAAACTTCCATGTCGCCGACAACAATCGGATGGCACCCGGTATGGGCAAACTGGACTGGAAACGGATTATGAGCACCTTGAAGGAAATCGAATACGATCAAGTCCTTTCGGTCGAATTTTGCCCACCAATCGATCGCACTCCAGCCAACCCCTACCCCAATTCCATCGATGAAGCACCCGAAGGCTTGAGTCCTGAGCAACTGAAATTTTTGCAAGATCATGGCAGTACAGCCGTGACGGAGGAATTCTACACCATGCTGACTCAGCGATCCATCGATCAACTCAAACCTTATCTCCAATGAAAATAGCCAATATTGAAGCATTTTGGCTTCGCTGCCCTATCCCAAAAGAAAAGCAGCATCGATCCGACTATGGGCTTTTGACCAATTTTGATATGACCCTGGTAGTGGTGACCACAGATAGCGGTTTGCAGGGTTTTGGCGAAGCCAAAGCTGCAGTAGGTTCATCGGGATCATGTGCCAGCATCGTGAGTTGTATAGAAAATGAATTAAAACCCGCCCTCATCGGACAAGATGTGGGACAAATCAACCGGATTTGGGAAATCGTGTATAACGGAACCCGGGACCATTATGCGCTCTCAAGGGGAAGGAAATTTCCTATTTTGGGTAGAAGAGGCCTGACTATTTCGGCTTTGAGTGGAATCGATACTGCCCTTTGGGATATCAAAGGGAAAGCGCTGGGTGTCCCGGTGGTTGATCTCTTGGGAGGAAGCTGCCGGGATAAAATGCCCGCCTATGCCAGTGGTGGCTGGGCTGGTGCAGACGCCATTGGCGAGCAGCTAAAAGGCTATACCGATAAGGGTTTTTCCGGGGTGAAAATGCGTGTCGGAGTCATGGATGATTCGGTAAAAGAAAGCATCAAGCGGGTACGCGCGGCAAGGGAAGCTTTACCCGATAATATCAAATTAATGACCGATGCTCATGGTACCTTCAGTGTACCGGAAGCCAAGCAGTTTTGTCGGGGAGTGGAAGATTGTAATCTGTATTGGTTTGAAGAACCCATCAGCCCGGATAATCGGGTCGGTACAGCCGAAGTGAGGGCAAGCACCTATATTCCCATCGCTGCGGGAGAAAGTGAATATACGGCCTTTGATGTGCGGGATATGATCGCGGAGAAAGCTCTCGATGTGGTGCAGCCAGACTGTGCCATCATCGGAGGAATCACCGAAGCGATGCGCGTTGCCCAATTAGCGCACACCTATCAACTCGAACTTGCCCCGCATTGTTGGGGATCGGCATTTTCCTTTATGGCAGGCGTGTCGGTGGCCTTTGCCTCGCCGTCAGCCAATGTGATCGAATTTTCCCTTGGAGGCAATCCGATGATGTATGAGCTCGTCGAAGAAAAAATCGCTGTGGACGAGCAAGGAATGCTTCCTCAACCTACTCTGCCCGGGTTGGGATTGACACCCAATTGGGATTTTGTAAACGAATTCAAACAATAAAAATCATGGCAAAAGCAATCAACATCAATCATGTGGCCCTGGTCGTCAGCAATTTGGAAGAAGCTTGCGAGTTTTATGAAAAAGAACTCGGCTTGGAGGTAATCCCGGCTTTTCTCTTTGACTATCCTACGGCTTTTTTTAAAATCAACGAAGACCAGCAGCTTCACTTGACCGAGTGGGAAGATGTCTTTTCTTTCCGCGGGCATCTCTGCCTGCAAGTGGATGACATCAACACCATTTATTGGCGGATGAAAGAACTGGGAGTAATCGATGTCAAACCTTGGGGACATGTACGCCAACTTCCCGATGGACCGATTCAGATGTTTGTCCGTGATCCCTCAGGAAATCTCGTCGAACTCTCTTCTGCACCTGATGCTGATATCGATCCAAAAATCTTTCAGGATGAGCTTTTCAAACCGGGAATCTATGTTTCTGGACGCAACGACTTCCGAGGATATAAATCCAAGGATGCCACCCTTTATCACAAAAACAAATGAGTGCAAAAATCCTTCTTCTTGAAACCTTAGCTGAGGAGGCGATGGAAATACTGGAATCAACCGAAGAGGTAGAAGTCATCATGGGACTGGACGAATCGAGCCTTCAAGCTGCTTTAAAATCCAATGATATTTCAGCAATAATCACCCGTGGAAAAGGGCAGGTTCGAGCTCCCTTGATGGACCAAATTCCGAGCTTAAAAATCATCGCCCGAGCTGGAGTCGGACTCGACAATATCGACGTTAATGAGGCAAGTAAGCGTGGAATCAAAGTAGTCAATGCTCCAAATAGCAATGCCAATACCATTGCAGAGCATACCATCAGCCTGATGCTAAATCTACAGCGAAATTTATTTACCGCCTTTACCATGGTCAAGGAAGGACGCTGGAACGATCGTGGAAAATATGTGGGCGATGAACTACATGGCAAGACCCTCGGGATTTTGGGGATGGGAAATATTGGAAAAAAAGTCGCCCGGATAGCAGAGGCTTTTGGAATGAAGATTTGCTATTGGAGCGCTTTTAAAGAAGCCGTTCCTTACCCCAATCTTTCTCTGCAAGAGGTGCTGGAAAACTCAGATGTGGTCAGCTTACATTTGCCTTTGACTCAAGATACCGAAAATCTAATCAATGAAAATGCTTTGGGTCAACTAAAACCCGGCGCTTTGCTGATCAATACGGCAAGAGGAAAAATCATTGATCAGAAGGCTTTGCTCAACGCGCTGGATTCTGGAAAATTAGGTGGGTTTGCTGGAGATGTTTTGGCTGTAGAGCCTCCTGAGGCTGATGATGATCCTTTAATCAAACATCCCAAAACCCTAATCACCGCCCATGTCGGAAGCCTAACCAAAACCACCTACACCCAAATGTGTACGATGACCGTGGAAAATACCCTTGCGATTTTGAGTGGTCGGGAACCGATGGAAAACTGCATATTCAATCGAAAAGAATTGACCGAATAAACGACTACTTTCAATCCTCTGTACCTCAAATTTATCTAATAATGAAAGCACTATCCACGCTAGCAGTTTTATTGTTATTGTATTCCTGTAACCAAAAAACAGCAGATATTGAAACGGAGGAGACCTTGACTGAAGATACTTTTACTACACCATTGGGAAAAACTTTCCCAATACCCAATCCTCCCGAAAAGCTTTTGACTCACTATGAGGAAGCAAAATCTACCTATGAGGCAAATCCCGAAGATCTCGAAGGTTTGATTTGGTTTGGACGAAGGTCAGCGTACATTGGAAAGTATGATGAAGCAATTGATATTTATTCTAAAGGCATCGAAAAGTTTCCCAACGAACCCAAGCTTTATCGTCACCGGGGGCATCGATATATTTCGCTCCGAGAATATGATAAAGCCATCGCTGACTTGGAAAAAGCTGCCGAGTTGATCCAAGGGACCGAAAATGAAATCGAACCGGATGGGATGCCCAATGCGATGAATATTCCCGTAAGTTCGCTTCACGGAAATATTTATTATCACTTAGGATTGGCGTATTATTTAATCCATGATTATGAAAAAGCCTACGATACCTATCTCAATTGCCGAGAAAGTGGTTCGCATTACGACAATATCGTATCAAGCACCCATTGGCTTTATATGATTCAGCAGCGATTGGGAAATCCAGAAAAAGCCGATTCACTTTTGGCCGCGATTCATGCTGACTCCACCGTAATCGAAAATCAAAGCTATGCCGATCTTTGTGAGCTATATAAAGGATGGATTCCAGTCGATTCTCTAATGGAGGAAGGCCCCGGCAGTCCCTCCAATGATGCCGTTCGATACGGAATTGCCAATTGGTATTTGTATCATGGAGACACCCTCAAGGCCACCCAAATGATGAAGGAACTGGTAGATGAAAAAGCCTTCACATCTTTTGGGTATTTGGCAGCAGAAAGTGATTTGATCTATTATTTTGATGAATCGAAAAAACAGTAATTTACCAAAAACAAAACTTCACAATCATGGCCTCCTCTACAGATGATCGTCTAGCATCAATGACTTTTTCATCGGTTTATCCTCACTACGTCACAAAAGTGGAGAGGAAAGGGCGGACAAAAGCTAAGTTAAACCAAGTTATCGAATGGTTGACTGGATTTGATGAAAAGAAAATCCATGAACTCATCGAGCAAAAGGTAACTTTTGAGGAGTTTTTTGCCCTTGCCAATCTGAATCCCCATGCTCACCTGATCAAAGGCCTGATTTGTGGCTATCGGGTAGAAGAAATTGAAAATCTGCTCAGTCAAAAAGTCCGGTACCTCGATAAACTTGTCGATGAATTGGCCAAGGGTAAGAAGATGGAGAAGATTCTGAGAACTGCTTGAGTCAAATTTTCACTCATCTATTCTCACCTGAACCCTCTACCAAGAGCCTATGTTATGAATTCGTAATTTTTACAGAAAATCATCTTCATGAATCAAGCCTCCGTCAGCCCTCAGGTCAAAAAAGTGCTTCCTTTGATTTTGGCAACGGCCATTTTTATGTTGATGTTGGATTCGACGATTCTGAATACCTCTCTTCCGTCCATCGCTGCAGATCTGAAAGAGTCTCCGCTCAATATGCAGAATGCCATTGTCAGTTATGTATTGACAGTAGCCTTACTGATGCCGATCAGTGGGTTTATGGCCGATCGGTTTGGCACCAAAAAAGTATTCATTTTTGCTTTGATTGTATTTGCGATCGGTTCCCTATTTTGCTCCATTTCGCAGAATCTGAATCAGCTCGTAGTATCCAGAGTCATTCAGGGAATCGGGGGAAGTATGATGACACCGGTCGGCAGACTCACACTGATCAAGACTTTTCCGAAAAATGAGGTGGTACAGGCGATGAATTATGCCATCGTCCCCGCACTTATCGGTCCGATTCTCGGGCCACTTGTCGGCGGCTATTTGGTAGATTATTTATCTTGGCACTGGATTTTTCTAATTAACCTTCCTATTGCCATAATGGGTGTTATTTTAAGTATGATTTACCTTCCTGATTTCAGGACCGTATCCTCTGTCTTTGATCTCAAAGGCTTTTTGATTTTTGCCGCAGGCACCTTTATTTTATCCATTTCGCTCGAACTATTAGGAAATTCCGTACAAACTACTCCTTTATTATTTGGCTTGTTTTTAGGCTTTTTACTACTCTACTTCTATTATCGGCATGCCAAAAAGATCGATGATCCGATATTTCCTTTGGACCTGTTCCGGGTGCGGACTTTTCGGGTGGGAATTATAGGGAATCTCGCAACTCGAATTGGCATTAGTTCAGTACCATTACTTTTACCATTGATGATTCAGGTTGCTTATGGAAGGTCTGCGGTGATTTCGGGCTGGATTGTCGCGCCGATGGCGTTGACGGCCATGTTTGGTAAATCGGTGGTGATCCGGATTCTAAATCGATTTGGATACCGAAATACCCTAATGACCAATACTCTGATTATCGGTTTCTTGATTGCTTGTCTAGCTATTCCCGGGATCGATAGCTCTATTTTCTGGCATATTCCTATTATCGCTGTCTTGGGATTTTTTAATTCGATCCAGTTCACTTCGATGAATTCGATTGCCATCGCCAATTTAAGACCCTACCATACCAGTAGTGGCAATTCCCTGCTTTCGGTTAATCAGCAATTGGCCATTGGATTTGGGATTGCCTTTGGGTTGGTGGTTTTAAAGCTATTTGAAGGAGATGTCAGCCTAATTCATAATGAGATTCACAATGCTTTCCGTTATACCTTTTTGATTATCGGAGGACTGACCATGCTCTCCGCATTGGTTTTTCAAAAATTACATTTCCGGGATGGAGATAATCTAACCTCTCAACGAAGCTAATTTTGCCTGGCTTACCTAAATTAAACCCGAAATATCATCCTACTTTTTTATCTTCATCAACCCAAGCTAACCTTTTGCTCTATGAAGAAATTTATCGGCTGTATTTTAACCCTCTTAATGGCATTCTCTGGCTTTTCCCAAGAAGTGTTTTTTTCGGTAAACCAAATTGGATTTCAACCTAGTGACACGAAAAAAGCGGTCATCTTTTCCAAAAAAAAAATCAGTTCCAAAGTCCATTTGGTTCACTTGCCGGATTCAAGTTCCACAATTCGGATCAAACCCAAAGCTATTGAATCCGGTGTTTGGGGAAATTTTTATTATTATTTGCTGGACTTTTCATCAATTACGGAAACGGGCGATTTTATTCTTTGGCATTCCGACTCCAAAAGTTCCTCCGCTAAATTCCAGATTTCCGATCAGGCTTATCAGGGAATGCAAGAATATCTACTCGAATTTATGAGGCAACAACGCTGTGGTTATAACCCCGTCCTCGATATGGTTTGCCATCTGCAAGACGGTAGGTCATTCTATGGTGCCATGCCCGATTCCACCTATGTGGATGCTTCTGGTGGCTGGCATGACGCGGGAGATCAATTGAAATACCTGATCACGGGGAGTTATGCCACCGGGCATATGCTAATGGCGTATCAGCTTTTCCCCGACCAATTTGAAGATCAAGTAAACGCACTGGGACAGATTGAAAAAAATGGAATCCCTGATGTGCTAGACGAAGCCAAATGGGGATTGGATTGGTTGCTCAAATTACACACAGAACCCGACCAACTCATCCATCAAATCGCTGATGATCGAGATCACCGGGGATTTAAAATTCCCAATAAGGATAATGCAGATTATGGTTGGGGCGAAAACTCCTACCGAGCTGCTTATTTTGCCACGGGTAAACCTCAGGGCTTGATGCAGTACCAAAGTGAGGCTACGGGTATGGCAAACTTGGCTGGAAGGTCAGCCGCTGCATTGGCTTTAGGTTCAAGAATTTGGAAGGAATTTGATGATGTTTTTGCTCAAAAATGTCTAAAATCTGCCAAAAGCCTTTATGCCCTCGGAAGGGAAAATGAAGGGTTCCAACAAGGAAATTCATACTCAGCTCCTTATCGATACAATGAAGAAACCTGGAATGACGACATGGAGTGGGGTGCCGCGGAGCTTTTCAAAGCCACGGGAGATTCTAGCTATTTGGAGCAGGCAAAAGACTATGCAGTGGCTAGTTCAAATGCCGACTCCTGGACAGTCCGGGATTCGGCCGCTCATTATCAACTTTATCCATTTATTAATTTGGGGCATTTCTCATTATATGAAGTGGTGGATCAGGAGTTCAAAAAAACACTGGAAGGATATTATAAAGAAGGAATTGAATATACCCTTGCCAACTCGAAAAGCAGTCCATTTGAAGTAGGTATTCCCTTCATTTGGTGTTCAAATAACCTCATGACTTCTTTGGCTACGCAATTGATACTATATGAAAAAATGAGCGGAGATCAGTCGTTTCAGCCCTATTTACTTGCGCAGCGGGATTGGTTATTTGGAAAAAATCCATGGGGTACAAGCATGTTCACCGGAATCCCCGAATGGGGAGACTATCCAATTTATGTTCATACAGCACCCTATGTTTTGCTGGATTTGGAAATCCCTGGTGGCTTAGTGGATGGTCCGATTTTCAGAACCATCCATTCTAATCTGCTTGGACTTACACTAGAGCGTCCTGACGACTACCCGGGCCGACAAAATCCCTTTGTCGTTTACCATGATGCCGTCGGCGATTACAGTACCAATGAACCTACCATGGACGGAACAGCCGGATCAATTATTATGATGAGCTATTTTTCTCAAAAGAAATAGCTTCTAATTCAGCGCTAAAATGAGAGGAACCTTTTCTGATCAACCTTTGCGTCTTGGCTGAAGTTCTTACCTAGCCCCACTAGTCAAGTAAGGTAAATACCATCTGCCGAAACTTCCAGCCCGTCTCATCTCCATTTCCAGCACCGGATATTTGCTTGAAAATCAATCCGATAATATTCTCCTCCGGATCGGCAAAATACTGCGTATTGAAATAGCCACCCCAGTCAAATGTCCCCAAACTTCCGATTCCACCCATTTGCACGCCCTTTTCATCTACCAGCCCAAAGGCCAATCCGTAATCTTTTCCTCCATTTCCGAGTAAGTCACCCACTTGATTGGTCATCATGGTTTTGATTGTATGCGGGCTGAGAATCCTTTTCCCATTGTAAATTCCTACATTCAAGTACATTTGAAGAAATTTGGCGTAATCCTCAGTCGTGCTCGAAAGCCCAGCGCCACCCGAAAAAAATCGCTTCGCCCCCTTTTTGGGATAGTCAGGATCATAAAAAGTCACTGGGTAAGGCTCCCATTCTTTTTCCTGAAAGGTATGTACAGTCACCAGTCTCTCACCTTGCTTTTCATCCAGATAAAACCGAGTATCATTCATATCGAGCGGATCAAAAATTCGCTCTTTTAGAAAATCATCAAAAGGCATTCCTGAGACAACTTCCACCAAATAACCCAACACATCCAATCCTTCGCTATACGTAAATCGTGCTCCAGGGTCATGATGAAGCGGAAGTTTTGCCAGCCGCTTTACACTTTCTTCGATCGAAATATCCTCCGTCGTAAATAAGTCTATCACCCCAGCTTTTTGATAAATCATTTTCATTCGCTCATCCCCATCAATTACGCCATAGCCCAGTCCTGAGGTATGGGTAAGAAGATGTCTAATTGTGATTTCTTTATCCGCAGGTTTGGTCGAAAAGGTCGTATCGGAAAAGCGGAAGCCTGTAAGCACCTGTGGAGATTTAAACTCCGGAATAAATTTGGAAACCGGATCATCCAATCGGAAATGTCCCTCCTCCCATAATATCATTATTGCTGTGGATGTGATCGCTTTAGTCTGAGAGGCAATCCGAAAGATCGAATTCTTCTCCATTTTTCTCCCACTTTTGACGTCAGCCATTCCCTTGGCTTCATGATAAATCACCTTGCCATCTTTCACAATCATAGCGACCAAGCCGGGAATTTTCTCCTGGGTTATAGCTTCATTTAACATGCCATCGATTCGGGAAATCCTTTCCTCAGCAATTCCCTTAATGGGTTGATTGCTTGGCGGAAGGAGTATTTGAGACCAACTATTTTCAGAGAGGAGGGAGAAAGCAAAAACTAGAATAAAATAATTTAATTTCATCGGATATATAGGATTTATTTGGCTAAAGTAACTTAAACCAAAATAATAGCCTATATAATCACAAAAAGATTTAAGCTAGATTATATTAATCAAAGGTGGACAAAATCAATTCTGAAGTTTTCTGAGAGGCAGATTGATCACCGATTTTTTCTTTGATCACATCATATCCTTGGAGGATTTGTCCCTTGTAGACAGAATCCGAAAGAATCAGTCGTAATTCTGATTCAATGTTCTGGACTGAAAAATCATGCTGGATCAGTTCCTTTACAACTAGTTGATCAGCAATTAGATTGACTAGCGAAATGTATGGTACTTTAATCAAGTTTTTTGCGATCGCATAGGATACCGAACTCGTCCGATAAACCACAACCTGAGGAACTCGAAACAAAGCTGTTTCCAAAGTAGCCGTTCCGGAAGTCACTACAGCAGCAGTGGCATGAGTTAACAAATCATAGGTTTGATCAAAAACCACCTTGATTCCTGCTTTTTGAGCGGGAAGATATAATTCCTTATCCAATGAACTGACTCCTGCGATTACAAATTGAGCATTTGGAAAGCGCGATACCAATTCAATCATTTTGCTCAGCATGGCCTGGATTTCCTGCTTTCTACTTCCTGGGAGTAGCGCAATAATAGGGGAATAACTCAACTCATTTTTTTGAAAGAAAAAGTCATGAGGCTGAAACTTCCGAATTTCATCCAAAAGTGGATTTCCAACGTAATGAACAGCCAAGTCAAAGCGCTCAAAAAAATCAGGCTCAAAAGGTAAAATCGAATAGATATGATTGGTATACGCCTTGAGTTTCAGTGCCCGTTTTTGATTCCAAGCCCAGACTTTAGGGGGAATATAATAGTGGACGGGAATCTGATTTTCGGCTGCAAACTGGGCTATTTTCATATTAAACCCACCGTAGTCCACTAAGATTAGCGCATCGGGCTTAAATTGAAGAATATCATTTTTGACAAGTTTCAGGTATTTGAGGACTTTGCGAAAGCCTAAAACCACCTCCAAAAACCCCATCAAAGCCACCTCGGAATAATCTACTGCCAACTCCACTCCAGCTTTTTCAGAATAGCTTCCTCCCATTCCTCGGAATATCAGGCTTGAGTCCTGCTCTTTCAGGGCCAGAATTAAATTGGAAGCGTGCAAATCGCCTGAGCGCTCGCCAGAAATGATGTAGATTCTCTTCAAATTTTGTAAATGGTAAATTGTAATCGGTAAGTAGTCAGTTTAAAAACATCACTTATGCTTAAAACAAAATTGATCAGCTTTAGCAATCATGGCATTCAATTTACTATTAATTAATTCACATTTATCACAAATTTTATTGACTTCTTCTTCAGAAACCAATTCACAGTCAAAGGCCACCTCTATCCAGTGTCTAGTCTCAAATTGCTCTGCATCGCTATCTGTCAATTTTGAAATAAAGTGATTAACATATCTCCTTTTCCCCCAAGATTCAGCTATTTGACCTCCTACAGATCTTGAAGCTCTACGAATTTGATCTGTAAGTGAAAATCGCTCTTCTAGAGGAAACTTCTTGGAAATTAGGTAACATCCCTGGCAAGTTCTCGAGACAGCTTATAAACATCTAAATCATAGTAATTTTTAACAAAGGCCACTTTTACCTTTAATTTGATTACGGTTACTTGAAGTTCAGAAAAAAGCTAAAAAACTCCAAAGGTTAAATCAGCCCTCAGAGAGAGAAACAAATCAATTTATAATAATCCCCAAACTGATTACCTCTTACAATTTACTGTTTACATAATTACTCTGCGTTCTCTGTGGTGAAAAAATTCTAATCACTCCCCAAAATACTCCACGAAATTCCTCGGAGTCTCATACAATGTCAATTTAAAAAGACCTCCATTTGGGGTGATTTCTTTGACGGCAGGTTCCAGAATTTTCCAAAATTCCATGATCAGGATCTCACAAGATGCCATTTTCCCCTGCATAAAGTCCACATCTATGTTGAGGTTTTTGTGATCAACCTTGTCAATGACCAAATTTCGAATTAGGGTACTCAGCTGCTTGAGATCTACGACGAAGCCTGTTTCCGGATCGGGAAGACCTTTGACCGTGACAATCAATTCAAAGTTATGCCCATGCCAATTGACATTGGCACAGGGACCAAAGACCTCAAAGTTCTTTTCCTCTGACCAATTGGGGTTCCAAAGCTTATGTGCGGCATTAAAATGCTCCTTCCTGCAAACGTAGATCATCAGCGTCTCAAATTCGCCGCAATTTAGTCAAAAGAAAAGAGATTGAAAACCAATACCTAAAATGTCGAAATACGAAAAAAGCCCGATTTTCACCGGGCTTGTTGTATTGTCGAGCAGAAGTAAATCAATTACGCTTCGTTCAACTTCTGGAAAAAGATTACAATATGATCCTCTCTGGACAAATTAAGATTACTTTCTTTAATGATCTTCTTAGCCATATCTTGATCTTCTTTGTTCAGTGATTTTAAAATTTTATTGGTCTTATTTCTTACAGAAGACACGTTTTCATCCTTATCAATTAGGTAAAATGATTGTTCGAACACAAACATTCTTCCCGCCGTAGGTGCATAAGAATTTTTAGGCGGAGTGACCAAATCAGAGTAAAATTTTCTTACGATCGAATATTTTTTTCCTTCTGCCAATACATTGACCAAGTCCTTTTCTCCCACTCCCTTAATCATATCAAAACCTTTTTTGAAGAGGAGCTTAGTCAGCATTCCCTCTTCTCCATTAGCCAATTGAATACTTGGACGCTCTAGAAGCGCATATTCTACATAATCTTTGTTAAGATAGATTTTGTTTCCAGCTTCATTGATGACTTCAAGTTCATTATCATGAATGTTCAACTTGTAGGCGACATTCTCTTTCAATCCGGCATTGCTCAGTTCGATGTCAGCTTTTGCCCAATCTTCAAAAAGATAAGGGGAGCCTTCTATCTCGCTATAACTGTTTAATCTTGCAGGAGCTCCATTCATATTTATATTTGAAATTTGCCCAAATGAAGACTGACTAAAAGCCAATAAGCCTGCTACTATCAAAAACTTTTTCATTGTTTAATTACTTTCTTGTGTACGGTTAAATTGTTGGTTATTATTTGAATAAGATATATTCCTTGGTTAGATGGTAAAATTAGTTCAATTTCTAACTTATCTGAATTTTTACTGGCATCAATTTTCCTGAATATTCTTCCGGCCATATCCATCAAAACAAGCTGAATCGGGCCTTGGTAATCATTATTTACGGATACGGTGACAAAATCTTCCGATGGAACCGGGCCAACAAATATTCCCAATCGCCCTAGTTCGGCTTCTTGATCGGGCAGTGCGGATATGACCACTGGATCTGAGATTCTATTACAAGATTCATTAAAAATAGCCACTTGATAGATTCCGTCCTCTGAAGCATTTAGGGACCTGCTGGTGGCACTTTCTATCAATTCTCCATTTAAATACCACTGATAAGAGGAACCCGGCTGCTGAGAAGTAAGCGTCGTTCCATTGGCAACAATTACCGGTTTGGCGAGTTCATTTGGCAAAATTTCAATTTCTTGCTCATAAACCGTTGATCCAGTCTCATTTGAAACCTCAAGGGATACTAAATAGTTTCCTGGAGAATCAAATACAAATATAGGATGCTCCGAAGAGGATGAGCCTAAATCAGCAAAATTCCATGAAAACTCCTCTGCCAGTCCCTCACTTAAATTCTCAAAAGTAACCGCCGCACCCTCACAGGTAAAGGAAACTCTAAAGTTGGCAAAGAGCACATCATCACAATTTTGAGCTAACCACCCGGTTGAATTTTCGATAACTGCACCCGAGCCTAAATTCACAATAGCCTCTCCTTCAAAATCCACATTGACGACTCCGATATTCTCAAAACAATACTTTCGATAAATATCATGAACTATGGTTCCCTTGGTGTTTGATCTGATGACAGACGGTTCGGAAGACTCAGCAATAGACTCAATCTCTTCGGCGACAGCAAGTTCACCTGTATTTCCTAAATCAACGGTAGCCGCCTGACCCAGTCTCAATCGATTAAGGCTGATGGATTCTGTATCCATTAGTAGCGTTGCATCACTGACCGTCAATTCACTTATGCCGCCTGTATTTAATGTATAGGAACCAGACAAGGCAGCAAGGTTAATTGCCTGATTTGAGGAGTTATTTTCGAATTTACCCGAATTACCAATAAAGTTTAAGTTGGTACCCTCGCGAAGCACAGTGCCTTGACCCGCTTGAAAATCTCCTTCCAATTCGATTAAATCAAAATTCCCCTGCAATTCAGCGTTTCCTTGAAGAACAAGTTCCGTAGCTCTAATGATCGGGATGTCAAATTGGACCTGCGAATTTTCAATCCAAACTCGGTCCATATGATCTGCAGATATCACTCGCCAAGATCCCCTGGCAAATTTTAAAGACACATCATCCAAGGCAGACTGACCGAGTTCGACCAATTGTTGATTATCCGTGGAGTTTTCAAAAAGCATGGTACCATTTACGATAGATGTGATCTGATTGCTAATCCGCAGACCATTTAAGATATTAATAGTATTCCCCTCTAGGTTAAGATTGACCAATTGATTACCAAAAAAGTTGATGCTAAACACCTCCGAACTAGCAGATAAACTGACTTCAGATTGACCGCTAGACCCTTCAAATACCACTCGAGTGCCACCATCAGGAATCCGGTTGGCAGAGCTTCCTCCCAGTGTAAATGACCAATTCGCTGGATTATTCCAATCTCCCGATTCTCCCCCTATCCAATACAAGGTTTCATCCGCTCCATCAATTATTCCAGCTTTGAAAATCAGTGAAAATTCCTGTTGGCTATTGGTTAAATCTCCTTTGTGATTGATGACCAATCGATAACGCTGCGAAGTAGGATTATCAATTTGAATTTGCTCTACATTATCCCTGAAATTATCCTGATCTTGTGCAGCTCTTCCATTTGGTCCATTCTCCGGATTCAGTGTCCAAGGATAGTAAATATTCCCCTGCTCATCAATGATTCGCATATCAAGATCGTTGACCAGCATCAAGTTTTCGGGATTAAGAGAGGGCGATGGAGGCGTGCCAGAGGGATCTATCCATGCTACCGTAGCTCGGATGGGAGTAACTCCATCAGATATAAATTCATACTCATAGGTTTGATTTTCCTCCAAAAGTTCTTCTCGGATAAATTGGGAAGTACCATTTTCATTGAGAATAATTTCTGCTGCGGATTTTACATCCAAAAGTCCCCATCCGTGAATGTAATCCGGACCGGGGTTATTACCAGCCTCTTTACTGGTGTTGATCATTAATCCTTTCAAAGTGGAAGAACGCATGTATCGCCCATTATTCCGCTCATTAAAAAGCTGCTGAAGCAAAAGAAGTGATCCGGTAACATTAGGGGAAGCCATGGATGTCCCACTAAGTGAGGCATAACTATCTGACTCTCCTCCATCTGCAATCGCCGAACTAAAAACACTCACTCCCATCCCAACGATATCTGGCTTTATTCTGCCATCATCCGTGGGACCCCAGCTTGAAAAATTACTAATTTGAACATCTCCGGGTCCGGTGTACTCCGGAACTCCACTTACTGCACCTACCGTGATCACGTTTTTAGCCACTCCCTCAGGTCCGATGGAATCATCCGGTCCATCTGGATTTCGAGTTCCATCGCCTGTATCATTCCGATCATTTCCTGCCGCCCATACAATGGTATAATAGGGTTTATCAACCATCAAATCATCCAATCCTTTACTTTTGGCACTGTAAAAACCGAACCGATAATCTTCATCTTCATCTATCGATGGATTACCGGACCACACCCAATTATTGCTAGCATTACGATACCACCCTACAATATTTCCATACGAGTGATTGGAAAGAATATGTCCATTTGGTTTGGTTTCTGGGTCATAGGCATTGCCATTCATCTTAGACAAATCACTCTCCCAATTAAACGACCAACCTGTCGCATCATAAGCCATTCCGCGAGCATTTGTATTGACACCCGCCGCTAAAATAGTTCCGGAGACGTGTGTAGCGTGATTGGAAATTGTTTCGGTGGAGCCGTCTACTTGAGTCAATCGATCCTCAAACTCCACGTGGTCGGCTTTTGGACGAGTTTGATCATAAATACCCACAGTCATTCCCTGACCACTGAGATTTAAATTCAACTCTCCCCCTGGCTGAAGTGCATTGGCACCGGTTGTTTTTGCGGCAGTAGAATTAAAAATAGTATAGTATATCGGAGAATCTGTTTCATCAAAATACTGAAGCTCTGCTTTGATATTATTGGGCAATTCGATGGTCGCAGGTATGCCTCTTTGTCTGGCCTTTTCTAAGACCAAATTTTTTGACTCAAATATCCGTGGATAGGATTGCTTGAACTTTTCAAAGTTCTGATTACTTCCCTGCTCCTGCCCCACTACCTGCTGCCCAAAGGCTACTGAAAGGAACATGCCTGACAGTAAAAGCAGACTTTTCATACTTCGCATAGTTAACTTTTTCTTTCTGTATAAAAAACCGTAGGAAATTAATAAAAGTTTAAAAAAATAGGGGCATAAAGCCCCTATTTTAACATTTATTCAATTCAGATTTTACAATATCTTATCCTTCCTCCTCTACAGAAGTAAGGATAACAGTACCTCCGTCACCATAAGTATTGCTCCATTCGATTCGAAGGGTTCCATCTTCTTGAACCGTTCCGTTAATCGTAAATGGATCTTGGTATTGATCTTGATTAGAAGACGCACCCGTCAATACATCACAGTTGTCATTCAAACGACCGGCAGGAGAAGAATCTCCATAGACGCCAGCATATAGACCAAATGACATGTCGCTAAGATTGTATGCACCTGCACCCACTTCTTCAAAAGAAATAGGATCATCACTTAATACAAGATCAGAGGCAGTTTGACTAGCTCCCCCATCACCATCACCAACTTGAAGGAATTCCCAGAATACTGTGTAATCACCTTCCAACTCAGAAGGGCAGATGACACGAATAGCTACTGTAAGGCTACCGTAGTTTGGAGAAACCTCAGCACCGGTTACACTGCTGATATTCAAGATTAGGTCAGGAGTTTCTGATGGATCAATATTCCCAGTCAAAATTGTAACAGGAATAGTGCTCACAAATTCTCCCGCATTCATAGTAGCAGAAGTAGCGTTTAGCTCATAGTGAACACCTTCTACCGCAGTAGAAGCAGGATCCACTTCGATATTGACTGTGATCGCACCTGATCCGTCAGTAGATACTCTGTTCAATTGAACATCCACAACATCAGTTTGATCGTCGCTCGTTCTCACAAAACGGGAAGTCAATCCATTGGGAAGGTTGGCATCGTTGAATTCAACGTAATTGCCCCCAAAGAATGTCTCCGTTCCGGGATCGTCAAAACATGCAGTAGCTGTGAAAGAAGCAACTAAAACTGCAATTAATGTATATATTCTATTTAATTTCATATTGTGTTCCAGTTTTAGTTATAGCCTGGGTTATTTTCCAATTCTTCGTTTAGAAGCAACTGAGCCTGAGGAATCGGAGCTAACAAACGGTAATCTTCATAAGGTACGTCCTCGAAACTACCATGCTTAGTAATATTCAATCCATTACGCTTTAAATCATACCATCTATGACCTTCAAGAGCAAACTCAACTCTACGCTCGGTTAGGATCAAGTTGAATAATTGATCTCCGCTAACTCCGCCAGCCACTGCTTCTAGACCTCTATTTGCACGAAGTGCAGATAGATCAGCTCTCGCACCAGCTTCGTCACCAGTTCTATATCGAGCTTCAGCTCTGATCAAGTAAAGCTCAGCAGCACGAATAATCGGTAGGTTTTCCAAGAAATCTCCTTTAGAACCAGTCCACTTATCAGAGCGATAAACGGTACCGTCAGCACCAGAACGTGTAGTAGCTACCCAAGTATCTCTTCTCACATCACCTTCTTCATAGGTAGCAAGGAGCTCATCAGAAGCAGTTAAGATAAACTGTGCTGATGCGAATAAATTAGATGATAAAGAACAAACAGAGTTATTCACCCCATCTACAGTTGACCAGTCATTAGATCGGATTTCGATTTCAAACAAGGACTCTGGATTTGGGAAAGTTGAGAAACCTGCCACATATTCTTCAGCGGTCATCAAACCTTCTCCTGTATCGCTCAATCCAAAGGTCGCCATTGCTTGCGAAGCCATAGATGCAGCTTCTGCATATTTTGCATCATAGAGGAAAACTCTTGCCAATAGGGCTTCAGCAGCTCCTTTGGATGCGCGATATACAGCTGAAGTACCCTTCTCGGCAGTAGGAAGCAATCCGATAGCAGTCTGAAGGTCAGATTCAATCAAATCATATACTTCTCTATTGGTAGCTCTAGTTCTCAAATCAGCATCAGAGAAACCTAAAGTAGGCGTAGTTCTGATTACCACTGATTGATTCCAGCCATTCACTTCTCTTCCTGGCTCATAGCCATAGACTTTAGCCAAATCGAAGTATAATAAAGCTCTCAAAAAGTGAGCTTCGCCTTTGATCCGATCTTTCAAGGCTTGATCGCCTTCTACTTCGTCGATTCCTGCAAGTGCGATATTTGCTTCATTGATAGCACCGTAGTGTCCAGTACCCCAAAGTCCAATGTGAGCTCTATCCGCATTAGCTTCCTGACCAATATATCGTCCAGTGTTAGCAATAATACGAAGGTTGTCAGCCATAATTTCAGGAGCAATCATCAATTGCTGTCCATAATTATTGAACCCTCTGATTTCACCATATACCGTGAAGATTAGAGACTGATAACCATTGGCATCAGCAAAACCCGATTCTGGGGTCAAGCTTTGTCTTGGCTCGGTATCCAAAAGGTCAGAACATGCACTCATTGCAAGTGCTCCGCCTAAGGTTAGGATTTTTATATAATTTTTCATTCTTGTCTCTTAATTAGAAGTTAAGATTGATACCAGCTGCAAATTGCTTAGCGTTAGGATAAGATCCGTAAGTAGCTCCGATTGAGTTTGCTTCTGGATCGATTCCATTGTACTTAGTAAACGTAGCCAAGTTCAATCCCTGTACAAACAAGGTAGCACTCTGCATACCGATTTTGCTAGCTGCTACAGTTGGTAGCGTATAGTTCAAAGTCACTTGCTTCAAACGAATGTAAGATCCATCACTGAGAAGTCTTGTAGAAGCAGTGTTTACGTTTGAAGTACCTGGAGCTTGACCACCTTCATAAGGACGACCTACAGTTTTGATATCTCCTGGCTCTTTCCAGTAATCCAACTGGCTTACGAATAGGTTATCTGTTCCTGTACCCCAGTTAGCATGGTTGTACAAATCTTGATTGAAAGCCATGTTTCCGAACTGATACTGGAAGAACACTTCAAGTGAAACTGGTCCGTAGCTCAAGGTATTTGAAAGACCACCATAGCTA
The DNA here is from genome assembly GCF_900113375.1 of Algoriphagus hitonicola. Taxonomy (GTDB): domain Bacteria; phylum Bacteroidota; class Bacteroidia; order Cytophagales; family Cyclobacteriaceae; genus Algoriphagus; species Algoriphagus hitonicola. The sequence goes on along the minus strand of NZ_FOPC01000001.1, from coordinate 253,763 downwards.
CTTGGTAAAGCACTTCCTTTGTAGCTCAAGGTAGATTCACCTGCTACATAAGTATAACCGCCATTCAAATCATCAAACATTTGACGACCGTTAGCAGGGTTCACACCCATGTAGGTATTCAAGTACCAGAAAGAAATTGGTCTTCCCACGATAAGTGAGTTACCGATTCTATCCAATCCATCGTACAAGGAAAGCAACTCGTTTTGCAAGAAAGTAATGTTGAAAGCTGTATTCCACTGGAATTTACCAGCAACAATATTTACAGTTTGCAAGTCAATATCAATCCCTTGGTTTCTAACTTCTCCAGTATTTCGGGTAATAGAACCGAATCCAGAATCAGTTGGAAGTGGGGTATTGAACAATAGTGCGCTGGAATTCTTTCTCCAAACATCCACAGTACCGATGATTCGACCATTGAACAAAGTCCAGTCCAAACCAATGTTGAAAGTCTCTGCTTCTTCCCAAGTCAACAAATCGTTACCCAATTGAGATAGAGTTAATGCTCCACCACCTAGGTACTGACCTCCTGAACCTACCAAGGATCTAGAAGCAAAGTTGGCGATTTCAGAGTTACCGGTGATACCATAAGAAGCTCTAAATCTCAAGTTGTCCAACCAAGACACATCCTGAAGGAAGGATTCTGAAGAAAGTCTCCAACCCACTGAAGCAGCCCCGAAAGTACCCCATCTGTTTTGATCTCCAAAACGAGAGTGTCCGTCTCTTCTCAAGGTAAAGTCAGCGGTATAGCGATCATCATAATCGTATTTAGCTTGACCAAAAACACCTGCACGCTTATACTCGGTGAAGTTTGAGTTTACAGCAAATGGTGTCGCAGCATTTTGTAGATAAATCAAAGTAGGATTAGGGAATCCTCTACCGGTAGCAGACTGCAAGTCAGACTGTGCTCCTTTGTATTCAAATCCTACGATACCTGAAACGGTGTGCACATCATTGAATTTCTTGTTGAAGTTAAAGTTGTGGTTGGTATTCAAGTTTGTATTTCTTCTTCCAGTAAATACAGATGCACCACCATACGAAGAGAAAACTGGAATTGTGGAAGGTCTATTATTGATATCCGCGTTGTCAGAGAAGTCAAGACCAAAGTAAGATGTCCAGCTCAACCATGGAGCAAATTGATAATTCAATTGCAAGTTGGAAACTGTCTGTACAGTCTTTCCACTTCTTAACTCTTCATTTACACCTTGAACAATGTGGTAACCAAATAAATGGTTAGAGGGGTATCTGCTAAAAGATCCATCTTCCTCATAAATCGGAACATTTGGTCTTGCTGCATATCCAGCCACAAATGGACCGTTCACGAAGTTACCTCGATCAATCGTTCCGTTCGTGTTTTGGAATGCCAATGACAAATTAGCAGAAACAGTCAATTTTTTATTTGGTCTGTGAGTCAAGTTCAAACGTCCAGTGGCTCTTTGATAATTAGACCGGATAATTTGTCCTTGCTGCTTAGTGTAAGAACCAGAAAGGAAGAACGTAGTCTTCTCATCTCCACCAGATACTGAAAGGTCATAGACACTCAATCGACCTGTTCTGTAAAGTGCATCCACCCAATCATAAGATTGAAGATTTGGATCCTCTGGATTACCATAAGTAGAAGCAGCAGAAGCTGGGTTCAAACCTGCATTGATGTACGCGTCACGCTTGATTGTAGCCAGTTGATTCGCATTCATCATGTCGTATAGCTCCAAAGGTTGTACTGTACCTTCTTGTACAGAAAGCCTTGTTTTTGTCGTTCCTTTAGTCCCTTTTTTGGTAGTAATGATCACTACCCCGTTAGCAGCTTGAGCTCCGTATATTGCAGCAGCAGCGGCATCTTTCAATACCTCAATTGACTCAATATCATTTGGGTTGATAGAAGCCAACGCATTCTGAGAACCTTGACCGGATAGACCCCCGTTGGCTACTTGCACACCATCTACGATGTATAGCGGGTCATTTCCAGCATTGATCGAACCAACACCACGAATCCGTACGTTCAAAGCACCACCTGGCTGACCAGAAGTAGAAGTTACCTGAACACCCGCAATCCGACCTTGCATCGCACGGTCAAATGATTGCATGGGCAAATCTTGGAAGATCTCCCCTTTTACTGATGCAATCGCACCCGTAATTTCTCTTTTTGATTGATCACCATAAGATGTGATCACAAACTCCGAAAGAGCCTGAACATCCGGATCCAGCGCTACATTGATTGTAGTCTGATTTCCGATGGTCACCTCTTGTGGTCTTAACCCGACAAAGGTAAAAACCAACACATTGCTTCCGGCAGGTACATTGATTGAATAGTTGCCATCAAGATCTGTGGCAGTACCAACCGTAGTTCCCTTGACCAGAACAGTCGCTCCTGGTACTCCTAAGTTATCCTCTGTGGAGGTAACCGTACCAGTAATCACACGGCTTTGGGCAAATGCAACAGCACTTCCCAAAAACAGCATGAGTCCTAGAAGTAAAACTTTCCTCATATTTGGTTTGATTATGGTTTAAATTAGACTCAATGATATCTTATATCTTTGAATATCCCAAGAGGCTCACATAGAAAATTCATAAAAGAATTGACCTAAACATAGAAGTTTTACTAAGTGAAATAGGTGAAAAACAGAATTAAATTTTATATTTTACTATTATCAGACCTTTATTCCAAAAATTATTCTCATTAAGCCAGTGTTAACAAAAGTTAATTTTAAATACATCAACAGCGATTTTATGCAATTTTGACGATTATTTATTTCAACAATTTTTTATTTCAAAAAACAGATATTTCCCCAAATAATACATAATTGAAAGCCCTTTTGAATCAATTTAAATACAAAATATGTCCCTTAGCTAGAATTTTATATAATTCCCGATAAAAACTAGATATACTTTTTAGCATAGATCAAATCTAAAAAGTATCAAAAATTTATAAAACCCGGATGGTGATTCTTCGGTTTAAGGCTTGGTTTTGCGGACTATTATTAGGTACCATCGGATTGGTATCTCCTTTGCCCTCGGTTGCTACCCGGGCTTCGTGAATTCCATGCGACACCAAATAGGCCTGAACTGATTTTGCCCGTTGTAAACTGAGTGCTTTATTATATCCCGCTGAGCCCACATTATCCGTATGTCCGGATATCATAATGTTCACATTGGGATTCTCTTCCAAAAATTTCACTAATCGGGTAAGCGAACTCATCGATTCGGGCTTGAGCTCATATTTATCAAAATCAAAGAAGACATTTTCAAATACAAATTCTTCTCCTGCCGCAATCGGTGTTAGCTCGACTTTCAGATCTTCCACATTTTGAATGGAGTCCCGCTCTACATTATAAATCTTAGGCAGGAAGCCTTTCTTCTCTACATATAGACCAGAAATTGATTTCTCGGGATAGAGCATCATAAAGTCCCCCGTTTTGCCATCGGCTTTAAACTCATATAATGTACTGTCGTTGGTCAGCGCGACTAGGGACAGGGTCGCATCCACGGGCTCCCCTGTTTTTGAGTTGAGTACTTTACCTCCCGTCACGATGAGATTATCGCCAAGATAAATTTCTTCAGGAAAAGGAAAACGGTACAACAAGGAGCGATCCCCTTCCGGTGAAGAGCTCATTTCGGAATAATAAGCATAATCCTTTTGGGCAGTAATAAATAAAGCGACCTGATCTTGATGATCATTGATGGGCAATCCTAAATTTTCAGGCTCCTGAAATTCCCCCTCTTCCACTCGGGACAAAAAGATATCTTTCCCCCCAAAACCTTGATGACCATCTGAGGAAAAAAACAAAATCTCATTATTAAAAAACATAAAAGGTGAAATTTCATCTTTACTTGTATTAACCACATTCCCCAGATTTTTGGCTTCTGACCAAGAGCCATCCGACATTCTCACCGTGTACCATATATCATTACCCCCAAAACCTCCACGTCGATTGGAAGAAAAAAACAAAATCCTCCCATCAGCCGATAAGGAGGGCTGAGAATCCCAAGATCGAGAATTCACCTCTTTGCCCATATTTTTTGGCCGAGACCAGCGCCCGTTTTCCCGGTAGGAAACATAGAGATCGCAACTTCCCTCCGAATCCGGAGCATCGCAGGAAGTATAAATCAAAATATTACCATCAGCGGTCACCGTACAGGTTCCCTCATTATAAGCTGAATTGATCGTGGAAGCGATACTTTCCGGCGGAGACCAACCTCCGCTCGTGGTGACGTAGGAAGTATAAATATCCTCCTCATCAAAATTGCCGGTTCCATCCCGCTTGGTAAAAAGAATCTGAACTCCATCAGCCGTCATTACCGGAAAATACTGCAATTGGTATTGATTGAGCGGCTCTTCCAACTGTTCGCGCTGAATGTCTTTTACGTTTCCGAGATGCTGCTCCAAAAAATCCATTTGAGCTTTCATCTCTTTATAATACATGTTGGTTCGAAAGCTATCCTCAAAAAGTGGGTCGATTTCTTTAAACTGGGATAAGGCCTGATCAAATTTGCCTGTTTTCAGATAAATATTGGAAAAAACCCATCCAATGTCAACGGCATGTTTTGTGGTCGCGTTTTTTCCGGAAAGTCTATTTTTCCCGAGACCTGCTACCGACTCGGCTTCTTGCAAATTCCCTTGAGTGATTAAAAGTTGGGATAATTTAACATACGCTTCTAAAAATGACCCCTCACGCTTGATTGCATCCCGGTATTTTTCCTCGGCTTCCTCATATCTCCGCTCTTTGACAAGCTGTTCGGCCTCGGTAAAAAAACGGATTGCCCTTCCATCTATGATCGAATAGCTCTGACTATAAGTACTATAGCCTAAGAGTAAGAAACAAATCAGAAGTAAAACAGGGCGCATGAACTCAAGGAATGTCCATAAATTTATGAGTTTGTAGGGATATTTTCCAAAATGGACGATTTTTAACGTAATCAATGATCTCTGGAAGGGAGCATTCAGCCTTGCTCCACTCGGCCTGTAGCAGCAGTTTTGAGCTGGGATTTTTAGGCTGACAAACGCCTGAATCAATAAAAAAGTAAAAATCCTCATCCCTTTATTGATTTATTTCCGTTTGAGAAACAATTCAAACCGGATGATTCTTTAGCTTCGTTTCGAGAACTTAAATCACTAGAAAATCGGATATTTAACAATTTGAAATTTATCCCCAATGCCGTTTTTAATTGTAACTTGGTAGTTTATGCGACCCCTTACAAATAGTCCACTTTTCTAAAAATCGTGGGATTGCTTTTACCGGTTGTCTGTTCAGACCCATGGATTAAGTAAATCAACGAATAGCTTTATTTTCATGGGGGCAAACTTTTCTATAACTAAAGGCTAGAAAGTTGCTGCCGGTTGGGAGGTGAGTAAAATCGAATTCAAAACTGGATAAAACGACCAATTCTTATTGGCTTTGTCAAATGCCTACTTTCTCTTCAAAGAGGAAACAATCCTAGGCAAAACAAAAAGGCACAGACCAACAGCACTCCCTTATTCTTTGGCCAACCCGCTGAACCCGTCCAGGGAATAATCCGATGCTGATCTATATGAGTTGTTGGGTTTATTTAGGGTATCTATAGGGTAAATTTAGTTTTTTTTTAAAATATTTTTAGTTTCAATTGCTATATATACCCTATATTTTTTATCTATTATTTTATAAAAAACACTCATTTTCATTGTATAAATTCCTGCTTTTCCTAAATTAAGCTTAGTTTTTACCAAAGCAGGTCACTTATGGGAAATCTACCGCCAAAAAACCTCTTCTTCCCCCAGGGGAAAATCGGCAACCTGGTCTTCTATTCAATGAACGGAAAGACCGTCGTTCGTACTCGCCCCAGTGGTACGCACAGAAACAAAACCCATCCCTCCCCACTCCAACTCCTCCAGCGCGAAAAGCTCAAAACCATCAACCGCTTTCTCAAACCACTAAAGCGGGTGCTGGATTTTGGCTATCAGGAATACCTCACCCAGAGCAAAAAAGGAATCCATCTGGCCTATGCCGAACTTAATCATAAGGGCTATCATCCCGAGCGGGAACCCAAAATCGACCCGGCCTTTCTGAAGATCAGCAAGGGGAATCTACTTGAACCCCAAAATCCAAGTTTGGAGAAAACAGGCTCGGGAATTCGCATCAGCTGGGATGCTGGTACAGAAGAAGGCAAGTCCAAGCCAAATGACGAGACTTTTATTGTCCTTTATCAACCCGAGCAGGAAAAATACATCTGGGTCGAGCAGAAATTCAGAAGATCGGAGGGGCTGGCAGAAGTTGACCTTGGTGGAGCCAATAAGGACTATCCCTGGCATGTCTATTTTGCCTTTAGCCAATATAATATCTGGAGGAAGTCATATATCCTTAGCAATTCGGAATATTTGGGGAAGTTGGAGTGATTTAGAGACCGGAGAAGGTGGTAGGATTCTAAATAGTCTAATTGGAGACCATTCGTGAATTAGCAGCTACTTCTTGAGCAACGAATGCACGAATTGGGAACTTCGCCGTGGGCTGTTTCTCATCGACCACTTTTCCGATCTGTCCACGTGAGTCCCTGCCTAGCCAGCAAAGGTAGGTCTTCACTCAAATAAGCTCTCCTATGCCGAAGTGAGTGTCACTAACTTCTACCTTTAACTCTATTTTTTCCTGTTCCTGATACACGAACAGAATATGGCAAGAAAAATTCGCGAATTAGTGGCTTATACTCTTAAGCCACGAATGTACGAATTGAGTTTTCTGAATAGGAATGGCGATTTAGCCTATTCATAAGAGCTTAGAAGAGGAAGATTTTCTATGACCTAATTTTTCCGAGTTTAATATTTACATTATGACCTAGTTTTTTTTCCAATTTTTGCTAAAATCATCCTTTAATGAAAAATACTTTTCATTTAATTCACTTATGCTCTTATCTAATTGATCAACTTCTTTTACGATGATATCACAAAAACTTTCCTTTTCTTCAATATCCAAGCTTTGCGAATGGAGTATTTCGCTTATTCCCTGAATATTAGCAGTAGGTTTCCGAATAACATGAGAAATGTCAAATAGAATCTTTTCGAATACTTTCAATTGATTCATTTTAGAAGATATATCCTGAATTATGCCATACCAATGTATAGTTTTTTCATCTATTGACTTTGGATTTGCCCTCATCCAATGAAATTTCTCTTCACCATCTGACGATTTGACCTGATACTCAATACTTATTGGAGTATTTTTTTTAAATGATTTTTTAAGTTCCCTTTTGAATTTCTCATTATCCTTTTCATTAATGTAATCGAAGATTATTTTAGGGTCCTTTTTTAATTCTTTTTTCGTGAGTTCAGGAATTAACTTTTTTATTCCTTCACTAATGAACACCAATTGGATTTCTCCTTGAGAATCAACTGAAAGTTTGAAAATCGCACCAGGAGCCAAATCAGTCAATTTTTTTAATCTGTAGGCATTATACTCTATTTCTTGACCCTGTTCAAAGACTAATTTTCGAGTTTCCAAATACATCATGATTCTTTTTGCTATCAACCTCAATGCAGCAAATTTATGTTCCGGTATCTCATCCCTTAGTTCATAATCTACTACACAGACTGTCCCTAGCACATTCCCCTTCTTTGATACTAGGGGTACCCCAACGTAAAACTTTATGCCATTTTCACAAGTGACATGTGGATGATATTTAAACTTCTCATCGTTTTGTGCATCCCTTACGATCAATAAATCATTAGGTTTATCCAGTAAGAATTGACAAAATGTTTCTTCTTTTGCAACCTCTGTTTCATTTGTTCCCAGCTTTGATTTATACCATTGCCTTTTATCATCTATAAAAGAGATAATTGACATGGGAGTATCAAAAATCGCTGAAGCAATTTGGGTTAACTCATCCAGCTCCTGCTCAGGATCTGTATCTAAGATATTATATGATTTTAAATCTTCAATTCGGTTCATTTAAACTTCTATTCAATGAAAATTAGTAACTTCTATATTACTTATAAGCGCTTCTTATATACAATAAATTGTATTAAGATTCTCGTCTCTCCTTTTGTGGAAAAAGAAGTTTCAAGACTACATTATCTTCTAATTTAAAAAAATAATTGAGGGGAGACAAATAGAATTAAAAAAACTAACAAACCCCACCCTACATTCCAAGAAATATTTAACTTACGCTGATAAAGCTCTAAACCAATTCAAGCAACTATATTCTTTAAATTTTTACTCAGATGACAATTTTCTAACATTTATATAGAGGTTAAAGAGTTCAACTTAATCCTACTTCAAAATTATTCCGGTTCATGGGGACAGGAGCCGGGGCTGGAATATGGCAAGAAAAAATTCGTGAATAGGCGGCTTCTTTTTCAGCCACGAATGCACGAATTCCTTTTTTGAATGGAAATGGAACTTTAGCCAATTCTTCAAAAAGACTTGGTATTACATATGAGCTTTAGCTCAAACTTCTTTCTATCAAATTATTCCGGTTCGTGTCTTCACGAACCAGGGGCGGGATATGGCAAGAAAAAATCAGGACTTAGGGAATATCCATAAACTTATGTGTTTGTAGGGAAACCTTCCAACTAGGATGACTTTTCACATAGTCAATGAGCTTAGGAGTGAATATATCTGCTTTACTCCATTCAGGCTGAAGTCGTAGTTCGCAGGATGACCTAACAGATTGCGCATGTTCCTCCGCAAACTTGAAATCACTATCATGAAAAATCACAACCTTCAATTCATCGGCTTGCTCGTAAATGGAGGGATGGGGTTTCTTAAATTTCTTGGGAGAAAAACACACCCAGTCAAAATCACCCGAAAAAGGATGCGCTCCGGAAGTTTCGATATTGGTAGTAAAGCCTTTTTCCTTCAAAAGCTTGGTCAAAGGATCCAGATTGTACATCAAGGGTTCACCACCGGTGATCACGACTAACCTTCCCGGATGCGCCAAAGCGCCTGCTACAATCTCCTCAATGGATACAATCGGCCATTTTCCAGCTTCCCAAGATTCTTTGACATCGCACCAAACGCAACCCACATCACAGCCTCCCAGCCGGATAAAATAAGCGGGATGCCCGGTAAATTTACCTTCGCCCTGTATCGTGTAAAATGCCTCCATCAATGGAAGCTGTAGCCCTGCGTCTACAAATTCTCGGGTAGTCATGGTGAATTTTTGGTAAAGCGGGTGATTCGACCGCTAAATGAGGGTGCAAAGGTAAGCTTAGTATTGGAATATTGAAAAATAACAAGGAACTATAAAATCTATCTTCCAGTCTACACTTTTTCAGATTTTTGATTTTAAGCTTTAGCCTTTCCTCCCAATTCCTTTCTCATCACAATCCGGTAATCCTCAACTCCGCCTTTTCTAATGACTTCCACGATTTTAAACCCCCGCCTAAGACCAAAATTAATCATCGGAGGTAATCGGTTTCGGGTTTTGAAAAAAATGGAGGTAAAGCCATTTGAACTCGCCCATTTTTCCTGATATTCCGCCAGCGCATTGGCTATTCCAAATTTTCGAAACTCCGGCCTCACCCCTCCCATCCAGGAATAAAAAGTCCCGGGCTTTTCGCTTTGGTATCCTACTTTAAATCCGAGCAACTCCCCTTCTTTTTCTGCTACCAAAGCTAAATGAAGCCGATCTTTTAATCGATCCGTGTAAAAATTCAACGTTACCTCTTTCCCAAAAAACTCCGGAATACGCTCATGAACCCATAGCAATTCGGCAGGAGAAGCCTGTCTGATGGTGAAAGTTGAGTGGTCTTGTGCCATTAGATTTTTGATTTACGAATTTCTATTTACGAGATCAAGTATCATTTCCAATCATCATTTCACCTTTTTAAACATCTTTGACAAAAGACCTTCGAGGTTTCAAAAACCTCAAAGGTCTTGATGCTTTTCATAAATCCTTAGTCTTTTTTCAAGGTCGGATACGTTACTCCCAACTGCTCCAAATAGGTATCGTACTTCGTCTCATCGTAATAAAACTTCTCCAACTCAGGTCGGAATTGATTCATGATTCCCTCATTTAGGTAAATCGGAGGGTCATCATCTGCCGTAATCATCGGCTTGTAGGTTTCCTCTTTGGTTTGCACATTGTTGAAATAATCCCAAGCCTGATCGACCAACTCCGGCTGAAGCAAAAAGTCCAAAATCGTCATCGCTTCCACTTTGGCACCTTGTGTCACCCCTTTGTGGGCAATCGGAGTCGCCATCGCAATCGCATTACTCCAGTGATGCCCCGGCAATCCGGGAATATTCGATGGGAAACGCAAGGTCACCGTCGGTACCACCCAAGAAATATCTCCGATGTCGTCAGAACCTCCACTTCTGATCTCCTCAGATGGAACTCCCAAGTCAACCAATTCAGTAGCCAGCCCCTTTTCTTCAGAGCCCATTTCTTTTTGAACTGCCTTGGCCAAGGTTTGATCATTTTCATCCCACTCCGGTAATCCCACGTTTTGAATATTGGCGTGCATAGTTTCGGCGATAGTTTTATTAAAATGTCTCGGCCATGCCGTCCCCAGCACTTTGTAATCCATCGTGGTTTCAGTCATCAAAGCGGCTCCTTTGGCGATATTATTGGCCTGCTCGTACATTTCCATAATCCCATCATACTTTACGTCTCGGAAATAATACCAAATAGAAGCCTTGGAAGGAACCACATTCGGCTGATCTCCCCCATCAGTTATGACAGAGTGAGAGCGCTTGAGTGGATGCAAATGCTCCCGCTTATAATTCCATCCAATATTCATCAACTCCGCAGCATCAGCTGCACTTTTACCTCTCCATGGTGCTCCGGCAGAGTGAGCGGCATCTCCCGAAAAGGTATATTCAACCGAAATCAGGCCTGTTCCGTTTGCTTGCCCCCAACTCACTCCCAAATTATTGGATACATGGGTAAAAATACACAGATCCACCCCCTCAAATAAGCCATCCCGAGTGTACCAAGCTTTTGCAGCCACCAACTCCTCGGCGATTCCCGGCCAAAGGATCAACGTGCCCCCGATATTTTCTCGTTCCATGATTTCTTTTACCGCGAGTGCAGCTGTAATATTCAAAGGAATCCCCGCATTATGTCCTTCCCCGTGTCCTGGCGCACCCTCTACCATGGGTTTGTGAAAAGCTACACCGGGATATTGAGAGGCTTTGGGGATATTATCCACATCGGAGCCCAGCGCGATGACCGGTCCGTCACCATTGGACCATGTGGCCCACCAAGCTGTAGGGATTCCGGAGATTCCAGTTTCAATTTCAAATCCGTTTTCCTCCAAAACTCCGGTAAGGTATTTGGAGGATTCAATTTCTTGGAAGCCCAGCTCCGCAAAACTGAAAATCTTGTCCACCATCATTTGACTCTGTTTATGATTGTCTTGGACGACCTGAGCCACTTCTGTTTTTAGTGCTTCGATTTGTTTGGGTGAAAATTTCTTTTGCCCAAAAGCCACCAAGCTCACTCCTAAAAGCAAGCATAGGCTGAATAGTACCTTTTTTGTCATTTGATTAGCTTAATTGATCCAGTGGAAATTACCAAAAAGCTTCCAATTCCCATCACAAAATTGACCAGCGGAAAAATAAGAACACGACAGGAATTGAAGATTTGACTACCAAAGCCACTTGATTTTTCTATTTTTGCAGGCGTTTAGCTTAAAAATAAAGAAATATTCAATTATGGCGGAATATAATTTCAGGGAAACCGAAAAAAAATGGCAAGGCTACTGGAAAGAAAAAGGCACCTTTAAAGCCGAAGTGGACCCTAATCGTCCCAAGTTTTACTCCCTCGACATGTTTCCTTATCCATCCGGTGCAGGTTTGCACGTCGGCCACCCTCTGGGATATATCGCATCGGATATTGTCAGCCGATTTAAGCTACTCAAAGGCTTCAATGTCCTTCATCCCATGGGTTATGATTCCTTTGGACTGCCCGCTGAGCAATATGCCATCCAAACTGGACAGCACCCTGCCATCACCACAGAGCAGAACATTGCACGCTATACCGAGCAATTGAAAAATATCGGCTTCGCATTCGACTGGGATCGCGAAGTTCGTACCTCGGACCCATCTTACTACAAGTGGACGCAGTGGATTTTTATGCAGCTGTTTAACAGCTATTACGATTTGAATGCCGACAAAGCTTTGTCCATCGACTCCCTCATTTCTCGATTTGAAAAAGAAGGGAATCTCCAAGTAAAAGCAGTTTGCGATGAGGATACTCCGACTTTTAGCGCAGCGGATTGGAATGTTTATTCCAAGAAAGAAAAGCAGGAAATGCTGCTCAAATACCGGTTGACATTCTTGGCTGAAACCACGGTCAACTGGTGCGCGGCGCTGGGAACGGTGCTTTCCAATGACGAAGTGAAGGACGGGTTCTCCGAAAGAGGAGGTCATCCGGTAGAACGCAAAAAAATGATGCAGTGGTCCATGCGAATCACAGCCTATGCAGATCGACTTTTGCAAGGCTTGGAAAAAGTGGACTGGTCCGAGCCCATCAAAGAAATGCAGCGAAACTGGATCGGAAAATCCATCGGTGCTGAGATGGTATTTCAAGTCAAAGATTCTGATAAAAAAATCAAAGTTTTCACTACTCGGATCGACACGATTTATGGCGTTACTTATTTGGCTTTGGCACCGGAGTCAGATTTAGCCGCCGAACTCATCACCGATGATCAGCGGGAAACCGCTGAAGCCTATATTCAAGTTGCCAAAAACCGCTCTGAGCGAGAGCGCATGAGTGATGTCAAAACCATCTCCGGCGCCTTTACCGGATCCTATGCCATCAATCCATTTAATGGAGAAGAAATTCAGATTTGGGTTGCCGATTACGTATTGGCTGGATACGGCACTGGCGCCGTGATGGCCGTGCCTGCACACGACGAACGCGATTACAACTTTGCTAGGCACTTCGGGTTGGAAGTCAGACAAGTCATCGAAGGCTCGATGGAAAACGGTTCTTTCCCCGGCAAAGGCGGTTTGATCATCAATTCGGGATTTTTATCCGGCTTGTACATGAAGGAAGCTATGGAAAAAGCCATCGAATTCTTGGAAGAAAAAGGAATCGGAAAGGGAAAAATCCAATTCCGCATGCGGGATGCGATTTTCACCCGTCAGCGCTATTGGGGCGAACCGCTTCCGGTTTATTTTAAGGATGGCTTGCCCTATTTGATTGATGAAAAAGACTTGCCTTTGGTTTTGCCTGAGGTGGATAAATACCTGCCAACCGAAGACGGGGAACCGCCACTTGGGAGGGCAAAAGATTGGACCTATAAAACCACTGATGGAGAATATCCCTTAGAACTCTCGACCATGCCGGGCTGGGCAGGATCGAGCTGGTACTTCTTCCGCTACATGGATCCGAAAAACAAGACCGTTTTTGCAGACAAAACCAAAACCGATTACTGGGGTGCGGTGGACTTGTATATAGGAGGTTCTGAGCATGCGACGGGTCATTTGTTGTATTCCAGATTCTGGACCAAGTTTTTGTACGACTTGGGCGTGGTAAGCATCGACGAACCTTTCCAAAAGATGATCAACCAAGGGATGATTCAGGGAAGGTCAAATTTTGTGTATCGAGTCAAAGGAACCAACAAATTTGTAAGCTTAGGTTTAAAAGATCAATACGATACCTCCGCCATGCACGTGGATGTAAATATTGTCCACAATGATCAGCTAAACCTGGACAAATTCAAAGCTTGGAGACCGGACTTAGCCGATGCGGAGTTTATCCTGGAGGAAGGCAAATACCTATGTGGAGCCGAGGTAGAAAAAATGTCCAAGTCCAAGTACAACGTGGTCAATCCGGACGATATCATCGAGCGATATGGGGCCGACACGCTTAGATTGTATGAGATGTTCCTCGGACCCTTGGAGCAGTTTAAACCTTGGAATACAAACGGGATCGACGGGGTGTTTAAGTTCTTGAGAAAGCTGTGGAACCTGTACCATGACGGAAAAGGAGAATTTGCCGTTCCTGATGAAAAAGCAAGCAAAGAAGAACTGAAAGCTCTTCATAAAGCCATCAAAAAGATGGAAGAAGACATGGCCAATTATTCCTTCAATACATCGGTATCCAGCTTTATGATCTGTGTAAATGAGCTGACTGCACTGAAATGCAACAAGCGAGAAGTGTTGGAGCCTTTGGCGGTTTTGATTTCTCCGTATGCACCACATATCGCTGAGGAACTCTGGTCCCTGTTGGGTCATTCAAGTTCGATCACGACTGCTCGATTCCCTGAATTCAAAGAAGAGTATCTGGTCGAGAGCAATTTCGAATATCCGGTCATGATCAATGGAAAAATGCGGGCTAAGCTTAACTTGAGTCTTAATCTTAGCAAAGAAGACATCGAAAAAGCGGCTCTGACCGATACTACCGTACAAAAATGGCTCGAGGGCAAAGCCCCTAAAAAGGTGATTGTCGTACCGGGCAAGATTGTGAATTTGGTGGTGTAAAAATCAAAGGGCCGAGAGATATTCTTTCGGCCCTTTTGTTTGACTAACCTTCTCATTTAATTTAAATCTTGAATTTCGCTATCAGCAAAATCGGATTATCTCCTTCCTCTAAACCCTCCAAAATAGGCATCATTTTATCAGGATAAGATTCATTTTCCAATTTATTCATGAAAATAAAAGCAGGATCAACGGCTGCAATAAAATTATCATTGGAGACATGGGTAAAGGCAAAATTCTGGCTGAAAGTAATATCATTCTCAAAATTGATGAAATCCAATAAAACTGATGCTTTGGATTTTTTATTTCTTACAGCGAATTGTGGAGTAGATTTCTTGAAAAAGAAAACCAATAGATGCGTGGAATTTTCAAGATACAATTGATTTACTGCATAGTTTGCAAGGCTTCCTTCCAGTTTCGAGTCATTAATTTCTTTTTCAGACCAATTTTTTTCAAGTGAAAATGAATCTTCCCCATGATCCAACACCAAATAAGGTATGGGTTCTTTGGACTCAATTTTATAAATCGTATCATTCAAATATCTCCTATAAAGCAAACTGCCATCATTCAGCTTCACCAAGGGATAAAGAATCAACTGATCCACAAATCTGCTTTTGTATGGAAAAAAGGTTTTTTTATCCTGAAAATTTTCATTCATCACCAATAGATTGTGTTCTAAGCCCCCGTTTATGAGCGCATAGTTCCCATCTCCTGATTTTTCAAGCTTAAATCCGGTTTCTCCAGTTCGTATATTTTCGATAAATTTCCCTTCAAAATCGTACTTTAAAAGATTATCTGGATTGTCATAAATCATTAAAAAATCACCATCAATATACATATCGACGGGATTTCGATATTCTCCGGGACCGGCTCCAGCATTTCCTATTTTTCCAAGGTATTTTCCTTCTTGGGAAAAACGCTTCACCTTATCATTTGAAAACCCATCTAAAACAAAAATATAGTCTCCCCCAATGATTATTTTGTCAATTTTGGAAATTAAAGAGCTATCCGTGGTCTCCAACGGGACTAACTGATAATCTTTGGATACCAATTCCGAAAGTTTCAATTCGGATAATTGAGTCTGATGTAAATTCCAAACCTCCACCTCGAAAGTTTTCTTGTTTTCACTACATCCTGACACTAAAAACCCCAAGCATATGGGGAGGATAAATTTTATTTTCATTTTTAACTTTTTATGAAACTTGAGTTAAAATAATGGTAAAGATTAAATAATTACAACAATTACCTATTTATATTTCACATTACCAACCCAACCTTTCTTTTGGTAAAAAAGCCCATTTCTCTCTCATTCTAAACCTTTCTTTTTCTAATTGAATTAGTTTATATTTAATTCGTGAATCTACTTAATGCAAATAGTGAGGCTATTAAGACCCTTTGTGAAAAACACAAAGTCGCGAAGCTTTATGCCTTTGGTTCGGTTCTGACTACAGCATTCAATGAAGAAAGCGATGTGGATTTTTTGGTGGAATTCCATATGCAAGATATTGAAAAGTATGTAACTAACTTTTTTACTCTCAAAGAAGAATTGGAAACACTTCTTAATAGAGAAATTGATCTGATAGAATACAGGTCAGTTAGCAATCCTTACTTTAAAGAAGAAATAGACGAAACAAAAGCTCTTTTGTATGAGTCGGAAAATTAAAAAATACCTTTTTGATATTTTGACCTGTATTGATGAAATCGAATCCTTCTTTGATGGAAACGAAATCACAATCGAACACCTAACTGGAGATCGAAAGACGCTTAGGGCAGTTGAGCGAAATCTTGAAATTATAGGTGAGGCCACCAAAAGATTAATCAGACTCGATCCCAAGATCCCGATCTCCGACGCAAATGAAATCATTGGAGCCAGAAATTATATAGCTCATGAATATGAATCCATTTCATATTTAATAATCACTAAAACTCTAACGGATCACTTCCCTGTTTTGAAAATAGAAGTCAAAAAACTCCTCGAGGAAAAATGATCCTCTACACCTTCCCTGTTCACACCGCCTTTATCGACCGTGATTTAGAAATGATCCGGCCGGTATCTGAGATCCAGCCTTTGGAATTTACTCAAAGTCCGATCCAACTGCCTTTTTATTTCATTTTGCAGTTTTTTCAATTGCTCTGGTTTTTGCCCAAAACAAATCAATATCTCTGCTTTTTTGGGGGGTATCATAGCGTTTTACCGGTTTGGTTTGGGAAGGCTTTTGGAAAAAAATGCAGCATCCAGGCTGGTGGCACCGACTGCATGAATATGCCGGAGATCGGCTATGGCAATTTCAGAAAAAAATGGCTCCGAAAAGCTACCATTTATTCCTTTAAGAACTGTACGTTGATTTTGCCCGTGGCGGAGGCTTTGGTTAAGCAAAATTATTTCTACGATCCTCAGATCAATCCCAAGCAAGGATTGCTCAACCTGATTTCCGATTTGAAAACTCCCATTCAGGTGATCCCAAATGGCTTTGATACTGATTTTTGGAGGAATTTAGGGAAAGAGCGAAAACCCATGAGTTTTATCTCCGTGGCGACAGGTACTTCTAATCCTTCCCGCGCACAGGTCAAAGGCTATGATTTGATCGAGAAATTGGCAAAAAAACATGCTGATTGGAGTTTTACGTTGGTGGGTGACTCAGGCTATTTTTCTCCAAATGAAAATGTGACTGTTTTAGGTAAAATGGATGCTTCCGAACTCTTGGAATATTACAATTCCCATCAATTCTATTTTCAACTCTCCACATCTGAAGGTTTCCCCAACGCGCTAGGAGAAGCCATGGCCTGCGGCTGTGTGCCGATTGGTTCGGCTGTCGGGGCGATTCCGGAGATTATTGGGAATACGGGAGTGATTTTAAATCAAAAAGACCTTTTCATTCTTGAATCTAAAATCATTGAACTTCAAAACACGGATATTAGCTCCTTTTCAAAAAAATCCGCCGAGCGAATTGACCACTTCTTTAATTTTGAAACAAGAAAAAACGCACTATTGAGGGCTTTAAACTTGATTAGCTAAGTAATTCGATCTGATTTCTGTTGACTTTTACCACTCCCCGTTGTTCCAGTTTTTTCAGTAAACGAGTAATCACTTCTCTACTCGAGTTCAGTTCCTGAGCAATCTGCTGATGGGTTTTTTGCACCACTTTCCTCTGACTCGCTTCAGTATTCTTTTCCAAGTATTCGATCAGGCGCTCATCCATGCGATGGAAGGCAATCCCATCGACGACTTTTAGTAATTCCTCGAAGCGATCCTGATAGGTGTCCATCACAAAATAATACCATGTCTTGTATTTGATCATCCACTCGTCAAGCTTGGAAATCGGAACAGCAATGACGGTGGTATCCTCCTCAGGAATCGCCTTGATTTTTGAATACCCTTCGCGAGCCGAGCAGATCATCGTGATCGCACAAGCTTCACCCTCGGCCAAATAGTATAAAAATAACTCATGATCATCTTCATCTTCCCGAAAAACCTTCACCGAACCTGATACAATCAAAGGAATAATTTCTACCTTTTGACCTATATCCATCATCAATTCATCTGCTTTGAAAGTGGCTATTTGCCCACACGCCTTAATTTCTGCTGCCAACTCGGCTTCAAAACTGGAAAAATGATCTTGAATAAAACTGGAAATTGATTTCGATTTCTCTATCATGATGGCTAATTTTAAAGTGAGTGACATGGGTCACCTCATACTTTTTTTTCAAAGCTAATTTTGTGTCACTTTGTTCCAAAGAGAAAATAAAAATGATGAATGGAAAGGTAAAAATTCTTTTTTTGGCTGGGCTGGGGCTTATGCTTTTTTTCCGAATAGTTGATCGGCTTCCTTTTATACCCGAATCTATCGGAGGATTTGACACCAGCAAAATTCTTAAAATCATCATGGGATTGATCTTTATTGGAATAGCTTTTTGGACCTACAAGAAATCTAAAAAAACAACGCTATGAACTGGGATGTCGAAACGCTCTCGCGGATCCAATTCGCCTTTACCATCATGTTCCATTACATTTTCCCTCCTTTCAGTATCGGTTTGGGATTATTGCTGGTGATATATGAATCCCTCTTTTTGATCACCAAAAAGAAGATTTATGAAAAAATCACCCGATTTTGGATCAAGATCTTTGCCGCTAACTTCTCAGTTGGTGTAGCCTCCGGCATCGTGATGGAGTTTGAATTTGGCACCAACTGGTCCACTTATTCCCGCTTTGTGGGAGATATTTTCGGTTCACCCTTGGCCGCGGAAGGTATTTTTGCCTTCTTCTTGGAATCGGGCTTTTTGGCCATTTTGCTTTTTGGCTGGAATCGGGTCAAGCCGGGAATGCACTTGTTTTCGACCATCATGGTCGCCGTGGGCAGTATTCTTTCCGGTTTTTGGATCGTAGTGGCCAACAGCTGGCAACAAACACCCGTCGCTTATGAGATCGTGGTGGATTACGGCATCCGTCGGGCAGTGATTACTGATTTCTGGGCAATGGTCTTCAACCCTTCTGCCATGGTCCGATTTACCCATGTGATTTTTGGGGCTTGGATCCAGGGGGCTTTTCTGGTAATGAGTGTCTCGGCTTACTATCTGATCAAAAAGAAACATGTAGAATTCGCCAAAAAATCATTTGCCATTGCTTTAGGCCTTGCAGCTGTTTCATCTCTCGCTCAGCCCTTTCTCGGGCATGAGCATGCCAAAATTGTCAATGACTGGCAACCGGCGAAACTGGCAGCTTTCGAAGGACTATATGAAACACAAACCAACGCACCACTTTATCTTTTTGGCTGGACTGATCCGGAGACTAGGAAAACCTCCGGGATCGCCATCCCTGGAATGCTCAGCTTTCTGGTTCATGGAGATTTTGATGGAGAAGTAAAAGGATTGGAGGAATTTCCAGAAGAGGATTGGCCCGCAGTCAATGGGGTTTTCCAAAGCTATCACCTGATGGTGGCACTGGGGATGTTATTTATTGGGGTGACGCTGCTGAGCTTATTCTTACTTTGGAAAAGACAGCTTTTCACGCCAAAGTGGTCTTGGCTGATCAAGCTCTACATTCCAGCTGTCGCACTTCCTGTCATGGCAAATCAGCTGGGATGGGTTTCTGCCGAGCGAGGTAGGCAGCCGTGGATTGTACAAGGATTGCTACGAACAAGTGAGGGCGTTTCGAAATCCATCTCAGCTCCTGAGGTGATGATATCCCTGACCCTTTTTGTCCTGGTGTATATTCTCCTGTTTTTCGTCTGGCTCTATGTCTTGGATCGGGAGATCAAACACGGGCCTGAGCATCTTTCCAGTGATGTAGAAGCTGGATATCATAAAAAGTCAGAACGTATGGACGTCATTAAACCGAATTAATCATGGATTATAACGTAGTTTGGTATATTCTAGTGGGCATTTTACTGATCGGCTATGCGATCTTGGACGGATTTGATCTCGGCGTAGGCATCCTTCATTTACGAAGCAAGGGAGATCATGACCGACGCATTTTGATGAATGCGATCGGGCCGGTCTGGGATGGCAATGAAGTTTGGTTAATCACGGCTGGCGGAGCGCTATTTGCTGCTTTTCCGAATGTTTACGCCACGGCATTTTCAGGGTTTTATTTGCCCTTTATGTTGCTGTTGATTGCCTTGATCTTTAGAGCGGTCTCTATTGAGTTTCGAAGCAAAGAGGAAAATCCACGATGGCGTTCATTTTGGGATTGGGGTTTTAGTATCGGATCCATTTTAGCTGCTTTGCTTTTTGGTATTGCCATTGGAAATGTCGTCCTAGGTTTCCCTATTGGAAGCGATATGGAATATCAGGGGAATTTCTTCGACCTGCTCAATCCCTATTCTATTACAGCCGGATTTTTTTCCTTGACCATGTTTTCCTTACATGGCGGGATTTATTTAAACATGAAAACAGAAGGGGAGCTTCAGAAACAAGTTCAAAAATGGGTTAAAGTGAACTACTGGATTTTTGTAATTTTCTACGTCTTTTTTTCAGGCTTGACTATTTATCTCAAGCCCGAGATGATCGCGAATTTCTCCTTTGGCACGATCGATCTTCCGGGTAGCAAACACGAGTTGGTAGAAAATCATGAAACTCTGATTTCAGTTTTTGCATGGACGGTGGTTTTATTAAATATTTTGGCAATAGCCAACATCCCGCGGGTGCTCTCCAAAGGCCGGGAAGGCTGGACCTTTATCTCCTCATCTAGTATGATTGCCGCCGTGGTCTTACTATTTGCTTTAGGCATCTTCCCTAACATGATGATATCCAATCTCGACCCGACCTATAATCTGGATATTTATAATGCAGCATCTTCTCAATACACGCTGAAGACCATGGCGATCCTTGCATCGTTTGGTTTACCCTTTGTGGCAGCATATACCACGATAATTTACTGGACTTACCGAGGAAAAGTAAAGTTGGACGAAAGCAGTTATTAAGTCGTCTTGGTGATGAAAAATCATAGTCAAATCATTCAAAATCAGACATCTTCGGTTGTCTGATTTTTTTTTATGGGGTATAGAAAATATCTATAAACTAATTGCCCGAATTCTCTCCCCGAGGTGACCTTAGTCACGATATAAAGAAAAGATAGGAGGTAGATTTGTTCTATCAATATTAAAAAACGATAATTAATTACAGATATGGAAGACCAACAAATAACTATGCCAAGAATAGGAGACCCTGCTCCTGACTTTGAAGCGATGACCACTACCGGAAAAATGAAATTTTCCGAATATATCAAGGGCTCTTGGACGATTCTATTCTCCCACCCGGCTGACTTTACACCGGTGTGTACTACAGAGATGACTGGATTTGCTTTGGATCAAGACTTCTTCGATGAGCATCAAACCAAACTGGTGGGATTAAGTATAGACTCTATTCACGCTCATATTGCTTGGGTCAATAATGTGAAGAAAAATACAGGAGTTCTTTTCGAATTCCCAATCATTGCCGATATCGACATGAGCGTATCCAAACTCTATGGAATGCTCCAGCCCGGGGAAAGTGAAACTGCTGCGGTTCGGGCGGTATTCTTCATCGATCCGGCCGGAAAAATCCGATTAATCATGTACTATCCATTGAATGTGGGTCGAAATATGGAGGAAATCAAACGTGCTTTGATTGCCCTACAAACAGCCGACAAGCATAAAGTTTCGCTTCCGCTGAATTGGGTCCCTGGCGAAAAGGCAATCGTCTCTCCACCAAAGACCGTCGCTGAAATGATTGAACGAGAAGCGAGCGATTATGAAATGGTAGATTTCTATTTGGCAAAGAGAGAGTTACCAAAAGATTAAGATTTTTGGATTAAAGGGTTAATTAAGTGGGAAACCTTCTCGAAATTTTCGGGAAGGTTTTTTTATATCCGACATTAAAAACAAAATATAATTTAGACAATAAAATTTACAGATATCAAACCAGATTTTTATTATACAACATAATTTTTGAAAAATTAGGTTTTATTTTAAACCACCTTTCTTTATTTCCTCAAAAAATATTAAAAACTAGGCATAAAAAAAGAGAGCTTATTCGAAAATAAGCTCTCTAAGTGGGTCTATTGTTAATGGATTAAAACCATATAAAATTTGGTAAACAAATTGATTGAGTAACTTTTTTGAGTACCAAAATTTATTAAACTTAAGGAAAATGATTAGAAATACATAAAATCAGTAAATAATTTTTTGAGAATTTTTAAAAAATCCTGATCTCCATGAGCAAAGTGTCTTTAAAGCGGCAACATCAAGCTACCCCGCCAAGCCAGTTTGATATACTTTTGGGGTTTTCCCAAATTCCTGCTTGAATGCCCGAATGAAATAGCTGATATTTTTAAATCCAGCCATTATCGCGACTTCTTTGATTTGGAAGCCTCCTAATTTCAAATAGTTTTTGGCCAGTTTAAGCCGTTCTTTAAGCACATATTCCATCGGTGTTAAACCTAGCTCTTGTTTGAAACTCCGGAGAAAATGAGCCTTACTCATACAAGCTTGATTTGCAAGCTCCTCCAAACTCAACTCTTCACGAATCCGCTGCTTGATATAATCAACCACATAGGCCAGTCTATTTCCAGAAGCGAGTTGTTTGTAGGTCTTTTCGAGCATATCTCTGGCCTGAGTCTGACTCAATCGGATCAAGAGTTCTTTTAGCGCCAAGGAAGCAATCAAATCTTTTTCTCGGGAACGTTCCTTCACTCCTATTTTAATAAATCGATTGATGATTTCGCTCAATTCATTGGTATTGATCAGGTGAAAATAACTCAAGTCCAATCCCCACTCTTGCGTTAGTACCCGATTTGAAAATCGCTCATTGAGCATATTGAATGTATTTTCGATCATTTCTTTTGAGATCGAGAGTGCAATGCATTGCGTTGGATTTTCCCATTTTGCTTCTGGAAAATCAATTTTCATAACCTCATTGGGAGGAACGATAACCGATTCGCCAGGCAAATAATCGAAACCCGGCTTATCAAAGAGATGCATGACTTTTTTACCCTTCAGCATGGTGGTCAGCACCAAATCACCAAATACAAGATTGACATCAGCGGCTTCCTGATGCGTTTCAAAAATATTCAGCTCACAATCCTCTAAGGTGTAAGTTGTACGGTTTTCGACGAGAGTTTTCAAGTCCTTGGGATTTCTCCAAGGCACTCCAGAGATAAAGTTACTTTGGGACATCATGTAATTTACCAATAACAATCTGACTATAAAAGTGCTGGATTGCGGTTGATAGGTGATTTTTTCTTAAAAATAGTAAATCAGCAATTCAGTGACATTGTTTGCGCATCTCGTGTCATTTTTTCAAGTATTAATTCTGCAATTTTGATTAAAACCAAAATAACTGAAAAATGAGTACACTAACATTATCACAGGCCACTCCAGTAGAAAGGCCACAAGTAAAAGAAAAATACGATCATTTTATCGGCGGAAAGTGGGTAGCTCCCAGCAGCGGAGAATATTTTGACAATATATCGCCAGTTGACGGATCGGTTTTTTCGAAAGCTGCCAGAGGAAATAAGGAAGATATTGAGAAAGCTTTGGACGCTGCACATGAGGCTTTTAAAACTTGGTCCAAAACTTCCGCGGCCGAGCGTTCGAGAGTCCTAAATAAAATCGCTGACGTCATCGAACAAAATCTTGAAATGCTCGCCCGGATCGAAACCATGGATAATGGCAAAGCTCTTAGAGAAACAAGAGCTGCTGACCTTCCGCTTTGTGTGGATCACTTCCGCTATTTTGCAGGAGTTATAAGAGCTGACGAAAGCTCGATTTCAGAACATGATGAGCATACTGTAAGCATCGCACTCAGCGAGCCTCTCGGAGTCGTAGGGCAAATTATTCCTTGGAACTTTCCGCTGCTGATGGCTACCTGGAAAATTGCACCTGCCCTAGCTGCCGGTTGCTGTACCGTCGTGAAGCCTGCAGAACAAACGCCGACCAGCATTATGGTCTTGATGGAACTGATCTCAGAAGTGCTTCCAGCAGGAGTATTGAATGTTGTGACTGGATTTGGACCTGAAGCGGGCAAGCCTTTAGCCACTTCATCCAGGGTGGCTAAAGTAGCTTTCACCGGAGAAACCACCACGGGACGACTCATCATGCAGTATGCATCTGAAAATCTCATCCCAGTCACGATGGAACTAGGCGGTAAATCCCCAAATATTTTCATGAAATCAATCGCTGATGCCGACGATGACTTCTTTGACAAATGTGTGGAGGGCGCGGTCATGTTTGCCCTCAACCAAGGAGAAGTATGTACTTGTCCATCGAGAATTTTGGTTCATGAAGACATATATGATGTCTTTATGGAAAAGGTGATTGCACGAACAAAAGCCATTAAAATGGGACATCCACTTGCGGAGGACACCATGATGGGTGCTCAAGCTTCTAATGATCAGTATGAGAAAATTCTTTCCTACATCGAAATCGGAAAAGAGGAAGGAGCTACCGTTTTGACGGGCGGAGCTAAAGCCGGTTTGAATTCCGGACTGGAAAATGGATACTACGTACAGCCGACTATTCTCAAAGGCCATAATAAAATGCGGGTATTTCAGGAGGAAATCTTTGGGCCGGTGACCTGTGTGACCACCTTCAAAACCACCGAGGAAGCCATCGAAATCGCCAATGACACGATGTATGGACTAGGCGCTGGACTTTGGTCAAGAGATGCACACGAGCTCTATCAGGTACCAAGAGCAATCAAGGCAGGCCGAGTTTGGGTCAATTGTTACCATGCCTATCCAGCTCATGCGCCATTTGGGGGCTACAAGAAATCCGGATTTGGTCGTGAAAATCATCTGATGATGCTCAATCATTACCGTCAAACCAAAAATATGTTGATTTCATATAGTAAGCAGAAATTAGGATTCTTCTAGAATTGACCATTTCTTTGGATCAGAGGCGGGGAAAATAAACCCCGCCTTTTAATGCTTAAAAAACTCAAAAACCCATGACTTATACCAAAAGAGTCCTAATCACTGATGCCGCAAAAGAAACCATTGATACCTTAAGAAAGCGATTCGGCGGGGAGCTGATGTTTCACCAAAGCGGAGGTTGCTGTGACGGTTCTTCACCGATGTGTTTCGAAAAAGGAGATTTCAAAGTCGGGTCTCAGGATATTTGGCTGGGAGAAGTCTATGGTTGTGATTTTTTCATGTCCGCAGATCAGTTTGAATATTGGAAACACACCCAGCTGACTTTGGATATTACCCCCGGAAGAGGAAGCAGTTTTTCGATCGAAATCCCAATGGGTATCCGTTTTATGATCCGATCCAGAATGTTTACTATGGAAGAAATTGAAAATCTCGAACCTACTAAAACCGGCGAGGAAGTTTTGAACCCATAAGAGCTTAAGGTTAATTAGTTTTTATCGACTAGCTGAATATCTAAACTCCAATATTTCTTATCTAATTATCCGCTTCTTTGCCAGTAAAGAAATTAAACCACCAAAAATCAGCTTGAAAGTTCACTTTGAGCAAACTTCGGTCTTCGGACATCGGTCTTCCAACCCGATTATCAAAGAATATTTGGCTACTTGCAGAATTACGGATATTCATAATTTCTTATATTCATAGCTCAAGCAATTTTTACTTTACCCAAAATCTATGAGCGAACTAGAAATTCATGGCCAAAACCGGAAACTGGGAAAGCTGCAGGAGTACATGCGGGAGTTTGTTTACGGAGGTATTGATGGAGCCGTAACCACTTTTGCAGTTGTCGCTGGTGGGTTTGGGGCCGATTTGGATACTGGAATTATTTTGATTTTGGGCTTTGCTAATCTTCTGGCAGATGGATTTTCAATGTCAGTTGGCGCCTACCTTTCAGCCAAAACAGATCAGGAAAACTTCAAAAAGCATGAAAAAATAGAATATTGGGAAGTGGAAAATATTCCTGAAAAAGAGAAGGAAGAAATCCGGGAAATCTACGCTGCCAAAGGATTCAAAGGAGATTTGCTCGATCAGGTCGTGCATCAGATTTGCTCCAACAAAGACCTTTGGGTGGCCGAAATGATGAAGGACGAATTGGAAATGATGGAAGAAAACAAGAGTCCATTCAAAATCGGATTAGCTACACTTGTGTCTTTTGTTTTGGTGGGCTTCATCCCTCTTTTTGTTTATTTAATTGATTTTTTTAGCCCAATCAATCAACATATATTTCTATATACCAGTATTTTGACTGGATTTGCATTTCTTCTAGTTGGATGGATGAAAAGCTGGACAAATCAAACCTCCACATTCAGAAGTATTGTAGAAACTGTCGGTCTCGGTCTACTGGCCGCGTTGGTCGCTTACTATGTTGGGGATTTATTAGAAGGATTTTTTATCAATTGATCTATGACGACAATCAACGACGTCCTAATCCGGATGGATCAAATCGTTTCCGAATGCCATCAAACCCAAAGCCGCATGGGTTACTTTGCTATTCTCTACCGGCAAGTCACCCGTAGAATCCGAGACGGGATCTTGGCAGGGGAATTTCTGGATAATCCGCGAATGGAATTGCTGGACGTGCTTTTTGCCCAGCGCTTCATCCTAGCTTATGATCTTTGGAAATCGGGACAAACTCCGACTCAAAGTTGGAAAATAGCCTTTGAAGCAAGTGAAAATCCCAAGTACTTGGTTTTGCAACACCTTTTTTTGGGAATCAATGCGCATATTAATTTGGATTTAGGAATTGCTGCTTCAGAAACCATGAACGGAAAAAATCTATTGGACATCAAAGCCGATTTTGATAAAATCAATGAAATTCTCGCCGAACTGATCGATGGTGTCAAAGCTAATATCAGCCTGATTTCTCCGATTTTTGGCTGGTTAATTCCATTGGCTAAGGGCAAAGATGAAATGCTGCTCAACTTTTCCATTCAGCTAGCACGGGACGGTGCTTGGAAATATGCAGGTGAATACCATACAGACCCTGACAAGGAATTTCAAATTCAAGGCCGGGACAAAAACATCTCAGCATTGGCTAACAAACTCATCAATCCCGGAAAACTCTTGGGTTTTTTGATCAAAATCGTAGCATTCGCAGAATGGAAATCCGTCAGCAAAACAATGGAACAGTTGGATCAAATGGCTATGAAATAAGCATCCAAAAGTTCAAAGTCGTTAGATGGTTGCCGGTTCAAAACACCACTTCATCCAAAAACTTCCTACATCCAAATACGGGAATCTCAGAAAAATAAAAGCCTTCCGAGTCCTCGGTGATGATGGCTTGACAATCATGCAGCAAAGCGGAATAATACTCCAAACCATCCTCGAAATCAACTACACTAGGATCAGAAACTGCTCGAGAAACCACTACTGAATCGACCGAAGCAATATGAAGCTTGGAAGAAAGAATTTCCATTTTCCGTTTGGCAAGACCCGCTCCACTTTTTTTCTCTGCAAAATAGAAGGCGATTGCCAAGCAAATGGGGGTCGTAAAAAGTTGATAGCTTAGGTTATCAGCCAAACTTACGATTCGCGCCGAATGCGGAAAAAGCGGATATTCCTTATTTAATACAGAAACCAAAACATTCGCATCGAGAAAAACCTTCATTTTTTGCTACCAAAAAACTCATCTTTCATTGCTTTTCGACTCGATGGCGAGCGCTTATATTCTACCTCACCCTCAGACACCATATTTACCCAATCAGCAATCGGTAGCTCCTCCAACGATTGGTAATTTTTGGAAGTCATTTGAGCATAAAGAAACTCCGTCAGCCTAGAAAGGCTGATGTTATTTTGATCGGCAAAATCCTTGGCTCTGTTGATGATGTCTTTATTAAAAGACAAAGTGATTTTAGTATCCATGGCACTCTCAATTAATTTATACCGTAAAGAAAAAAATATTTATACGTAATTCAAAGCAACTCTCTCATTTTCTTCGCTTTTTCAATCCCAATTTGCCAATTCCCGATCAGTTTCAGCTCGATTTTTCCGATTGGTTTTCTCCTTTTTCAAATCAGTAGCATAAAAAAGTGTTTCCTGAAAATAACCTACACGAGCCTCGGATTCTCCTTTGGCAATCGTCCATTTCTCACCTTTAAAAAGCTTGACGCGATCTTCGTGCAATTCCAAAAGTTCATCATAGGGTCCGCGCGGCGAAATCAATTTGACGAAAATCGGCGCTGTCTCGATCGCTATAAAAAGTAACATGATAAAGACGTTGGCCATCGCCATTGCGGAACTTTCGGTGGTCAAAATCGACAGTGCATCCATTCGGGCTGCCAGTCCATCAAAGCCTTCGATTCCGGGTTGCTGCTTTTCAAATTCAGCTTGACGCAGAGCCATAAATTCACGAATCTGGGTTTCAATGGTGTCAATTCGAATTTGATTTCTAATTCTCAATTGCTCCAGTGCCAGCTGTGCAGCATCCAGCTGCTCTTCCTTCTTCTTGGCATTGGTACCTAGTCCGACAATCCCACTGGTTCCACTTGTTTTCTCTCCAAAGCGCTCTGCATCATATCCCTGTTGAACCTGATCCCGAAAGTTCTCCGCATCAGAAACTTCTGACTTTAGGGTATCAATTTTAGCTTCCAAAGCTTGTATTTCAGGGAATCCTCTAGCCAAGTTAGCCTTGGATTCTGCGATAAATTCCGTCCTTTTCTCGTCCAGTTTTCGATTAATCTCCCGCTCAAACATTTTCAATTCCAGCGGCTTAGAAATCACTAATGCCAACAGTACGGCCAAGACCAACCTCGGAATCGCCAGCTTCCACTCAGCCCATGCATTTTCTTTTTTACGCATACTCGATACGATAAATCGATCCAGATTAAAGATCATCAAGCCCCAAAGCAACCCAAAACCGATGGATGGGATCAAGCTTTGGAACACCGTAAACAAGGCATAACCAGCAGCTAAGGCTGCCAATACGCCGGTAAAAAATACCGTAGCTCCGATCCCGACATATTTATTCGATTCGGTTGGAGTCCGCTTGAGAATGGAAAAATTAGCACCGCTGCAAAACCAGAAAAATTGGGTTAAATTGTTCATAGGTAAGATTTTATGTTTGGTCTGAATTTTAAACGCTAAAATCTCACCAAAAACATCCTATCAGATTGACCTAGGGACAATTGCCCCAATACAGGGATAGAATGGCATTTCTGGAGGATCAAAAACAATTTGGACAAAAAGGAAGAATGTCCATCCTGTACGAATATGAGCAGGGGATGATCGGTTTTGCACATGCCTGATTTTAGATTATGTTTGATCTATGAAAAAATTCATCGGCTTATTCAGCTACCTAATCCTTCTTTCGCTGCAGATTGGATTTTGCCAAACCAATACCTTTGATCAGGAAGTTAGAAAACTCACAGAGAAAATTGACAGCTTAGTTTGGGCTCCAGGCTCCACTATTTTCACGGGGAGTTCTACAATCCGAATGTGGAGTGATTTGGCTGAAACTTTTCCTAACCATGAACTTCTCAACACTGGATTTGGAGGATCCCAGGCAAAGGACCTTCAGCGCCATTTGTTTCCTTTGGTCTTGAAATATGAGCCAGCCCGAGTTTTTATTTATGAAGGAGACAATGACATCTGGGCAGATGTCCCAACCGAGGAAATCATGGAAACTTTTGAGGATATAATTAGCCGGATTCATCTAGCCAACCCTCAGACAGAAATTTATTTGATCGGTGCTAAACCCAGTCCAAGTCGCTGGGAAAAGGAATCCCAATACCGGAATTTGAATCAACAACTCCTACAACTTTCAAAAAGAAAAGAAAAAGTGAATTTTGTGGATACTTGGGCTGCTTTGACAGATACCAACGGACAGCCCAGACCCGAGCTTTACCTCAATGATCAGCTGCATTTAAATGCCGAAGGATATCAAATATGGGAATCGATTTTTAAGCCTTACTTTGATTGATCAAGGTCCAAAAACCCGTAGCGAAACGGCCAGCACAATTTGCTGTGAACGGAAGCTTTGATCCTGACCAAAAACCCGGTCAAATTTAAATTTTTGATCATTGAATTCCCGCTCATAGCGTAAGTCCACTCCCACAGGCCCCAAGGAAACGCCCATTCCAAACTGATAGCCCATCCGTAGGCGGCGGTTGAAATCCTCCGAATTGTCAGGAATAAAATTATCCTCAAGTGTATAATGAAAAGATGGTCCGCCAAACACATTGACGATTCTGAATAAGCGAATCCCAGCTAAAATCGGTGCATCAATCCGCTTGGCTTCGGCCTCTTGCAAGCCCGTATTGAATCGGGTTTCGGTATACACCAACTCTGGTCTCAGGTAGATGTCATAGGAATTCATCGTGTAAAAAATACCCGCGTGGTACCCCACCACACCTAAAGGATCCTTCCATACGGATTCGGCATCCTTGAAGTATTTCCCAGAAGTATTATAATTCATCCCCCCTTTTACACCTAGGCCGGATCCTTGCTGTCCGAAAACAGCGAATGCCTGAAAGATAAACAAAACGACAACTCCAGAAACTATCAGTGATTTCTTCATTTTGGTCATATTTTGGTAGCTAAACCACCGAAATTCATTTTTCAAGAGCAGGGTCAATCCCATATTTATGGATATTTCGTAAATCTTAAGAACTGACTCCAAACACAAGGCGAACTTTGGTGTTTCCTTTCCAGTTTCAAATACAAGACCAAACTCTAGAAACTAATATTTAATTAATTAATTCATGCTATATCACCTTAAAATAAATCCTATGATACTATCGCTTTTTCTGGCTGTTTTGATGGCCTGCACCTCGCCAGAGCAATCCAATGAACAGGCAAGCACAGAGGGGGATAAAACAGAACAATTCTCCGGAAAAACGGAAAAAGCCACTTTTGCCGGTGGATGTTTTTGGTGCGTGGAAGCTCCATTTGAAGATCTCGACGGAGTGGTCTCCGTGATGTCAGGCTATGCCGGTGGCAAAGAAAAAAATCCGACTTACGGTGAAGTCAGTGGAGGAAAAACCTCGCATCGCGAATCCGTTCAAATCATCTTTGATCCCGAAGTCATCAGCTATTCGGAATTGGTGGATATTTTCTGGCAAACCTATGACCCAACTGACGTCGGAGGTTCCTTTTATGATCGGGGAAGTCAATACGAATCCGCCATTTTTTACCACGATGCCGAGCAAAAGAAAGTAGCCGAAGAGTCTAAAAAGCGATTGGATGATTCAGGAAAATTTGACAAGCCTGTGGCCACTCCAATCATCAAGTTCACCAACTTCTATGAGGCAGAAGATTATCATCAGGATTATTACAAAAAAAATCCAACTGAATACTATGCCTATCGGAATGGCAGTGGCAGAGATGCCTTTATCAAAGAACATTGGCCTGAGCTCAGCGCTGAAAAGTATCCGGCCAAATCGAAAGCTGAACTCAAAGAAACGCTGACTACTCTTCAGTATGAAGTTACCATGGAAGACGAGACCGAATATGCCTTCCAAAATGAATACAACGGCAATAAAGAAGATGGAATCTATGTGTGCATCGTTTCTGGAGCACCATTATTTAGCTCTAGGGACAAATACGAATCAGGCTCAGGCTGGCCTAGCTTTACCAAACCGATCGATGCTCGCATCATCGATAAACCAATAGACAAAAGCATGGGAATGAGCCGGGTCGAAG
Organism: Algoriphagus hitonicola; assembly: GCF_900113375.1. Classification (GTDB taxonomy): domain Bacteria; phylum Bacteroidota; class Bacteroidia; order Cytophagales; family Cyclobacteriaceae; genus Algoriphagus; species Algoriphagus hitonicola. Next base: position 222,332 of record NZ_FOPC01000001.1, on the reverse strand, counting down.
TCCGTAGCAAGCTGGGCAATAGCCATGTGGGACATGTGTTCTACGACGGTCCTGAGCCTACCCAACTTCGCTATTGCATGAATTCGGCAGCGATGAAATTTATCCCTAAAGGCGAGATGGAAGCTGAAGGATACGGTGATTTTATTTGGTTAGTGGATTGATTATCTAACTGGGCTGTCTTCGGTAGACAGCCCAGTTATTATTGTTTTTCAAAAAAAATTCAGCCTATACTCTTTTAATAAATTTGTACTGAAATAGGCAAAATCTCACCCTTTTTATCTTAAAATTTCAATAAGGAAGAATTCTACTTAGCTCAGGTAACTTAGATTACCTATTGACGGCTTGACGAATTGTTCCCATTACTTTTGCAAAATCTCAAAACAAATTCCAGAAAATCCCCTTTGAATTTGCTTTTTCTAAGAAAAATAAAACATATCTAAGGTTTTTTGTTCTTTTCATCCATAAAAATGAATATTTTACAACAGTTTTATCACCACACTCTGCCCTATGAAATTTGATATCCTCTTAGTTGATGATGATCTCGACACCCTGTTTTTGCATGAAATCCTCATCAAAAAATCAGGATTGAATCCTAGTCCCAAAAAATTTGATAGCGGCAAAAAAATAATTGATTTTCTAAAAAGCACTCCCCCAAATACTGAGAAATACCTGATCTTTCTGGATATTTATATGACCGACATCAACGGTTGGGACGTCCTCAATTTCATAGAAACGCTAAAACTCTACTCCAATCTCAAAGTAATGCTATTGAGTTCTTCAGTCAATTTTGAGGATAAGCGAAAAGCGATGGACTACCCGTCTGTAATCGAATACATCGAAAAACCGCTCATGCTTCATTATCTGGAGCGCTTGAAAGAGCAGGCAATCTTTTAAATCAATTTTCTAAATGTTAAATTAATTCTGGGGCCAAGTTCTTTTTTGGTTTTGGGGATTTGGTGCTCCCAAAAGTGTTGACTTTCTCCAGCCATAATCAAGAGGCTTCCGTGATTTAAAGGAATGTCAATTTTGTTTGATTTTGACTCATAATGGCGAATCTGAAAATTCCGCGTAGCACCTAAACTTACTGAGGCAATGCAGGGATTTTTACCCAAACTTGACTCATTGTCCCGATGCCAACCCATACTATCCTTACCATCTCGATAATAGTTGAGCAAAACATGGGTAAAATCTACCGAGGTATGAGCTTTTAATCGCTGTCTAATTTCAGCCAAAGGTTCAATCCAATCCAAGGCTTTCATTTCAATACCTGAATAGGAATAAGTCACGCCAGGATCTCCAAACAGCGCTGTCAGACGTGGCTGCATTACTTTTTTCCCAAACATCCAAATGGGTTCTTGCTTCCAAGGTACCTGATCTTCTAGGAGTTTAAAAAAAAGATCCGCCACCTCCTGCGCCAAAAATCCATCATAAAAACCCACTTCTCCCTGATAGGGAAGCAAATTTCTATATTTAAGTAGAAATAAATCTTGTTGCATCAAAATCAAAACTAGGCCAGAAGCATGAAAGTTTATTTTTTCAGACGAGCTATTCAATTATTCAAAAGGCTCCTTATCTTTAATTGACAAACTACTCACTATGAAAAAAGCAGCATACATTATCGGCCTAGTTCTCATCGTCGTGCTAGCCGGATTATTTTGGTACAAATTTTATTTTGTTTTTGGTGAAGGAGTAAAAGCCGGATCTTTAAATTACTTTGTCAAAAAAGGAATACTTTTCAAAACTTACGAAGGGCGAGTAGTCCAGGAGGGTTTTCAGAGTCCCACTGCCGGTGCCTTGCAGAGTAATGAGTTTAGATTCAGTGTCGCTGACGAGGAAGTAGCCGTCAAACTAGAGCGTGCATCAGGTAAATTTGTCGAACTTCGATACAAAGAATATCATGGCAAGCTCCCTTGGCGGGGGGCCAGTAACTTTGTAGTCACCGAAGTGCTCATGGTCGAAGAAAACGGAAAAACCTCGGGTGTCCCCTACGATTAATTAATCTATTTTCTGGTCCAGTAGTCGATCACGGTCACATCTTTCAAATGTGGGCCTAGAATCTCACCAAATCGCTGATGAGCAGGATGGGGCAAATAAGCATCTCGATCTTCCTCGGAATGAAAAGTAAGCGTAAAGGCATGAGTCAAGCCTTTATTTATGCCCTCGGGACTGGAGTTCACACCCCATTCAAATCCCTTGATCCCTTCGATTTCATCCTGTAAATTCCTAAAGGCATCGATCACCCCTTGAACGTCCTCCTGGGATGATTCCTCCTTGAATGAAAAATATACCACATGTCTTAATACAGAATCGGGTGAGGTCATGACAATTTCTTTGGTAACTTCTTTTTGAATTTCTTCCTTTTTCTCTTCAGCAGTACCGCAGGCCAAGATCAGTAAAAAAGGCAGATTGAGTAGAATCTTCTTCATGGTAATGGGATTAATTCTTCGATAATTACAAAAATTAGCCCAATAATCATGAATATTTTTTGTGCTTGGTTTTCTTTCATTCATTTTTAGTAAATTCAACGAATATTTAATAGAAAAACTAACTAATAATAATGAGAGGAAATTTACAAATCATCCTAAAAATCTTGTTCGCATCATGGATTTTGGGAGCATTTTCCTGTGATTCGGAGCAGAAATCAACGGAAAGTGTCGAAGATTCTACCTATCAATTGGTCAAAATCGACTCTTTTGAAGTTGAAAATTTTACACAAGTATTAATTAGAGATTATTCGTCTGAAGAAAAACGTTACTTGGGCTACTCCATGGTAGAAGATGAAATCCTAGAAATCAGCGAATCCGGAGAGATTCTGAAGCGGGTCAAAAAGAAAGGAGAAGGTCCCGGGCTCTACGGAAACTGGAATCCGATCGGCTTAGGTTTCGGGCCAGATGGTTTACGGGTAGCAGAACTCCCTTTTGAAATTTATACCTATGATTCTGCTTATGAGGTGGTGTATCAGCAGCGAATTCAATCTCCACTGCCGATTCGGACTTTTGGCCCGATGGGAAAACCTCCCTATTTCGAACACGAAGACAGCACTTTTTTTTTGGTTGGCCCGACCAACTACCTGTCTGCCCACTATTTGATTCGGGACGAAGAGGGTAGAGATACACTGCAAAACTTCTACAAGATCAATATCCAAAACGGAGATATGAAATCAGTGATTCCTTACCAGGAAAATTCAATCTATTTCGAATCCGAAAATATTTATCAAGAATTGATGACCAAGTCATTTTTGATCGATGAGGAAAGCGATGAGCTCCTCCTTCTACATTCCCTCGAAGATGAAATTGAAATTTACGAGTTACCTAATCTGAATTTAAAACGGACTATCCCCATCAATCACCGAGAACTACTCAGATACGCCCCTCTCCCGATCGAAACTCCCGGCAATGATGAACGCGTGAATAAACTGAGATTTATGGCCGGTCGAAATCTTGACTTGATTAAAATTGACGCAAATTTCTATCTGTTGAAGTATTTTACCGGAGTATCGGAGGCAGAATATCAAACTCGAAATGAAAATGATGCACTTTACTCACCCCTATCCGACCCAGATGAACAGGGGATTTTATTGATCAAAAATCAAAAACAATTACCTTTCGAACTCCCTTCTATTCAGGGAAAAATATTGTTCGGCCTAGATGATGGAAAATTCTTGGTTCAAGAAGCCTTAAATCCAGAGGTAGAAGAAGAAGTAACCCGATTTGGCATTTATCAGATTCAAGAAAATTAATTATGAACGTTGCATTTTTCAGTACCAAGTCCTATGACAAAGCCAGCTTTGATCCACTACTCTCGAATTTTGGTCATGAATTCACCTATTTTGAGGCAAAACTAGATAGATATTCCGCTATACTGGCAAAAGGTCATGAAGCTGTATGTGCTTTCGTCAATGATCACCTGGATAAAGTCACCCTCAAGAAACTTAAAGAAGAAGGTGTCAAACTCATTGCTCTCCGCTGTGCCGGCTACAACCAAGTTGATCTCCAAGAGGCAGACAGGCTAGGCATCACCGTCGTCAGAGTGCCTGCCTATAGTCCAGAGGCAGTAGCCGAACACGCGATGGCTTTGATCCTGACCTTAAGCCGAAAAACCCACAAAGCTTACAATCGAGTTCGTGAAAATAATTTTTCAATCGAAGGGTTAACCGGAATGAACCTACATGGGAAAACAATCGGGGTCATCGGCACAGGAGCTATTGGGGCGGCATTCTGTAAAATTGCTTTGGGTTTTGGTTGCAAAGTTTTAGCTTTTGATCCATTTGAAAATCAAAAATTAAAAGAACTGGGAGTTGCCTATTTATCAGTCGATGATCTGCTAAAAAAAGCCGAGATCATTTCCATGCACTGTCCACTTACCCCAGATACCAAACACATGATCAATAAAGACTCTCTCCAACTCATAAAGGACGGCTGCATGCTGATCAATACCTCTCGAGGAGCGTTGATCGAAACCAAATCAGTCATTCGGGCCTTGAAAATCGGGAAAATCGGATACTTGGGCATTGATGTCTATGAGCAGGAAGAAAATCTCTTTTTTCAGAATCGATCCGAAGAAATCCTCCAAGATGAGCAGATTGCCCGCTTGATGACTTTTCCCAATGTCTTGATCACTGGTCATCAGGCTTTTTTGACCCACGAGGCGCTCTATCAAATCGCCAAGACTACCTTAGAAAACCTGAACGATTTCGAACAGAGTCACCCATTAAAAAATGAAGTAAACTGAGTACTGATATTTAGGTCACAAAAAATCCCCGAAACCTGTGAAGGAATCGGGGATTTCATTTTTTAAAAAGCGTTTGGAATTATCCTACTACTTTCACGTTTACGGCATTTACGCCTTTTTTACCTTGAACTACGTCAAATGTAACTTTGTCATTTTCACGGATCTCGTGAACCAAGCCTGAGTGGTGTACGAATACATCTTCACTTTGATCAGCTGGTGTAATAAAACCAAAACCTTTGGTTGTGTTAAAGAATTTTACTGTTCCTTCATTCATGATTACTAATTTTTACTTTGTTGTTTGTTATTTGAATATTGATTTCTAGAAATCGGTTGTTTTTTTGGTGGCTCCGGTTCCGGAGGAGTTTCGGAAATGTTTCCAAACTCATCGACATAGGCCAACATGTCTTCCAGGTCCCCGCTTTTAGGCTGTTCTTTGCGGGCTAGTTTCTTTTCTAATTTTTCTTTTTGTTTTCTTTTTTTAAGTTCTGCTTTTTGTTTTTTGATGAATGTGTTTTGATTTTTCGACATTGTAGCTTTTTAATTGACAAATGTGATGGCTCTGCCGGTCTTGCCAGCTCGACCCGTACGGCCGATTCTGTGGATATAGCTATCCATAGACATGGGAAGCTGATAATTGATCACATGGGTCACATCAGCCACGTCTATACCTCTAGCTGCCACATCAGTGGCTACTAGTACTCGTGTTACCCCTTTCTTGAATTCCTCAATCGTTCTGTTTCGGAAATTCTGGGATTTATTTCCATGAATCAACCCGGAGTGAATTCCTGATTGGTTCAGTTTTTTACTTAATCGGTCAGCCAGTCTTTTGGTCTCTGTGAATATAATCACTTTTTCCAAATCGGGATTTTGGAATAATCCTTCCAAAACCAAAAACTTATCTTCGGTTGATTTTAATCTGATGATCTCCTGATCGACATTTTCGCTGGTAGTCACGCCATTGTTGACTTTGACCTCCACCGGATTATTCAATAGGGAATCAATCATGGCTTTTTGAGTAGGCTCTAAAGTCGCACTGAAAAGCATGGTTTGAGTTCTTTTGGTCATGGACCGTACGATCTTCTTGACATCGTTGATAAACCCCATATCGAGCATCCGGTCAAACTCATCCAATACCAGTGTATCGAACTTATTCAAATGCAGAAGCTTGCGATCGGTCAGATCCAGAAGTCTTCCCGGAGTCCCTACGACTACGTGAAGTTTCCTGCTCAGCGTTTTAAAGTCTGAATTGATGTTCGTTCCCCCGATAAAAGTCGCCGAGAACAATCCCATCCCTTTGGTGAGACTTTTAAATTCTTCTTCGATCTGAAGTGCCAACTCCCTGGTAGGAGTCACAATCAATGCAGTTCGAGGCTCTGAAGAAGATTTGATTTTTTCGATAATGGGAATCAAGAATGCCGCGGTTTTACCCGATCCGGTATTAGAAATCCCCAATAAATCTCTTCCCTGTAGCAGTGGCAAAACCGCCTGCTCCTGGATGTTAGTCAATGTTTCGTAGCCTTTTGCTTCGAGATTTTGAAGCAACTGACGGCTCAAAGGCAAATCTGAAAATGGGCGCTCGGATCTAAATCCTTCCTGTCCACTCGGTTGAGCCTTTTTGATCAGCAGATTGGCATCCAGTTTGGAAACTTTAGCTGCTTTTGGTACCGCTCTACCTCCTCGGTTTACCTGAGGTTTGGCTTGAGCTTTTGGTTTATTTCTTTGATTAAAATACATGATTAGGCTTTTACTGGCTCCAACTCAGGACTATTCCCCAAGAGATAGAGCATTTTAAAATGGTCAAGAACAGCCCCTACAAAATTCGGCTTTGAATAGTATGGAATATTGAATTCCTCAGCCGTAGATTTTACGATTTTCGATATATCTCGATAGTGTACATGGCAGACATCTGGAAACAAATGATGCTCCACCTGGTAATTCAATCCTCCGATAAACCACTCCAGAATCCTGGAATTTGGCGCAAAGTTGCAAGTCGTGGCTAATTGGTGAAGCATCCGCTCACCTTCCACTATTCCTTCTTCATTTGCAATTGGAAATTCTACCTCAGGTACAATATGCGCCGTCTGGAAAACCATCGTAATGACAAATCCAGTCACGGCATGCATGGCAAGGAAAGCCAAAAATATCATTCCCGCTGAAAACGGTGAGAATATAATCGGTAAGCCTAAAACCACTGCAAAATATCCGATTTTCCAAGCAGCAATTTTAATGAGGTTATTTCTATAAGCATTTTCTCCTTTGACCAGGCCTTTTTTATGGTAACGGGTCAATCGGACAAAATCCTTGGCAGTCACCCAACCTATAGTAGACAGGGAATAGAAAAACCAAGCATATAGGTGCTGATACTTATGAAGTGAATTTTTTTCTGCACTGGGAGAAAACCTCAAAAAGAAGGGGGCATTAATATCATCATCATGCTCATCGATATTCGTGTAGCTGTGATGAAGTACATTATGTTGAATTTTCCAAACAGTAGAACTTGCACCGACTAAATTAAGCGTGTAGCCTACCCATTTGTTAACTGTAGGATTTTTGGAATAAGATCCATGATTGGCATCGTGCATGACGCCCATACCTACCCCTGCCATCCCAAATCCGGCTAGCACAAAACAGGCAAATAACTGCCATGTTTCCGTGGCAAAGCCTAAAATGACTGCCAAAAGAGGAAGAAGATACAATGAGAGTAGCACTACGGTCTTGAGGACCATTTGTGCGTTACCGTATTTAGATTGATTTGTGGCCTTGAAATGACCATAAACTCTACTTCGGAGGGTTTGAGAGAATTCAGATAAAACTGATTCTGAGAATCTTACTGTTTTAATAAACTTAGTATTTGGTGATAAACTTAATTGTTCCCGTGGGATGTTGCTGCAGGTTTTAATTTATCGCCTGGAGGCAGATCAATTAAAAAAGTAGAAAAAGAGAATAAAACCTTTGCAAGGAGGAACTCTGGAATTTGCTACTTAAGCAGGTTGATAATCAACGCTGGATGACTTTAACTATCGTGGATGAAATTCTTGTAATTTCCTTCTCCACGGATCAAAGGTGATAATAAGATTTCGGATTTCCTAATTTTCTAAAAAATCCAAATTTATACCAGTGAGATTTTTCAATTTTTTACCAAATTGACAAATAACGATTCCCATGAAACACTAATTCCGTTTCTATAAATTTTCTATCGGAGTTTTAGCAATACCAAGAATCAATTAAGCTTCCAGTTCAGAATTCCATTGATATGAATCATTCCTACCTTATTGTATTGCTGCGCCGGAGTGAGCTGTGGGGCATTTATAGCTTCCTTATTCATCACAAGCAAATGAAAATCGAGCTTTTCCCACCTGTTCGGTTTCAGCTTTAGGCCAAGGTTGATCTGTCGATAAGACGGAAAAGCATACTTATTTGCAGCTGCATCATTGATATCGGGTAGCCAATTGATCCCGGCATGAGTATAAATTGTCAGATTACTTTTCGGGAAAATGTATTCTAGATAAAGTACCAAGGACTCAAAATTTTCATAACCTTCATTTCGCTCCCGGGGAATAAAGGTAAACCAAGGATCCTTGCCCCATTCTCGGGGGTTTAGCCAGCGACCTTTTCCTCCTGTTTTGGTAAAATTCAAATGGGATTGCCAGCGCTTAGTTTCAAAACCTATCCGAGTGGATAGTAGCCAGTTTTTATCCTTGGGATCTTTGAATTGGAAATTAGGATCAGCATTTCCGCCTTCACCCATCCCGCTCTGATAGCCAATCTGAATGCCCGAAAACCAACTTTCCTCCGTTCTCTCTTCTTTCCATCGGTGAATCCACTCTGTCCAGAAGGTACTGGAAATATTATGCGCTTGTGTTTGGGAGATTTCAATTTTTCCCTTTGGTAGCATCCGGGTGAGTTGGACTATGGTGATTCGCTTGCTCGTGGTATTTCCAAAATACTGAGAGGGCATCCCATTGGGATCTCTTGCCACTGGAAATATTCCAACTGACTCTCCCGGATTAGCCCATTGACTCGTTCCTCTTACTCGTAGCCGATCAATATACCAACCAGAGAAGGTCCATTTATTATTCGGTTTGTACGAAATACTAACTCCCTCCATAAGAGTAGGCGAAAGTCTGCCGTCCTGCGGATTAACCCAGGGGGTATTGATATCCATTCTCCCTACTGCTACATTCCATTGCTTGTTTTTATATCGGAGATTGAGCTTCTCAAAACTCCCAAAAACACGGTCTCCTGGATTCTGCAAGTCAAAAAGCCCAATTTCATAGCGGTTTCTTCTGCCTGTAATCGGGCTTGCTTCCCAGATCTGTGAGCTCCAAATATCCGCAAATGCCCTATAGCTGCTTTCCAAAGACCAATGGGATCTATAGGCCACTTTTGCACCTAGGCTCAGCGAGGCGCCTAGGGAGTAATCATCTTTGAATTCACTGGGGTAAGTGGTACTCATCCAAAAAGTCCGGAAGTGGACCAACGGAGTCAGAGTGATCTTTTTTTCCTCTTCCTGATTTTGGGCAAGTAAAAAAAAAGGGGATAAAAGCATTATCCCCATTAATATCCTTTTCATTCTGATTTGGCTTTCGCTTCTTTAATGGGTTTAAAAGGCCCGTATTTATGCTGCTCCTCCGAAAATCCATCACTGAAAGGACCAAAGGGATGATCTATTGGTTTTTTGGAAATATCCGGCCAATCGGCACTTAAATCGCGCGAAGGGCGATCCATGCTATTGACATAAGCCGCCACATCCCAGGCCTCTTCATCGGAAATCAAAGGATTCTCAAACGTAGCGCCCAATGGCATATTGGCTCTCACATAGCCGGCAAATCTGGAAAGACGAAATAATCCAGCCCCGCTATTGTAGCTATGCTCTCCCCAAAGTGGTGGATAGGTGTATCCCGAACCGTCCGGCTTGGGAAGTCCCTGCCCATCGGCGGCATGACAGCTTTGACATTGCTGTTCATAAATAGTCTTACCTTTTATAGGGTCTGCGGCTCTATCCATCAGCGGTACTTCGTAAATCCCTACTCCTTTTGGCTTTTCCCCTTGGGGAACTTCCTTACCAAGCCACTTCATATAATCTACCATCGCAATCATCTCCTTGGAATTTCGCTCCAAAGGCTGACCGTTCAAACTCCGCTCAAAGCAATCATTGATGCGCTTTTCGATGTCTTCAGATTGTCCCGATCGAGCGCGGATTTTGGGATAGGTGGAGGCTACTGCACTGTAATTATTCCCCAAAGGGGCCGTTCCAGCCTGTAAATGGCAATTTTGACAATTTAATCCATTGGATATTTTTTTCACTTTCCCATTGGGACCGAGGTATTCGGCCGTATTGGCTACTAGTTCTTTGCCATATTTGATGGATTCGGCATTCGGTTCGCTATCGACACTGGCCCAATCTGGAGCTGCCCATATCCCAGCTACATCCATTAATGCTTTAGGCTTGGGCGCCTCCACTGCCGCTGTCAGCTTAACTTCGGGCTCTGAAGGAGCGAGTTCAGGAAGTTTGACTCCCGAGTAAGAGAGGTAAACCACCAATCCAATCACACCCACCAAAGCTGTGGCTAATGCCAACAAACCTACCATTAGCGTAATCAGCTGTACAAAAGGTTTTCCGATCTGATTCATAGATTTCGAAGATACACTACAAAAATGCACCGATTTAATAACGAAATGCTGTGACTTCCATCACATGACATTAAAGTAAAGCTTTTATTTGTCTTCCACCACCAGCGCTGAAGCTAAAAATACAATTCGGTTACTCACTTGACCTTTGATGTAGGTACTATTTTCAAGACGATAAAGTGAAAGCTGAATTTGATCCCTAAGTTTACATTCCGCCATGTAATTGATTAAAAGGGTCGAAGCTGTTAAATTTTGGCTTCCCAATAAATCTTCCACCAGTCGGATATAGCTTGTATTGTTAACATGGTCGTATAGGTCCAAATCAGAAGCCTGTACCACATATTCAGTCTCAACTAGAGCAGGAAGACTGGGTAAATCCACTTTTTGGGGTTGCCATTCCGAAGGTTTGGAGGAAGAAAAGAGGGTCTCTGTCAAAACTTGAGCAGGACGCTGAATCCGCTTGGTTTCAGTATGGACCAAAAGCCAGGAGGACATCGCTCTAGCCAATACCTCTCCAGACTCAGCAACAACCAAAAACTCCCGAAACGCATACAGCTTTTCAATTCCCCTACCTCCTGTATAAATAGTGATTTGCTGTCCCCAAACTGGGGATTTCCACAGCTTGATCTCAAGCCGGGAAAGTGCCCACATGAGGTTTTTCTCCAAAAGAATCCTTCCAAAATTCGCCGAATCCGCATGCTTCCAGGCAATTTCCTGAAACAAGTCTCCCAGATCTTTCAATCGGATTAGTCCCTTGGGATTGACTTGGTAGGAGCCGATTTCAAAAGCTTTTGAAAACTGAAAACCTTCTGGAAGTACCGTCATTTTATTTCAGGTTGTGGGAAAAATACCTGCTTTCGGATCGTAGCCAATAATGCGATCCCAAGACCATTCAATGCGATCAAGGCAAATGATATCTTCAAATTAAATAAATCCGCGATGAACCCAATCAAAGGCGGACCGAGCAAAAAGCCGAAAAAAGAAATCGTCGAGACCAAAGCCAAGGCAACACCCGGAGAATAAAGTTTTGACCTTCCCGCAATGCTATAAGCTACCGGAATAACTGAGGCTACACCAAAACCAACCATCAAAAATCCCAAAGTAGCCGTAAGAATGGTGGGAAATAAAACAGAAATCGTCAATCCGGAGAAGAGTAAAATTCCACTGGCTCTAAGGATGGTAACCTTACCAAAACGATGAATAAATCGATCTGAAACAAACCGGCCGGAAGCCATTGCTCCCATAAAGGCTACATATCCCAGAGCCACCAGAGAAGGATCTGTCATCACCACTTTTTTGAAATAAACTCCACTCCAATCAAACATGCAGCCCTCAGCCATCATTCCCAAAAAGGCTATCAAGCCGATCCGCAAAAGCAAATCATCGGGACGCTTCAGCACCAATCCACCCGCTTCATCATTTGATTTTTCCTGAATGACAAATCGCTGCGCAAATAAGACAATCAAAGTCGATATGCCCATCACGATCATAAAATGAATAAATGGCGAAAGCTCCAAGAAAATCATTCCTGCACCAATTCCAGCTCCCGTAAAACCCGCCATGCTCCAGAGCCCATGAAAAGAGGCCAGAATACTCTTACCCATTTGATCTTCGAGATCCAAAGCCTGTGTATTCAGAGCGATATTCATAATATTTCCCAGCAGACCAAAAAGAATCAATACCGGAATCAAAATCCAGGTACTCGGGCTCAACCCAATCAGGGGAAGACTCATGGCATAAGCAAAACTACCTACCAGAATCACCTTTCTGCTCCCATAGTGATGAACCGACCATCCAGCAATCGGTAAGCCAATCATCGAACCTATCGGCAAAAACAGGAGCAAGGTACCTAACTGGCCTTCAGACAAATCAAATTTGGATTGAATATCTGGAATCCGTGCCGCCCAACTGGCAAAACAGAGTCCAATAAAAAAGAATAAACTGCCTAAGGCTATTCTCCTTTTGGTCAGCGGCTTCATAGTTTGAGGGTTTAATAGGTTCTGCAAATAAAAGAAGTTTACCAGTAAAAAAAGAAGGATTCCTACAGGCTTGGCAAAAACTATTTCAGGCGGAGTGGGTTCTTTTTAAAAATTGGATTTATGGAATTTGTTATTGTGGGGGTGATAATAGCGACGATCATTTTGATGATTCGATTCATAATCAAAAAAGTGTTCAATTAAAAAAGCCGCAAAATTCAAATTTTGCGGCTTTACCATGTTAAAACTTACCTATTATTAATTCGGAAATTTATCCGAAAAACGGCCATATACCCAGGTTCCTGCCAAAGCGGAAACCAGCGTCACTAAAATCACTGAGTATCCACTTCCGATTTGAGCAAATAAAGGTCCCGGACATGCTCCGGTCAATGCCCATCCCAAGCCAAAGATAAACCCTCCAATTACTTGACCTTTTCTAAATTCCTTTTTTGGAATATTGATCGCTTCACCATGAATGGTTTTGATTCCGAATCGCTTGATCACTTGGATGGAAATGATTCCTGTAATCACCGCCGAACCAATCACCCCATACATATGGAAAGATTGCAATCGAAACATCTCCTGGATTCTAAACCAAGAAATCACCTCCGCCTTTACAAATACGATTCCGAAAAGAATTCCCAAAATCAAATATTTTAATAATTCCAACCCTTTGTCATGATCCCTGCGGAGGTTAGGTGCTTCGCAATGTGGATCCTGAACTTGTATTTTTTCTGCTACTTTCATCTTCATTCTTGATTAAAATCCTACCAACTTCATTAATGGCTCTAGCAGCACGTGGGTCATCAGAAACCCGCCGATCATAAAGAACATCGTAGCTACTACTGACTGCCACTGCAAGGAACTAATCCCCATAATCGCGTGACCGGAAGTACATCCTCCTGCGTATCGTGTACCAAATCCCACCAAAAATCCACCAACCACAAAGAACAAAAGTCCCTTGGCGGTAAATAGATTTTCCCAAGAGAAAATATCAGCTGGCAATAGATTGCCATAATCTGTCACGCCCAGCGCAGTCAAGTCTGCTATAGTCGACTCTGCGATAATGATTTCATTGGGGTTTGCCAGATAAGAGGTAGCGATAAAGCCCCCGATCAATATCCCTACTACAAAGAGCAAGTTCCAGATTTCTTTTTTCCAGTTATAGGTAAAGAAAGGAATACCGGCGGGCACGCAAGCCGCACATACGTGGCGCAGGGAAGACGATATTCCAAAAGTCTTATTTCCTAAAATTAACAGAGCCGGTACAGTCAGCCCGATTAAAGGGCCCGCCACATACCATGGCCAAGGTTGAGTTATCCACTCCATCATATTTTATTATTGTTTTATTTATTGATTGCTTTTTGATTTAAAATCTATAATCCAAGATTAAGTTCATATTCATCATATTGACTCGATTCAGGACATATTCCAAGGGAATGTGTTGGTCTCGGTCTTCTTTTTTATACACGGCCAACACCTGAAAATCCAAGCCTTTGAAGAATCCATCAAATCGATAGTCCAGTAGCCCTGAGAAATGATAATAAGTTGGAACTCCATACTTATTCAATTCGACATTATTCAGATCAGGTGTTTTCACATGAGCTGCTCCAAGGCTGATTTTTAGCTTGTCATGGATAAAGGTGTGGTCGTATTGAGTCATAATTGCATTGACTCCTCCCATACCTTCATGCCGCTCTCGCTGCAAACTCACAAAGAACTGCTCCCTGCCCCACTCTCTGGGAAAGAGAAATCGACCTTGATCAGAAATCCCCAAGTAATTTACCGTCCACTTTGCATGGGGCCAAGCCATTCCCAGTTGTAATCCAAGTCCGTAGGTACTTTCGTCCTTGAGAATATAGGTATTTTCTATCCGAGGATTCCCTCCATCTGCCAAGGCACTCTCATAAAACCCTTGCGCACCCCAAAGAAACTGCTGACCTTTTTTGGAGGAGAAAGAACCCGTACTTTCCAAGAAGGTCATCGTAAAGACATTCTCAGCGAGGTAGTTCCAAGCTTTTAGCTTAACACTTTCTCCACTGTATTCTGCCCCGATCACTCCTATTCCTTTGGATTCTATGTGATGCTGATAGCTATCCTGAAGACCATAAACCGGATTTCTTCCGGTCGAGTACGTTCCAAAAGACTCGGCCACAGGGACCCATTCCAAAGATCCTCTCGAAATCACATGAGAAAACCAAGCCCCGTTTATTCGGAATTTGCCGGGCAGATAATCTACCGAGATCCCACTGTACAGGTTTGGGCGCATCCGATTATCTGATGCATTGAGCAGCGGACTTTCAAAATGATGCCTTCCTGCCCAGATGGAGATTTGATCTTTTTGATAGGAAAGATAAAACTCCTCGAGTCGATCCATATCCTTGTTGTTTTCGGGATGATGAACATCATACAAGAGCATCTCATAGCGATTGAAAAGGCCAGTTTGAGGATCTGTTTCAGTGATATTGTTTTCGAAGTGACGAAAGACAAAGAACCCACTAAATCCAACCCCAAAACCTTTCCATCTCGGGCTGAAATACCCTAATCCTGCGCCTGTTCCCCAAGTCGAATAATCTGTCAAATCTCCCTGGTTGAGCGTGCTCATAAAGAAAGATCGAAGATGAAATTCAAATGAACCGCTTTCAAGGATTTTTCCAAACAACTTTTCGTCTGGATTTTCTGATTCCGGCTGTTGCCCATGCTGGGCACTTACCGAAAAACTAAGGAAAAGGAAAACTCCCATTCCAAATAACAATGCAAATTTGCGGATGATTCTTGGCATAAAATTGTGACTTTAATCACATCCTAAGGGTGGATACCAAAAATGGCAAGCCCGGAGGCCTGCCATTTTTATTTAGAGATTGTTTTACTTCTTAGAGTAAGGTAGTAGGACAAACGTAATCCGATACCTTAAACTTCTCAGATTCTTTGATCGCTTTGAATCCTCCGTTGATATCTATCAAATTATCATACCCACGAGCTCTCAAAATTGAATTAAAGATCATAGATCGGTATCCTCCTGCACAGTGTACATAGTAGGTTTTATCCTTATTTACCTTAAGCATACTGTCGTTGATGTAGTCAAGTGGTGCATTTTCAGCTCCGATGACATGCTCTGAAAGGAACTCGGAATTCTTTCGCACATCTAGAATCAATGCCTCAGGATTGGATTCTTTTATTTTTGCCAGCTCATCGACAGAGATAGACGTAATCGAATCAACTTCCTCTCCTGCTGCTTTCCACGCTTCAAAGCCACCCTTGAGGTAACCTAGGGCATAATCATATCCAACTCGGGCCAGTCGTGTAATCACTTCTTCTTCTCTTCCTTCGTCGGCAACTACCAAAATCTCCTGTTTCAAATCAGGAATCATGGCTCCAACCCAAACTGCAAAACTCCCATCGATTCCGATATTAATCGAGTTTGGAATAAATCCTTTGGCAAAATTCTGCGGATCACGGGTATCCAAGATCATCGCTCCAGTTTCATTGGCCACCGCTTCAAATTCGGCTGGGGTCAACGGCTTAATTCCACGCTCCAATACCTCGTCGATACTATCATATCCCTGGATATTCATCATGACGTTTTGAGGGAAATAAGCAGGAGGAGGCGTCAATCCGGTCAATACTTCTTTGATAAACTCTTCCTTGGTCATTTCCTGAAGCGCATAGTTTGTCTTCTTTTGATTTCCAAGTGTATCGGAGGTTTCCTTACTCATATTTTTGCCACAGGCTGATCCCGCACCATGAGCTGGATAGACAATCAGGTCATCGGAAAGCGGCATGATTTTATTTCGAAGCGAATCATACAGGTGAGCCGCTAGTTTTTCCTGAGTCAAGTCTTTGATGACTTTTTGAGCCAAATCGGGTCTTCCGACATCTCCAATAAATAACGTATCTCCGGTAAATATCGCCTCTTCTTTTCCTTCTTCATTGATCAAAAGGTAACAAACCGACTCCATCGTATGTCCAGGAGTATGGATCACCTTGATTTTGGATTTTCCCAATTCAAAAATCTGCCCATCCTCTGCTATTGTCGCTTCAAAACCCATCTTCATTCCGGTAGGACCATAGACGATTTTGGCTCCTGTTTTTGCGGCCAAATCCTGATGCCCAGATACAAAGTCTGCGTGAAAGTGTGTTTCGAATACATACTTGATTTTGGCTCCTCTTCGCTCGGCTTTTTCGATATAAGGCTGCACTTCTCTAAGCGGATCAATGACCGCAGCTTCTCCGTCAGACTCAATGTAATAGGCACCTTGGGCAAGACAGCCCGTATAGATTTGTTCGATTTTCATATGCTTGATTTTTAAATTTCAATAATTAATACTTTTCAAAACTATTTAGATCACAGGTATAACAAAATGACTTTTGTCACATTTGATTAGGCACTGGTTAAAATTTGAGATTCAATGACCTGAACCAACTGATGGGCAGGTACGACGCCGGATTGTCTCCATAGAATTTTTCCTTTATGAAAAAGGATTAAGGTAGGAACTCCACGAACCTGAAATTTACTCGCGGCAAGTTGATTGCGATCCACATCTACTTTTACGATTTTCACCTTTTCTCCAAGCTGTCGAGACGTATCTTCCAAAATGGGCTGCATCATTTTGCAAGGTCCGCACCAGGTAGCAAAGAAATCTACTAATACGGGAATTTCCCCATCGATCAATTCTTGAAATGTTTTTGGCTGAGTATTCATATTTCTGTTCTTTACAATACGACACAAATATAAAAGAAGACCAAAGCTAAGTTCAGTAATAAAAATCACAGGAGACTTTTAGGCATGTTTTAAAAAGTGCTAAAAAACCACGATTTGGGAATATTTTTCCTAATTTCGTCCGTCAAAATTTCGATATAAATGCTCAATTTCAAGCAAATCAACAACATTACCGGTTGGGTGGTCTTTGCAGTGGCTACTTTAGTTTATGTACTAACAGTGGAGCAAACTGCCAGTTTTTGGGATCCAGGGGAGTTTATCGCCGTGTCTTACAAGCTTCAGGTACCCCATCCTCCCGGAGCTCCATTCTTTTTATTAGTCTATCGGATATTCAGTTTTTTAGCCTTCGGCAATGAGCTGAATGTGGCTTATTGGATGAATATTGGAAGTGCTTTGTTTTCCGGATTTACCATCCTTTTCCTGTTTTGGTCGATCACACTTTTTGGCAGAAAACTCCTAGGGGTGATTCCCAACAAAGAAAGTAAAGGACAGGTAATCAGCCTGATGGGCGCCGGGATTGTAGGATCGTTGATTTACACGTTCTCAGATAGTTTTTGGTTTTCTGCTGTCGAAGCTGAGGTTTATGCCATGTCTTCCTTTTTTACGGCAATCGTGATTTGGGCTTTTCTCAAGTGGGACGTCATCAAAGATCCTAGAGAAGAAAACAAGTGGATGATTTTCATTGCTTATTTGGTGGGTCTTTCGATCGGGGTTCACTTGCTCAATTTGGTGACTCTACCTGCTTTGGCTTTGATTTACTATTTCAAAAAATACCAAAAACCCTCACTTAAAGGAGGAGTAATTGCTTTCTTCCTAGGCGGTGTTGCATTGGTGATAATCAATAACTTCATCATCCCGGGACTGCCAAGCATTGCAGGTGCTACAGAAATCTTTTTTGTCAATAGCCTGGGTCTTCCGTTTGGATCTGGAATTATTTTCTTTGGAATTGTCTTTTTTACGGCTTTGTATTATGCCTATCGCTATTCTCGCAACAAAGCGATGGCAGGATTGAATACCATTTTACTCTCTCTGATTTTTATTTTGATCGGCTACAGTTCTTACACCTTGATCGTAATACGAGCCAATCAAGACCCGATTATTAACCAAAATGCCCCTAAAGATGTCATCAGCTATATCTCTTATTTGAAACGAGAGCAATATGGCTACCGGCCTTTGATTCACGGGCAATATTTCACTGCTCAATTGGTAGATCAGGTCGAAGGTGACCCCATTTACCGAAAAGGGAAGGAAAAATATGAAATTGCGGATTATGAACTGGAAAACACCTATGATCCGGAAAAGACCACTATTCTACCAAGAATCTATTCCACCCAAGAAAACCACAAGCGCATTTATCGTCAAAAGCTGGGCTTGAGAGAAGGTCAGGAACCCACCTTCGGAGATAATCTATATTTCATGTTTAGCCATCAACTGGGACACATGTATTGGCGGTATTTTATGTGGAATTTCTCTGGAAGGGAAAGCGACTTCTCCGATGCACCATGGATCGGCCTGTCTGATGCATTTTCGGATAAATTCCCCGAATACATCAAAGAAAACAAAGCCCATAATAATTACCTGATGCTTCCCCTTTTGCTGGGAATCATCGGTTTGTTTTTTCAGGCCAAAGTCGACCCTAAATCCTTTTATATCAACCTGATGCTCTTCTTGATGATGGGGGCCGTATTGGTGCTTTATCTCAATTCCCCACCGGTCGAACCCCGAGAGCGGGATTACATTTATGTGGGTAGTTTCTATGCCTTTGCCATTTGGGCGGGGATGGGCGTTTTGGCCATTGCGCACGGTCTTGCCAAAGCCACTAAAAACCTAGCGACTGCCGGATTGGCAGCTACCTTGCTTACCATCCCGGTAGCAGGACTAATGGCAGCGGAAAACTGGAATGACCACAATCGAAAAGGCAGATACTTTTCAGTCGATTCTGCACGGAATTTCCTAGCCTCATGTGCTCCAAATGCAATTCTATTTACCGGAGGTGACAATGACACCTTCCCACTCTGGTATGTGCAGGAAGTGGAAGGATTCCGAACCGACGTCCGGGTGATCGTCTTGAGTTACTTTGACACCGATTGGTATGTGGATCAAATGACCTTGCCTGCCAACGAATCCGAACCGCTCCCATTTTCATTAGATCCTGAGCGCTACCAAAAAGGAACCAATGACGTGCTTTATGTCATGGAGCGAGATGGTATGGATGCGATTTCGGCTCGGGAGTATTTAAAACTGCTCAATTCGGGATCTGAATTGCTTAGAATGCGAACCGGAGGAAAAGCCCAAGTTAATATGGTGCCGTCCCGAAATCTTATTCTCGAAGTGGACAGCAGCACGGTGGCAGAAAAGAATATCATCCCGGAAGAGTTTATGCCGCTATACACTCCTCAAATCAATCTTCAGATCAAAGGGCAGTATGTCACCAAAGGAACCTTGATGCTGCTGGACTTGATCGCGAGTAACAATTGGGATCGACCGATTTATTTCAATAATACTTCACTGGCTACGATCGGAATTAATATCGAAGATCATGTCGTAATGGAAGGATTGACCTATCGACTCTTGCCAATCAGAAAACCCGACTACGTGAGGGAAGAGCTGGTCAATGTAGATTTGGCTTATGAAAACTACATGACCAAATTTGCCTTCCGTGGCATGAACAATCCTGATGCCTATCTGGATGAGGAATACCGACGATTTGCCTCCAACCATCGAAGCACGATTAACAGCATTGCCATCGCGCTGTTGGATCAGGATGATATGGAGCGTGCAGCTAACATTCTCAATTACGGTCTGGAGGTCATGCCTGATGAAGCTATTCCTTATGACCTCTCTAGTGGACAGTCAGTTCCTTTGTTTTTCGAAGTGGGCGAAGAGGAAAAAGCGCTGGATATCATTGACAAAATATCCAAAAAATCACTGGATATGATCGAATACTATACCCGAGAAAACCGGGATTATGATCGGGAAATGATGATTTCTATCGAAATGGTCAAATACTTCATTCCGCTATTGGAGGAAAGAGGCTATCAAGAAAGAGCGCAGGAACTCAAGCTACGACTCGAGGATTTTGTCGGGGCGGAAAGCAATGAGCCCGGGATATTACAGCGCAGATAAAAAATAAAATCTGATTCATTGAAAGGGCCGGACGAAAAATCCGGCCTTTTTTATTTTCTCCAAAGAATGTAAAATAGATCTAAACCCGAAGTAGGTTTATCGACCAAAGGATAATCTTCATGGCTGATCCCAGTGACCGAATCGCCTTGCTGTTTGTGCAGTTTATTGCGGTTGAATCGATTGAGAATTTCGTAGGGCATTCTCAGAATCCAAGCCGGAAGCTTGTGCTGCAAGTCTAAGATATCGAAGCGCATGATTTTCTGAACGGACTGCCGATTGGCTTCGTGATAGGCCCAGACTTTTTCATTTCCGCCTATACCTTTTGCCTCCACCCGATCAAAAATAGAAGCCGATAAATCGATCAATTCCTGCGGCAAGTACTCTCTGACATGCCAAGGGTTTCTTGACAAGGTATGGGTGTTATTTGGGGTGGAAATAATGGCTTTCCCGCCAGGCTTGAGCATACGGTAAATTTCCTGAAGGAAAAGCCGGTCATCCTCAATATGCTCAATCACCTGAAAACTCACAATCGTATCAAAAGATTGATCAACAATCCCCTCAAATGGAGGAATGACCGCTTGTTTAAATTCCACTGCGGGATATTTCCGTCTGAGATCTTGGATGACTTCTCCGATTTTATCAATGCCAAGGTAAGAATCTGCCAGTGGCAAGAGCGTTTCGACACCCCGCCCCTCTCCACAGCCAATTTCGAGCAGCGATCCGCTGATCCAAGGCTGGGCAGCGATATAGGCTTTGAGCAAGCGCTGATGAATGGGATTATCACTGATTAACTTATCAGATGCAATTTCCGTTGTATAGGTAGCCATTAGAAATTTTACTATTTTGGCAAAAGTAAGGTTAATTTTTAAAACCGAAGATCAACACCCAATGAAGCAAAAACTAATTCAGATTTTACTTTTTTCACTCCTGATCGCAGGAGCTCCATTTCAGGCGATTTCCCAAAGCTCTCTCAGCGACTTGAATCAGACTCTACGCTATTCAAGGTATTCCCGTTTGGCTTTGAAAATTATCCCCATTAAAAAAGAAACGAACCGCTTTACCACTCAGTTTGTGGTGGAGAAAATCGAAGAGAATTCCGATTTCAACACCTACAGCTTTTCCTATAATTTGGTTAGCAGCTATGAAGAGCCAATTACTGCCGAGAATACGGTTTTACTGGGAGAAAATGACCTTAAATTTGATACCGACCGGCATTGGGTATTTGAAAAGGAAATGGAAATACCCAGCGATCAAGAACAGGCCATTGTCGTATTGACTGCACTCGATACCCGACAGGGCGACTCCTATTATTATCATATTGAATTGAAAAGTTCTTTTGTGTTTTCTCACCCAACCTTCGGAGCCTATTATGCCAATGATGTCCCTTTTGATCAGACCTATTTACCGGCTGGAGAAGCCCTACTTTTCAAATCATCTAAGGGACCAAATCTTCACGGATTCTACTATCCGATGGAATTTGAAGTGCCCTATCCACCAATGGAAACCAAGCCTGCTCCCGTTCCCAAGGAATTGGATGTAGTGGATGAAGGTGATTTTCTGGCCAATGTGCCCAAAGAACTCAGTGAACTCGGCTATTATTTCTTTCAGCAAGACACCACGGATACCAATGGTGTATTAGTAAAAACCACCCATGATGCTTTTCCAAAGGTGAAGGATTGGGAAGAGATGGTACAAATGGTCACCTATATTTCCACCCGTCGGGAGCATGAGATCCTGCTAACTGCCGAAGATAAGAAGAAAGCACTGGATGAATACTGGATCAATCTGACCAAAAACCCTGACACGGCAAAGGAGCTTATTCGGGAATATTTCCGTCAAGTGGAGTTTGC
Source organism: Algoriphagus hitonicola (assembly GCF_900113375.1). Lineage (GTDB taxonomy): Bacteria > Bacteroidota > Bacteroidia > Cytophagales > Cyclobacteriaceae > Algoriphagus > Algoriphagus hitonicola. The sequence continues at coordinate 200,298 of NZ_FOPC01000001.1, read as the reverse complement.
CAATATCCTATTTACCGACTTCAAAGCAGGCTGGAAAACCGACAAAGGCATGGTTTACATTGTCATGGGACCGCCGCATGGGGTAAATTTTTATTTGGACCGTGAGGTATGGACTTATCAGGGGGTAGACGAGAGTTCAAAAATTCGATTTACCTTTGCCCGGGTAAAGAACATACTCAATCCACATTACTACACCTTAAACCGATCCCGAGCTTATCAGCCAATCTGGTTTAAAAACATATCCCAATGGAGAAGCGGAAAGATGGCTTTTTGATCGAAAAAGGAGCCCACGAAAAAGATTTTATTTTTGGAACAAGAGCTGTGATGGAATCTATCCATGCCGGAAAAGATATTGACAAAGTACTGGTTCAAAAGGAACTCAACAATGACCTGATCAAGGAGCTTTTGCAAGTTTGTAAAAGTGCCAATCTCCCCGTGGTACGTGTCCCTGAGGCGAAACTCAACCGCATTACCCGCAAAAATCATCAGGGCGTCGTCGCCCAGATGTCATCCATCGCCTACGCTTCCCTCGACCATGTCGTGGACAGTTGCTTTGCTGTGGGGAAATCCCCCTTGATCCTGATTTTGGACCATATCACCGATGTCCGAAATTTTGGCGCGATCGCCCGAACAGCAGAATGCGCAGGCGTGGATGCGATTGTCATCCCTGAAAAAGGCAGTGCACAAATCAATTCAGATGCGGTCAAAACTTCGGCTGGCGCATTGAATTACATTCCTATTGCCCGGGTCAAAAATCTGTTTTATGCCTGTCGGGATCTCCAGAAAATGGGGCTTTCGTTGATCGCAATCACTGAAAAGACCGAAAAAAATATGTACGAGGCTGATTTTTCGGCTCCCGTAGCGATGGTCATGGGATCCGAAGAAGATGGTATCTCCCAAGAAATCATGGGCATCGTAGATCAAAAAGTCAAAATCCCCATGGCGGGAAATATCGAAAGTTTAAATGTTTCAGTCTCAGCCGGTGTTGCAATTTATGAGGCGATTCGACAGCGGAAAGCTTAAAATCCACAAAAAAAGAGGACTTAAATAAAGTCCTCTCCTTTTTTTCTGGCATTGGAAACAAATTCTCTAAACTTCCGATCGCCATCCAAGGAGCAGATTAACAAGACATTATCCGTTTCATTGATCAGAAAATTGTCCAATCCCTCAACGACTACAAGCTTGTCATTGTCTGTTTTGATAAAGCAATTTTTGGTATTGTAAAGGAGGGCATTTGCCTCCACCACATTTTGATTTTCGTCTTTCTCCCGGTTTTCTTTTAGACTATTCCATGAGCCCAAATCCGCCCAGCCAAAATCCCCCAAAATCACATAGACTTCGCTGGACTTTTCCATGATTCCGTAATCAATAGAAATATTTTTGACCTGCAGATAAGCCTTGGATACAAAATCAGCTTCTTGATCAGTCCCGAAAAACTCCATTCCTTCTTCAAATACTTCTGCCAAATCAGGCATATATTTCCGAAAGGCATTGATCAAACTTCCCGATTTCCAGACAAACATCCCGGAGTTCCAGACAAATTCACCACTTTCAAGAAATGTCTTCGCCAACTTTGCATTGGGTTTTTCGGTAAAAGTTTTGACTTTCAATACCTCCTTTCCACTTCCTTCGATGTATTGGATATACCCGTAGCCCGTCTCTGGACGATTGGGTTTGATACCGAGCGTAATCAATCGGTCACCTTCCTGAGAAGCAAGAACAGCCTTTTGGATAGTTCTCAAAAATTTGCCTTCCTGTAAAATCAAATGATCAACCGGAGTGACGATCAACGTCGCATCCGGGTCATAACTATGAATCCGATAAGTCGCATAGGCGATACAGGTGGCGGTATTTTTACGATTGGGCTCTACCAGGATCTGATCCCCTGTCAACTCTGGGAGTTGTTCTTTGACGAGGTGGACGTATTTTCTATAGGTAATTATCCGAAATTGCTCCGGGTCTGCGATTTCACTAAATCGATCAAAAGTCATCTGAAGTAGCGTGCGGCCGGTACCGAGAACATCCAGAAATTGTTTTGGTTTTTTTCTACGGCTGTATGGCCAAAAGCGGGAACCAATCCCTCCTGCCATGATTACGATATAGGGTTTATTATTCATTGATTGGGTTAAACGATGCCTTCCTTCATTAATTCATGAATATGGACAAATCCGGCGATTTTTTCCCCATCCATAGCCACAAGCTGTGTGATATTATGATTACGCATCAGATTTAAAGCACGAATGGCAAATTCATCTTTTGAAATCGTTTTAGGAGAAGCCGTCATAATATCGGAGGCTTTCAAATGTTGGATGTCAAGCGATTTTTGGAGCATCCTCCTCAAGTCTCCATCGGTGATGATTCCTTTCAGGCAATCTGCGCCATCCACCACGGCTGTCGCTCCCAGCCTTTTACCACTGATTTCGACGATTACTTCAGCTAAGTTGGCATTTTCACTCACTTTAGGCACCTCATTACTTCCCAAGACATCGGATACTTTCAGGTAAAGCTGCTTACCCAAGGAACCTCCCGGGTGATATTTTGCAAAGTCCTCCGAAGTAAAACCCCTTGCCTCCAAGAGACAAACGGCCAAGGCGTCACCCAGGGCTAAATGTACCGTAGTACTTGTCGTCGGGGCTAGATTATTCGGACAGGCTTCCTCTCCGATCGTGGCATTCAGGACAAAATCCGCTTGCTCAGCCAAATAGCTTTGCGAATTGCTTACAAGAGCCACCAAGACAGAACCCAACCGCTTTAATAAGGGCACCAATACCTTTATTTCCGGGGTATTGCCGCTTTTAGATATGCAAATGACCACATCATCGGATTGAATCATCCCCAAATCCCCATGAATCGCATCTGCGGCGTGCATAAACAAGGCAGGTGTCCCTGTAGAGTTTAGGGTAGCCACTATCTTATTAGCAATGATGGCACTTTTCCCGATTCCTGTAATCACCACGCGGCCTTTTGACTGAAGGATGTGCTGCACGCAAGCCTCAAAATCACCATTCAGATAATCTTTCAACTTTAAGATTGCTTCAGCCTCATTTTGCAGGACCCTTAGCGCTGTATTTCTAATATTTTTAGCTAAATTCAATTTTACCTGTGTTAATCACTAATTTTGCACAAAGGTATAAAAGTAATTAATCATTCCTGTTTACAGGGTTTAACTAACCTTAAAAGCCCTCGTCCAAGTGGAAGAAAAAGTAAAAGCAGACCTTAAGAAAATATTCGGTTTCAGTCAATTCAGAGGAAATCAGGAATCGATCGTCGATAATTTGCTCAAAAAGCGAAATACCTTCGTGATCATGCCGACCGGAGCTGGTAAATCACTGTGCTACCAGCTTCCGGCAATAGTTTCCGAAGGAACTGCCGTGGTGATTTCCCCCCTAATCGCCTTGATGAAAAATCAAGTGGATCAGCTTAATGCTATCGGAATCAATGCTCATTTTCTCAACTCTACCCTAAGCAAATCCGAATCAAACCGGGTCAAAGCCGAGGTATTGAAAAAAAAGACTAAGCTGCTTTACGTAGCGCCGGAGTCTCTGACGAAAGAGGAAAATGTGGCATTTTTGAAAGAAGCTCACCTGAGTTTTGTAGCGATCGATGAGGCACATTGTATATCCGAATGGGGACATGACTTCAGACCAGAATATCGCAGAATCAAATCCATTGTGGCACAGATCGCTCCCAACCTGCCGATCATTGCGCTGACCGCTACTGCCACTCCGAAAGTGCAGCAGGATATTCAGCGAAATCTGCAAATGGAGGAAGCGGATCTATTCAAATCCTCCTTTAACAGAACCAATTTATTTTACGAAGTCCGGCCCAAAGTCAAAAACGACTCCAAGAAGCACCTCATCAAATTTATCAAATCCCATAAGGGAAAATCCGGCATCATCTATTGCCTGAGTAGAAAAAAGGTGGAAGAAATCGCCAATCTCCTCAAGGTCAATCAGATCAACGCCGCCCCCTATCATGCGGGATTGGACTCAGCCGTTCGGATCAAAAATCAAGATGATTTCCTCAATGAAGAAGTGGATGTGATTGTGGCAACCATTGCCTTTGGTATGGGGATCGACAAGCCCGATGTCCGCTATGTCATTCACTATGACGTGCCAAAATCTCTTGAAGGTTACTATCAGGAAACCGGCCGGGCAGGAAGAGATGGATTAGAAGGTCACTGCCTGATGTTTTATCGATATGATGACATCGTCAAGTTGGACAAATTCAATAAAGACAAAGCCGTAACCGAGCGGGAAAACGCTAAGCTACTCTTGCAAGAAATGGCCGCTTATGCCGAAACCGGAGTATGTAGAAGGAAATTTATCCTCAATTACTTTGGAGAAACCATGGATGATGACTGTGGCTTCTGTGACAACTGCAAGCGAGATCGGGAAACCTACGAGGGAATGGATTTGGCTATAACGGCTCTTGAGGCAGTGAAGCAAACCAAAGAACGATTTGGATTGGATCATCTGGTTAAGGTCATTCTAGGTGAGAAAAACGACTATGTAGATAGTTACAAACACGATCAATTGGAGGTTTTCGGAACCGGAAAAGAGGAAAGCGAAAAACGCTGGACTTCGGTGTTTCGACAGGCTCTAGTCATGAATCTCCTAGAAAAGGACATCGAAAACTACGGGATTCTAAAAATCACAAGTAAAGGAGCAAAATTTCTGGATGCACCTTACGCTTTGGCCTTTTTCGAAGATCATGATTTTGAGAAAGAATTAGAAAATGAGCAACCGGAGGTAGAAGTCAATGCAGGCGGAGTAGCCTATGATGAAAAACTCTTCGAGCTGCTTAAGGCAGAGCGGAAAAAAGTTGCCCGATCAAAGGGGCTTCCGCCTTATGTGATTTTCCAGGATCCATCTTTAGAGGAAATGGCTACGGTCTATCCTACCACCCGAGAAGAGCTTGCCCAGATTAATGGGGTAGGCATGGGCAAAGTCGCTAAATTTGGTTCGAGCTTTTTGAAGCTAATCAACAACTACGTAGAAGAAAACGAAATAGAAACTGCCTCAGATGTGGTCGTCAAATCATCCGGCACCCGATCAAAAGTCAAAATTTCTATTATCCAACAAATCGACCGTAAAATCGATCTGGACGAGATCGCCGAAAATCTCAACTTCAGCATGGGCGAATTGCTCCAAGAAATCGAGCAGATCATCTATAGCGGCACAAAATTAAACATCGATTACTACATTCATCATATCATGGATGATGAGCGGGAGGAAATCCTCCACGATTACTTCATGAATGCTGAAACTGACCATATCAAGGCAGCCTTAGAAGAACTAGAGGATGAAGACTTTGCCGAAGACGAGCTAAGAGTCTATCGAATCAAGTTCATTTCTGAACATGCCAACTAAACCTGAATCATATCAATGAATATACTCCTATTGGGAAGCGGAGGACGTGAACATGCCTTCGCTTGGAAAATTGTACAAAGCCCAAAATGCGACCGACTTTATGTAGCCCCCGGAAACGCCGGAACCCAGTCCATTGCCACCAATCTTCAGATTTCGGTCACGGATTTTGAGCAGATCAAAACCGCCATTCTAAACTATCAAATCGATCTGGTTGTGGTGGGTCCCGAAGAACCACTGGTCAGAGGATTGATCGACTTTTTGTTAGCCGACGACAAAACAAAAAAAATACCGGTCGTGGGACCTCCTAAACTCGGAGCAACATTAGAGGGGAGCAAGGATTTTTCTAAGCGCTTTATGCAACGAAACCAGATCCCAACTGCTGCCTACGAGACCTTTGATGCCAATCAACTAGAGGAAGGCCTTGCCTATTTGGAAAAACAATCACTTCCCATCGTCTTGAAAGCCGACGGTCTCGCAGCGGGAAAGGGAGTTTTGATCCTCGATAGTCTTGAGGAAGCCAAGATTGCTCTGAAAGAAATGCTTTTGGATCAAAAATTCGGAGCAGCTTCTTCCAAAGTGGTGATCGAAGAATTCCTTACCGGGATTGAACTTTCGGTATTTGTGGCTACAGACGGAAAAAGCTACAGTATCCTTCCAGAAGCTAAAGATTACAAGCGTATCGGAGAGGGAGACAGTGGACTCAATACCGGTGGAATGGGCGCCGTTTCGCCTGTAGTATTTGCAGATTCGGACTTTATGAAAAAAGTGGAAACTCAAGTCGTCCAGCCTACCGTGGCCGGATTGGCAGCAGAAGACATTCCTTACAAAGGCTTCCTTTTCATAGGTCTTATGAATAAAAATGGTGAACCTTATGTAATCGAATACAATGTACGGATGGGTGACCCCGAAACCGAAGCAGTCCTTCCCCGAATCGAAAGTGATTTTGTAGATTTACTTTGGTCAATCGGTACAGGAACGCTAAAAGATTATTCGCTGAAAATATCAGATAACTTTACCAGTACCGTTGTGATGGTTAGTGGCGGATATCCAGGTTCTTATGAAAAAGGATTTACGATTAGCTTGCCCGAAAAAACAAGCGGTGCGACCATTTTCCATGCGGGTACGGGATTTAACCAAGAAAAAAACTTGGTCAATCAAGGAGGCCGGGTAATCGCCGTTACCGGAATGGGAAGATCCCTGGAAAAGGCCCTTGAAAATGCGTATGAGACAGTTTCTCAAATCAAATGGGAAAAATCCTATTTCCGAAAAGATATCGGAAAGGATATCTTAGCATTCAACAACTAAACCCAAAACTAATCAAGGTTTTCACGCCTTGTCTAAATATATGTCAGGATGTAGTAGCTGCTCCACCACTACGGGTGGTTCCGGAGGCTGTCAAAACAACGGCACCTGCGGCACGAGCGATTGTAATAAAATGAATGCATTCGACTGGCTTTCCCACATGGGAATCCCCCAAGTCGATACCTACGATATAGTCGAAATCAAATTTAAGGGAGGTAGAAAAGAATACTACCGGAATGTGGACTACCTAAGTCTCAATACCGGAGACCCTGTAGTCGTCGATGTGCCTAGTGGTCACCACATCGGATATGTCTCCCTACAAGGCGAGCTTGTCAGACTGCAAATGCAAAAGCGAAAAATCAGAAATGATGATTCGATTTTGAGAATCTATCGGATTGCCAATCCAAAGGACCTGGAAAAATGGGAAGAAGCCCGAAACCGGGAAATGCCCACGCTTTATCGTTGCCGTCAAATCGTAGATGAACTCGGACTGAAAATGAAAATGTCCGATGTAGAATACCAGGCCGACAATTCAAAAGCTACTTTTTATTATTCCGCAGATGAGCGGGTTGATTTTCGGGAGCTCATCAAGGTGTTGGCAGGAGAATTTAAAATCCGGGTAGAAATGCGACAGATCAGCCTTCGGCAAGAAGCGGGAAGATTGGGCGGAATCGGGGTTTGCGGTAGAGAACTCTGCTGCTCTACTTGGCTTGTCGATTTCAAAAATGTCAGTACCTCAGCTGCACGCTATCAAAATCTCTCCCTCAATCCCAGTAAACTCAGCGGACAATGCGGGCGTCTCAAATGCTGCCTCAATTATGAACTGGACACCTACATGGATGCCATCAAAGACATCCCATCCGTAGAAAAACCACTTCAAACCGAACAGGGTCCCGCTAAACTCCAGAAAACAGACATTTTCAGAAAGCTGATGTGGTTTAGTTACAATCACGACAATGACTGGCATAGCATTACCTGCGAGCGGGTAAAGGAAATTCAAGACCTTAACAATCAGGAAAAAAAGGTTTTTAACCTCCAGTTTAACGAATCCTCGGAACTGGAAGATCTTGCTGCACAGTCCACGCGGGAATTGGAGATTTTGGATAAGAAATTCACCAAAAAGAAAAAGAAGAAGAAGCCTAGAAACAAATCTCAAAATAATCAAAATCAAGATTTGCCGGTTTCTGCAAAACCAATATCTCCTCCGACACGAAATCCACGAAACCAAGAAACTGAATCCAGAAAACCGGATCAGGCTAATCCGGAAAACAGAAAACGGCGCAATAAAAATCGCCGTAAACCTCCGGGCGCCCAGGGACAACCCCAAAAACCGCAAAACCCAGAGTCTAGTGGAAGTACACAAAAGCCAAATCCCCAAAAAAGTCAGCAAGAGGGAAAACGTAAATTTCCTCCACGGAGAAATCAGGGGCCTAATCCCAATAATGGTTCAGGTAATGAGTAAGTCAATCTACTTATTTTCTTCGATCGTAATCCTCTTTTTTTCCTGTGGACAGGATAGGGTCTATGAGGAATTTATTGCTCTTGACAATCAAACGTGGAATGCATCGGATAGCCTAAACTTTGACCTTGGAGAATTGGATTTGAATGAGAAAAAGACCCTGCTCGCCCTTCGGTTTAATGAACAATACGGGTATTCCAACTGCTACATTCGAGTGATCAGCAAAGATTCTACTCAATCTGTAATCGGAAATAAATTGTTGGATGTTCCACTTTTCGATTCTAAAACAGGGGAACCACTAGGAAACGGATTTGGAAGCACTTTCACCAAATACGATACCTTACCTTTTTCAATTCCAGAAAATACTAAATCGATAACTTTACTCCAATACATGCGTGTGGAGGACCTTCCGGGGATAGAAGCCGCAGGGATAAAAATTATAGACTAAAAAAAGCCGCCATTTTCATTGAAATTTGGCGGCTTTTTAATGAATTGAATTGCGACTGATTTTTAGCGCATCTTTTTATAGGCATTGATCAAGCCATTAGTCGAGGCATCGTGAGCATTGATTGGCTCCTCACCTTCCAATTCCGGCAATATCCCATTGGCCAGGACTTTTCCCAACTCTACTCCCCACTGATCAAAACTGAAAATATTCCAGATCGCTCCTTGGACAAAAATCTTATGCTCGTACATCGCCACTAGCATTCCGAGTGTATATGGGGTGATTTTTTGAACCAAAATTGAATTAGTCGGCCGATTCCCTTCAAATACCCGATGCGGAGCTACTTGGTCGATCGTGTCTAAAGATTTACCAGCTTGATTCATCTCATCTCTTACTTCATGAAGTGATTTTCCTTTCATCAAAGCCTCCGTTTGGGCAAAGAAATTGGACAAGAGCTTCTGATGGTGATCTCCGATGGGATTGTGAGAAACTGCCGGCGCAATGAAGTCGCAGGGGATCACTTGAGTGCCTTGATGAATCAACTGATAAAAGGCATGTTGCCCGTTGGTTCCAGGCTCTCCCCAGATAATGGGTCCGGTACTGTAATTCACCCGCTCACCGTTTCGACTGACGCACTTCCCGTTGCTTTCCATATTTCCCTGCTGAAAATATGCTGCAAAGCGATGCAAGTATTGATCATAGGGAAGAATTGCCTCAGAAGCAGCTCCCAGAAAATTAGTATTCCATATTCCAATCAAAGCCAAAAGCACCGGAATATTCTCGTCAAAATCGCTGTTTCGAAAATGCTCATCCATAGCGAATGCTCCCGCTAGCAACTGCTCAAAATGCTGAAATCCGATGGCAGAAGCAATTGGAAGCCCAATAGCTGACCATAAGGAATACCTGCCTCCTACCCAATCCCAAAATTCAAACATGTTATCCGGGTCAATCCCAAATGCTTGAACGCCGTTCAAATTTGTCGAAAGCGCCACAAAATGCTTTGCAACAGCAGATTCTTCTTTTGCATGATCCAAAAACCAATTTCTAGCCGTATGAGCATTGGTCATGGTTTCTTGGGTGGTAAAAGTTTTTGACGCAATAAAAAACAAGGTCGTCTCGGGGTCAATTTTCTTGAGCGTTTCTGCGATGTGCGTTCCATCCACATTGGACACAAAAAAGCATTCCAAACCCTCAGACTGATACGGTTTGAGTGCTTCGGTGACCATCACCGGCCCGAGATCTGATCCTCCGATGCCAATATTGACCAGACTTTTAATCGGTTTGCCAGTATAGCCTAGCCAGTTCCCCTGATTGACTTTATCGGCAAAGCGCTTCATTTTTTCGAGCACTTTATTGATTTCGGGCATGACATCAGCGCCGTCTACATAGACTGGGCGATTGGACCGATTACGCAAAGCAGTATGCAGCACCGCCCGTCTTTCGGTCTGATTGATGGGTTTTCCCTCAAACATCGCATTAATGGCATCCTGGAGTTTGGTTTCTTTTGCAAGATCAACCAAAGCCGATCTGATTTCGTCGTTTACTTTATTTTTGGAAAAATCCACCAGCATATCCTCAAGCCAAAGACTATAGCGCTCAAATCTGCTCTGATCATCAAAAAGTGAGGTAATGGTGAGATCTTTATATGTTGACGCCAAACTGGACAATTGGGTCCAAGCTTGGGTTTTCGAAGGGTTAATTTCGTGCATGAGTAGGTTATGATAGGAATGATGCACAAAATTAAGATTAATCTTGGAGGGGAAAAGTACCAATGGCTTTTGAAGAATTGAATCTTTCTCTTTTCTTAGCCAATTGAATCAAAAGACTAAAAATGATTTTTTTAAATTTCAAGAATCTCAAAACCCTCCTGATGCTGATTTTGACTTTTGGATTGGCTATGGGATCTCCGCTCCATGGCATTAGCCAAAATAAGACGATTGAAAAATTGAATAAGCATTTTTACCCGATTTCCGAGGAGGACAGTGCTTCATTCTCTTATTTTATAATGACTTCTTTAACCAAAGACTCGGTCAAACTGAAGCGAATTTTTGATCGAAAAAATCGACTGATTAAAGTGATCAAAACCGAGCCGAATACAGCTGAAGATTTTAAAGAAAAAACCACAGAAACCTACGATCCACAAGGAAATATACTTTCTCAGCGAATTGCCAATTTGGCAAATGGAAAGTTCATTGAAACTTTCTTTTTTGATGAAAAGCAGGTAGGACAGGTTTTATTTGAAGGAAACCAAACCTATCATGTCATTCGAAATGGTGAAGAAAAACCAAGCATGAAAAATTCAAATGACTTTGAGCCACAGTTTACTGAACCGTTGGAGACCTGGAATTTATACCTTCTCAATCATCTGAAAATTGATCAAAAGAAAGTCAAGGAGGCAAATCAAAGGGTAATAGTCGGAATTTTGGTAGATGAAGTAGGCTTGGTCAAAAAAGTCGAGTGGGCCAATCCCTTGGGAGCCGAGCCTTATGTGGCAGAAAGAGCAATTGCTGCCGTCAAAGGTTGGGGTAGAAATTTTCTTCCCGCCTTAGATTCCTTTGAGAATCCAACCAAAAAATGGCTCTATGTACCAATTAGCTATCAAAAGCATTAAAAAAAAGCCCGATTGCTCGGGCTTTGTGAACTTATTCATCTTTAAGGAAACCCCTTAATACATAATTGAGAATCCCTCCATGGGAATAGTAGGCAATCTCCACCTCTGAATCCAATCGGGATTTGACCTTAAACTGCTTCTCACCTTTGTCCGAAAGGGCCAAAACTGATAATTCCTGACCTGGGGTTAACCCGCTTTCAATTCCTGAAATTGTGAATTTCTCTGCGCCTGTCAATTCTAGCGAAAGCGCATTTTCTCCTTCCAAAAACTGTAGCGGCAAGACCCCCATTCCTACCAGATTACTTCGGTGAATACGCTCGTAACTTTCCGCAATGACCGCTTTGACTCCCAAAAGATTGGTCCCTTTGGCAGCCCAGTCCCTTGACGAACCCGAACCATATTCTTTACCGGCTAAAACGATCAAAGGAACGTCGGCTTCTTGGTATTTTTGAGAGGCTTCGAAGACACTCATTTCCATCCCGGAGGGGATATGAGTGGTAAAACCACCTTCCGATTTGGCCAAATGATTTTTGATCCGAACATTGGCAAAAGTACCTCTGATCATCACCTCATCATTTCCCCGTCTCGACCCGTAGGAATTGAAATCCGGGCGCTCTACTCCGCGCTTGATGAGAAACTGACCTGCCGGTGAATCCTCACGAAATGAACCTGCAGGTGAAATATGATCTGTGGTGATGGAGTCTCCCAGCTTCAACAACACCTGCGCTCCTTCTATATTTTTAGGGCTAGGGACTTCTTCACTGATTCCTTTGAAAAATGGCGCTTCTTTGATGTAAGTAGAGGAATCATCCCAAGGATAAATTTCACCATGCCCGGATTCCAGATTTTGCCAGATTTCATTTCCTTCAAATATTTCCCCGTAACTTTTTTCATAATCATTCGGAGAAAGGACCTTTCTGGAGATATCGTCGATTTCCTCCTGAGTAGGCCAGATATCCTTCATGTACACGGGCTCCAAGTTGGGATCATATCCCACTGGTTCATTATACAAATCGACATCCACCCTACCGGCAATGGCATACACAACCACCAGCATCGGAGACATCAGGTAGTTCATCTTTACCTGGGGATGCACTCGAGCTTCGAAATTCCGATTACCCGAAAGCACCGAAGCTACCACCAAATCATTATCCTCCACTGCTGTCGCGATGTGCCGAGGCAATGGACCTGAATTTCCGATACAGGATGTACAGCCGTATCCCACGGTGTGAAACTTCATAGCCTCCAGATCATCCATCAAGCCGGCCTTTTCTAAATAATCCGTCACTACTTTGGATCCTGGGGCCAAAGAGGTCTTGACCCAAGGCTTGACATCCAAGCCTTTCTCCCGGGCCTTTCGAGCAACGAGACCCGCTCCCAGCATCACCGATGGGTTGGATGTATTGGTACAAGAAGTAATGGCGGCGATGACAATAGAACCATCATGAAGTTCAAACTTTTCGTGATGAAGATCTACGGTGACGGTTTTGAGTCCGTCCTTGACTTTGGTTTCATAGCTTACCTCCGTTTTTTTCTGGGTTTTTTCTCTTCCTTCTTGACCTCCACCCTCAGCAAACCATCGGCTCACTTCGCGCTGATCAATCGGAATATAAGTTCTGCCATGTACAGAATGAATTAGCTCTTCGAATTTCGTTTTGAAATCCTTTACCAGGATCTTGTCTTGGGGTCTCTTGGGGCCCGAAACCGTGGATTCGACAGTGCCCAGATCCAATTCCACCAAAGAGGAATATTGAATCAAATTTTCATCCTCTCTCCAAAGCAAATTGGATTTGCAATAATCCTTGACCAACTCGATCTGTTCTTCACTTCGATTGGTTTTGGACATGTAATCCAAGGTCCGGTTATCAATGGGGAAATAGGTAACTGTACAACCAAACTCTGGAGACATATTGGAGATCGTCGCTCGGTCTGGCACCGATAAATGATCCAAGCCAGGACCAAAGACTTCTACAAATTTCCCCACTACTCCATGCCTTCTCAATAATTCGGTGATGGTCAAAACCATGTCCGTAGCGGTGGTTCCTGCGGGTAATTTTCCGGTCAATTTCAAACCAACTACCTCCGGCATGATAAAATAGATCGGCTGCCCCAAAAGAGCCGCCTCTGCCTCGATACCACCAACTCCCCAGCCAACTACTCCGATCCCGTTGACCATGGGAGTATGAGAATCTGTACCGACCAACGTATCGGGAAAAGCCATTCCATCCCTTACGATCACCCCTTGAGCGAGGTATTCCAAATTGACCTGATGACAAATCCCCATTCCCGGAGGCACCACAGAGAAATTGTCAAAAGATTTTTGCGCCCATTTCAAAAATTGGTAGCGCTCCCGGTTTCGCTCATATTCTACTTCGACATTTTTCAGATAGCTGTAATTGGTGCCAAAAAAATCAACCTGAACCGAATGATCGATTACTAAATCGACCGGAATCAAGGGATTGATTTTAGAAGGATCTTTCCCTTTTCGCTTTGCTTCGGAACGCAGTGATGCTATATCTACTACAGCCGGTACTCCCGTGAAATCCTGCATCAATACCCGGGCGGGTTTGAAGGGGATGTCCTTGTCTGTGGGAGAAGGAGACCAAGAGAGCAGGGTATCGAGATGTTCTCGAGTGATGGCAAAATCATCAAAGTTTCGTAGAGCGTTTTCGAGCAAAATCCGGATGGAAAAAGGCAAATGTTTTACCTTTTTGCCGGATTCTTCCAGTTTTTTGAGACTCCAATAAGTCACATCTCCTTGAGGAGTTTTCAAACTTGATTTGATGTTAAATGGATCTAGCTTCATACTTTTAGTATTGGTTAAAAATCTATTTCAATTAATCAACTGGAATTGAATCGATTCAATTCCTAAGACTTATAAGATATCTATTTTTTGGCAAAATGAGTAGAAAATTGGACATGAAGATTTAACTTCCTCCTTTCAAACCCACTTCAAATGTTGATTTTAGAAATTCTCAGTTCATTTTTTATTCTAGCTACTTTCCTTCCTTTGGTCAAATGGGACTATTGGTGGATCCGGGTTTTTGATTATCCCCGACTCCAAAAACTCATCATTAATCTCCTTCTTCTGGCAGCTTGGCTATATCTAGACCCGGACTTATCCAATAAAACGCTTTCTTATATTTTTGGCTTGGTCCTGGCATCACTTTTTTTAGCCAAAAAAGTGTATCCTTTTACCCCTTTTGGAAAAAAAATGATCAACAGGGTCGCCTACAACATCGACAGTGGGATTCATGTTTTGGTGGCTAATATTTATCAGCTCAATGAAAAATACGATAAGATCATCAAGTTAGTCAAACGAAAATCTCCCGATGTGGTGTTTATGGTCGAAACCAACAAGGAATGGGAAAAACAAATGAAACCGCTGGAGGAGAAATACAAATATCATGTGAAAATCCCTCTTGAAAATACCTACGGCTTACTCTTCTACACCAATCTGGAAATTGTCAGGAAAGAAATCCAATACCTCATAGATCCCGAAATTCCTTCCTTAGAATTGGATTTATTGCTACGAAATGGCAAAAAAATCACCCTTTATGCCATTCACCCTACGCCACCGGTTCCCGGACAAAATACACTAAGTACTGAGCGGGATGCTGAAATATTGATGGTGGGCAAAAAATCAAAAAACAATCCTCTCCCCTCGATAGTCCTTGGAGACTTGAACGATGTAGCCTGGAGTTATACCACGGAGTTATTTCTGAAAGTTTCGGAAATGGCCGATCCCAGAAGGGGACGAGGCATGTACAATACCTTTCACGCCAAAATTCCTGTTTTCAGATGGCCGCTAGATCATTTTTTTCTCAGTAAGCACTTTGCCCTATCGAGTCTGAAAGTTCATTCCGGAGTCGGATCGGATCACTTCCCAATCAGTATTAAAGCAGTATTGACTCAAACCAATGACACCGATACGCTAGAAGCGGATGGAGATGATAAAAAAGAAGCCCGCCAGAAAATCGCTAGCGGGCTTGCCATGAATTAATTGAAAGATTTAATTCTCTTTGTCGTCAGCTTGGGCTTTTCGCTTAAATCCTTTTCTGAAAGGCCAGGTATATTCCAAAGCCTCCAAACCACGGTTCAAATTGTAAGTTGCCGAGTCAGTGTTGTTAAGCGTACTTTTTAGAAGCTGCGCAAATTCCGGATCGTTAAGCAACATTCCCATGGAAGTATTGGGATCATCCAGTTTGGCAGATATTTCATTGAGTTTCGCGGTTAATTCTTCGGTATTTGCTGCAGAGCTTTTGAAGCTTTCGACCGTAGCTTTGAGGTCAGTTGCCATCGTAGTATCGGTAGCCAAATCATTGAATAAATTTCCCTCCTGATTCATCTTGGAGGTAAACGAATTCAAATCAGTTAGCATTTTATTGCTGTTGATGCTGGCCTGATTGAGATTGGCTAGGATAGATTTAAAGTTATCCGCCAAGACCGAGTCGGTCAATACTGCGCCCACGATGCCTTCCCCAGCGGCAAGCTGAGAAGTTAGCTTTTTCAGGTCATTGGTGATTTCGACCAGGTTTTCATTATTCACCTGAAGGGTTTCCATCATTCCGTCGGTATCCAGTGGCATGACAGCTTCGAGCCTGTCTCCATCTTCCACTGCAGGAGCCATGGTCGTACCTCCGTAGATTACGATGATTTTATTCCCAATCAATCCATCCGAACTGATGGTTGCTTTGGAATCCTTTCGGATAAAATCCTGAACCGATTCCTCTACATTCATCTCCACTTCTACCTGAGAATCTCCATAGAAATTGATCTTTTTGACGGTACCAATTTTCACCCCGGAAAACCAAATATTATTCCCCGGCTGCAATCCTCCGATATCATCAAATACCGCCTTGAGCTGAATCGCCTGGACAAATTTCTTCTGCTGTCCTCCCAGGGTAAGTACCCCGGCTACCAGTATGGCAATTCCTATAAATACAAATATGCCAACGATAACGGATCGTTTATTTTCACCTCTCATGATTCGATAAAATTATAATCGTAGAATGATTTTACTTGCTGATCTTCCGCCTTGGAAAAGACCTCCTGAAAAGAACCCTTGGATCGAAACTGTCCATCCAATAAGACCGCCATTCGATCGCCTGTGATTTTGGCGCAGGTCAGGTCGTGGGTAATCACAATGGATGATGTACGAAATCGATCCTGCACCTCATTGATCAAATTATTAATTTCCATACACGTGATGGGGTCCAATCCAGCGGTAGGCTCATCATAAAGCATAATCTCTGGATTGAGGATTAAAGTTCGGGCCACTCCGATTCTTTTTTTCTGACCTCCCGAAAGCTCCGAGGGCATTTGATTGATCGTTTGGGGCAAACCCACACTATCCAGCATTTCCTCGATTTTCAGGTCTTTCTCCTTTCGAGTCAGATTTTTAATGTTTCGCACCAAGGGAAACTCCAGGTTTTCTTTGACCGTCATACTATCGTAAAGGGCGGAGTTTTGAAATGAAAAGCCGATTTTTAATCTAAGCGTATTCAGGGCCTTGGTTTTCAATTTTTCGACGTCTTGACCCAACACCCGCATCACACCGGAATCCTGCGTGAGCAGTCCCACCATGATTTTGATAAAAACGGATTTTCCCGCACCGGATTTCCCAAGTATCACTACAGTTTCGCCTCGGTATAATTCCAAGTCTACACCTTTGAGGACGTGAAGATCTCCAAATGATTTTTTTAGACCGATTGCTTCTACTACTTTTTCCTTCATTACATATTCCGGATTGCGTTGACGATCTGAAGGGCCAAAAGCTCTTCAATAAATATCAAAAACATGGAAATCACCACCGCAGAGTTTGCAGCTCGACCCACTCCTTCTGTTCCTTTGGTCGAATTGTACCCTTTATAGCAACCCACGATCCCTATGGTAAAACCAAAAACGATAGATTTAAGGACCGAAGACCAAATATCCAAAAAGGTGATGGACTCAAATACCTGAAAGAAAAACGTCGTCAGAGAGACCATTTCATTCGCATTGACATTTAGAAATGATCCCATCAAGGCCACAAAGTCGGTGTACATCACCAAGAGGGGGATCATGATAGTCGTCGCCGTCACTCGGGTTACCACCAGGAATTTAAAGGGATTAGTCGCAGATACTTCCATTGCATCGATCTGCTCAGTTACTTTCATGGACCCAATCTCCGCACCGATACTTGAGCCTACCTTACCCGCGGCAATAAGCGCCGTCACCAAAGGCCCCATTGCCCTGACCACCGCTATGGATATCAAAGAAGGCAACCAGGAACTCGCCCCAAATTCAGACAGTGATGGTCTAGACTGATTGGTAAAAACGATCCCTACAATAAAGCCAGTCAAGGAAATCAGAGGCAGGGATTCCACCCCAATGCGATAGCATTGGTGAATGAGTTCTTTAAATTCAAAAGGAGGCAAAAACGCTTCCTGAAAATATCGCCTGACAAAACTCCAGGCATCTGCCAATCCTTTGAAAAACTTATCTATTTTCTTCGAAAGCAAGGGCTTTCTGTCATCTGCTTCTTCAGCCATATTATTGATTCGAATGCCCGAAATTAATTAAAATATTCTAAAGGAGCCCCTTCCTAGATTCATTGCGACAGCATCGATTCCAGATCAAGCTGTGATAGGGGCTTTTCAAAATGTCCTTGGATAAACGGATCATCCGCGATCCTGTTTCTATCCTCAGGATCTACCGATCCACTAAGTACAAAAACCCTGCCCTTAGTTCCGATTTTTTTTATTTCATTGATTATTTCCCAACCCTCCATTTCTGGTAAATGCAAGTCGAGCAATATCAAATCTATGGAATGATATTTCAAAAAATCAATGGCGTTCATCGGATTATCAAAGCAATGCAATTCGGGCTTGGGTTCAATTAAAGAAAGCCGTTTTTGTAAAAGTAAATGTTGGATTTTGTCATCATCTAAAATCAAAATTTGTATCCTTTTCATTCTTTAATTAGTTCTCTAATTTCAACCAATTTCATCCTTCTTTTTTTCTTATTCAGAAAGTCTAAAGTTTATTTTTTATATCCTTTTACCGAACAAAAGTATCGGGAATCCCTTCAGGACTTCACATTTTTTACATTAGTGGCAAATACGATAAATCTTGAGAGTTGGATTATTTTCAATCGTCCAAGTTTTAATAAATTCTATTTTTTAGTTTAATCTAATTTTTTTAGACAAAACTAATTAAGCCAACACTAATTCGATCATATATCATTTAAAATCAACCAGTTAATTTACAATCAATGAAGTATAATCGAATCATTCCACAAGGTACAAATTCCTAACTTTGCTCAAATGAATCAGGCAAGATTCAAGCCAAAAAAATTGAAGAATATTCTGATAGACATTGCCTATAGGAGGGTTTTTCTCTCTGGAAATTCAAAAATTCTATTCTTAGAATTAATCTGAAACTCCTCTCCTATTTCCTATTTTTTGATTCCTGTTTTCCCAAAAAATAAACCTTATATCCTGCCAGATTTTATCCGCTTTTGAAGCCTAAAATAGGGCCGCTCTTTTCAATTTTTGAAAGCAAAAAGAAAACTCATAATAGAACAATCGCTTTTAAATTTATCTATTAATCGATTCCGTTTTTTCCATTTTCCCAATTAAGCCAACTCATGTTTCTGGCCTTATTATTCTTTTTTAAAAAATCAATTCCTTCCAAAAATTACAGTATTTTAGATTTGTTAATTCATCAATTAAATCGCTCAACATTATGAAAAAAATACTGCTATCGCTTTTCCTTTTCTTGGGGTATTGTGCCACCTCATTTGCTCAAGAAAATTTTGACCAAGAGCTTGCTACCCAACTGGGCGCCGATGACTATGGCATGAAAAAATACGTCATTGCCTTTCTCTATCGTGGTGATCGGGTCAATGAATATAGCGAAGAAGAACGAGCCGAATTTCAGCGGGGACATATGGATAATATCACCAAACTGGCCGAGGAGGGCAAGATGGTTTTGGCCGGTCCCTTCTTCGGAAATGAAGAGCTACGGGGATTGTTTTTCTTCAATGTGGAGTCCATCGAGGAAGCACAGAAATTAACCGAATCAGACCCCTCTGTCAAAGCCGGAATCCTCAAGATGGAACTCAAAGAATGGTATGCCTCAGCAGCTCTCCCCTTACTTCTTGAACTCCATTCAAAAATAGCCAAAGAAGCCATCTGAGGTTTACCGGAAAATCAGAACAGCGAAAAGGAAAGCTTATCGGTCAGGAGTTCCAAAGCACGGATCGCCTTGACCGAATTTCCTTTTTCATTTAATTCTGGACACCATACCGCAATGCTAAACTTATGCGGCATGACCGCGGCGACTCCACCCCCTACTCCACTCTTTCCCGGAAGTCCCACCCGATAGGCAAATTCCCCTGCTTCATCATAAAATCCGCAAGTCAGCATCAGTGCATTGATTCGTCGGGCATGGCTTTCTGAGAGGATTTTCCGCTCTCCAAAAATAGAATACCCATCATTGGCCAGAAATGAAAAAGATCTAGCCAAATCCTCGCAGGTCATTTCCATGGCGCAGTGAGAAAAATATACCTCCAAAACCTGATCGACGGGATTATCGAAGTTTTTGTAGGATTTCAGAAAATAAGCCAAGGCCGTATTGCGCTCCCCATGATTTTTTTCAGAGTTTTTTACCGCAGAATTGATACTGACGGAGTTTTTTCCGGCGATTTCATTGATAAACTCCAGAATCTGTTCGGTCGGATGATCATATTTGCTACAAAGGGCGTCGGCAATCACCAAAGCGCCAGCATTGATGAAGGGATTTCTGGGAATTCCCTTTTCGTACTCCAATTGCGCGATCGAATTAAAAGGATTCCCGCTGGGCTCTACATTGACCCGGGACCAAAGTTGGGGGTCAAATTTGGGAAAAACCATCGTCAGCGTATGGACTTTGCTGATACTCTGGATCGAAAAAGGGATTTGAGAATCCCCCACCGCAAAGACATTTCCCTGGAGATCCACGAGTGCAATTCCAAACTGATCGGGATTGACATGGGCCAGTTCAGGAATGTAATTCGCCACTTTACCGCGCTGATTCTCCTGCTGTACTTCCTGATATACTTCCTCGATGATTGATTGATAATCCATCAGAGTAAGTTGGGAAAAATATGGGGACTTGAAAAAAACGGCTATAAAATTTATTAGTAAGCGGTCAAACTTTCTTTTCTGCTTTGCAAAGAATCGATTTTAAGAAAAAAACAATACATCGGAATCTTAGGTATGTAATTTTTTTATATATTCAAGCTCGAAAGTAAAAACACATGTCAAACAATAACCTGATCAAAGGAAGTCTTCAAACCATTATTCTCAAGCTTCTCGAAGAGAATGAGCGCATGTACGGCTATGAAATCACCCAACGAGTAAAAGAACTCACGGAAGGTGAGATCAAAATTACGGAAGGCGCCCTCTACCCTGCACTTCATAAGCTGGAAGCGGAAGGGATGTTGACCACCGAAATCCAACAAGTGGAAAATCGAGTACGGAAATACTACAGTCTGACCCAGGACGGTCAAAAGGAAGTCAGCGCTAAAATGTCCGAGTTGCAAAGTTTTGTGGGCAACCTCCAAAGGATTTTGGATCCTGAATGGAAACCGGGACTGGTATAAGTAAAACTTTTAGGGTTTTGGAGGGGTAGAAAAAATTTAACTAAACAAAAAGATATGCAAGATTTACTAAAAAGAATCACAATCAATCCTGATATCGCTCATGGAAAACCCAC
This sequence comes from Algoriphagus hitonicola, assembly GCF_900113375.1. Lineage (GTDB taxonomy): Bacteria > Bacteroidota > Bacteroidia > Cytophagales > Cyclobacteriaceae > Algoriphagus > Algoriphagus hitonicola. The sequence continues at coordinate 179,369 of NZ_FOPC01000001.1, read as the reverse complement.
GATCAGGAATACACGATATGCAGTAAGTTTCATTTTAGAATACCTTGCTGGAGGTGATACTATTGAAGATTTATTAAAAGAATTCATTGATCTTGAAAAAGAAGATATCTTGGCCTGTTTGGCTTATGCAGCGCAGATGGCAAACACGAAAGACTTTAAAATCAGCGCATAATGAAGTTCCTTTTGGATGCAAACCTGCCTCCTTCTTTGGCCGATGATTTAATTGGCCACAATGTGAATCATGTTCTTTCTTTTCCCAAAGGAACAACCACTAGTGATACTGAAATAAATGATTACTGCTCCAGCAATGATTGCATCCTAATAACAAAAGACTCAGACTTCTATGACTCATTTATCTTACATAAAAAGCCTCCAAAACTCATTCTCGTTAAACTGGGAAACCTAAAAATCAAAGAGCTAAGGAGTTATTTCAGAAAAAACCGAGAATTAATAGAATCCTTAATCAGCAAATATTCCTTGATAATTCTTACGCCAGAAAGTATAAAATTAATCTAGTGATCCGTCAACTAACAGACATAGAACTCCAAGAAATCCGTAAATCCATCCTGCGGAAAGAAATTTCCTCAGCCGAAATTCTGATGGAAATCTATGACCACTACATCAGTCATCTACAGGAATATTCCGAATCAGAATTTTCGGAGCAGCTTTTTGAATTGGACCATAAGTTTACCTACGGATATTGCCATGCCCTGCAAGCCAATTTTAAAACAGAGGCGAAAAAAGACATCCACCAAACTCAATGGAAAGTCATCCGATCCTATTTCTGTACTTCGAGGTGGTTGTTTTTTGCAGGGATTTTGGTGATTATTTTCACGATTGCTACTCAGACCAGGAGTGAACGAGAAACTCAACTGATGATTCTTTCACCCTTGATTTTGCTTACTATCACTTCCTTTATTTTCACTTGGAAAAACTATGTAAAACTAAAGCCGATCAAAAAAGCCTTTAAGGGAAATGGCATTCCGATACAGTCCTCTCTGGCTTTGCCTATTTCAGAACGCATGTATTTGCCAGTTTTACTCATTTATACTATGAACTTCTTTCTTTCCAGACTTTTTGAACTCGACTTTCCCTATGATCAGGTCCAAGCACCACTAGCCACTGTTTTGACTGCGGGATTGGTCTTGTACTTTCTTTCCTTGATGGAAGTCTGGAAAATCAAATCCAAAACGGCCTTGGTATGAAACTCTCTAAAGAACAAATCAAACAGCTCAAAAAACTGATTTCCTACAAAGGCTATCCCGAGATCGATGTGCAATATGAGATTCTTGATCATGTGGCCTGCAATGTAGAAGAATTGCTGGAAGAAAACCCTTCTTTAAATTTGGAAGAGGCCTTTCGAAAAGTACATGCCAGTTTTGGGATTTTTGGGTTTAGCGGCTTGGAAGAATCGTATAAAAAAGCCATCGAAAAAAGGATGTGGACGAATTATAAGCAAGAAATAAAAAGGCTCTTGACCAGCTATAGGCTACTGTTTCCGATTTTACTGGGCTTACTTATTTACCAAACCTCCATTCTTTTAGAAGACCCCAAAGCTTGGGTTTTACTATTAGCAGGTTTCGTATTGGCAGGTAGTGCTATTTTTATCATCACCTATTGGAAAAAATACCAGTACTTAAAAAATTACGCTTCCTTTATGGGCTCAACTCAAGTCTTTCAAGCCCTGAATATGGGCATCTTGGCCAGCCTTTATTCCTATCAGTTCGTGTATAAATCGAGTGAAGAGGGATCATTTTTATTTTTTTCCATTTTCAAAATTATAATCACTGTAGTACTCGTTGGATTTGCAATCAGTTCGTTTATTCTCCCAAGACTTCTCAGGCAATCCATCTCCGAGACAGAAAAGCTCAAAAAACTCTATGAATCCGTAGAAGAGTAAGATTCATTTTTAAGGCTTAAGCTTTCGTACTTAAGAATTCTGACTCTCTTTGCTGCCTACTGTGACTGTCTGCTTTTTCCAATTTCTCACCTTAAACTTCTGCTTTCCTGACTAGTGCCCACAGCCTACTTTTACCTAATATGAGATTCTGATTTTTACTTCACATTACCTTAATCAAACTCCCATTATTTTTCGCTACCTTTGCGGCTCGAAAAACGCAGATCATGCAGAATATCAGAAATATCGCGATTATCGCACACGTTGACCACGGCAAAACTACGCTTGTGGACAAAATCATCCATGCTTCCAAAATCTTCCGGGAAAATCAGCAGTTTGACGACTTGATTCTGGACAACAATGATTTGGAACGCGAGCGTGGAATCACCATTCTTTCAAAGAACGTTTCCGTTCGCTACAAAGACACCAAAATCAATATCATTGATACTCCCGGTCACGCCGACTTTGGAGGAGAAGTAGAGCGCGTATTGAAAATGGCCGATGGCGTTATCCTTCTAGTGGATGCCTTCGAAGGTCCTATGCCGCAAACTCGATTTGTATTGGGCAAAGCCCTTGCTTTGGGACTGACCCCAATCGTAGTAGTCAACAAGGTGGACAAAGAAAACTGTCGCCCTGATGAGGTGCACGAATCAGTTTTTGACCTGATGTTTAACTTGGACGCGACCGAAGAACAATTGGGATTTCACACCTTGTACGGTTCAGCTAAGCAAAACTGGATGGGGCCCGATTGGAAAAACCCAACCGATTCTATTCTTCCACTTTTAGATGCGATTTTAGAATACATCCCAGCCCCTAAAATTGACGAGGGGACCCTGCAGATGCAGATCACCTCATTGGATTACTCCAATTTCGTAGGCCGAATCGCTATCGGACGAGTCAAAAGAGGAACCATCAAAGAAAACGCCCAACTGACCCTTTGCAAAGCAGACGGCGTATTCAAAAAAGTAAAAGTCAAAGAACTTCATGTCTTTGAAGGACTCGGAAAAGCGAAAGTATCAGAAGTAGTCGCAGGAGACATTTGTGCAGTGACAGGAATTGAAGATTTTGAGATCGGAGATACCTTAGCTGATTTGGAAAAGCCAGAAGCGCTTCCTAGAATCTCGATAGATGAGCCTACGATGAATATGCTCTTCACTATCAACAACTCCCCTTTCTTCGGCAAAGAAGGAAAATTCGTGACTTCCCGTCACCTCAGAGATCGATTGATGAAGGAGATGGAGAAAAACCTGGCCCTTCGCGTGGAAACTACCGACTCAGAAGATAAATTTTTGGTTTATGGCCGCGGTATCCTTCACTTGTCTGTGTTGATCGAGACGATGAGAAGAGAAGGTTACGAGCTTCAGGTAGGTCAGCCTCAGGTGATTTTCAAAGAGATAGACGGAGTAAAACACGAGCCCATTGAGACCCTAGTCGTAGATGTGCCTCAGGAGACGGCAGGAAAAGTAATCGAATTGGCCACTCAGCGAAAAGGAGAACTCTTGATCATGGAGCCAAAGGGCGATTTGCAGCATTTGGAGTTCAAAATTCCTTCCAGAGGATTGATTGGTTTGAGAAACAATGTTTTGACCGCCACTCAGGGTGAGGCCATCATGAACCATCGATTTTCTGCATACGAACCTTTCAAAGGAAATATCCCGGAACGAAATAACGGCTCGTTGATATCCATGGAAGCTGGGCAATGTACGGCTTATGCCATTGACAAATTGCAGGATCGAGGAACATTCTTTATTGAACCTGGAGATGAACTCTATACCGGACAGGTAATCGGTGAAAACTCCCGTGACAGCGATATCGTCGTCAATGTGCAGAAAGGTAAAAAACTGACCAACATGAGAGCCTCGGGTTCGGATGATAATGTCAGAATTGCTCCGGCGAAGAAATTCTCTTTGGAGGAAGCCATGGAATACATCCAAAAGGATGAATACTTGGAGATCACGCCAAAATCCATCCGAATGAGAAAAATTTATTTGGATGAGAACGAGCGAAATCGAATGGCGAAGAAAGAAGCGTAAGGTTAGAGACAAGAAAAAAGACAGATAGAAAATAGATCAAAGACCTCGGTGAAATTCACTGAGGTCTTTTTTCTTGCCTATTATCCAGCGATTTATGAATTTCTCTTTGATTAACTTAAACTTTTTTAAGTACTTCACCGTGTATCCAGTAAATCATTAATTCCTACCCCATGCGCATTTTATTACTTATTTCCGTAGTCTTTTTTATTGGCAGCCAAGCCTTCGCTCAATCAAAACATGACCTCATTTATCTTTCCGAAGAACCCAAAGAAGTCAAGGTCAAAGAAATAGGTCAATCCAATATCAAATACACTTACCCGGACGAAGAAGTGGTTTACTCCATCAATAAATTTTTGGTGTCCAAAGTAGAATTTGAAAGTGGCAGAGTGGAAAATTTCAAATCCCCGCTGAAGCCGGTTAATAATTTAACAGACGCCAAGGATGTTTATCTCACGTTTAATCCCGATGAGGTCACAGGGCTTTATAATCTGGGTAATCTATTTTCAAAAGCTACGGGTGTCACTACCCTTTCCAGCATCAACAAGGTCAATAACAGAGCCTTGGAAAAATTAAAATATGAAGCTACGATGATGGGTGCCAATGCGGTCTATATCGGAAACCAATATCAAAGAGGAAATCAATACGGAAATGAGTACACCCCGGGGAACAGTACTCAGACCTCTTATTCGGGAATGGCCTTTTCGAACAAAAAATTGAATCTGGATGAAATTGAGGAGATGTTAAAAACTCAGCAATTGACCCCATTTCAAAAAGTCGTATTAAAAAGAAATGGCTGGTCTCCAAAAACCTTTGATAAACCCTCTTTTACCGACTCAGGGGAAAGCATTGCACTCGATATCGAAAAAATCACCCGATCAGAAGATGCGATTTTTGTCACCATCCCCTCACTTCGGGCAAAATCAAATAAACTAAAAGTCGTCAGCTACCAAGAAGACTCTATTACTCTTATGGAAAGGGATGATAATGGAATCACCAATTATTTGCTTTTGACGGAAAATCACCCATTTATCAGAAATATAAGAGAGAATATCAATAATTAATCCCCGCAAAGGCTGCATGTCAAACAACAGCCTATTTTGCTTGCTATTTTGGGCAATAAATAACCTAAATTTTTATAGTAATTTTTGATGAATTTGAAGTGCCTTAAGATTAAAAAAAGACGGCCAAAAGGTAAAATCTATGCTTCCTTTTCAAAATTCTTTATCTTTTGAAACTTATTCTTAAAACCTACAAAATGAACCGAAGAAGAAACTTCCTCAAAACTATTTCGGCAGCCTCCGCTGCTGCTTTCTTACCTATAACCTCTATTGCACAAAAGATGAAAAAACAGAAAATGATCCACCAAGTGTACTTTTGGCTACACGATGAAAACGACACTCAGGAATTTCTCACAGCCGCTGTTCCCATGCTGGGAAAATGCAAAACCGTCGGGAAATTCATCGCCGGCACTCCTGCAGATACCGAAAAACGGGAAGTGGTTGATCATTCTTGGCAGGTCTCCTGTACCTTATTTTTTGACAGTCTGGAAGATCAGGCCGAATACCAGGTGGATCCACAGCACTTGGCCTTTATCGAAAAGTATTCCTCCATGTGGAAAACCGTCAAAGTGTACGATATCGCCATCTGATATCATCCACATTTAGGCAATTTCCGTAAATACCATTAAATCAAGGGATATGAAAAAATTAAGATGGATAATCGGATTGCTGGTCTTGGGATGCTGGTCTTGTCAAACGACAGATGATCCTACCCCTAATTCCCAGTCCGATCCAGTGAAGGAGGCGATTTTTTCTACTATGCAAGAATGGTATTTCTGGAATCAGGAACTCCCCAATCAAATCAATACGACGGATTATTCCAGTAACGAGGAGCTATTGGATGATATTATTTTCAAGCCCCTTGACCGCTTTTCCTACATCACCACTCAGGATGCATTTCAAAATGCCTTCGTGGGACGAAATGCCGGTCATGGGTTTGGCTTTGCCTTCAATTCGGAGGAAAAGCTCTTTCTGACTTTTGTCTTTGAAGAATCCCCTGCCGGAAAGGACGGTTGGCAGCGCGGTTGGGAAATCATCGAGATTAACGACAAACCCATCGCTGAATATCAAACCAGTTCGGGAGGATATGATTTCCAACTCGGCCCTCCGGAACCGGGAATCAGCAATACCTTTACCTTTAGACTTCCTGATGGCAGCACGACTTCCAGAACCAATAGTAAAGCCGAATATCAGTCTAATTCTGTGCTGCATCAAGAAGTGATTGAGGCTGGAGAAAAAACCGTAGGCTATTGGGTATATCAAAGCTTCAAGGCCACAGCAGGTTTAAGTCCGACCCGATCAGAGGAGGTAGAGGCTTCGATGGACTTTTTCACCCAGGAAGGCATCGATGAATTGATCATTGATTTGCGCTACAACGGCGGCGGATCCGTGGCTGTAGCAGAGCAAATTCTCAACTATCTGATTCAGCCAGCCAATTCGGGGCGTCTGATGTACACCAATAAATTAAACGAAGATAAGACCAGTTTTAATGACTCTGAAAATTTCTCCAAGCTCGGTTCACTCAATCTGAATCGCCTAGTCTTCATCACCAGCAGAGGTTCTGCATCGGCATCCGAACTAGTGATCAATTCGCTCAATCCGTACATGGATGTGGTGCTGATCGGTGATAATACCTTTGGAAAACCGGTAGGATCTTTTCCGCTTTCCCGATACAATCGAACACTCGCTGACAATGATGTCGAGCTCGTCCCCATCACCTTTGCCACGGCAAATGCTGAGGGAGAAGCGGAGTATTTTGAGGGATTCCCGGCTGATTTTGAAGTGGGAGACAGCCCGCAGTTTCCTTGGGGAGATCCACAGGATTTCAGATTGGCTGCAGCCCTGCAGTTTATCCAAAACGGAACCATTAGCGGCAGAATGAGAAGTACCTTTTTCCAACCCAAATGGGAAATGATCGATGCTTTTAAAGGGTTACAGCAGGAGTTTCCTTCTTATTGATTTCAAGCTATAAAACTGTCATTTCTACTTCCTATTTCTAGCAAAAACGTTGGCTTCGAATCGAGTTTTAAAAGTTGATCAATCCGTATTTTGAAGATCTCTATCAAAGCTTTGTTAGAAATGTTTCCAAGATTGATTTTCACCAATTTCTTAGGCTTTCTTTTCAGGAGAAAACTTATTTTAAAGTCAGCGTCTTTAAAAATATAATTTCCCTCATCTGCAAATTTTGCAATTTCAGAGTATTTAGTACTTGATCCTTCAAGGATTGAATTCACATGAACAGATTCATATCCTAAATCCTGAAAAAATGAAACTAGTTTAAATGGGATATGTACATCACAAAGAAATTTCACGACGCCAAATCCAAAAGAGAATTACCAGAGAGAACCAATTTGGCAAATTGTAAGGATGCAAATATATCCTCTTTTTCCAATTCTGGATGATCTTCAATGATCTCATCTACTGACATTCCAGAACCCAATAAATCAATAATAACCTCGACTGGCCACCGCATTCCGCGAATATAAGGCTTGCTGTGACAGATTTCTGGATGGCTAGTAATTCTAGCAAGTAGGTCCGAATTCATATTCCAAATTAATACTTTTAACGTAAATAACGGACTTGCTTTAATTTAGATTCTTATGACATCAACTTTTCCTGCTACTAGCAACAAAAAGATCGATGGTTTCTCATTACTCTATTTCTGATGCCGCTGAATCAGCACCTCCATCACTTCATCCAACTCATAGCCTTTGGCTTCCAGGAGCACGAGATAGTGAAAAAGCAGATCAGCCGCTTCCCCTAGAAATAGCTCTTTGTTGTCATCCTTGGCTTCAATCACAATTTCCACCGCTTCCTCTCCTACTTTTTGGGCCACTTTATTGATGCCCTTGGCAAAAAGTGAGGCCGTATAGGATTGATCGGAGGGATTGTTTTTTCGATCCTTAATAATCGCCCGGAGTTGGTCGATAAAACCCGTTTTGGAAGCATTCACTTCAAAAAAGCAGGTATCAGCACCCGTATGGCAAACAGGCCCGCTTGGTTTGGCTTTTATCAAAATTGAATCTCCGTCACAGTCAACAGCCATAGAAACAAAATCCATAAAATTCCCGGAAGTCTCCCCTTTGGTCCATAGCCGATTTTTGCTTCGGGAGAAAAAAGTCACCTTTCCCGTTTCCTGAGTTTTGGCTAAAGCCTCCTCGTTCATATAGCCCTGCATCAGCACTTTTCCGCTGATCGCATCTTGGACGATAGCAGGGACGAGGCCGTTCATTTTTTCAAAGTCGATGTTCATATTCTTAAACCTTTGAGGTTTTCAAAACCTCGAAGGTTTTGGTTTTAATTAAACTAAATTTTTTTTCTAAACAGAAATACTATTGAAATATGGGGCTATCTCTAAAGTATGAGACTCAGTCATAGCGAGTGAAAAGAAGCGATCTCAATGTTGATTTAAATTAAATCGGAATAGATTACTTCGCTTTGTTCGCAGTGACTAATGATTTTTGAGACAGCCTCGAAATAAATTCAGTATGAATTCATCCTATATTTCAGCCCGTTTTAACGGGCCACATTTCAACGTATTTCAATTGTGTTTCTTCCATAATTTATTAAAACCTTCGAGCTCTTAGAGACCTCAAAGGTTACTTTCGGATACTAACCCCCTCCCCAATCAAATATTCTTTCAAGGTCGGAACGGGAATTTCCTTAAAGTGGAAAATACTAGCCGCCAAAGCCGCATCCGCTTTCCCAAAGGTAAACACATCCTTGAAATGCGGCATACTCCCCGCTCCTCCCGAGGCGATTACAGGAATAGACAAGGCTGAGGAAATCTCCGCGGTCAGCTCATTGGCAAAGCCTGCTTTGGTACCGTCATGGTCCATGGAAGTCAACAAAACCTCCCCAGCGCCCCGATCAGCGACTTCCTGTGCCCAGGCTTGGGTTTTGAGCAAAGTGGGTTTTCTTCCTCCATGCGTATGGACAAAATCAATCCCATCCACATTTCGGGTATCAATCGCCACGACAATACACTGGGAACCAAACTCCCGAGCCATCTGATCAATCACTACGGGATTCTTTACTGCAGCCGAATTGATGGAAATCTTGTCCGCACCCGCTGCCAAGAGGACTTTTACGTCCTCCACTGTAGAAATTCCCCCACCGACGGTAAAGGGAATATTGATCGCCTTGGCTACTTTGGTTACGAGTTCGGCTAATGTTTTTCGCTTGTCCACCGTCGCCGTGATATCCAAAAACACGAGTTCGTCAGCTCCCTCATCGGAGTAGATTTTCGCCAGCTCCACCGGGTCACCGGCATCTCGGAGTTGCACAAAGTTAACTCCTTTGACTGTACGACCATCTTTGATATCGAGGCAGGGAATGATTCGCTTAGTTAGCATAATTGGTTATTCAAAAACTTCTTAATTCTTTATTCGATGTTAGAAAATTTACGATTTACGAATGACGATTTACGGGATTTTGGGGAACTTCAATCCTAGAAATCCATGGTTGAGATTACTGATTAAAATCCAATTGGATGTCGTAAATCAAAAATCGAAATCGTAAATTAAAAGGCTGCCAATTCTTCCAAACTCACCCTTCCCTCGTAGTAGGCTTTTCCCACGATCGCTCCATAAACCCCGATTTTCTCCAACTCTTCCAAGTCCTTTACCGAAGAAACTCCTCCACTGGCGATTAATTTCAAATCCGGAATTTCCTGCAAAATCTCCTGATACAAATCCACCGAAGGACCCTGAAGCAGGCCATCTTTGGCCACGTCAGTACAGATGACATAGCGGATTCCTTTGTCGAAATAGCTTTTGATAAAGGGAATTAAATCCACCGAAGTGGTTTCCTCCCAGCCTCCAACTGCAATTTTTCGATCTTTGGCATCTGCACCCAGAATGATTTTCTCGGAACCGAATTTGGTAATCCACTCCTCGAAAAGGACCGGATTTTTCACAGCAATACTTCCTCCCGTGACTTGACTTGCTCCCAGGGAAAAGGCTTTTTCGATTTCCTCATCCGCTTGAATTCCACCGCCAAAATCCACTTGCAAATTCGTTCCAGCACAGATTCGTTCCAGAACCTCAGCATTGATGATTTTTTTGGCTTGGGCACCGTCCAAGTCCACTAAATGCAGACGCGAAATTCCTGCATCTTCAAATCGCTTGGCCATTTCGAGCGGATCGTCATGGTATTCCTTTTTGCTGCTGTAGTCGCCCTGACTGAGGCGGACACATTTGCCTCCGATTAGATCAATTGCTGGTATTATATACATGGGAGAATTTGAATAAAGTACGATTTACGATTTTTGATTTACGACACAGAAAAGGACTTCAAGCCCAATCTTCAAGGGGTGAGCTTTGAATGAAATGATTGGAGTACCGGCAGAGGTCGTAAATCGTCATTCGTAAATCGTAAATTGGTTATATGTTTAAGAAGTTAGATAGCATTTTCTCCCCCACCGTACTGCTTTTCTCCGGGTGAGCCTGAATTGCCCAGTAATTGTCTCGATGAAGAATCGCGGTAAAGTCATGGATATAATGCGTGGTCGCGATGGTCACCTCGCTCAATTCGGCATAATAGCTGTGCACATAGTACAGAAATTTGGATTCTGGTAAATCCCGGAGCAGCACATCATCAGCGAGGTTTTCCAGCTCATTCCAACCAATATGCGGAACTTTAAATTCCTGAGAGTTTTCTGGAATAAACTTTTTCACTTTCACGGGAAAAATCCCCAAACAATCCGTATCATTTTCCTCGGAGTGTTCGCAAAGCAATTGTAAGCCCAAGCAAACCCCCAGAAAGGGTTGCTTGATTTCCCGGATGACTTGATCGAGTTGGCGGGCCTTGAGGTAAGTCATGGCCGAACTCGCCTCTCCCTGTCCGGGAAAGATGATTTTATCCGCTGATCGGATTTTATCCGGGTCATCGGTCAGTTCGGCCTCTACTCCGAGTCGCTCTAAAGCATACAAGACCGACTGCACATTTCCTGCGTTGTATTTGATTACGGCTACTTTCATAGGAAAAGACCGAAGACCGAAGACGAAAGACGGAAGGATTACCCGATCTTCAGACTGCTATCCTCAATCATTTTTTGTTAATTAGTGAGATGCACGGTGTCCGATGTCGGATGCCCCATCGTACATCGGTCATCTGACACCGGACAAAATTTCTGTTTTCTTAATTCTAGCTTCTTGGCTCTTTAGTCAACATTTCCTCCAAAACCTTCTCAATTTCTGGAAGGGAATTGTAAAGTTGCTCATAACTTTCGATCACGAAGTATTTATCCTGGAATTTATCTTTCCAATACTCCTGATTCATGATTCGGCGCACATCGTAAGGATAGTGTGCCGGTTCATCAGAAAGGGAAAATTTCGTTTCCCCTTTGGAACTCAATATCCCTGCTCCATAGATTCGTAACTCCCTATTTTCACGGATCAATCCAAACTCGATCGTAAACCAATAAATCCGGCTAAGCAACTGGATCGCCCAAGGATTATCGATGTGCTTCAACGCAATTCCAGAAAGCTTTTCCAGAAAATCCACATAGGGTTGATTGGTCAGTAGGGGCATGTGAGCGAAGGCATCGTGAAACATATCCGGCTCCTCGAGATAGTCCAACTGCTCCATTTTGCGCAGCCAAGTGGAAGAAGGAAACCTGCGGTTGTTTAGTAAACCAAAGAACAGATCATCATCGATTAAGCCTGGAACAACTTGCACAGCCCATCCTGTGGTTTCTTTTAAAATCTCATTGAGTTCCTCAAAATTAGCAATGCGATCAGCTGTAAACTTGACGATTTCCACTCCATCCAAGTAAGCCTGCGAAGCTGCTTTAGGTAAGTTGGGCATTTGTCGCTCATAGAGAATCTTCCATACCTTAAAATCTTCTGGGGTATAGGCTTCATATTCCTGCCTGAGGTCTTGCAATCTCGGGTCACTAAAGACCCAATCTCTTGGTTTATCAGTCATATTTCTTGTTGGGTTTATATATTTTCTAACTCTTTCCTTTATTTTAAGTTTTCCAAGCTATCCAGCTTCGATCACTCACCCTTATCCTACTTCTCCTGAAGCAGGAACTGCTTTCGGAAAAGCAGCCTAGCCTGTTGAGGTGACTTTAAAACGAAAAAAGCCCATTCCGCAATTGGAATAGGCTTCGATATCGTTCACAAAAAACCATACTCATCCCATTCCTTCATTGAAGCGGATAGTGAGAATGATGAATATAGGTTCTTGGGGTTGGATTCACGGTGTGAATTTACAAAGGGAAACGGCCTAACACAAGCTTATTTTACAAATCACCAAAAGTTTCTGGTTTTGAGATTGGAAAGCGGGAATTAGGAAGCCTTTTGATGCATCCCAAATTTCAAATAAATCAGTTCTTGTTCCTTAGGGGAAACCAAACCTCTAGTAATCGACAAGTTTTCCTTTTGAATCCATCGGGTTAGGGTTTTAGCAGAAATTCCAAATTCCTCGGCGATTTCTTGTCTGGATTTTGCTCTGTACGTTCTCATATTAAAAAGATGAATTAACTATGAAATATTGCTTAAGAAAGTAAAGCTCATTTAATAATCCAAGAAAAAGTTGTGAAAATTAAAAATCATTCCGAATCTTCCGTAGAGACACACCCTTCTCCTTCCAAATAGTAAATCAAATTGTCCGAAATTGTCCGAAAATAAAATTAATAAATCTTTTACCTTTATTTCATGAGAAAGTGAAACAGGCTAATTGAAATGTTTGCAGGCTTATGAACTAAAATCGGTTCTTTCGTTGAGGAAAAATAGGGTGAAGAAATTTTATTCTGAAATTTTGCTTTTCCTCCTCAGTAGGTATAAGATTTTACTTGGTGTATTCATAGCATGCAACAGGAGAATATTAAGAGAAAAAAGTCAAAAACCATCTTATTCTAACTAGCAAAAGTCAATTCTAATTGAATTTAAATTATTAAAAGTCCGATGAAGGGTAAATAATTAAATCAACTTTACTTAAATAAAATTATCATGAAAACAGCAATTAAAAAAATTAGAAAACCTTTTATTCTAGGAATATTCATTTTTGCTCTATCCTTAAACTTTGGAGTAGGTATAAATGGATTAAAAAAATTTTCTGGAAATACCGTATACGCACAGTCTAGCAAACCAGAAACATGCTATGGCAACTGCAAAATAGATCCGAAGGGAGATTGCTACATAAATACAGTTGATCCTAATGGATATCCGATAATTGGAATATGTATCGGAATGAGCAGAGATTTTGGTATGGGAGGGTGATTGAAAAATGAAAGATCAATTCTATCTCAGGTTAAATAGTTCGAAACTAAGATAATAGCAAATTAATGCATAGATCTTTTTTATACGATTAGAAAAGCAAATGAATATTAAGAAAAATCTTTTAATAAGCTTTCTCTCAATTTTAACAATAAGTTGTACTCAAAATGAAAGAAAGCTCTTAAATCAGGATTCACAATTTTCCCATTCTGACTTTGAATCTGTTACAAAGATTACGGGACAACCATTAAATAAAATTTCGGATTCCCTTATTTTTCCAAGTTCAATTGGGCTAGTGGGAGATTATCTATTAATAGCAGAAAGAAGTCCAGGCAATCTAGTCCATATCATCAATCTAAAAAATGAAACACACTTAGGACGTTTCGGAAGTAGAGGAATGGGGCCTGGGGAAGTCCCTAATGCATGGAAATTATTCCCCTTTAATTTTAACGACATCGGAATCTTGGACCATGAAATAGGAAAAATATTAATTTATAATAAGGATTCAATAATTCAAGATAAAGGATTAAAAGGTGAATACACAGTAAAAGAAGCAATGCATAGCAATGGGGTAATAGAATTCGACGAGAAATTTTATATACTTGGAAATTACAATGAGGATTCCAGGCTTATTGTAGGAAAAACAACAGACTCTTTATCTGACTTAAGACAGTTTGGGAATTTTCCAAAATTGAATTTGAATTACGAAAAGTTAAACGATTTTGATCAAAAAACGACCTTGAACCAAGCCGAAATCAGCAACTGTAAAGACATTGCCTTAATTTCATATTTCAATATCCCTCTTTTTCAAATAATTAACTTAAGTACTAATCAAGAAGTAAATATTGTTGGTCCAGATCCTTTACCTTCAAATGAATTAATTGGTGAATTAAAATACTATTATTCCAGCATTATAACCGAAAATTTTATTTATTTGCTTTACATTACTGACAAGAAAGAGTTTAAATACGTATCGAATACAGTTTTGGTTTTTGATCACTCTGGTAAACCCAGAAAAAAAATAATTCTAGATAAAGAAGTGTATCAAATTACAGTATATGAAGACAATTACTTATATGGTCTTACCTACGACAATGATGAAGACCCTTTTACCCTTTATAAATATACATTAGAATAAATCAGTTCTTGTTCCTTAGGGGAAATCGAACCTCGGGAAATAACCAGTTTTTCCTTTTGAATCCAGCGGGTTAGGGTTTTGGCAGAAATCTCAAATTCCTCGGTGATTTCTTTTCTGGATTTGAAAAAAGGAATTCTATTACTAATATTGAAATTAACAATTTTATTCAAAGAAATGCAGAGAAAGCTTCTACCATTCTTTAGTTACATTTTCTTCCTATTTTTTTCTTGTGAAAACAATTCATTGACAAATACCGAAAAATCTTCACCAAAAGAACCCAATTTCCAATCGCTGGCAGAACTTCAGGATAATTTATCTTTACTGGGAAGCCCTTCATCTTTTGACATCATGGAGGACGGTAGGATTGTCCTGACTGATCTGAACTCGCCCAAAATGATTATTTATGATCAAGATGGCAATCAAGAAAAAGTAATTCAGGCCGAGGGAAATGGCCCTTTGCAGTTTCAGAATCCCTCCATTGTAAAGTATTACGATGGGAAAATTTATCTTTGGTGTAGTCAACAATTAAAACTCATCACTTATACCCCAGACGGTGATCCGATAGAAGAATTTAAAATTTTTGATCGGGCCATTAGTAATTTTACCCCTTTTGAAGACAAACTCATCGCCTACACTAAAGGTGGCTTTATGGACTCATATATCCAAGTCTATGATTTAGGTTTAGGGAAATTAGAAAAAAGCCTGGGTGAAGTCAGTAATGAACAAGTGTTGTTAGATATTTTTTCCTGCTCGGGAGGGATAGATTTAAAAAACAATTATTTGATTTACATCCCTTCGGATGAGCTTAAAATCAACAAGTTTGACCTTACCACTATGCAATCTATCGAAGAAACAAGCCTTACAGATGAGGAATTTCAGGTTGGAGAAATCAAAACCAACCCGGTGGATATGGTCAATTCGGATTTTAATCAAGCTGTGAAGTTCATCAATGAAAATAGCACTGTTACGGGGATTTCCGCTTTAGATAAAGGGATGGTTTTGATATCCGAAGTGGGATATTATGAAGGCGATGCTCAAAAGGGAATCACCAACAGTTCTCATAGGTTTGACAAATATTATGTCTTAGATGATAACTTTGAACTGACCCAAGTCTATAAATCCAATAAAATTTTGGGAGCAAGTCCTTGCCTGATGACGACAAAAGGAAATTCCCTTTATCAACTCATACAGGGACAAAAAGAGAATGATGAAGGCTTTGTAATCAAAACCATTGATTTTTAATTGATCCCTTCATCATCAAAACCTAAGATATTGAAAGTGATTCAATTTTGATGTATTTTTACATCAAATAAAAGAACCATGGCAAGACAAAGTATTTCACTGACGGAACCAAATGATGAATGGCTAAAGGCACAAGTGGAAAATCAGGAATATAGTAGTAAAAGCGAACTGGTCAATGACTTGATTCGGCAGGCAAGAAAGCAACAGGCAGAAATTGATTGGCTGAGAGCTAAATTAGAAAAAGCGGAAAGCAGTGGCTTTACCAATGATACCAAGGACCAAATCTTGAAAGAAGCCAAGAAATTGATCAATGGCTGAATATAAATTAAGCCAAGAGGCAAAAAATGATTTGATTCGAATTTACCTATTTGGGTTAGAAAGATTTGGAATGAGTCAAGCGGAGAAATATTACAACAATTTATTTAATTGTTTTGAAATGATCGCTCAAAGGCCCTTCTCTTTCGAATCTATGGAGCACATTAAACCAGAGTATAGGCGTTGCGTCTGTGGCAGTGAAAGTATTTATTTTAAAATCAATCAAGAAATAGTAGAAATCATGGCTATCGTAGGAAGACAAGACCTTTCTCAAATCCGTTAGTAATGATACGTTTGAATTTTTTCTTGTCAATGCTTTGCGAGTAAAAGTAAACCCCCAAGCCATCACCGACCAAACAAACTCATTCTTCAATCAAAGGTTTTTCAATGATTTTTCCCGCTTTAGCTTCTTCAAGGGATTTCATAAGTACATCCCTGTTTTTTCCACTAAGTAAATAGCTGGTTTCTTTCAAAGCATTGTATTCATCCAAGGATATCAAGACCAAGTCTCGGTTGTCTTTTCTTTTTATAATCACTTCCTCCAGATCATCTACCACCAAATCAAACCCTTTCTTTAGGTTTACCCTCAAATCCGTATAATTCACAACCTTCATCGCCAATTATTTTTATATCTGTACTTATTTCCGTACGTAAATAAAATAATTCAAGTTTCCTTAAAGATAGAATCACGCCCTTAAAGCAAATCAAACCCTTTCCGCATCGCAAAACTTTCCCTAATCCAAGCAGCCAAACGTGCGCTTTGTGCAAAATCTAAGGTCTGCTGTCCATCCGAATAGGCCTTTTCAGGAATCTCATGGGATTCATAGATAATACCATCAGCACCCGCCATCACTCCGGCTAAGGCCATCTGTGGCACATAGGCGCGAATACCAATTCCATGAGATGGGTCCACGATCACCGGAAGATGGGACTTGGCTTTGAGAATTGGAATAGCATTAAGATCCAAGGTGTTTCGAGATGCCTTTTCGTAGGTTCGGATGCCGCGCTCACATAAAATCAGCTTTTCATTTCCTCCGGAGAACACATACTCCGCAGACTGAAGCAATTCTTCGATTGTTCCGGAGATTCCACGCTTGATCATTACGGCTTTGTCTACTTTTCCAAGCTCGTCGAGCAAGTTGAAGTTCTGGGAGTTTCGGGCCCCTACTTGATAGATATCCACATACGGATACATTTCCTCGATTTGGGAAGTTTGCATCACTTCGGTGACGATCTTCACCCCGGCTTCGGAGGCGATAGAATGCCAAAGTTTCAAACCATCGATGCCCATTCCCCGAAAGGCATAGGGGGAAGTTCGGGGTTTGAAGACCCCGCCGCGCATCATCCGGATTCCGTTTTCCACACAATGGTTGACCACCTTTTGAATTTGCTCCTCAGACTCGATCGAGCAGGGCCCGGTGATGATGGCCATTTCTCCGTCTTTGATAAAAACTCCGTCTCCCAAGTCTACGGAAGTAGGTTTTGCTTTCCATTTTTTGGAGACCAGTTTATATTCGTCAGAGACGATATGAATATCCCGAATACCGTCAAGTTGACCGATTTTACGGATATCAAATTCTTTTTTGCCGATTCCGATGATGTAATCCCCCAATTGGGTTTTTACCTCAGTGGTTTTGTAGCCGATTCCGTTGACCTGTTCGATCAGGGTTTCCTTTTGCTTGGAAGAAATATCGGGTTGTAGTTGGATAATCATATCGATTTTTGATTTACGAAGTACGATTTACGACTTCAGAGTAATCATGTTTAATTGAAAGGTAATTGTAGAGTTAAATAATTTTTCAATTCAAAACAGATTGAAGGTAAGCTTGAATATCTTGGTTTAAATTCTTTGAGTCTTTTACAGTTTTTATAAAAGCTGAACCGATAATGGCTCCATGGCTATAGGTTGAAGCGATGCTGAAGGTCTCTGCATCGGAAATACCAAAGCCAATCAGGCGAGGGTTTTTAAGGTTCATTTCCTGAACGCGTTTGAAGTAGGTGATTTGCTCTTCGCTGATTCCACTTTTTGCTCCCGTAATCGAATGTGCCGAAACCATATAGATAAAGCCATCGGTATTTTCATCAATTTCACGGATTCGTTTTTCAGAAGTCTGGGGAGAAATCAGAAAAGTATTGACCAATCCATATTCCTCAAAAACGCTTTTGTACTCATCCAAATATTGCTGCATGGGCAGATCCGGTAGAATCAACCCATCGATCCCAACCTCCTTGCACTTTTTGCAAAAGCCCTCCATTCCAAACTGAATAATGGGATTCAAATACCCCATCAAAACCACAGGAATATTGATTTTGGCACGGAAACCCTTGAGTTGTTCGAAGAGCTTTTTCATGCTCATTCCATTTTCCAGCGCGATCTTGTTGCTGTCTTGAATGGTCGGACCATCTGCAATGGGATCAGAATAGGGCACTCCTATCTCGATGATATCCGCTCCTCCGGCCTGAATGGCTTCCATCACCGGAATCGTATCTTCTAAGAGTGGAAAACCTGCCGTAAAGTAGATCGAAAGCACCCGCTCCTGTTTGTTCTTGAATAAATAGTGTATGCGATTCATAAATATTTACGATGTACGAATTATGACTTACGACGCTTGCTGAACTTCCAACCTTGAATCCAAAATTTAAACTTTCGGCACGAATGATTTAAACATTATGAATTATCGTAGCTCATTATTCTAAAATCTAATTTTCTAATTAAGTTCAACCCCTTCAGGGTTGAGATATATTTTAAACTCCCTTTCACCATGGGTTTCACCCATGGCTATTCACGGTTCAATCCTTTTAGGATTTCGCTTTAGCAATATTCGAATTTTAGCTAATTAAAATTTACTAACTGCTCCGAATAACTTTATAATTGAAGGTCAAACTCCAAATTGGCCTCGTAAATCGTAAATCAAAATTCTAAAATCTCAATATCCTCCCCACTTGATATACGTCTCCAGATCCTTGTCTCCCCGACCGGAAAGGTTGATTACAATCACGTCGTCCTTTCGAAACTCGATCAAATTCAGCGCATGGATGGCATGAGCGGTTTCGATGGCCGGAATGATTCCTTCGGTACGGCTGAGTAAGATTCCCGCTTTCATCGCATCCTCATCCTCAACAGCCACAAATTCTGCCCGTCCGATTTCATGCAAATGAGCATGAACCGGTCCGATTCCCGGATAATCCAACCCTGCGGAAATAGAATGTGGCTCCACCACTTGTCCATCTTCGGTTTGCATCAGAATCGTCTTCGAACCATGCAAAATACCAGGAGTCCCCAAAACGGTGGTTGCAGCCGATTTTCCACTGCTGATTCCCAATCCTGCAGCCTCCGCAGCAATCAATCGTACTTCAGGGGTATTGTAATAATGGTAAAATGCTCCTGCGGCATTGGAGCCTCCACCTACACAGGCGACCACCAAATCGGGATTTTCTCGCCCTTCTTTTTCCATCAGCTGCCATTTCATTTCCTCCGAAATCACCGACTGAAAACGTGCTACCATCTCTGGATAGGGATGCGGACCCACTACCGATCCAATGATGTAATGCGTATCCACGGGGTTGTTGATCCATTGACGCATGGCTTCATTGGTGGCATCCTTGAGTGTGCGCGAACCGGAAGTTGCCGGTACTACTTTCGCACCGAGAATTTTCATTCGCTCCACATTGGGTTTTTGCCGCTCAATGTCCAGCTCCCCCATGTAAACCGTGCAATCCATGCCCATCAAGGCACAAACGGTGGCCGTAGCCACGCCGTGTTGACCTGCTCCGGTCTCTGCGATAATTCGCTTTTTACCAAGCTTTTTGGCCAAAATGATCTGTCCAACCGTATTATTCACTTTGTGCGCTCCGGTATGGCAAAGGTCCTCACGCTTCAAGTAAATTTTGGCTCCGAATTTTTCTGAAAGCCGATTGGCAAAATAAAGCGGTGTCGGTCTTCCCACAAAGTCCCGCAACAACAACTGAAACTCCTCTTGGAATTCCTCAGAAGCCACAATAGATTCGTAATTTTCCCTCAGCTCCTCAATATTGGGATGGAGCATTTCAGGAATGTACGCACCCCCAAACTTGCCGTAAAACCCCTTTTCATCTACGCGTATCATATCTTCTCCCGTTTAAATTGCTTCTTGAGAAAGAAGCTTTTGTTTAAATTTTTTCAGTTTTTCAATATTTTTCAAACCTGGCGCATCTTCAAATTTTGAATTCAAATCTACCCCTTCGAGTTGAGGGATTTGACGCTGCAAAGCTGCAATTTCCTCCACACTTTCTTCATCCAAACCCCCACTCAAGAGAAAGCCTTTGTCGAAGGGATAAGTTTCCAAAACAGACCAATCAAATTTTCGTCCAGATCCTCCATGCGCTTTGGTGGCTGTATCGAAAAGAAACTTGCTTACATAAGGCAGATAAGCTGCCAAGCTTTTCCAATCAATTTTTTCCGATACAGAAATTACTTTCCAAAGCTCAGAAGTAGTTTGTTCTGATAATTTTTTGACAAATTCTGCGGATTCATTTCCATGAAGCTGAATTGCCGACAGCTGAAATAAGCCTACTTTTCTGAGAATTTCCACTTCTGTTTCATTGACAAAAACCCCGACTTTTTTCACCGCAATTCCTTTCAATTCTGTCGCTCGATCCTCGGAAACATAGCGCGGGGATTTGGGATAAAAGATCAATCCCATCCAATCCGCCTTCACCTCAGCGATCAAGCTTTGGATATTCCCCAATTCACGCATGCCACAGACTTTGATTTCCATTAGGCTTCTGAAAGTTCGCTTGCTGCCAATCGTTTAAATTCCTTGATAAAGTTATAAGCTGCCTGCTCGGGACGACTGGATTTCATAAAGTTTTCTCCAATCAAAAATCCGTCGAAACCCGCTTTTTTCAACTGCATCAATGCCCTGGGATCAGAAATACCGCTTTCGGAAATCTTGATAAAGGAGTCCGGAATCGCAGTCACGAGCTCCAGCGAAGTATCAATCGAGACCTCGAAGGTTTTCAGGTTTCTGTTATTCACCCCTACCAAGTCCACTCCATCATTCAGACTTTTTTTCAATTCCTCCCCATCATGTACTTCCAGCAATACCTCCATGCCCAAGCTTTTGGCAAAGTTGGCAAGAGACTTCAATTTCTCTGACTCCAGCGCTGCCGCAATCAATAGCACGCAGTCTGCGCCGATGGATTTGGCTTCGATGATTTGGTATTCATCCACCACGAAGTCCTTGCGGAGAATCGGACAGAAATTGAATTTTCTCGCAATTTTGAGGTCTTCATTGCTGCCTCCGAAGTATTCCTGATCGGTCAAAATAGACAAAGCTGAAGCTCCTGCTTGCATATAACCAATGCTGACCTGCTCCACAGAAGCCGAACCATTGATCAGCCCTTTGGAAGGAGACTTTCGCTTAAATTCTGCGATAATCCCCGATTTCTCCGGATCAGTCACATACTTTTTCATGGAAACCACCTTGCCATCATAGAAGATACTTTTCTCCAAAAGTTTGGTGGGAATCAAGCTTTTCCGCTCGGCTACTTCCCGATATTTATCTGCAATTATTTTTTCTAAAATATTCATAATCAATGTTTAAGCGAATGATACAGAAGTTTTTGGATTGACAAGACCGTTAAATACTTCGAGGGCCTTTCCACTCATCAAAACTTCTCGAGCCTGAGCTACCGCATCATGAAATGATAAATTTGGATTTGCGGTAACTAATGCTGCAGCCGAATTAGCTAAAACGACTTCGTTTTGAGGGTTGGTTCCTTTTCCTTTCAAGATATTTTCAAAGATTTTAGCGGATTCCTGTACGGTTTCCCCTCCTTTAATTTCTGCTGCCTTTAGCTTAGAAAGACCAATCCGCTCAGGACTAAAAAGCTTTTCACCCGAATTAGAAATCATTTTAAAATCTCCTGTCAGCGATATTTCATCATAGCCATCCAAAGCATGGAGAATGGAAAACTGCGCGTCACTTTCCTGATAGAGATAGGCATAGAGCCGTGCCAATTCCAAGCTAAATACGCCGACTAATTGCTTTTTGGGAAAGCTGGGGTTGACCATGGGGCCAAGCATATTGAAGAAGGTCTTCACCCCTAGTTCCTTTCGGATCGGAGCCACATTTTTCATCGCGGGATGGAATAGCGGAGCATGCAAAAAGCAAATTCCAGCCTCGTCGAGCGAGCGACGAATTTCGCTTATATCATTGGTAAACTCATAGCCAAAATAGGCGAGCAAATTAGATGAACCGCAAATCGAAGAAACGCCGGTATTGCCATGTTTGGCTACATGTTGACCGGCGCCTGCCACGACAAAAGAAGAAAGGGTAGAAATATTAAATGTATCCTTACCATCTCCCCCTGTACCACAAAGGTCCATCGCATCGTATTCGGCAATATCGACAGGCACGCAGAGCTCCAGCATGGCTTCTCTGAATCCGCGTAGCTCCTCGACCGTAATCGAACGCATCAAATACACCGTCATAAAAGCCGCTACCTGAGAGGAATTGTACGCCCCAGAAGCGAGATTTTTCAACACCTCTTTGGCTTGAATTTGACTCAGCGTTTTATGCTCGATCAGTTGGTTTAAAATTTCTTTCATTATTCAGGTGATTTTTGGTAGAAATCAAGATTCCAACCAGTTTTGAATGATTTTAACTCCGTTTTCGGTTAGGATACTTTCGGGATGAAATTGAACTCCCCTTACCGCAAACTGTTTATGACGAACAGCCATGATCTGTCGATCCGGAGTTCTCGCAATCACTTCCAAGTCTGGCGAAAGGGTGGATTCGTCAATGACCCAAGAGTGATATCTTCCGATAGGAAAAGTATCGGGGATTCCCTCAAAAAGCAAATCCTTTTCCACTTTGACTTGGGAAGCTATTCCATGTAAAACCTCGGAAAGATTGATCAAGCTACCGCCGAAAGCTTCACCTATCGCTTGGTGACCTAAGCAAACTCCTAAAATTGACTTTTCGGCAGAATACCGCTTGAGCAATTCGGGCATAATTCCCGCCTCTGAAGGCACACCCGGACCCGGCGAAAGCAAGATTTTATCGTATTGAGCGACGTCTTCAATCGAAATTTTATCATTCCGAAAGACTTCCATTTGATCTCCATAGCCGAGCTGCCGGATGATGTACACCAGATTGTAGGTGAAGGAATCGTAATTATCAAGAACTAATATCTTCATGATTTATAGGTTCAAATAGTTTCTGCCGCTCTTAGCGCTACTCTCAGTGCTTCCAATTTATTCGCCACCTCTTGAAGTTCGGAGGGAATGGAAGATTTGGCCACCACTCCCGCTCCCGCCTGAAACCGCAATTGATTGTTTTCTGAAACAAAGGATCGGATCAAAATGGCATGATTGAAATCCCCATTAAAACCTAAGTAACCAATCGCGCCACCATAAAACTGACGACTGATATTTTCTAACTCATCTATCAATTCCATAGCCCGGTATTTTGGCGCTCCAGAAAGCGTTCCGGCAGGAAAAGTATCAGCGACGAGTTGCAAAGGATTGGCTCCCTCAGGAAGCTCACCCGTTACCTTGGACACCAAGTGGATGACATGGGAATAGTATTGGATTTCTTTGAATACATCTACATTGACTACATCCGAAGATCGGGAAAGGTCATTTCTCGCCAAATCAACCAGCATCACGTGCTCGGAATTTTCCTTGGGATCATCAAAGAGCTTCTTCGCCAATTCTGCATCGTCAACGTCATTTCCTGTGCGTCGGAAAGTCCCGGCAATGGGGAAAATCGTCGCTTTTCGACTTTTTACTACAATTTGTGCCTCTGGCGAACTCCCAAAAACCTTGAACGAACCGTAATCAAAATAGAAAAGATAGGGAGATGGATTGACTGAACGAAGTGCCCGGTAGACATTGAATTCATCGCCTTTAAACTCAGTCGTAAAGCGTCTGGAAAGTACAATCTGAAACACATCTCCGCGGAAACAATGCTCGCGACCTTGATTGAGAATTTTTAGAAATTCTTCGTCCGTATAGTTGGAAACTTCCTCTCCCACTTTTTTGAAGGAATAAGCAGGGATATTTTTATTATTAAGCAGTTGCTCAATCTCAGGCATGTATTCGGGATTTTCGGCGCCGGCTACCCGATGCTCAAAAAGGTGCAATTCATTCTTATAATGATCCACCACAATGATATTTTGATACATGGAGTAGTGCATCATCGGAATGTCATTGGCTTGGGTTTTACTCAGCTTGATGTCTTCAAACCAACCAACCGTATCATATTGGATGTAGCCAAAAAGTCCGTTTGTACTAAATTTAAATTTGTCTGGGGTAGGGTCAAATTTATTCCCAAAAGCTCTCAAATGATCCATTAGTGGCTTTTCGGGAGTCACCTCGTAATTTAGTTCCTCTCCATTGGGCAACTTCTCGGAGACCTTTCCCGCATTGAAAGAGAAGGTCGCCAGCGGGTTAAAGCAGATATAGGAGTAGCTATTTTCCTGTCCATGGTAATCGGAGCTTTCCAGCAAAATGGGATTGGCAAATCGATCTCGAATTTGAAGGTAAATACTTACAGGGGTGATCGTGTCAGCCAATCGCTTTTTGTAAGTGGTCAGAATCGGAAATTTGACGTGGTTCATGAGTGGTTAATTTTTGACATAAAAAAAGGCTTACCGGGGGAAACCAGTAAGCCGATTGTATAGTTCTTGCATCCAAATTTTAGGCAAGGGCTTTCTGTGCTTTCCCCGGGAAAGTTTCAGTATGCCACCACCAGTACTTGTTTGCAGTTGTTTTCATAAGACTTCGGCAAATTTAGGAAGGGAACCGAAAAGAAAAAGTAAATTCAACATATTTTGGTCAATTTTTTTTCAATCCACAATCGTGGACTGGAAATCCTCCATTCGGCACCGAAAACTTACTTATCTTCTCCTGCGTAAAAACTTTGAATCCAAACTCTTTAACCATGAAATCCAAAAGCATCCTCTCGACAGCTGTCTTCCTTTTTTCTTTTTATTGGGTAAATGCACAAAGTTCCTCTACTTGGGAAATCCCAATGATTGAAGTGAATTATCAAGATTCTAAAGGTGAGGAGGCTATTTTAAAAGTTGATCCCGGATTTCGCTATGCCGAATTGGAGTCAGAAGAAAGGAATTATCGGCTTTTTTACCATCGTAATAGGCCTTTCATTAAAGATATCCGAATCTTGGATCAAAGGTCTGATAGTCAAATTGCGCGAGGTAAGGGTGGATTTTTCTTTGGAAATGCCCGGATTGAATTTGCAGATGGATCTGAGATCAAATTGAGGAGAAAAAGATCTCCAAATGGGTATGAAATTACCGGGACCTATGGACCGCTATTTCTCGTCAAAAACCACGCTTTTACACCCACAAAAACTTTTGAGGAAAGCGACTTTTTAGCTCAGGCGATGTTTTTGTTTCGAAGAATCCAAGAAACTCAAAATCCCCCAACGGAAGTCATTTATCAAAACCATGTGATCACATCCAACCGCTAATTTGTAGTTTTACAAGAAAATCATGGCCAAAACGATTGCACAGTATTTTAAGCGCATTTTTGACGATTATAAGGTTTTAGTGATGGTGAACCCTGAAGATTTCACCGGAACCGAACTCATCGTCCATCCAGATGGCAAGGTCGAAAAAACAGAAATGGAATTTGACGAAGAGATTTTTGAGGATTTAGCTGAGGATGAATTTCAGCCCTGCGGGGCATTGGAATTTCAGCTGCTATTGGCGAAAGGATAAATAGTTTCAAAGGATTAAAATTAACGAGTTTATCCGTATATTTAAGACATGGAAACGATACTCATCAAACCAAAAAACGAAGAAGAAGCAACCACGATTAAAGCAATTTTAGAAGCTTTGAAAGTGAATTTTTCAATGTCCGAAACCGATGAAGAATCTATCAAAATTGCAAAAAGTGTGGCTCAAGGGTATAAAGAATTGAAAGAAGTAAAAAAAGGAAAATTACAGGCAAAAGATATCGACGAGCTCCTCTCGGAATTATGACTTTCAAAGTCAAAACTTTACCTGAATTTGATCGAGAATAAAAAAAACTTCTCAAAAAATACCCCTCACTTAAACTTGAGATTAAAGAATTAGCCAGCAGCCTTTCCCAAAAACCTAATCAAGGGATTCAAATTTTTAAAAACTGCTACAAAATCAGATTAGCTATTGCAAGTAAAGGAAAGGGAAAGTCTGGAGGAGCTAGAATAATAACCAGCTTTGTATTAGACGAGGGAATAGTTTACCTTCTTTCTATTTATGATTAGTCTAAAAAAGAATCTGTAACCGATCAATACATCAAATTACTACTTGATTCTTTAAGAGATTAGGGGAATTGAACTCAAAATGGAAGGCTATTCGGAGTTTGAAACCTCAAAACACCCAAACTTAAACCTGAAAAAAGTATTCTTTCCATGAAGAAACGACTATCCTCATTTGTTTTCCTTTTTTACTTGTCCATTGCCTTTGCATTAGGACAGGAAGAAAAACTGAAATTAGCAGTTGCTGGCCTCACCCACGGCCATGTAGGCTGGGTGCTTTCAGCCATCGATCGTGGTGATTTTGAGTTGGTGGGAATTGCCGAATCAAATCAGGAATTAGCTGAAAAATACGCAGAGCAGTACGGGTTTTCAATGGATTTGGTTTTTAAGGATTTGGAAGTAATGCTCGAGGAAACCCAACCCGAGGCTGTGGCTGCCTTCGCAAATACCTTTGAGCACCTGAAAATCGTACAAGCCGCTGCTCCACGAGGCATTCACGTCATGGTCGAAAAGCCACTTGCTGTAAGCCTCGAACATGCCCAAGAAATGGCAAATCTGGCCCAAACACATCAGATTCATCTTTTGACCAATTACGAAACAAGCTGGTATCCGACCAATCACCAAGCCAAGGAAATCTTGGAATCAGGCGAATTTGGCAAAGCAATAAAAGTCATCGTCCGAGACGGGCACCGAGGTCCCAAAAAAATCGGGGTCGGCCCGGAGTTTTTAGAATGGCTGACCGATCCCAAACTCAACGGTGGTGGTGCTTTGATGGACTTTGGCTGCTATGGAGCAAATCTGATGACCTGGCTTACCAATGGGGAGCGCCCCCTGTCTGTCACCGCCATCACCCAGCAACTTCAGCCTCAAAATAACCCCAAAGTCGAGGATGATGCCACGATCATCGTCAACTATCCGGACAAGCAATTAATCATTCAAGCTTCTTGGAACTGGCCCATCGGCAGAAAAGATATGGAAATCTATGCCGAAAAAGGCATTATCTATGCTGATGATCGCAACCAACTGCGTACAAGAATGGCAGAAGGCTATGATGGATTTCAAGAAAAAACAGTTGAACTCCCCGAGCTTGATCCACCTTATCCCGATCCATTCCTTTTACTTAAGGCTGTCATTCACCATGAAATTAAACTTCCACCATTTGATCTCTATTCCTTGGAAAACAATCTGATCGTGATGGAAATACTGGAAGCTGCCAAGGAAAGTGCCAAAAAAGGGAAAACGATTTATTTTGATTGAAATAACTTAAATTTCAAAACCCAAACTCCCCACGCTTATGAAACTCGGCGCCTTTTCCATTAGCCTATCCGTCAAAAACCTCCAAGCCTCCAAGGAATTTTATGAACACCTAGGGTTTAGCGTTTTTGCTGGAAGCGAAAAACAAAACTACCTCATCATGAAAAATGAGCAGACCTTGATCGGCCTTTTTCATGAAATGTTTGAAAAAAACATCCTCACTTTCAATCCCGGCTGGGATCAAGAAGCGGGACTAGTCGAAGACTTTGATGATGTCAGAAGCATCCAAAATGAACTCCAATCCAAAGGCATCAAACTTGCCCAAGAAACTGACCCAAATGCAAACGGGCCAGGGAGTATTCTATTTTTTGATCCCGATGGCAATGCCATTTTGATCGATCAGCACGTCTAATTTCTTTCCTTTTTCATATGAAAGCTGTCTACCGAACTTCTTACACCGATTCTTCGGGAATCGTCCTGAAAGAACTCCCCATACCGGAGCCTCAATCCGATGAAATTCAAATCAAAGTCATCGCCACTTCAGTCAGCCGAACAGATTTGGGAGTGCTTACCGGCTGGCCATGGATTATGCGGCTTTTTGTAGGATGGCCCAAACCCCGAAACCCGATTCCGGGAACCGATTTTACCGGTAAAGTCACTAAGGTGGGAAATCTAGTCAGTGACTTTGACGAGGGCGAAATGGTCTGGGGAATGAAAGACAATGGGATAGGAAGTCATGCGGAGTATTTTTGTACCGGCGCTTTCAAACACCTCCAAAAACTGCCTCAAGGAATCGATCCTGTTATCGCTGCCGCCTGCATCGAAGGGGCCCATTACGCCATCAATTTTATCAATAAACTTGACTTACAACCTGAGGACAGAGCCTTGGTTATCGGCGGAACGGGTGGAATTGGTTCGGCTGCAATTCAGCTTCTCAAAGCCAAGCGTATCCATGTGACCGCGGTAAGCTTAGGTCAGGTGGATCGGGTAAAAGCTCTTGGAGCAGATCGGGTTATTAATGGATTGGAGGAAAACTTTTTGGACTGTGGGGAGCAGTTTCACGCCATTTTAGATGCTGTAGGAAAAAGCAGATTTACCATTTGTAAACCCTTGCTCTATCCTAAAGGATCCTATCTTTCATCCGAATTGGGACCCAACTGGGAAAATATTTTCCTTGCTTTAACCACACCGATTTTGAGCAATAAAAAAGTGATTTTCCCCCTTCCTCAAGACCTGAAAGGTTCACTCTCAAAAATGAGCGAACTTCTGCTTAAAAAGCAGTTCAATCCCCTGATTGATCGGGTGATTTCATTGGCTGAAATCCAGGAAGCCTATTCCTATGTTTCTCAGGGAAAGAAAATCGGAAACGTCATCGTAAAAATGGACCCTGAAATTTGATCCTAGATCACAACCCGTTTTCCAGTCTCCGCTGATTCCAGAATCGCCTCTACAATTCGAATATCCCGTTTTCCTTCTTCTCCGGGCACCTTCATGGGTTGATTGTTCATGATGGACAACGCATCCTGATCCATCTGATTGGCTTGCTGCCAAGGCACCTCATAGGGGAAATTGATCTCTCCGAGTGGGCTTTTCCCCTTGATTCCGGCATAGGCCTGAAAAGGTGCTATTTCAATATCTCCCTTTTCGCAGTGGATAGTCAAAAAGTTGATATTCTCCGCAAAACTCGTTTTAATCCAAGCGGTCACTCCGTCTGGAAATTCCAATTCAGCTTCTACAATTTCACCTAAGCCATTTTGGTAAATTTCCGGTCGCTCTGTCCAAATTTTAGCGGATTTGACTGCGATGGGCTCGAGATCTGATCCCAATCGAGCTCCTTGAATAGAATAGACGCCCATGTCATAAATTACACCTCCTCCCATTTCACGTTTTTGCTTCCAGTGATTGGTTCGATTTTCCCGATAGCCTGCGGCACATTCTACGCGGTTTACAGAGCCTAATAAACCTTCTTTGACAATTCGCTGATACTCCAGCGTGTTTGGCTCGTGCTGACAGCGATACCCGATGGCCAAGCTCACCCCATTGGATTGGCAGGCATCGATCATGGATTGGCATTCCTCGGCAGTGACAGCCATGGGTTTTTCGCACCATACCTCTTTTTTTGCGGCAGCAGCACGCACCACATATTCGCGGTGCATGGATGGAGGCAAAACCACATACACGACATCGATGTCCGGATTGTCCTTGATCGTGTCAAAGTTGGTGTAGTTGTACACGTTTTTCTCCGGAATCCCATATTTGTCCATCCAGATTTTCTCTTTTTCCGGTGTGCCCGTCACTATTCCAGCCAGGTAGCAATGGTTGGTCATTTGTAAAGCAGGAGCTAAAAGATCCGTGCTGTAATACCCCAAGCCGACCAAGGCCACCCCAAGTTTATCTTTCATCTTCTTGTTTTTTGCTGGTATAAAAGACATCGGATTTAAATATGTGATACCTGCTGCTAAACCAATGGTTTTGATGCTATTTCTTCGGGAAAAATCAATCATGGCGGAATATTTTCAGTTAGATGGAAAATACAATTCTTTTCGCTTTTAATCAAAAATTCAATTTTCCAACCCATGAAAAGGGATGATTTCCTCTTCAAAAATTTCCTTGTATCACTAATCAGCAAAGTGATTTTTAAACCGGTTGGTCGATTCTTTTTATTAATTTAATTTTCAATAAAAAATAGAATAATCTCACAATAATCAGCTCACTCTGTGACTTTTATCATAGCAAAAGCCTGAAAATAAACGGAGCTTTAACCTAACAAAACGAAACAAAGCTATGGGCACTTTAGCTAAAAGAAACGGAGGTTTCTGGCCCAAAATGGTTCAGGACTTCTTCGGAGCAGAAAATCCCTTTGATTGGGAGGAGAAATTTTGGTTCCCGGATAAAACCGTGGAGGTTCCCTCTGCCAATGTGATCGAGAATGAAAAAGAATTCAAACTCGAACTATCGGCACCGGGATTTGAAAAGAAGGACTTTAAAGTAGAAGTCAACGAGGGTGTACTGAGTATTTCAGCCGAAAAGGAGCACAAAAAAGAAGAGGAAAAGGAAAACTATCGCAAGAAAGAATTTTCCTACTCCAGCATCCGTCGTGCATTTGCGCTACCAGAAAATATCCGGCAAGAAGCAATCGACGCCACTTATGAAAATGGACTCTTAAAAATCGTCCTTCCAAAAAACGCACTGAAAGTCAGTGAAACCAAAAAAGCAATCGAGGTCGGCTAAAAGGACTTCAAGATTTCTCGTAGTAATATTTTTAATTGGTTTGATTGAGCCCCGGTTGGAATAGCCGGGGTTTTCTTTTTTCAAGAAAGCATCCCATCCATCACATTTTCTTTGGAAAGGAGCTGGATAAATCAAATATTCCGTACCAAATTGACCACCTATGCACACAAAATCGCTACTCTTCACGCCTCTTCTGATATTTTCATTCCTGCTTTTTTCTTGTCAGAAACAAGAAAACAAAAATACCATCCAAGGGCTAAATGAGGAGGTCGAGGTCATCAGAGATGTGAATGGGATTAATCATATTTTTGCGCAAAATGAGGAAGATCTCTTCTTTGCCCAAGGCTATTTGGCGGCCAAGGACCGGCTATTTCAGTTTGAGCTTTGGCGAAGACAGGCAACAGGGGCTTTGGCTGAAATTCTAGGGGAGCGGGAACTGGAACGAGATCGGGGCGTTCGACTTTTCAAATTTCGAGGTGACAAAGAAACAGAACTTCGACACTATCACCCCCGCGGTGTGGAAATCGTGGATTCCTTCGTCGCCGGAATCAACACTTACATCGAGGAAGCGCGACAAAATCCAGAAAGTCTTCCGATCGAGTTTCAAATGCTGGGCATCCAACCCGAGCCCTGGACCTGGGAGGTGGTGATTTCCCGCCATCAAGGATTGCTCGAAAATGTCACCGATGAACTTAACATCAGCCGGGTAGTCAGTCAAATCGGTGCGGAAAAAGCCAAAGAACTTTACTATTTCCACCCCAATGAACCCGTCTTGGATTTGGATCCGAGAATTCCGGATGAATTGCTGATGAAGGATATTTTGGTGCCTTATCGGGCTTTTAGGCGGGGAGTTCGCTTTCAGCCTGAGGATATTCGGGAAGAATTCCGAAGAGAAGCCGAAGAATTTGAAAAGGCTGCGGCCTACTTGGATGAGGAATTAAACTTCACCTTGGAATCAGACGCTTTTGCTCAGGGCAGTAATAATTTTGTGGTTGCCGGGGAAAAGTCTGAAAGCGGCTTTCCCATGATGGCCAATGATCCGCATCGCTTGCAGGCCATTCCTTCCTTGCGCTACTGGGTACATCTGAATGCGCCGGGCTGGAATGTGGTCGGTGCTGGTGAACCGGTCATTCCAGGAGTTTCCATCGGTCACAATGATCATGGGGCTTGGGGATTGACCATATTCTCCACCGATAATGAAGATTTGCGGGTCTATGATCTAAATCCCGACAACCCATCCCAGTACCGATACAAGGATGAATGGCTAGAAATGGAAAGCATCCAAGATACGATCCGGGTAAAAGGCCAAGAAGATGAAATTATCACCCATTATTACACCCGTCATGGTCCCGTGACCTTTATCGATGAAGAGCTTAATAAGGCCGTTGCTGTGGAATGTGCTTGGCTGGAAACGGGTTCAGCTCCTTATCTGGCGAGTTTACGTATGGATCAGTCCACGACTTGGGAGGAATTTCGCGATGCCTGTACGTACAATAATATTCCAGCCGAAAATATGGTTTGGGCAGATAAAAACGGAACGATCGGCTGGCAGGCAACAGGAATCGCACCGATCCGAAAAGGTTTCTCCGGCTTGGTCGCTACCATGGGTGATGGACGCTACGAATGGGAGGACTATCTCCCGATTGCCGACCGACCAAATGCAGTAAACCCCGAATCCGGCTTCATCGCTACAGCCAATCAAAATGTAGCACCGGATGATTACGCTTACCCTGAAGCTTTAGGCTTTGAATGGGCCGATGATTTCAGAGGAGAGCGAATCAAAGAGGTACTGAGTCAGGATAAAAAATTCACCGTCGAGGAATTAGGGGTTTTGCAAAACGATTACTTGGCTTTGCCCGCAAGAAAATTGGTGCCCTTTCTTAAGAATGTATCCTTGGAAACTGAACGAGCAGATTCCTTAAATCAAGTACTACAGTCTTGGGATTTTGTATTGGATAAAAACTCGGTAGCAGCAGGAGTTTATGTGATGTGGGAGCGGATATTGCGAAGAACCATTTCCGAATTGATGATTCCTGATGAGGCGAAACCCTGGTTGGGAAGTATTCAATTGACGCAGGTACTGGAATGGATGGACAATCCCGAAATGATGTATGACCGAAACCCAGTCGAAAACCGAGATCAGATCCTGGCCGAAAGTTTTGAACAAACCATCGAAGCTTTGGAAGAAAAACTAGGGAAAAACCCATCAGATTGGCAATACGGACAGGCAGACTACAAACATGCGAAAATCCGTCATCCCTTAGGCGAAGTGGTGAATGCCGAATGGGAAGCCAAACTCAATACCGAAACCTTGCCCCGGGGAGGATACAGCTTCACTCCGGGAGCCAATGCCTACGGAGACAATAATACTTCGGGGGCTTCCTTTCGCATCGTGGTGGATACCGAAGACTGGGAAAAAACCATCGGGATCAATACTCCCGGTCAGTCCGGCAATCCGGAAAGTCCGTTCTACAAAAATCTCTTCCCTAAATGGGCCAATGATGAATTTGTGGGTATTCCCTTCGCCAAGGAACATGTGTTGACGCAGAAGGCGGAGGAAAGGATATTGAACCCTGATAAATAAAAAAAGCCCAAGGTATTCCTAGGCTTTTTCAAACAAGGAGTATTATTCCTTTTCCTTCTTAAATTCAAATCTATAATACAAACCCAATCTTGTTGACTGGGTTCTTCGCTGATAAGTATAGTCCTGTCCATATAGATTATATCCATTGCTAATTGAGCGATTGATATTGTTCGTTCGGAAAAGAGTAAGCCCAAAGCTCTTGTATTCCAGAGAAAGTCCATATTGAAAATTCATATAGAAGGATTTCGGGATAGTCTCAGAAGCATTCAGCGCATCGATCACCTCCTGAGTCCAATCAATTCCTTGAGGCTCTATCTCCAATTTTTCAAAATCTTGAATTGCAAAAACAGGAACAGCGGAAAGGTCAAGTAATAATTTTACCTTCTCTGAACCAATGAGCTGATAGCTTCCACCTAAGGGAATCTCAATATTTCGAGTGGCAGTACCCCAGCCTTTACCTATCGAAGGAATATGATCCGGCCAAGAATCAGAGGTATATTCTACAGCAAAGGCAATTCTGGATTCATGGTATTGGATACCAATATTAAGTTGAATCTTTTCAGAAACTGGATATTGGTAACTTACAAAAGGCATAGGATAACCTGTAGATCCATTTGTTTGTTCATATCCTATTAAAGTATCCAAAGAGATTTGAGAAGCGAACCATCTTTGCTCATCTACGAGTCCAAAACCCACTTTAAAACTCTGGGAAAAAACGGCCTGCCCGGCAATTAAGACCAGACAGGCAGTGAGTAAGAATTTGACTTTAACCATCTAGTTCTTTTCTTTCTTTTACATTCCAAAAGTATAATATAAGCCGATTCTCGTCGATCGAGTCCTCCTGGGGAAATTATACTGTTGACCATAAAGTGTATAGCCATTGCTAATAGATCGGTTCATATTGGCAGTTCTAAAGAGTGTCAGCCCAAAGCGCTTGTACTCTGCTGATAAACCATATTGATAGTTCATATAAAAGGATTTCGGGATGGTTTGCGCAGCATTTAGCGCATCGATTATTTCCTGTGTCCAATCGATTCCCTGAGGTTCTACATTTAGCGGGATAGGATCAGGAAGCACCCATACTGGCACTGCTGAAAGATCAACCATAAGGTCAAAATGCTCCTTATCGATCAGTTTATAACTTCCTCCTATAGGAAATTCCAATAAATACATCCCTGTACCCCCACCTTTTCCAAGAGATTGAAGAGGATCTGACCAGGTTTCCGATGTGTATTCTACTGCCAGAGCAATTGCTTTTTTATGAAACTGAAAACCTATATTCCCTGAAAATCTATCAGAAAAAGGATAATCAAACCTAACATAAGGCATCGGGTCAGAGGTAGAATAGTTGGTTTGCTCATACACCGACACCGTATCAATTTCAATAAAGGTTCCATTGGAAACCCGCTCATCTACCAGACCAAACCCTACTTTGAGGTCCTGGGAAAAAACTGCATGCCCGGCTAAAAATGCCAGGCAGGCAATCAATATAAATTTTAATCTACCCATCTATTTTAATACCAAATTGAAATCTCCCTGTAGTATAAATTTTCAAATCAGAGCCAGTAACATCATCGCAATAATCTACAGGAGAACCAAACAAATCAAAATCATTGTTTGAAACAGTAGTACTTTGTGTCAATGTTTGTGTATTTCCAGCAGCATCTTTGAACGACATACTATAAGATCTAGTCTCTGAATCCCCAGGGTCATATTCATAAAAGCGAATCGTAACAGCTTGCCCATACAACTGTAGGTCCCAGTTAAACATCTCAAGATTGATATTATATAGCCATTCTGGATTACAGGTAAATACCCCGCAATCTTTCCATTTACTTCGATCTACTACAGGAAGTGCTTTTGGGGGTAATTGAGCAAGATTAGCTTGGGAAGATCCTGTAAAAAGAATATAGTATACTTCAGGTGCTCCATCTAACCATTCTTCTGCTTGCCTCATCCAATACATTGACTCAAACTTTGCACGATCAAGTTTATCAGGATTATTATTTAGGTTTCGGTCACAGCCAGAATTACCGCCAGTTCCACCTGTATCTCCACTTCCTCCGCCTCCAGAAGTACCCCCACAATAATAATCATCATAAAAGTAATAATCATCGGTCTCATCACTGAAGTATGGATCCGACTCACCAATACAATCGTTTAAAGCAATTTTTAAATTTTGTCCTCGACTGACTTTAACTAGTCGCTCATTCATACTAACAACTAATACCGGATTATCTGGAACATTTTGGATATCCCACTCCCCAATTTCGCCTGAAGCATAAAAAACAGGAACAATTGGATTTTCTTCAAGATCTTGATTTGGAGAGATATAAAGAACAGGAATATCCTCCCCAATTTCATTCATTGCATTAAGATCTTCATCTGCTCCCCGCAAAGCCACCTGCATCAGCGGATCAAAATCCAAATTTGAATTATTGACCTTAAAATTGTTTTGATTACCGAACAATGCCTCTTCAAAAGTAATGGACTTCGAATTTGGACCTCCGATGGGGCTGGGTTTTCTGTGTAATACAGAAAATTAAAATCCCCATCAAATTGTTCTTGGATCTTATCGTTAACAAAACCCCTTAACGTTTCATTCCTCAATCCATTGGCAAAAGCTGATGCAAAATTCAACCCGGGTTCATCAAGATTGATATTGGATTTTTTTGCAATCTTTTCCAATTCTTTTATCTATTGCGGTGGTTCTTCTATTTCACTACAAGAGAAATAAATTAAGGAAACTGTGATCAACGCTAAAAATCGAAGACCAAAAGAGAACAAGCCCCCATTCCAGAAGCTTTTGGGAAAACCAAGTTTACCCGCTGTGTGTGTGTGTAATTTGTGCATAAAAATAAAGTTTGATTAAATAATGGCAGTAATCTAGGTTTCATAATTTAAACGAACAAGAATTTATTCAAATATTTATAAATCTTTATTAGCTATTCGATGACGATTGAATAGTTTGCTATAAACAATTATTTAAAAAATAAGTTACTATCATTCAATAACCTCCTTACACCAAAAACCCTATTCTTACTTCATTTTTTGGATTGAGGATGGCCTGAACTCATTGATTTTCTCTTTGAATCTTTTTAACATGTAGCAAATTCGCTACTTTTAGCAAATGAAAGTAAAAGACTTGCTCAAATTACTTCATCAAAAAGGTTGGGTCATAAAAGCTCAAAAAGGAAGTCACCTTCGACTTATCCATTCCGAAAAGAAATGAAAAATAACTGTTCCAGTTCATTGCGGAGATATCCCGATTGGGACATTAAACTCAATTTTGAAGCAAGCAGGACTCAAATAATAAACAGCCAAATCAGAAAGTATAAAAAATGAAAATTGTAAAAATCCCGCTTATTATTGAAAGAGGCAAAGACAAATTACTCTGGGGCCGAGTAGTGTTTGAAGAAAATCTGATTACCGATTTTGGAAGTACCATTTCAGAACTCGAACAAAAAATCAAAAATTTGCTGCTGGAAATTGAAAACTTAAATCCAAATGCCGTCAAATTTGAGCACCATTTTGATATTTCAGCTTTATTTCAACGCTTTAATTTTTTAAAAATTTCTAATGTGGCTCAACAAGCAGGAATGAATCCTGGACTTTTGAGGCAGTATGTATCTGGAATTAAAAATCCTTCACTCGAACAGGCTAAAAAAATCGAACAGACATTGCACAAATTAGCCACTGAACTCAAAGAAGCAAGTATTTTTGTTTAAAGAAATTAGTTGAATCAAACCCACCACCAATCGGTCCCTTCCTTCATCCCGATTAGCATCAGGTATTTCTGGATTTCGATTCGTTCCTTTTCAGGCGGATACACCGCCACCAAAAGCTGGGGATTCTCCAGTTTTTCGATACTTTCATAGTCTTCCAAATCCTGGATTTCAAATGCTATTCCCCTGCCTTTGAGAATTTTGGAAATCAACTTGGATTTGGGATTCTTTCCCCAAATGACCAAGGGGCCTCCTCGATAGTCCAGGTTTAAAAAAGCATTGATTTTTAGCTCAAAAAATGCTCTTTGACTGTAGGAATTCGAATTTCGGGATGTTCGACCCGGATGCTCCCGCCAATAAAGCGTCAAGTCCTGAATCGCTTCAAATTTCACTCCCCTTTCATACCACTTGATCGCCAGATCGTAATCTTCAGGATAACTCAACCCCCCAAAGCCACCCACCAACTCGATATTCTCCCGAAAAGTCAGCCAATTGGGTGAGGCTATGACACATTCCCGATAGATATTGGCGTATTGATCTCCGTGCATGTTGATGTCATTAAGCCAACTCTGATAATCCAGATAGCCTGGACTTACTTCATGCTCGGAGAAGTAAAGCACCTTCCCGGTAACCACGGTCCGCAAATCACATCGCTTCAAGCGATTGCTCATCAGCTCCAGTCTCCGCTCCGGCATGGTGTCATCCGCATCCATGCGAGTAATCATTTTTCCTTTAGAATGAAAAAAAGCAAATTCCAGCGCAGGAATAATTCCATCTCCTGGATTTTGGAAGATTTGAAACCGAGCATCCTTCTTGGCAAATTCTTCAAAAATCAAGCGGCTTTGATCCTCAGAATGATCATCGATTCCCAGGACCTCAAAATCTGATAACGTTTGACTTTGAATCGATTCCAAGCACTCCGAGAGCCATGGAGCGGAATTTTTAAAGGGAATTAAAATACTGATCAGCGGATTTTCCGGTTTTGAAAAGGTCATTTGGGTTTTAAACTTTATCAAATTTAAGGCTTCCCGTTTGAGAAAATACCAAGTTGGTTTTAATCCTCCTCGTCCTTTACTTTCTTACGCTGAATCTCACTTCTGTCAGCTTCCAATATCCAGCCATTTTGCGCAGCATGAGCACTTGCCTCCATCGTGTCTTGGACCAGAACAAAAGGTACTTCCAGTTTTTGATATTCCGCTTGGAGCTGTCTAAGTTCTCGATTGGCCACATTTCGAATATAAACTGCCAAAATTCTACCCGGCATCTCCTCGATGATTTCCCGATAAATAACCGGGTCTTCT
This sequence comes from Algoriphagus hitonicola, assembly GCF_900113375.1. Classification (GTDB taxonomy): domain Bacteria; phylum Bacteroidota; class Bacteroidia; order Cytophagales; family Cyclobacteriaceae; genus Algoriphagus; species Algoriphagus hitonicola. The sequence continues at coordinate 141,116 of NZ_FOPC01000001.1, read as the reverse complement.
TGGCCACTATCCCCGATGAGGATAAAATTCAATTCGGGATAAACACCCAAAATATGGCGAATTTGTTTCAATTTATGGTCTCGATGACTGCCTGCGATCAATTGATCCCGGGACAATCCCAAGTCTCGCAGCATCAATGGACCGGGAGGAATCTGATGAACTTCCATCAATTCGGTCAGAAAATCATAGAGATTCCATGGACTGCTGGACACATAAAAAAGCGGATTGCTGGGGATGCCTGCAGCCCCTTTGTGAAGCCCTTCGTAAAATGCCGAGACTCCGGGAAAAGGAACTCGGGAATGGGCGTTTTTGGCAAAGGTAGTTTTCAGCATGTCCCAAAGCCTCATCGCTCCGGTTGGCACCACGGTATCATCAATATCTGAAATCACGCCAAAGTCTGCCTGTGAAGAGGGGATGAAAATAAGTCCCTCGGCAGTGACATGGGGCTGATTCCTGAGCAAGCCCTTTTTGAGAGAGAGGGAAATGGCATGCCATGCCGGATCAGGTTTGTTTTTTGGGTGAATTCTAAACTCAAAATAGCCTTCCTCATCCGTTTGCACTTCAACGTGCTCTCCTTCCCAGATTGCCAAGACAGCCACTTCGGGGATGACAATGGTAAAAAACCGCTTTTGCATGGTGCGGAAATTCTTCCAAAATCGATCCTCGGGGTTTGCGGGAGTAATGCCCTTGTCCACTAATACCCGACCGGCAAGGTAAATTTCTTTTTCGCTGCCAAATCCCAAATACGGCTGAATCAGAATGGATTTTACCCAGCCCAATTTAATCCAGACCCAAAGTTTGGCTTGTGAAACTTTCCTTTTGAAAAAATAAAGAGCGGGAAGTAGCCGTGACAAATTCATCCCTTAAAGAGGGAATATTTTGGGAAATGAGCAAAATCAAGGCATACTTTAATATTCCTCAATTGTTTTTTTTATGTGGAAATACGGAATTCTGCCAGTACACAAGTTTTCTCAATATCCACCTCGACTTGGTTCGACATCGCTCACCAACCGTCGCTCGGTGTCCGTTTGTTTCGTTTTTGTGGGAGGGTAGGAAAACATCAGACCCGAGCACTCTCCAGGGACTGGATGGATTTTGTTAGGAACTTGAGTTTGACATATTCACATCTATTATCTTGAAAAAATTTTCCAATGGCAACTTTTTCAAAATGAATCTCTTACAAAGATAAAATCTGCCAAACATGATTTCAATTTTATAGACAAACCTTTTATCCTGCTTTTTTCGCTCAATTATCATCCTTCTTGACCATTGATTATAAAAACACAAACAATTACCTACCCATGCGTTAGAATGTTTGGGTTTTAATCCCAAAAAATCATTCAAACAAACTAACGCTTCAATCCTATGAAAATCATTGCCGCATTAATCTTTATCGCAAGCACTATTTTCCCCATATGGGAGCTAGCCACACCTGCTACAGTAATTATTTCCGAAAGTCAAGTTCGCTGGGAAGCTTCCAAAGTCACCGGTAACCATTGGGGTTATGTCCCAATCAAAAATGCCGAATTGGACTATTCGGATGAAAAAATCACCGGAGGAACCTTCGATATGGACATGGTCAATCTTACAGTTGAAGACCTCACCGATCCCAAGTCCAATGGCAATCTGACTAATCATCTGAAATCTGATGATTTCTTTTCCGTAGAAAAATTCAATACCTCCACCTTTGAGATTACCGAAGCTAAAACAAGTAATGGCACGGATTACACGATTTCGGGAGTTTTGACCATCAAAGGAATCAGTCATCCTGCTTCCTTTCCTGCAAAAGTGACTGTGGCTGGCACCACAATTACCGCAGTCGGAGCCCTTACTTTTGACCGAACCGATTATGACATCAAGTTTCGCTCAGGAAATTTCTTTGAAAACTTAGGAGACCAAATGATTTACGATGAAGTCAAACTGGACGTGAAGTTGGTGGCCACAATTTGATAGAAAACACATAAAAAAGGCCAGGATTACTTCCCTGGCCTTTTTATAGTAATTAGTCTCCAATCTCAGGTTCTACAGGCACAACATTACCATTAATTAATGTAGAAGCACATAGAGGTCCTGTACCCGATAAATAACAATAATTACCATCATTTGGATTAGCAGCTGGACGACAATGTCCAACTAATTTTTCTTCATCCGGATCTCCTAAACAAATTCCTGCATTTAGTTAAAGACAGAACAAAAAGGAAATACTAAAGAACACAATTAATTTTTTCATCATAACTTTTCTGGTTTTAACATTTCAAAAACTATTTCATTTTCTATTTTCTCACTTAAATCATTTCTTTTAACAAATAATTCTCCTTTCCTTAAAAAAATCATATCAAAGTTATATTTCGAGCTAGGATAAACAGACTCACCGACCTTATTTAAATTTTTATCCATTATAATAATTGAAATATCAAAATCATATACCTCATTCAATATTTCTTCCTCCGATGGCCTAATAAAACAAATTCGATAAAAAAGAGAATTTGTTTCGTCATATAAAATTGATCTATATTCACTTGTCGAATATCCATGAATTCGCTCCCGCTCATCTGCCACAGATAAATCTACGGATTTCCAATATTCCACATCCTCTTGATAAGGTTCAAATTCTTTCATGAATTTTGAGCCGACATACCTTGAATCTACAAAATCACCATTTGAATCCATAATATAAATAGTATGATCAATCGGAAAACTCACATAAATATTATTTTTTGGCCCAAATGTTAGCGACGGCTGATATTTATAGTAAGGCCCCCAATAGGCTTCATTATATGGGCTAGAAAAAGAAATAATGGACTTAGCTTCCTTTTTTCCAAGATCATATCGTAGTACAGCTGGGTATGATGAATAATCAGAAAGCCGATTGTTTATTTCACAGGGAAAGAAAACTAAATCACCTTTCACGTAAAAAGGCCGCATCGTGGATGGATAAGGTACAGGTAAATTCGCCTCATCTCTATAATCGGTCACTCGAGCTTTATTCAGTATTACACCGCTAGAATCAATTTTAAATAAAACTCCTATGTTTTGATTGTATAAATAAATCTCTTTCTGAGATTTGATCAAATGCGATGAAATCAAGCCCAAATCCCCCACACCATTTGGCCCTTCAAATTCCAAAGGAATTATTGAAGAAATCTTACCATTCTCCCCATTAAAAAGATAAAGCGAATGGTTCAAAATATTAAAAATTGACAATACATCATCCGAACTCGAATAGCTCATTGAATTAGATGTTTGTCCGATGGACTGATCTAACATTAATGAAAAATATCCTGATTCTGACAATTTTAACGAATCAGAAAAAATCAGATGATTTTCCTCTGAAAATTCCTGATAGGAACTATTGTTATTCCGACCACAACCGGAAATAATAAGTAAAAACAATAGGCTTTGAACCCAATAAACCTTTTCCAAAATGAAATTGATTTAATCCATTTTAATCACCAATTTCTGGATCGTCAGGATTGGGTTTAATTGTTGCATTTCCATTACATGCCGTTCCAGTACCCCATGTAAAACAATATGCGTCCCCGGGATTCGCACCTGCCCTACAAAAATTAGGGTTGTTCCCATTTTCATCAACAGTACAGTAGGTTTTACCTTCTGAAGAAAATCCTAAAAGCAAAGATCCACTGAACATTAAAATTGTAAATAAATTTTTCATTGTGTTTAAAATTAATCATCTATTATTGAGATAATAATACGTTTTATTATATATATATATATATTACAAAAGGCGTATTTATAATTTAACCGGTCTTTATCAGGTTTAAACTCAATACCTCAGACTCTTCAAATACGCAATACTTTTGGGCAGGGCCTCGATTTCATGCTCGCTTTCATCTTCGATAAACATGTGCTTGATCCCGATTTTATTGGCTTCTCTCAAAATAGCGGGGAAATCAAGTTCGCCTTCACCCAGAGGCACATCATTTTCAGGCCCAGTCAATCCCGTCTTATCTTTGGGAGCACCTTTTTTGAAATCTTTCAGATGAAGCGAAACCCATCGATCTCCGTATTTTTTCAGCAATCCAGCGGGATCCCCTCCCCCGAAATGCGTCCACATCACATCCATCTGTAGGGAAACGTATTCGGGATCGGTATTTTGCACCAAATAATCGAAGAGCGTTCCATTTTCATAAGGCTGAAACTCATAGCCATGCACATGATATTTGAAAGTGATGCCGTTTTCTTTGAGCACTTTTCCTCCTTCGTTAAATGCCTTGATCGCTCGGTCTGCGTCTCCTTTGGAAAACTGTCCCCGCTGATGAGGAATCCAGGCACACATCACGTATTTGGCACCCAGGGCTTTGGCACGATCAGCTACCGCTTGAGGGTCGGATTCGATCTGTTCAAATCCCGCGCCAGTCGATGGAATAGATATCCCCCGATCAGCCAACATTCTTTTAAATGCCGCCGGCTCCACACCCTGAGGTGCACCCCCTTCGAATTCCTTGAATCCCATCTCTTGAATGATATCCAGTGTTTTCTCCACTCCGTGCTCCCAATGGTTTCTAAATGTATAGGAGGCTATTCCAAGTGGAGCTTGGTACAAAGGTTCTCCTTTTTTCTGGGCTTGGGATTCGCTCGGTAAAATCATCCAAGCTAGAGCCAATAGGGATAGTAACAGGTTCTTTTTCATAGGTTTTTTGGGTTTGGATTCCCACAAAATCAGCGGGTATAATTTACAAATTAAGCTTATTCAATTCCTCCACTGCAAAGTTTGCAGCCCGGGCGGTCAGGGTCATAAACATCAGCGTAGGATTCTGAGTACTCGTACTTGTCATGCAGGCACCGTCGGTGACGAAGACATTTTTGCAGTGATGCAACTGATTATGCTTATTGAGCAAAGATGTTTTCGGGTCTTTCCCCATGCGCACGCCTCCCATTTCGTGGATATCCGAGCCAGGAGGTGCTTGGGAATCCGAAACGCTGATATTTTTAAAGCCCATTCGCTCGTACATTTCGGTCTGCTGATCGATAAAATCCTGTGTCATCTTATCGTCATTTTCGGTCCATTCGACAGACATAATAATTTTAGGAATGCCATATTTGTCGGTTTCACTTTCACTCAACCGCATGTGATTGGATTCGACGGGGATCATTTCCCCCTGCATCCAAGCGGCCATGGTCCAAAGTCCATATTCTCGATTGAGGAGATTGTCCCGCAACTGATGCCCGATCGCATCGGTATCTGATCTGAGTTGGCGACCTCCAGCCATCCCGATGGCGTAGCCTCTGAGGAAATCCGTATCCTGTTTGAATACATTGCGGAAGCGCGGCACATAGGCATGCCCTGGATGCTGTCCTTCAGTTTTTTTATCTTCAAATCCTTCAAAAGTAGCAAAGCCTTTCCCGCGATAGTTATGGGAGGCCATAAATTTACCCATCAGGCCATTGTCATTCCCAAGGCCATTGGGAAAGCGATTGGATTTAGAGTTGAGCAAAATCGCATTGGAATTGATCGTAGAAGCATTTACAAAGATGACTTTGGCATAAAACTCGATTTGCTCATTACTTAATCGGTCGATGATACGCACGCCAATGGCTTTCTCTTTCTGCTCGTCATAAATAATGGACTCGACCACCGAGTCCGGTCGAAGGGTGAGATTACCCGTTTTCTCAGCCCAAGGAAGGGTAGAGGCATTCGCTGAAAAATAGCCGCCATACACACAGCCTCGATTGCACATATTCTGATGCTGACATTTGTTTCTCCCCTGCTCCCGGTGAATATCCTGAGGGTCGGTGAGATGAGCACAACGCCCTTGAATCAAATGCCGGTCACCGTATATTTTTTTTAACTGCTCACTGTAGTGTTTCTCAATACAACTCAGCTCAAAGCCGGGTTGCACGATCTGATCGGGAAGCTCGGGCAAACCATCCCGACTACCTGCAAAGCCCACAAATCGCTCCACATGCTCATACCAAGGGACCAAATCCTGGTATCGAATCGGCCAATCCACCGCAAAACCATCCCGAGCCGGTCCTTCGAAATCATAATCCGACCAACGTTGCGTTCCCCTGGCCCAAAGTAGGGATTTCCCACCGACATGATAGCCACGAAACCAGCGGAATGGTTTTTCCTCGATATAGGGCTGTTCATCTTCGGCCAAAGCCCAATGCATCGTTTCTTCTCGTCCCCAACGGGCAGCACCGATTCCAGAACGCTTCTCGATGGGAACGGTTCCTCGGAATTCAAATTCCCAGGGCGCTTTGGATGCGGTAGGATAATCCTCAATGTGGCGAACCATTCGGCCCCGCTCGAGAACCAGCGTTTTCAATCCTTTTTCACAGAGCTCCTTTGCGGCCCAGCCTCCACTGGCACCCGAACCGATGACGATGGCATCATAGGTGTTTTGCTGTTTGACCTTTAGGTTAAGGTTTGACATGGTAGTTTTGGGTTTGAGAAAATTTGGGAGAAGCAATCAAAAACCAGTCAATTCTCCCAGTGTTTTCAATACAAAAGGTAAGAAATTGGTTTGAAAGCAGGAAGACCAAAGACCGGAGACAAAAAATTTTTCAAACTCCCTAAAAACAAAAACGGGAAGCAATCTCTCGATCACTTCCCGTTTCACACCTTAGGAATCGTAATTCCTAAACTGCGCCAAGCTACAGTTATTATGAATTCCCCCAGTTACCCAGGTTCTTCATCATTAGACTGAAACCATCTCAAATGAGAACGTCCATCAGTTAAATCAATCTGCATGTGCTTCTGTGGTTTCCCCTCTCAGACAAAATCATAACAATCTTGCCCCTTCGCTAGCATCATGAGTACTTCGGAGAAGTACACTTCTGGCCAGTCTAAATGACATTTCTGCGGTTGCCCGTCTCAAAAACTTACCCAAGAGTAAGCCTTCCTTCATGTCCGACTTCATATTTCAATCTAAGATGCAGGAGTCGTATCTCCCTTCTTTTATCTCTGACTTGGTGATATAAAATTGCATCAAAAAATGACTGGAAACAAGTTTTTACCTAATTTTTTATTAACAATTTTTCCCCAATTTAAACGCTTTAAAAACACAACTTATCAACATATTTTAGCAGTTTATGCACAAAAAATGGATGTTTTATTCTTTTTCAGACTCAAAAAGTGGAAATATCGAATTGGGTTGATGAGCTTCTTCGATCAAAGACACCAATTCCTCCACTTTCTCCGGAAAATCCACTGCCAAATCCCGCTCTTCTCCCGGATCTTCAGCAATGTTATAGAGTTCCACCTTTGTTTCGCCTGGATTTTTCACATTAAGTTTTACCAGTTTCCAATCTCCCTGTCGAATGGCCTGTCTTCCGCCTAGTTCGTGAAATTCCCAATACAGATATTCATGTTTCTTCTGTTCTTCCTGATTCATCAAAGTTGGCAAGAAAGAAACCCCATCAGTTTTTGGAGGTTCTTGACCGGTCAGTTCAGCCAAGGTGGGCAACATGTCCCAAAATGCTGACGAATGGTCACTTTCCCTTCCTCCATCGATCACCCCCGGCCAGTTGGCGATCAAATAAGTGCGGATACCTCCTTCGTACAAATCCCGCTTATATCCCCGATAAAGACCATTGCTATCAAAAAAGTCTGGATCATGTCCACCTTCCCGGTGAGGCCCATTGTCACTGGCAAAGAAGATCAGGGTGTTTTCCCGAACTCCCAATTCCTCAAGTTTGGCAATAACTTCACCTACATAGCGATCAATTCGCTCCACCATGGCTGCATGTGTGGCGCGAGGATAAGGCTGGGATTGATAAGCCCCAATATTCATATCCGGACCGTAGTCTGCGGCTTTTCCTCCGATGTGCGGCTTCTCTTCTCCGATTTTTTGTCGGTATTTTTCAAAAATTTCATCCTCAGGAGCTGCCAGTTCGGCATGGGGCATAATGATCGGTAGAAAAAGAAAAAAGGGATTATCCCGGTTTTCTTCCATAAACTCCAATGACTGCTGATGAATCAGATCTGGGGCATAGGTCACTTTGTTTTCCCAACCGTTCTCCGGGAGTTCTACTTTTTGATCATTATCCCAAATATGTCCTGGATAGTAACGGTGCGCATAGCGCTGACAGTTGTATCCGTAAAACTGATCAAAACCCTGACTCATCGGATCCCCACTTGTCCCGATAAATCCCAAACCCCATTTCCCAAATCCACCTGTGACATAGCCCGCCTGCTTCATCAATTTGGGAATAGTCATCAGCGTATCCGGCATGGGATATTGTCCTTCGGGCTGTACTTCTTTGTTTCCCCGAATTGGGGTATGTCCAGTATGCAAACCCGTAATCCAAGCCGATCTCGATGGGGCACAGACGGTATTACCGCTATAATGCTGGGTAAAAACCAAACTTTCTTCAGCCAGCCGGTCGATATTAGGCGTCTCGATAATCTGATTACCCATAAAACCCACATCCCCATAGCCCAAATCATCCGCTAAGATGAAAATGACATTGGGTTTGGATTGGGCTTCAGTTTTGGAATCTGGCTTTGGGTCACAAGAAAAAAGGAAACCAAGAATTAGCGCTAAAATTGATCGGGACATAAGATAAAGAAACTGATTATCCGCAATTATACCAGTAGCCATATTTTCTTTGCTTAAGCGGCTGGATGCTTCGACTTTGCTCAGCACAGGAGACCGATGACCGATGACCCAGCCTCGGCTGGCAGGCGAAGTTTGCTTAAATTGAACTTCAACCCTCATTTTGGTCCGTGCACAATTCTTACTGGTAAGAAAGCGGATATACATAATAAAGAATTAACATTTCCGCATTCAAGATAGTAGAAAAGCCGTTGTGCTGAAACTTTAATCAGGTTACGTTTAAATCGAAAGCTGTGTTTTTTCCGCTATTATCGCTTGAATTTTAAATTTGACACGGAATATCATTGGCTTTAAGCATTAGATACCAGATATTGAACAGGAAAACAAAAATTGAAGAATCCTACGCTATTCTCTTCTTCAAAGCAGGATAGATCTATTGCTTAAAAACATGCCTGAATACAAAAACATTGGATTATTTATCCCCTGCTACATTGACCAGTTTTATCCCCAGGTGGGTATTGCCAGTTTGGAGTTGCTGGAGAAACTAGGTTGCCAAGTAGGCTTTCCGTTGGGACAAACTTGCTGCGGACAGCCTTTGGCCAATTCGGGTTATGAACGTGATACCGAAGGGAGTTCCCTGCATTTCATCGAACAATTCCAGCATTTCGATTACATCGTAGCCCCATCCGGCAGCTGCGTACTCCATATCAAGGAGCACTTTCCCGCTTCTGCAAAAATCCACCCGTCTTTTCCCGAAATCAAAGACAAGATTTTTGAACTCACGGAGTTTCTCACTGATATTCTCAAAGTGGCGATTCAGGGGAAATTTCCCCATCGGGTAGGTTATCACGCCTCCTGTCACGGCTTAAGAGGCCTGAGATTGGGAGCGAGTAGTGAACTGAATATTGCAGATTTCAACAAATCAAAACAGCTCCTAAGTCAACTGGAAGGGCTGGATTGGGTGGAGCTCGATCGAAAAGATGAATGCTGTGGATTTGGGGGAACTTTTGCTGTCAGTGAAGAAGCTCTCTCCGTGCAAATGGGCAATGATCGTCTCCGGGATCATACTTCCCATCAGGTAGAAATCATCACAGGCGGCGATGTATCTTGCCTGATGCACCTGGAGGGAATAGCCAAAAGACAGCATGAAAAACTGAAATTCATGCATATCGCCGAGATTCTAAACCAAGCCATATCATGAGCCATTCGGAAAAAGCAAGCCTATTTATCCAAGATGCTGAGAAAACCCAATGGCATGACGAGACCTTGTGGTTTGTTAGAAAAAAACGGGACCTAATCACCAAGACTATTCCGGAATGGGAAGAATTACGGGAAACTGCCTCCCAAATCAAGGATCATGTGTTGGATCACTTGGCGGATTATCTGGAGGAGTTTGAACGAAATGCCAATAAAAATGGAATTCAAGTTCACTGGGCTCAAAACGCAGAGGAACACAATCGCTTGGTTCTGGATATTATCCAAAGCAAACAGTGTCAATCCATCGTCAAAAGTAAATCCATCCTGACCGAGGAATGTCACCTGAATCCCTTTTTGGAAAAAAACGGAGTGGAAGTAGTGGACACCGACTTGGGCGAGCGGATCGTTCAGTTTCTGAATCAGCCGCCCAGTCATATTGTATTGCCGGCTATTCACTTGAAAAAACGGGAAATTTCCGAGCTTTTTCACGAAAAACTCCAAACCGAAAAAGGAAATGAAGACCCCTACTACTTAACACAGGCTGCAAGAATCCATCTCCGCGAAAAATTCTTAAATGCCAAAGTAGCAATAACCGGAGTCAATTTTGCCGTTGCCGAAACCGGGGAATTTGTGGTTTGTACCAATGAAGGAAATGCCGACATGGGTGTGCACTTAGCTGATGTCCATATCGCCTGTATGGGAATCGAAAAAATCATTCCTCGCAGAAAAGATTTGGGCGTGTTTATGCGGATTTTGGCCAGGTCGGCCACGGGACAACCCATCACCAATTACAGTTCCCATTTCAGAAGTCCGGCATCCGGAAAGGAAATTCATTTGATCCTTTTGGATAATGGAAGAAGTGCGCAACTGAAACGGGAAAAATTCCGAAATTCCCTAAAATGCATTCGCTGCGGAGCCTGTATGAATACCTGTCCGATCTACCGAAAAAGCGGGGGATACAGCTACGATAGCACGGTTCCGGGACCAATTGGCTCCATTTTATCTCCTGGGACAGATCTCAAAAAACACAGCACCCTACCATTTGCCTCCACGCTTTGCGGCTCCTGCAGTGATGTCTGTCCAGTGAAAATCAATATTCATGAGCAGCTTTACGAATGGCGTCAAGAAATCACCAAAGCCAACCCCGATCGGCCAAAAAACCTAAGCATGAAACTGGCCTCAGGGATTTTTAAAAGTCCCCTTGCCTATCGAATTTCAGGTACCTTGATGCGGAAAGTAATTCAAGCATTGCCGAATTCTATTCTGTATCACCCTTTGAATAGCTGGGGAAAGCAACGGGACCTGCCCCAAGTACCCAAAGAGAGCTTTCGGGATTGGTATAAAAATAATCGTTTATGAACAGCAGAAGTATAATTTTAGAAAAACTCAGAACTGGCAATCCGGTCGCCGATAAACCTTTGCCCGAATGGAATTTGATATCCTCCGCAAAAAACCTGGTGTCTGGATTTAAAAAAGCTATTGAAGCCAATAAAGGGGAAGTCTTTGAACTAAGTGAATTTGAAAATTGGCTGAAAAGTCAGGAATTTGAACAAGTACTCAGTATATCCAAGCATTTTAATTACCCTAATTCTATCCAAATCCCAACAGATGCGCACGAGTTGGCTGAGTTGAATTTGGCAATTATAGACGGACAGTTTGGAACAGCCGAAAACGGCGCCATTTGGTTGGATGATAAAAATCTAAACCTAAGAGCCCTTCCTTTTATCACCGAGCATCTAGTCATTATCCTTAGCAAAAAGCAGCTTGTCGCGACGATGCACGATGCCTATAAACGGATTCAAGATTCGAACTCGGGCTTTGGACTCTTTTTGGCTGGGCCTTCTAAAACTGCGGATATCGAACAATCCTTGGTCATCGGAGCCCACGGGGCAAAAAGTCTTCGAGTAGTTTGGTGTGAAGATTAATTATTGGTTTTCCCGAACTAGAAAAAAGCGGTTCTCTCCATGGGTTGAGAGATCAAAACCCAGATGAATTCCTAAGCTATCTGCAATCTTTTTACACAAATGAAGTCCAAGCCCAGTGCCTTTTTCCCGCTTGGTTCCAAAAGAGGATTTTACCTGAAACTCAAAAAGGTTTTTTCGGATTTCTTTAGGAATACTTATCCCACTATTAATGACCTCCCAACGGATTTTTTGATTATCCACGCTGAGCTGAAAGTGAATTGTACTGCCTTCTGGAGAAAACTTGATGGCATTATCCAATAGGTTTTTGAGAATAATTCTGATCTCATTCGCCTCCAATTCTAGCGTTCTATCTTCACCCAAAAACTCAAATTGGATGTGTTGATTTTTGCGATTAGCCTGAGATTCCATTGTTTTGACCAGCTCCTCACTAAACTTCAAAAGACTACACGAAACCAACTCGGCCTCCAAATCAGAAAGCTCAGTTTTCACCCAACTCAGGGTATTGTTTAGGACATTATTGAGGTGAAAACTTTGATTTTTTAGATCCTTGAAAATAATATCCAACTCTCTTTCATCCATTTCCATGGCATCCATGAGATCAAGAGTTGTACTTAAGGTCCCGATAGGATTTTTCAAATCATGGGTAAGCATCGCCAGGAGTTGATTTTTTTTCAGATTGATTTCCGAAAGTTCCTTTAGGTTTTGCTCATTGAGTTTACGGAGATTTTCTAAAGTAACATTTTGTTTCTGATAGTTGCTCACAAAAATATATACTCCAAAAAAAACGAAAAGCCCGCACCACAACAAGGTGACGATATGGTCCCAAAATAAATTTTCCAGACCAGTATAATGCTGCTCTACTACGATGATGTTTTTGATTTCTAAATAGAAAAATGTGGAATAAAGTAGAATAGCACCTCCAAGCCAAATAAACTGAACTAGTTTCTTTTTGATAAAAATTCCAACAGATACGATTACTATAAAAATGGTGTAAATCGTAGGTCCACGATAGCCTTCATTATAGAAATAATTTAAGGTCACAGCCAATAATCCTACCGCTAAAAGCAACTGAATCACCAGATTATGATTCCCCTTTTTTTTCATCCAAAAATACCCTAGAAAAAAAGGAAAGGCGAGGATAAACTTGACCGTGATAATGAAGACTCCCAGGCCGAGAAAGTAATCAGAAGCTCCCAAAAACAATAATAAAAGCCCGGCAAGCAATGCAAAAGTTTCTGAAATTTTAGCCTGCAAATCGTGTAGTGAATCAGGCCAGTCAATTTTTGACAAATTCATTCTGGAAAAATATTTGAAAGTATAAAATTAAGATATAAAAATCATTTTTGATAGTTATAACGAAATTAAACTCTGATCAGTTTGATAGGATATGATTTTCCGGCGTTCCACTGGCAGACGTAGATGTTTTTGTCCTGATCTATGCATACGTCATGGCAATGCTGGAATACGGGATTCTCTTGCTTGATTAATTGCAGTTCTCCATCCACGTACGTAGGGGACGTGCCTCCCGGATTGGAAACTACCTTGTTTTCTTTATTTAAAATCGTTACAAATCCCGAATTATCCATTTGCTCCAGGTACTTAAGTCGGGACCAGCATACGCCTGCATAGAGTTCATCGCCATCAATGACAGGTCGACAAACGAAAGCTCCGGGTAAAAATATCGTCTCCAAGTATTTTCCATCCATCGTAAAACGCTTGAAAGAATTATGTCCTCTCGAAGTACACAATAAAGTGGGTTCTTTCCCTCCTCGCTGATCAATGGTAATGCCATGGGCGGTCTTAAACTGATGATCTTCGTGTCCGTCCCCACCAAATTTCCGGATAAAATTCCCCTTCGAATCATAGTGTAAAAAGTACTGGGAACCGTATCCGTCTGCAATGTACAAGTCACCGTTTGGAGCAATGGCTGTTTCGGTAGGCACATAGGGCATATTTTGCTCATAGATTCCTTCAGATATCGGAGAAGCAATCTCGGTTACGATTTTTCCTTCCAATGTGGTTTTCAGGACTTTTCCTCCATTGTCCACGATCCACAGGTACTCGGCATCTCCTTCATCCACCAAAGTAAGACCATGGGCCGCAGCAAGATTCAGCGTCCAAGAGTCCAGGTACTTCCCGGATTGATCGTAAATGATCACATTATTTTTAGCTTCGTCTGTGAGCAGAATCATCCGCTTTTTACGATCCATCACCATTTCATGACAATTATTCACGGGGAATTTTGCGAAATCCAGCATCCCCCATTTTTTATCTACCTGATATTTAAAATCGCCATGGCCTAAAATCATGGAAGGGTTGGAATAGATTAAATTTGGTTTGATGCTCATAGCTAGGCCTATTAGGGAGGAGGTTTGAAGAAATTTTCGACGAGAGGACATAAGGAAAGCGTTTTTTGAAGTTAAGCTATTGGAGAAAAATTAACAAATCGCAGTTGGACCCAAAAAACTGGGATAATTAATCAGGAATTCACTTTCAAAGGCTACGATTTGATAGTGGCTTGCTTATCTTCGAGGCATAATTTAAGTCTAGCAAGTATGAAATGGACCAATCAGCCGGAAAGCGTATTATTGCAGCGCTCCTTTTTATTTGGAATTACGGGAATCGTCTTGGGAACTATTTCCCTACTGAATTCCCACTTTATTTTTTATCAAGCTCCTATGGGACCACTTAACGGGGTGGCTATTTTACTTCAACTGATCGGTCTGAGTCTTGCTGTATTAGTGCTTCGTAAGCGAAAAATCAGTACGGAAACCGTAGAAAAAGCCAAAGTGATGACCTTGATTTTGGCGGTTTCTTTGTTGTTTTTTATTCTTTCGATTTGAGGAAAAGAGAAGGAACAAACTTGTTTTTGGACGGTAAATCAGAATACTTGCACCAGTAGGGTATAAAAAAATCCCTAGACTTATCGGCCTAGGGATTTTCAATTTTATAAACTTGACAATTATTCTTCGGCCTTTTCTTTCTTTTTCACTGAAATAGTCAACTCCGAACCTTCACCCGGATAGTCGGCAGTAATCACATCTCCTTCGGACAAGTCGCCCTTGAGGATTTCCTCTGCTACTGCATCTTCCAAGTATTTCTGAATCGCACGGTTAAGTGGTCTGGCACCATACTGCTGATCGTATCCTTTTTCGGCAAGGAAGGTTTTTGCTTTTTCGGTCAGTTCGATCTGATATCCTAGATCGGTGATTCTGTGGAAAAGCTTCTTCAGGGAAATATCGATAATCTTAAAGATATGATCCTGAGTCAGCGAATTAAATACCACTACGTCATCCAAGCGATTGAGGAATTCCGGACTGAAGGCTTTTTTCAAGGCAGACTGAATCGTGGATTTCATGATTTCATCCTGATTGTCCTGCTTCGCCTTACTTGCAAAACCGATTCCTGCTCCAAAGTCCTTCAAATCACGAACCCCAATATTCGAAGTCATGATGATGATGGTATTTCGAAAATCTACTCTTCTACCCAATCCATCTGTCAAAATCCCATCGTCCAACACTTGGAGAAGAATATTGAATACATCCGGGTGAGCTTTTTCGATTTCGTCAAGCAATACCACAGAATAAGGCTTTCTTCTCACCTTTTCGGTCAACTGTCCACCCTCTTCATACCCCACATATCCTGGAGGCGCTCCCACCAATCGGGAAACGGAGAATTTCTCCATGTATTCGGACATATCGATTCGGATCAAGGAATCTTCTTTGTCGAATAGGTAAGTGGCCAGCATTTTGGCCAATTCGGTTTTACCCACACCGGTAGGTCCAAGGAAAATAAAGGAACCAATCGGCTTTTTAGGATCTTTCAGTCCTACCCGAGTTCGCTGAATGGCTTTGGTCAACTTCTTGATCGCTTCTTCCTGACCAATCACTTTTCCAGAAAGCTCTGTATTCATATTCAGCAGTTTCGCACCTTCATTTTGTGCGATTCGCTTGGCAGGAATCCCGGTCATCATGGCGATCACTTCCGCGACACTGTCCTCGTCCACGGTAAACCGCTTAGACTTGCTCTCCTCTTCCCATCGCAATTTGGCTTGATCCAGTTGCTCGAGTAGTTTTTTCTCCTTATCCCGCAGCTGTGCAGCCTCTTCGTATTTCTGGGATTTGACTACCCGATTTTTTTCCGTTTTGATATTCTCCACTTCTTCTTCCAGCTTCAAAATATCTTCCGGTACGTGGATATTGTTGATGTGAACCCGTGCCCCAGCCTCATCCAAAATATCAATGGCTTTATCCGGAAGGAATCGGTCAGAAATATATCGGTCGGACATTTTCACACAGGCATCGATGGCCTCAGGTGTATAGTTTACATTGTGGTGATCTTCGTACTTATCCTTGATGTTATTTAGGATCTGGATGGTTTCCTCCGGAGAGGTGGCATCCACCATCACCATCTGGAATCTTCGGGCCAAGGCTCCATCTTTCTCGATATACTGACGATATTCATCAAGTGTAGTAGCTCCGATACATTGGATTTCTCCACGGGCAAGTGCCGGCTTGAACATGTTAGAGGCATCAAGTGAACCCGAAGCTCCTCCAGCACCAACAATAGTATGCAGCTCATCGATGAATAAGATTACATTCGGCGACTTTTCCAGCTCATTCATCACGGCCTTCATTCGCTCTTCAAATTGCCCTCTATATTTGGTTCCTGCTACCAAAGAAGCCAGGTCCAACGTAACCACGCGCTTATTGAAAAGTACACGGGATACTTTTTTCTGGATAATTCTCAATGCCAAACCTTCGGCAATAGCGGTTTTCCCTACTCCGGGCTCACCGATAAGAATTGGATTATTCTTTTTTCTTCGTGATAAAATCTGAGCTACCCGCTCGATTTCTTTCTCTCTACCGATAATCGGATCAAGTTTGTCATCCTCTGCCATTTTGGTCAGGTCCCGACCAAAATTATCCAAAACCGGGGTACGCGATTTTTCCGCACCTGCTTTGGAGGCTCCGCTCCCACTACCAGGGTTACCAAATAATTTGGATCCATCATCATCCGAATCCTCTGCCTCAGCTCGTGAGCGCGGAGTCATTCCGGGATCGGATTGCATTTCCAGCATCTCTTTCACGGCTTCATAATTGATGTCAAATTTATTAAGAATCTGGGTGGCTATATTTTCCTCATCTCTCAAAATGGAAAGCAACAGATGCTCCGTTCCGATCAATTGACTTTTGAAAATTTTAGCTTCCAGATACGTTATTTTCAACACCTTCTCCGACTGTCGGGTCAGAGGGATATTTGCCATATTCTTTACATTGTGGTTTGCAGTACCTTTCACTGCGCGTTCGATCGATGATCGAAGCTCATCCAAAGGCACCCCCAGCTTTTTGAGAATGGAAACAGCCACACCTTCGCCCTCACGAATCATCCCCAGCAAGAGGTGCTCTGTACCGATATAATCATGACCCAGGCGAAGCGCTTCCTCGCGGCTGAGTGAGATCACCTCTTTGACTCTGTTCGAAAATTTTGCTTCCATTAAATTCCTTTCTGATTGTTTAATAATCCTGTACGTATGTTACCGAATTTGTTTTAAAAACACAATCAATTTAACGATTGTTCATTCTTTTTTTATTGACTTTTGGATTAGTCTCCTCGCAGAAGGTCCTTCGCAGAAAAGCAAATCCAGTATCGAAAGGTTTGGCTCAAAGTCTAAGCCAAATAGCTGCAGGTAAGGTATTGGCTGATAGTATTTGCGATCCGAAAAGTCTCCTCCTGGCCTAAGGAGCCATCTTAGGTCGACATCTGCCTGTACTATTGCCTTTTTTTCGACCTTTCGCAATTTGACAGGTCGCTGCAGCAGTTTAAGACAGATTGTCAGAAATCCCAGATTTAAGTCCCATAAATAGGCAGGCTTTTTTTCAAAAACATTTTCGAGGTATGGGAAAAAAAACTCAAAAAAAGGAGCTTTGCCATAGGCACTTTGAATTCCCCTCAAATGATTTTTTTGCCAATTTTGGCTATAATCGATCATCACTTCAGCCAAAGGAACTCTAGGCCTTCTTCCTACAATGGGCACGGAGAGCGTTTCTACTTTATTGGTCAGTTTGATCTGAGTGCGGTTAAACCAGGATTTCCGCTGATAATTATCTTCCGAACAAAGCCAAATTTCCTCCGCCTCCCAAATCGCACAAAAAAATTCGAGATTGGGCAAGTATTGAAGGTCGATAGCAATGGTAGACATGAATGCACTTGTGAATGGACAGAAATGGGGTTACAAAAATAAGGGGAAATTGAAGAAATAAGCAGTGTCCCCCAAAAGACCGTGGGAGATGCAAGTTGACTAGGTAAAGACAGAAATCTTATAAAATAGGCAGTTGTAGTTTACAGTGGTCTGTTCAGAAATTTTACATGATAAA
The DNA here is from genome assembly GCF_900113375.1 of Algoriphagus hitonicola. GTDB lineage: Bacteria > Bacteroidota > Bacteroidia > Cytophagales > Cyclobacteriaceae > Algoriphagus > Algoriphagus hitonicola. Next base: position 123,095 of record NZ_FOPC01000001.1, on the reverse strand, counting down.
GCTGAAAATCACGAAACTACCCACCGAGTTATTGAAGTTTCGAATGATGAGATAGAAATGATGAATTCCGAAGTGTCCAAAAAATTATCAGATAATATCCTCCAATTGGCCGAGTCCTTCTCGCACCACTTCAACTTCCTCGCCGGTGCAATCTAATATGGTAGAACCCACATTTTGGCCATAGCCCCCATCGATCACCACATCGACGAGATTTTGGTATTTTTCAAAAATCAACTCCGGATCTGTACTGTATTCAATTACTTCGTCCTCGTCATGAATCGAGGTGGTCAGAATAGGTTGACCCAGTTCTTTGACCAACATCCTCGGCACATTATGATCAGGCACCCTGATTCCCACCGTCTTTTTATTGATCTGCATGATTTTGGGCACTTGTGAACTCGCTTCCAAAATAAAAGTAAAAGGTCCGGGAAATGCTTTTTTCATCATTTTGAATACGGGTTTTCCGATCACGCGAGTGTATTGGGCAATATCACTCAAATCTGCACAGATAAATGAAAAGTTGTGTTTTTTGGGATTGATTCCCTTGATTTTAGCGATCCGCTCCACCGCGCGTTGATTGGTAATATCACAGCCTATCCCGTAAACCGTATCGGTCGGATAAATCACCACAGCTCCGTCCCTGAGCAGCTCGGCAATATGCCTGATACGCTTGGGATCTGGATTTTCTTCGTACAGTCGAATAAATTCGGCAGCCATTTTATATGATTTTAGTTTGTAAAGAATTCACTCCATCGAAGCTTCAATTCTCGAACAATCGGAATATCAGCAGGAGCCCAATTTACTTCAAAAAGTTCATTTTCCCCTAGCCAAACCGCTCCTTCATGTTCCTTAAGTAGGATCTCGCCGGATTTTATTCTTACCAAAAAAGGAATCAATTGAATCCTTTTTCCCGGATAATCAAAAACCGACGGAGTCAAATCGGAAATCAGTTCCACGATCAAATCAAGCTCTTCTTTAATTTCACGGATCAGACATTGCTCAGGATTCTCACCTGTCTCCACTTTGCCACCGGGAAACTCCCAATAGCCCGCCAAGTCCATTCCTACCGATCGCTTCACGGCCAATACCTGCTGATTTTGTACAATAAGAGCACAGCTTACGGCGAGTGGCGTGATATTTTCGGAACTCATTTGATAGAAGGAACAGTGACATTAAAAGAACAAACTTACCCAAAAGAGAAAACTTTACCCATTTCCTTTAAAATCCAGGATCAAAAAGCGGCTGACTGCGTTCTATTCGGGAGGATTATTTAATTTTGCCGACTATGCTTGAGGATAAAAAGAAAAAACTGCTACTCATCTTGATCATCACCTTTTCGGTGTTGGGGATTTCCATGTCCTTTTATTTCTATCAGGTTTTTTACAGCCCCAATGTCCTAACCCGCACGGAGCAACCTCAGGCGTTCCGGATTCCGAGTAATGCCAATTACAAATTTGTCTCCAACAAACTCTTTGAGGAGGAATTGATCAATGATGCGGTAAGCTTCGCCTTTGTCGCTAAGGTTCTGGATTATCAGGAACTGGTCAAACCGGGATTATACACCATTCAGCCCAATATGACCAATTTGGAGTTGGTTCGATTGCTGCGGTCTGGCAATCAAACTCCTGTCAGGATCACCTTCAACAACGTAAGAACCAAACAAGATCTTGCCGAAAAAATCACTTCCAATCTGGAGATTTCGGAAGCTCAATTTTTAGACTTGATTCAGGATTCGGTCAATATCCGCAAATTTGGATTTGAGGAAGAAACGATCATGAGCATGTTTATTCCCAATACCTACGAAGTCTGGTGGAATACCAGCGCTGAGGCCTTATTTGACCGAATGTATCGAGAATATCAGAATTTTTGGACGGAAAATCGAAAAGCCAAAGCCGAAGCCAAGGGACTTAGCCCGACTGAAGTTTCCACTCTGGCAAGTATCGTGCAGGCAGAAAGTCAAAAAGCGGATGAACGACCGAGAATTGCCGGGGTTTACCTCAACCGACTGAGGCTGAATATGCCGCTACAGGCAGATCCCACCTTGGTGTTTGCTATGGGCGACTTTAGCATCAAGCGGGTACTCAATGTACACAAGGAAACGGACAGTCCCTACAATACGTATCGATACACCGGATTACCTCCCGGCCCAATTAACCTGCCGGATATCAGCGCCTTGGATGCCGTGCTCAACGCCGAGGATCACAAATACCTTTACTTTTGTGCCAAGGAGGATTTTTCAGGTTATCATGCTTTTGCCACCAATTTGGCTCAGCACAATGCCAATGCCCGAAGGTATCAGGCTGCCCTGAACGCTGCCAAAATATTTTAACCATGTATCAAGCCAAAACCCAACTGCGTGTTCGCTATGCAGAGACTGACCAGATGAGTTATGTTTACTATGGCAACTACGCCATGTATTTTGAAGTAGCCCGGGTGGAGGCCATGCGAAGTATTGGTTTCTCTTACAGTCAAATGGAGCAAGAGGGTGTGATGATGCCCGTATTAGAAAGTCACTTTCGCTACATCAAGCCGGGAAAATATGATGAGCTTTTGACCATCAAAACCAGGATTCCGGTTTTGCCCGGGGTGCGGATCAGGTTTGAATATGAGGTGTATAATGAACAGGATGAACTCATTACTGAAGGATGGACGACCCTTACTTTTCTGAAAAAAGAAAGCCATCAACCAACAAGACCTCCAAAGAATTTGTTAGATTTATTGAAACCATACTTTTAGCCGATTTACCCCGTGGTAAAACAAAAAATTGAAAACATCCAAGACCGTTTATTGACTTGGGCCCAAAGACTGCGCTGTATACACTTTGGGGACCCTGACAAAAACGTCTATGATGTAGGAGAGCTTTTTGTCAGGCAACTATACAAGGACGATATTGCGGAGCGGGCCGGTTCGATGGCCTTCAGCTTTACGATTGCCTTATTCCCTTTACTCCTTTTTTTGTTGAATTTGATTCCTTATTTGCAGGATTTGATTCCCTATGTGACGACGGAAAATATTCTGCTTTTTGTCCAGGAAATCCTACCTGGTGACATCTATGAAGAACTGGAAACCACCATTATGGATATCGTTTCCAAGCCTAGACAAAGCTTACTTTCCTTGGGTTTCTTTTTTGCGCTTTTTGCTTCGACTCAGGGAGTGATGTCGATGATGAGTTCTTTTAACTCTGTTTATCGGACCAAAGAAAGTCGCGGATTTATCCGAAGTCGTGTAATCGCAGTAGGAATAGTGTTCAGTTTGGTCGTGGCTGTGGTTTTGGCAAGTTCAATAATGATTTTGGGAGGCTATGTTATTGCACGAATTGAGGAGATGCAGTTGTTCAATTCTGAATTTTTAATCTTTCTGTTTAACTTTCTCAAGCTCTTGGTGCTTATCGCGGTGTTTTATTTCACCTCTGCCTTTATTTTCCGCTATGCGCCGGTGGTGCATGACCGATGGCATTTTTTCTCTATCGGCGCCAATTTAGCGGGCTTGCTGATCACCTTGGGCTTTTATTTATTTACCTTTTACCTAAATAATTTCGCGAGTTACAACAAACTTTACGGTTCGATCGGAACCTTGATTGGTTTGATGCTGTGGCTTTATATTACCTCATTGATTGTATTGATCTCATTTGAAGTCAATGTCACCTTGGATTTGATTGATGAGCGCAAAGTCAGGAAAGAAGAAAAGGAACATGCAGACAAGGCAATTGAAAAGTAAAACCTTAAAAAGGAGAGATCCAATTTGAGCTTTTAGAAAAATAAGTCAAAATGAATCAATCAGTTAAAAATATTTGCGAGGAATTGCTTTGCAAAAGTAGAGTTTCATACTAGTTTTGCATTCCGAAATGGGATAACGGTCCTACAAGGAATTAGAGGAGTGGCAGAGTGGTCGAATGCGGCGGTCTTGAAAACCGTTGTACCGCAAGGTACCGGGGGTTCGAATCCCTCCTCCTCTGCTTTTAGTTAATCAAGTCTTTCGAAAAGCTCCAAATTTTAATGGTTTGGGGCTTTTTTATTTTTCGCTTGACTCATTTTTAATCATATTATTCGGATTTTTTGCGGAAAAATCGAGACCTATTCCATTTCCATTCGAGACCTATTTTTTGGTAATCTTTTCCCTAAAGCAAACCCAAATCCAGAAGAATTAAATTTTATTCTCAGTGAAATTTTCATTAGTTTAAGGAGAAAGAAAACCCAAAAAAAATGCCTCTTATACTAAAAACCATCGAAAGGATCACCCTCATTTTTGGACTAAGCTACTTCCTTCCGCTTCTATCCTATGCGCAAAACCAACCAGGACTCCCTAAGCCCACCGGGCCAGTGGACCTCAGCGAGGATAGCAATTTGGTTATTTATGTTATCATCCCCGTCATCATCATTATTTTGTTTCTGATTTTTCGGAAAAAAATAATTAGAGTCAAGGAGGAGAAAAGAGAACGATTTAGAAAAAAAATGGAGGAAAGACGAAAAGAGTCAGGTGATTGAGAAATTATTTTAAGTATACCTCGCCAGAAAAAAGGCATTCGAATCCAATTCCACCAAACTTATCGATTCAGCAGCTGCGTCAGAAACTCCCTTGTCGCTTTATCAAAAATCCCGTTTCGGGTCAGGTCACTATTGGTAGACTGAAAATCAATCAAAGCCTGATGTGTCTTTGGCCCAAAAACTCCATCCGATGTTCCAGGGTCAAAACCCAGCTGTTTTAGCGCATCCTGTAGAAAAATCACTTCCTGTCCGGTATCTCCTTTTTCCAGATTTTTACGCGAAAATCCCACTGCCGAATCCGACCTCAATCTCCGAAATCCCAGCAATCTATCCGCCCCATAAGCGGTGACTGAAACTTGATTCCCCTGATTCCCACCGAGGCAATAAATCCGGTTCAGATCATGTGAAAAACCCATAAATATCCCCACATGGCCCGTCCAAGAGTCACGATCTCCTCTCCAGAAAATTACCACATCTCCCGGTTCGGGATTGGAAATTGGTATCCCAAAATTCAGCCAAGATCGTGCCGCTAGACTTTTGCTTCGCTCCAGTCCCGATTTTTGTGCTACCCAGTTCATAAATAAACTGCACCAAGCTACATCATCGGAAACATAATCTGGGAATCCCGACTCTCGGGCATAGTTCATGATTTGAGGATTGTTGCCCGTTCCGGGAATTTCTTTGACGCCGATTTCATTGATGGCGATTTGAAGTAAATTTTCCATAAAAAGCAGTTGAGAAAGTAAATAGAAAACTTCGATCAAGATACAAGTTATTGATTGATAGTACAATAGAAGATACGCTTACTTTCCCTTTATTTTCACGTAAAAAAAATGAAGCGCTAAAGTCCGCTTTTTCTTTGCTCATTTGAAATTTTCCAGTGCTTGTTTTTTCTGGGTTTCTCCCCCCTAGGCTCTCGCCTACTTTTGACCATCAATTTAAACCAACAAACACATGAACAAAGAACTCATCTTTCTTAGAACATTTGCTGCCACAGCAGCGATCAGCTCTTCATTTCTCTTTTTTTCCTCCTTTAAAGGAAACGGAAATCAGCAATTTGAAACCATCGATGTGCAGCGGATCAATATCGTCGAGGCGGATGGTACTGTCAAACTCATCCTAACCAATTCGGGGCTTTTCCCAAACGGAACCGAAAAAATCAACGGAAGACCTACTAATATCAACCGGAAAAAGCGTGCAGGAATGCTATTTTACAACGAAGACGGGATTGAATGCGGAGGATTGATTTACGATGGGGAAAAGAAAGAAAACGGACATAGTGCTGGCCTGTCTCTTACATTTGACCAGTACGATGGAGACCAAGTCATGCAGCTGCTGACCACCGATTCTCAGCAGGGAGATGAGCGATACGTAAGTTCTTCCTTGGTATTTAATGATCGTCCAGCCAATGAATCTCAGGAAAAAACTGCTGAAATCATGCAGGAACTAGCAGGACTTCGAAAAAGTGATCCTGAGGCTTTCAAAAAGAAGTATGCCGAATATCAATCTCAGGAATTGATCGGAGGCGCGCCAAGAATTATGCTCGGCAAATCAAGAAGTCAAAACAACGGTTTATTTTTGTTTGACGATCGGGGAATGCCCCGAGCAATGTTCTATCTGGACAAAAACAACAATCCAAAACTGGAAGCTTTTGACCAAAATGGGAATGTCACCAGTTCATGGCCAGAAAATAATTAGAGCTAATTTAGGGGGAAGCAATCCCCCTTTTTTACACCCAGCATGAAGCAGTTATTCTCCCGCCTCCAATTGAGCCCCGGCTTTTTAGGCTTGGTTTTTCTATTTGCGTATTTGGACTCCATTCGTAACCGTGTGGCTCCCGGACAGTTAATTGACTGGTATGTACTTACGCCAGAATCGGCCTTGGTCACCATTCCTCAGGTGCTGTTGATTATTCTATGTTTACGACTTGCTTTTCAAAAATTCCATCCCCAGTCCTGGATTCCCCTTCAATGGAAAAAAGCAATCCTGAGTTTTTTGGTTGGATTGATCGCATACCTGTTCATAGGAAATATCATTTCTATGCTTATTTCCTTGGGATTTGATACTTGGGAGCGAAACTTCACCCCGGAAATCATCCTCAGCACCCATATTTCCCGCATTCTTGACTTTATGATTTATGGGGGATTTTACCTAGCCTTTTTGTTATTCCAAAAATCAAAAGCGCATCAGGAAGCCATCTCAGCGTATGATTTGGCTTTGGCCGAATCCAAAATACAATCCCTCAAGCAGCAGCTTAACCCTCACTTTTTATTCAACAATCTCAATGTTTTGGATCAGTTGATCGAAGAAAATCCCAAATCCGCGGCTACTTTTTTGCAGAATTTTGCTGAACTCTACCGCTATGCCCTCGCCAAATCTGAAAAGAAATTGGTTTCATGGAAAGACGAACTGGACTTTGCCAAAAGCTATTTTAAGCTTATTCAAGAAAAATACGGAGAGGCCTATCACTTAGAAACGGAAGTGGAAAATCCTTCCGGGCAACTCCCTCCCTTAACGTTACAATTGCTGATCGAAAATGCCGTTTTTCACAACTTTGGCACCATCAAAAATCCGGTAAACATACAGATTCGACTGAGCGATAGCCTGACAGTCAGCAATAACCGAATTCCTTTCCAAAAGCCAAGACATGCAGGCGGTACAGGCCTGAGCAATCTCAGTAAACAAGTGGAGCTTTTGAGTGCCTGTTCCCTGAAAATCACTGAATCTGAAAATCATTTCTCGGTCACCCTTCCCCTGATCCCATGATACATATTTTGATCCTAGAGGATGAAATTCCCGCTCAAAAAAAACTTGTGCGCTACCTGAAAGAAATGAAACAGTCTACTCATCTCGTCGACTATTTGGAGTCTGTGGCAGATGGGATTGAATTTCTCAGCAAGCATCCAAAACTTGACTTAATCATTTCAGACATCGAACTGCGAGACGGAAATGCTTTTCAGATTTTTGACGAAATTAAGCTCCCCTGCCCTATTATTTTCACCACGGCCTATCATGAATTTTGGATGCAGGCATTCGAAGGTAATGGGATCGCCTATTTGCTGAAACCATTCAGTCTAGACAAATTTCAACAGGCCTGGGATAAATTTCTTTTTCTCTCTCAAAAGCCTGCCAATCAATCCGCTTGGCTGGAGCAAATTCAACAACTCATGGACAGCAAGGGAAAAACAAAACCTAATTTTAAAACACGAATCACCGTGCCCAATGCTAGGGGAACTTACTTTTTGGAAATAAGTCAGGTGATTTTCTTTCTTGCAGAAAATGGGGTGGTTTTCGCCGTGGACCGAGCTGAAAAAAAACACCTGCTTAAAGAAACCACACTCAAACAAATCGAGGCTTTTTTGGACCCCAAACAATTTTTCAGGATTAATCGAAGTGAGGTAATCAACAAAGACTTTGTACAGGCTACGGAGCGCTATTCCAAAAATTCGGTAGCGATCAAACTATCGGGATTATCACGATTGCTAATCTGCAGTCAAAATCAGACTCCGGATTTTCTCAAATGGATGGAAGAATAAAACCGCACGTTTTCTTTTCCTTTTTATCGTCGAAAAAAGCGGTGGATCTTTGGGACTCCCTTCTGAAGAAAGGGATCAAACACAAAATTCATTCACCACAATCTCCTATTCATCGGATTTATGTAAATTTTCAAACCCCAAACTATATAGCGCTATGAAAATTACAATCCAAACCCAAATCACAGCACCGATCAATCTCATCTGGACCGCTTTTACTAGTCCAAGGCATATTCCAAATTGGAATTTTGCATCCGAGGATTGGCATTGTCCCTGGGCAAAAGGGGAGTTGAAAATCGGCGGCAAATTCACCCATCGAATGGAAGCTAAGGATGGCAGCATGGGCTTTGATTTTAACGGAACTTATCGGGGCATTATCCCTAATAAAAAACTCAGCTACCTCATCGAGGATGGTAGATCGGTGGAAATCACCTTTACCCAATTGGGGAAAGAGAGCATTATCACTGAAACTTTCGAGGCTGAAAACACCCACTCTGAGGAACTTCAGCGAAACGGTTGGCAAGCAATTCTGGACAATTTTAAAAGCTATGTTGAAAAAATAGCTCCAGATGCCCTTCATTTCGAAATTGAAATCCAAGCTCCCGTATCGCAGGTGAAAAAACACATGCTCGATGAGGAAAGCTATCGCTTGTGGACGACACCCTTTTCTCCGGGTTCTTATTATGAGGGCAATTGGAAAAAAGGAAGCCAAATTTATTTTTTGACCCAAGATGAGAATGGTGAGAAATCCGGAATGATCAGCAAAATACTCCAACACATCCCCGATCACTATATTTCCATTGAGCATCTGGGCATGATTGACAAGGGAAAGGAAATCACCTCAGGGCCTGAAATCGAAACTTTCCAAGGGATTACAGAAAACTATTCCTTTTCTGCTAAAAATGACAAAACCGTCCTTCAGGTCGATATCGAGTCTGTGGGCGAATACAAGGATCACTTTAATGACACGTGGCCAAAAGCCTTGGAAAAGCTGAAAGAAATCTGTGAGAAATAAGAAAAATCCCGGTATTTTTTGAATTAATTCTTTTTGGAAACATATTTAACGCTGAAAATTTTTAACTAATCGGAGAAAAAATATGACTTTAAAAAATTCAGGACTGTACGTTTCGTTTATTTTAACTTTAGCCTGCAACAGCCCAACTGAGGAAGACAACTCCATTGATTTCCCAACTTTCGAACTTCACGAGGGCATGGTCGATAAACCAGAAAATGTACTGACTTCGGTAGAGTTTATTCCGTTGAAATTCCCAGAGGGGACTCCCGTTCAGTATTTTGGATTTGATCCTTATTTGGCTTTTGCTGAGAATAAAATTTTCCTCAATACCGATCCCTATATGAATCCTACACTTCACCTGTTTGATTATAGCGGAAATCATCTACAAACCATCGATCGCAAAGGCGGAGGACCTAATGAGTATGGAAATATTGATCAATTTCGTATCACAGCGGATGATCAATTGGCGGTGGTTTCAGATTTTACTTTGCTGGAATTTGATGATAAAATGGATATTACCCGAAGAATCAATCCCAATAAGGACGGAACCTTTTATTCGATTTCGGATTTGGAAGCTTTGGATGCTCAAACTTGGTTTTTAGCATTGCGGGGGACAGAACCAGACGAAGATGGATTTACTCAAAACTTTGCGATTTTTGACAAAGATTCAATCACCTATGAAGTCCTTCCTCTCAAAAGCTACCCTGCTTCAGGTTCTGGTGGAGATGGAGCGATTGCTCCATACCAAGATGGTTATTTACTTAACTTCGGCTTCTCGGATACCCTTTATCAGTATGTCGATGGGAAGGTAAAAGCCTTGCTGGCATTATCCTATGGAGACCGGAGATTACCCGACGAGATGCGGATGAAAACTGAGGATCAATTGGATGAAGAATTAGCAGGAATGATTTCCACACAGGATTATGATCTCAATTTGGGAGATATTAATGTGGCTGGTGCAAGTATAAGTTTTCATGCTTTTGGAATAAAACCCGCTCCCATTCCCATGTCAGAATTAGAGGAAATGGAAAGCTTACCCGATAATTTACCGATTTTTGAGGTATTTATCCATCCGGAAATGCAAGCAATCAAGGCCACTAAAATCGTAAAACAAATGTCTGGGAGATCTTTTTCGGACGGGGAATATTTTTATCGATTACTCTACACTGAAGACTGGAATGGAATTTTGGAAGATCAGTCTCTAGGGGATGAACTCGGCAAAAAACTTGAGGCAGCTTCACAGCAATTAAATGACGAGGAAGACCCAATATTGATCCGGTATCAGGTCAAGTGGTGATCCTTCAATCAAATCCAAAAAGAGGCTGTCTCACAAATCACTCTAATGTCAACCTAACCCTTCGTACTGCCCAACTCTAGTTGGTCAGGTGCTACCAATGACAGAGATGCTTAATATCACAAAATTGGGGTCAGTCCGAGCACCCGAAAGAAGGGAGTCTGAAGGTACGAGGACGCTTCGATTTCGAGACTATCGTCTCTCAAGTGCTCAGCGTGACCAAAAATTTGATTCAAACCATAATTTTCGTCATCTCCTTTTTGTATGTTCGAAGAATATTTAAGACTTAGGGTGACTGGAGTCGAAGGCCATTTCTATCGTTCTGGCCCACATTTCGATTTCGAGACTCAAGTCTCTCAAGTGCTCAATGTGACAAACTTCACTTTTGAAACAGCCTCTTTTTATTTCACCTATCATAAGTAGACTATTGTAGATTTTATTCCTAAGTCCAGTTTATAGGTTAAAGCGTTATCCGTTTTTCCCTCCGCATAAAATGGAATTGAGCTAGGAAAAAATACAATTTTTACTCTTTGATTTTTGATTCAACTCAAATTTTGGGATTTTTAGATGGAAAGGAAAAATTTCCCGAAATCAAAATGATCGAAAAGCAAATCATAGACCATGTCAAAGTAAACCGAATTCAGCCTGGAAATACTGAAAAAATACCGGGGCAATTTTATGCCACCCTTATGGTGGCTGATCAGGAATGTGATTTTTTTGTGGACGGTGTGCAGGTAGAGACAGTTCAAAATGCCGTACTTTTTATCCATAAAAATTTCCACTGGCAGCTCAAAAGACGTGGAAAACACCCTTGCAGCGGATTTGTCCTTTACCTTTCCGAGCAAATCCTCAATGAACCTATGCTCAGCAAATTGCAAATCAATGATGTGCGGATTTTGCACTCGGATCAGATTCATCATGCGCAGCTTTCCCCAATCATCGAAGGCAGAATTTTGTCGATTATTGAAATGATCGATGAACTCCTCACTACCGGATTGGACCATCGCGAAGCAGCTATCCTTTCGCTGATCAACACGTTTTTTGTCTACTGCGATGGCAAATGCAATATCAAACGGGAACTTGGGCAGCGCAACAGCAAGGCCAGCCTAGTCTACCGCTTCAAAAAACTGATCAATACCCATATCATGGAACTACACGACGTGAAAGAATATTGTGAGCGCCTTCATGTCAGCCCGAGTTATCTCAATGAATCTGTTCAGGAAGTATTGGGGATCAATGCCAAAAACCTGATTCTGGAGCAATTGATTATCCGAATTCGAAAAAATCTCAAATTCAGTGAAAAAAGCGTGAAAGAAATCAGTTTTGATTTGGGCTTTTCTTCTCCTGAGTATTTCAGCAGCTTTTGCAAAACCCACCTAGGACAGTCGCCTTCCAGCTACCGCCGGAGCTAAAACCTTATTTTTCTAAGCTTTTACCGCCATTTTCTCATGGCTTCCACTTTTAATCCAAACTAGCTTAGCAATTTAAACGCTATGCTTATGAAGATTGCTAAAATCGGATTGATCGGACTGGGATTACTTTTACTACTTGTCCTTTCTGGATTGACTTATTTATCCATTGCTTTTCCCAAGGTATCGGAAGCTCCGGATATTCAAATTGATGGAAATGCCAAGCAAGTCGCTAGGGGAAAATACCTCGCCTATCATGTCATGATGTGCGCAGATTGCCATTCCAAACGGGATTTTAGCAAATTTTCAGCACCTCCAAGCCCAGGAACTGAATTTACCGGAGGAGAGGTTTTTGACCATTCGATGGGTTTGCCCGGAGTTTTTATTTCTCCCAATATCACACCTTATGGAATCGGAGGCTGGACCGATGGAGAGCTTTACCGGCTGATCACCGCGGGAGTCAGGCGCGATGGAGAACCGATTTTTCCGATTATGCCTTATCACAGTTTTGGGAAGTCAGATCCTGAAGATATCAAGGCGGTGATTGCCTATCTCCGCACCCTGGATCCGGTAGAAAAAACGCATCCCGAGCGATCGGTTGACTTCCCCGTCAATTTCATTATGCGAACCATGCCCAAGGATCCTGAACCGATGAAAAAGCCTGAACCTACGGATCTTTTGGCTTATGGCAAATATATGTTTACCGCAGCAGCTTGCGGGGATTGCCATACCAAAATGGAAGGAGGGAGTTTTGTCGGTCCGGTTGGCGGTGGCGGTCGGGAGTTTGGATTTCCAGATGGCAGCATCCTCCGAACTCCAAATTTGACGCCCCATGAGACGGGCATCAAATACCTCAGCGAATCGGATTTTATCCAGCGCTTTAAACAATACGATGTCCCAGACAGCCAATTAGCTACAGTCCAACCCGGAGAATTTCAAACCATCATGCCCTGGAAAATGTACGCCGGGATGCAAGAAGAAGATCTTCGTGCGATATATCACTATTTGATGAGTTTAGCGCCTTATGAACATGCCGTAGAGCGATTTACACCAGCAAAACCTTAACCCAAAACATCATGAAAACAGTTACAATCAAATCTTACTTTGTCCTTTTCCTTGCTCTAATTTTATTGATCTCTTGCCGGGAAGAATGGCCAGAAGATTTCTTCCAGAATAGGGAGTTACAAAAGTTAAAGGCGGCCATGGCCCCATACAGAAATCATGAAAATGGGCTGATCGCGGGCTGGGATACAGACCTGTCCGGATGTGTGGAGCATCCGGAATTGGGCGGAATGGGGCATCATTTTGCTCGCTTGGAGTATTTTGATGCTGAAGTAGAACTATTAAAACCCGAAGTGCTTCTCTACGCCATAAATGAAAAAGGAAAGATGGAATTGCTCGGGGTGGAGTATATTGTACCTTTTGATATTTTGCCTGAGACGGAAAAAGCTCCCGTGCTTTTTGACCGGGCTTTCAAAGCTAATCATGAACAGCAAATCTGGGCTTTGCATGTCTGGACTCATCGAGATAATCCCGCTGGAATTTTTGCGGATTTCAACCCAACGGTGACTTGCGATTATTGGATTGAGGCACAAGTGGATATGGTCCGTGAGCATGTATCCACTTTTGGAAACTTCGAAAGTGCCACAGCTGCGGGTTGGGATACGGATTTATCGGGTTGTGTAGCACATCCGGATTTGGGCGGAATGGGACATCATTTTGCCCGATTGGAATTTATGGATGGGCGGGTAGATCCATTGGAGCCTCAGGTGATGCTTTTTGCTCCTGATGAAAATGGAGAGATGGATCTGCTTGGGGTGGAATACATTGTGCCGTTTGACATTTTACCCGAAACGGCGGAGCCTCCCGTACTTTTCAATCAACCCTTTCATCAAAACCACGAACAACAAATCTGGGCCCTGCATGTCTGGACCCATCGGGAAAATCCTGCAGGAATATTTGCAGACTTTAATCCCACGGTGAGTTGTGAGTAATAGATAAAATTCATTCGCGAATTCGTGGCTAAAGAAAGGCTAAAGCCACGAATTCACGAATTTTTCTCCCAACCGCCCCGGTTTGTGCCTGCCTGACGGACAGTCAGGTCCTCACAAACCGAAATTAGAGTAAAGTTTTGTTCCGCCCCTATTCGTGTCCTCACGAACAGAAATAAGTAGAAAGGTGGCGAAAATGGTCTGTGAGACACAGACCTCGGCAGTGAAGTAAAAGATTTTGGGTTAATGCTAGCAACACTGTAACTTCTTGTGGAGTAGCCTAAAGCACCATTCCCATTCAAAAAATCCAATTCGTGCATTCGTGGCTAAAAAAGAAGCCCCGAATTATTTTCTTGTCTTCATGCACAGAAACTAAAATATGCTCCGTCCCGATGGGACTCCCAACCTAAATCTCAGCTATTTTTCCAGCCGTTAAAACGGCTGGCAAGAAAACCGGTCGTCACTCCGTGACTTGCCGCTTAACCCCAACCCAATGCCGTAGACCTGCCTGTATTTGGTAGACAGGCATGACCGATTCAGAGATCATATTTTTTAAGACATATTTTCGATAAAATGAATGATACTGAAATGTCTGTCCCGATAATCGCATCAATTTTGGGAGATTGAAACTATAGGGAAAGGAAATGTTTAATGAATCAAACTAAAAAACGAAGCGAATATTTTTGAAAAACTTTTAATTACCGATTTGTTTGATCCGCTCCACTTTATCTTGAACCATAGAATCGATTTTACTGCCAGTTGAGTTGAACAAAGAATCCACAGAGCTCACTTTTTGTATTTCTCGGTTGAGCATGGAATCCAGTTTTTGTACTTTATCCAATTCTTTATTCACTAAAGAATCCAAGGAATTGATTTTCTCCAATTCTTTATTCATGAGGGAGTCTAAAGAACCTGCCTTTTCATTGATCAGATTCACCTTTTCCTGGAGCTTTTCTTCAAGATTTTCACAGGAAGTAAAGCATAGAAGCAGGACGAAGACGGCAATAGGTAAATGGGGGTTTTTCATAGCTAATGAATTGAAGTAAAAGTGCTTTTCGTATGGAATGATTATACGCTGAAAACAGATTCTTGATGATAAAATAGAAGCCTGTCGCGTGAAATAATCTCCAATTTATCTAATGATCATTAGCATGTTTTCTTATGATATTCAATTGAGGAGTCATTTGAATTGCCGCCGGCTTCCGTTCTGCAAATTGGCATAAAAGCGCATTCCAATTCAAAAATTCCAATTCGTGGATTCGTGGCTAAAGAAAAAAGGAAAGCAACTGATTCATAAATGATTTCCTGTTTACTCTATTACTCTCATTTCTTATCTCTTAATTCTTGCCTCTTTAATAGCCACGAATGCACGAATTTTTTTATTGTATTTATCCCCGCCAAATAAAAATGCTCCGTCCCTACGGGACTCCCAAGCTAGATCTCAGCTATTTTTCCAGCCGTTAAAACGGCTGGCAAGAAAATCGCTCGTCACTCCGTGACTTTTCGCACCGTTTTGTGTCCACACGAATCGGAATAATCTGATAGATGTCAGTGTCAATTCCTTCCGTCTCCGGTCTTCCCTCTCATTTCTTATCTCTCGGCTCTTATTTCTTAGCTTTCGCCTCTGTTCGTGTCTTCACGAACCGGAATAATCTGATAGATGTCAGTGTCAATTCCTTCCGTCTCCGGTCTTCCCTCTCATTTCTTATCTCTCGGCTCTTATTTCTTAGCTTTCGCCTCTGTTCGTGTCTGCACGAAAAGGAATAATTTGATAGATGTCAGTGTCATTTCCTTCCGTCTCCTTTCTCCGGTCTTGATTCTACTCTACAATTCAATCATCCCCAAATATTCCGAATTGCTAAGGATGTATGATTTCCTCCAGATATTAAATTGGCTAAAGGCAAAATAGACATGCCAGGGAAAGTCCTTATCAACATTGCTGAGATCAACCTCTGCCAGACCCTCCGATCTCCTGAACTTCTGCTCTACCCAGATGTATTTTCCCTGCTCGGGCTGGTAAAGGACGATAAAGGTCTCGTCGCTTGGCATAGACTTTCCTTCCGCCGAACTGGCATCCCAACTGATTCGAAAACCGGAATCTGTTTTCTCGAGGGTTGGATTTTGGAGTTCCAGCAGATTCCCCCTGCTGATCTTCAGGAAGGCCGGGTCGATTTTGGGTTCCCGCTCGGGATGATAGCCCTTATGATTAAGTTCGGCATAGGCCAGATGGATTCCTTTTTTCTCTGGGTGAGGTATTCCTGATAGCCAAAATCCAGCACCCGCTTCAGGGGTTTGAGAAAGCGGTTGATGGTTTTGAGCTTTTCGCGCTGGAGGAGTTGGAGTGGGGAGGGATGGGTTTTGTTTCTGTGCGTACCACTGGGGCGGGTGCGAACGACGGTCTTTCCGTTCATCGAATAGAAGACCAGATTGCCGATTTTCCCCTGGGGGAAGAAGAGGTTTTTTGGCGGTAGATTTCCCATAAGTAATCTGATTTGGTGAAAACTAAGCTTAATTTAGGAAAAGCAGGAATTTAAGTCATTGTAAATGAGTGTTTTTATAAAATAATAAAGAAAAAATATAGGGTATATATAGCTACAGTACCTAAAAATAGACTATACAAGAATCAGATTTACCCTATAGATACCCTCAATAAACCTGGCAACTCATATAGATCAGCATCGGAATATTTTCTCTGCTGGGTTAGTTTATTAACCGTCAATTCATGGGATACCCCGGGCTTTTGCCCAATGAACTCCAAATTGGGCTAAAGCCCAGCCAATTATCACCGTCCCTCTTTTGAATGAGCTAAAGCGCCATTCCGATTCAATGGCTAGGCGATTTGAATTGCCTCCAGCCCCGATCCATCAGGGCTAAAGATGGAAATGAAATAAACCCTTGGCTTTAGTCCAATAAATTCTAATTTTGGCTAAAGCCGGCCCATTATCGCCATTCCCTATTTTGAAGGAGCTAACCCACCATTTCGATTCAAAAAACACAATTCCTGCACTCTTGGCTAAAGAAAATGGTGACCACTAAATCGAAGATTTTTTCTTGCCTGGCTCTCCAACCCAGGTTTGTATCTAAAAAAATAAATTAATTGGTTCGTTTGATTTTGGAGGGATTTTGTCGAGTATCAAATACGTCAGCGATCTTAATTAACCCATTTACCTGATCCACAGAATAAATGAGTTTATAATTCTTAACTACTAGATACCGATATTTAATACCTCTATGCTTTAGAAGATCTTCTTCTTGCCCAATCCAAGGAGATTTTTCTAATTTTTTAACTCCACTTACAATTTCCTTTAACAATTTTTTGGCAATTCGAGAACCAGCCTCTTTCTGATAATAATCAAAAATATCGTCAAGTTGAGTTTCCGCAAATTCAGACCAAATGATTTTGAAAGGCATCACTCATATTTGGCCAAGAGCTCTGAACTGCTTTTATATCTATTATTTTTAAAATCAGACTCCGATTTGTCAATCCGCTGATCCAATTCCTCTTGAGTCATAGGTTCAAATGCTTTTTGCTCTGTCACTTTTCCCCCACTTTTCAAAATTCTTTCAAGCTGTGACACCACTTCTTCACTCTGAAGTTTTAAAAACTCTTTAACAAATTCTATTTTTCGAGCATCTAGGTTCATGTTTTTTGGCTTTTAGTCAAAGATACAAATTTATCAATTTGATGCCCAGCTTTCATAGCTTGAGGATTTTATGGCGATTGCAGAAAGTGGCTAAAAAGGGAAGCCACGAATTCACGAATTATTTGTTGGTTTTCACCTACTTTGGTTTGGGTCCTCACAAACCGGAACTCATCGATTAAAGAAAAATCTAACCCAATCAAATCGCTTCTTCGAAGCTCTGTTTCCACCCCCCTCCATCTGAGGCTATCATCAAAACGAGGCTGTCTCAAAAGAGAAGTTTGTCACATTGAGCGAAGTCGAAATGTGGGCTAAAACGGTAGAAATGGCCTTCGACTCCGCTCAGGCTGACATTAAAGCTATTTATGAGACAGCCTCTTAAAACCTAATACTACATTTCGATTCAAAAAATCAAATTCGCGCATTCGTGGCTAAAAAATCAGGCCACGAATGCACAAATCTTTTTATTCTCGGTGATTAATCAACTTATTTCAACTCTAATTGCTCCACATTTCCGGCTTCGGTTCCCCTAATCTGCTCGTATAACTGGATCATTTCCTGAAGCTTTTCAGGATTACTCTCAGCCAAATTACTTTGTTGCCCAATATCTTCGGACAAATTGTACAATTGATAGCTTTCCGAATTACCCAATTCAATATTCACCTGATTCTGCACAGCCGGACCCGAATAGGGCGGAATCATCACCCAGTTCCCTTGCCTTAGGGCCGTTTTGGTGGTCGCTTCCAAAACGAATTCCGAACGCTCCTCCTGACTTTTTCCCATAAAAGTTGCTAGCAAATTCTGACTATCCGGAGCGGTTGACTCCACTCCAATCAATGCCCCAATCGAAGCCATCAAATCAATTTGGGTCACCAAAGCATCAGAGACGCCCGGCTCGATTTTTCCTTTCCAATAGGTCGCAAAAGGAACCCGAGTTCCCGCTTCAAATAAGCTGTATTTCCCTCCACGAAGAGGTCCTGCAGGCGTATGATCGCCCAGCTTTTCTACCGCATCATCGTAATAGCCATCATTCAAAACTGGTCCATTGTCACTGCTAAAGACAATCAGTGTGTTTTCCAAAACCCCTTCTTCCTCCAGCGTCTTCAAAAATTCACCAATCACCCAATCCGCTTCTAAAATCACATCTCCGCGAGGTCCCATGCCGGATTTCCCTTCAAATCTCGGATGCGGAGTTCTTGGTACATGAGGCTGCTGCAAGGCATAATACAGAAAGAAAGGCTGATCGGAACTGGCTTTCTCTTTCACATAGCTTTGCGCTTTTTCCAAAAAATGATCTGCCATATCTACATCGCTCCACTTTGCGGCCTCTCCCCCTTTCATAAAGCCGATTCGAGGCACGCCATTCACAATGCTGTTGTTATGCCCATGATGCCATTTCATTTCCACTAGTTCTGGATTATCGATAGCCGTAGGCTCCCCCGGAAAATTCTCCTCATAGCTCACCTCGATCGGATCATTCGGGTCCAAATTGACCACATGACCATCTTCGATATAGACGGTCGGAACTCTATCCTGGGTAGCTGCCAGAATATAAGAATAATCAAAACCCACCTGATTGGGTCCGGGGTTGATTTCTTCATTCCAATTCACATTTCCTAAGCCTAGTCCCAAGTGCCATTTGCCCACAATTCCCGTGGCATACCCCTGATCTCGGAGCATTTTGGGCAGCGTATATTGGGCAGTATCGATCAAAAGCGGAGCAGTTCCGGGAAGGATTTTGGCATTTTTATTTCGCCAGGGGTAAGTTCCCGTCAGAATCGCATAGCGACTGGGTGAGCAGGTAGCCGAGGAAGCATAGCCATTGGTGAATTTTACTCCCCCATTGACCAAGCGGTCCATGTTTGGCGTTTCCAAAGTTCCGGCTTCATAAGCGCTCACATCCCCATAGCCCAAATCATCGAGATAAATGAAGACGATATTTGGTTTTTCGGTTTGGGATTCTTCCTGAACTTCCTCCTGCTGACAGCTAAAAAACAGGGCAATCGAACACAAAGAGAGGAATGAGAAAATCTGGGTTATTTTCATAGGTTTTAGGTTTATTAATTATTTTTCTTGGGTTGGGTCAAAATATAGGTTTGATCGTAAAGGTCCCGTTGTCGGACTTTCCACTCGGCACCCTCCAAGAAAAGTGGATGGGGTAAGCCCAAGTCCCAATCACCAAGTTTTTTGAGCAGATCTTGGGTGATTTCAGGGTGCTTATCCGCCAGATTAGTAAGTTCTGAGGGATCGTTGGAAAGATCAAATAGCAAAGGCAATCGATCAGGCAATCGAATCAGCTTCCAGCTATCCTCCAGAATACCCGCTGAGATCGTAAATCGCCATTTTAAACTCGAATGTGGAGCAGATACTTTTTCTCCCAATAAATAAGGCATCAAGTTTTCGCCGTCCAGCTTTTCATTTTCGACAGATATCCCAGCAGCTTCCAAAAAGGTAGGCATCAAATCGAGTGAGGAGATAGCTTGATCAAATCGGGAATTTACCGGAATTTTGGCTGGCCATTTCATCATAAAAGGCACACGCAAGCCCCCTTCAAGTAAGATTCCCTTTTGCCCGTTGAAGGGTGCATTCAGTGAAGCATTGCTATCGACAGGGCCACCGTTGTCACTGAGGAAAACCACAATTGTATTTTCCTCCAATCCTTCCGATTCAAGCGCATTCAGGATTTTACCCACATTTTGATCCAAGCGATGTACCATGGCCAAATAGGTCCTTCGATCGAGATCTTGGATATGTTCAAACAAACGTAAATCTTCCTCAGTCGCTTGCAAAGGAGCATGAGGGGCATTAAAAGAAGCATAGAGGAAGAAGGGTTCATCACGATGTCTTCTGATAAAATCCACACATTCGTCTCCCTTGTCATCAGTCAAATAACTGATCGCTTGAGGCTCTTTATAATTGCTGATCAATGGCGCCAAATAGCCTTTTCCTTCGGGTTTTGAATTGAAATAATGATGTCCTCCACCGAGGTATCCCCAAAACTCGTCAAATCCACGGTTTAAGGGATGAAACTGTTCCTGCGAACCCAGATGCCACTTCCCAACCAATCCAGTCACATACCCGGCTTCTTTCAGTCGATCAGCCATGGTTTTTTGATCCACCGGCAAGCCGGCAAAAGCAGGATCAAATCCCTTTTGATTCTCTGCCAGATTATTGTCATAGCCGAAGGTTACCTGATTTCTTCCTGTCAACAATCCCGCCCGAGAAGGACTGCAAACCGGGGCAGAAACGTAGCCTTGTGTAAACTGAACTCCGGATTTTGCAATCGAATCGATATTTGGTGTTTCAATCTGATTACTTCCCGTCAAACTCAAATCGGCATAGCCCAGATCATCTGCCAAAATCAGCACTATATTAGGCTTTTGCTCTTGAGCAAAAACGCTCAAAACGAAGCCTGAGATCAGAAATAAAAATATGCCGATCGCCTTAATCATCTGTATTTTTATTTTGATCAAAGAAAGATAAATCCCATTGATCTTGCCAGCGAATGATGGGTTTGGAGTCTTCAAATTCTACCGGAAGGAAAATGTACTTCCCATCAATGGGATTTTCTGGATTCCAGCGATCTCCAACGAAAATAAAAGCATCCTCCTTGTTCATAACAGGAATCACAGCGGTACTCTGTGACCAAAAGGTCGTCTTCATTTCTTCTTCTGTTCCGCGAGTTGGATTGCCCAAAGGGGTCCAAGGCCCTAAGGGATGATTGGCTACAGCAGATTTTCCAGGATTGGGTTTCCATCCCGTGAGGCCTGAGGAAAACATATAGTATTTCCCATCTTTTTTGAAAATCGCCGGAGCTTCGTTTTGCTGTCCAGGTAGGACTCTCGTGTATCGCCCAGTATGGCTCAAATAGTCATCGCTTAATTCCGCTACGTGTAGCGTTTGATTGTTTTCGGAAGAGAAAAAGTGATAAGCTTTCCCATCATCATCGACAAATAGCGTCATATCTCTAGCCATTTGGCCTCGCTCAAAATCCCTTCTCACAAATATCCCGTCTACGACTGCTTCCTTCCATTCTGGAGACCAAGGTTCCAGTTCATCCAAATTTACCGGCTTGGATTTTAAGCTATCCGGATAATTTTCCGGCCAGATTCCCGCATTGGGATTGACACTCTCGATGTAGGTATAGGGACCCGTAATCTGATCGCTGACTGCCACTCCTGTCAATGCCGCATTATATCCTTGGCCTTTGAGTTCATGATGAAACCACATCACAAATTTCCCGGTCTTCTCATTGTAAATCACCTTGGGTCGCTCAATCACACAGCCCTTGACCAAAAGAGAATTTGGATCTTCATGAACCTCCAGGGCGACGCCTTCATTTTTCCAATTGTACAGATCTTTGGAGGAATAGACACGTACGCCGACGTGAGCTTTGTTACCTTCCTTGCCTGCAATTTTATGCTCCCCAAACCAATAATAGGTGCCTTCATGGATCAAAAAGCCCCCACCATGCGCGTTGATGTGGACTCCTCGATCATCCTTCCATTCTTTTCCGGGAAAGAAATGCTGATAATCCGTCTGAAAACTAGCAAGGACTAAACCGACCAAAATCAAACAGAGCCCTAGTAGTAATATTCGTTTTTTTCTCATGGCTTTTCGATAAAGTTAATGGCTCCGATTCCCGGATTTTTTCCAATAGGATTTCCCAAAATATCCTGTTTCAATTCCATTCCTTTCATCAAACCAAATTGGTCAGCGGGTAAAAATGGAATGGCGATTCCTTTCAGCATTTCACTTTTTTGAGGAATGTAATCCTCTACTGACATTCCGCCAGGATTGGTAAAATCAACATTCCCAAAGTGAGAATCCTCAGGCTGAATCAGTGCCTGATTGGGCCAGTTTTCAGCATGGAGGAACATATTATTTTTGAAAAACACATCCTTCAGCTCACGGGATGATTCATCATCCGGCTTATATTGATCACCGGCCACGAGTTGGCTTTTCCCTTCGATGTGAAAAATATTATTGGCGATCAAAACTCCCTTTGAGCGATTGTCAATGGCAATTTTGGAGACGATATCCCCAGAGACGAAAATGGTATTGTTGTAAATATAGGAATTGACAGGGCCTTTTCTCGGCTTTTTCTCTCCTTGATAGCCACTTAGCCAAAGGGTTTTTCCCTCCTGAAAAGCCCCATTTTCGCCTTTGACTCGATGGCCATCATTTACGCTGATATTGTAGCGATAGGCACAGTTGTAATTATTTCCCAAAATCTCACAAAAACCTCCGGCATTGTAAGCGCTCAGATTGTATTGCAAAATAATGTTATCACAGTTGAAATCGATATGCGCCCCCGCCGAATC
The DNA here is from genome assembly GCF_900113375.1 of Algoriphagus hitonicola. GTDB lineage: Bacteria > Bacteroidota > Bacteroidia > Cytophagales > Cyclobacteriaceae > Algoriphagus > Algoriphagus hitonicola. Next base: position 100,404 of record NZ_FOPC01000001.1, on the reverse strand, counting down.
ACCGGGTCCATTGGAATAGAGAAATTGGTTTTTTTCGATAAGCACCATGGAGCTACCCCAGGTCCAAAGCCCGCTACCTCTTCCCCATTTTCGGCTGTCGTCAGTGCTTCCCGAGTGACTTACGAGATTGTCTGCCACATAGACAAACTTCACTCCCGACATCTGAATTCCCGGCCCGCCGACTTGCTCGACTTGGTTTCCTGTAATGGTAATATTTCGGATGGATTGCTGATTGTTTCCGGTAAGTTTGATTCCAGTGTGGGCCAAGTTTCGGATGTCGCAATTTTTAATTTCCACTTGTTCAATTTCCTGATCTTGCCCATTGGCCATCAGCCGGATTCCCCAACCGTATTTTTGGGTTCCATTGGCCGTTTTGACCTCAGCTGCCCCACGCTGAAATCCCGCCGATTCATAAAATATCTGCTCAATTTGCAGGTCAATCAATAAAATATTGCTTGTTGAATTCCCTTTGGTTGATCTAACCAAAACTCCAACACGCATGGGAAAAGATGCCTCAGTTCTCCCCTTTCCATTGGCTTTTATTCGAAGGTTTTTCACTTGAACATAAGCCGAATTTTGAATCAAAACCCCAGCTTCTTCTCCAGCGGCATTGATCAGGGCAAACGGTAATGCCGAGTCACCAAAAGACTGAATGAGCAATGGATTTTCTTTTGTCCCCTTGAATTTGTCGATCAAAATACTGCCGGAAAACTCTTCTCCCGAAGCCAATAAAATCCGGTCTCCAGGGTTTAGTTCCAAGCTTTGAATTTTGGATAAATTTTGAAAAGCCTCCTCAGCACTCAATCCTGACTGAGCATCCGAACCCAAACGGGGGTGGAAATAATAATCTTTCGCAAAAAGCGAAGTACTGAGGCAGATAGTCAGAAAGAAAGCTGAAAACAGCAGTCGGTAATAGGAAAATAGGTTCACAGAGATGGGTTTATCAAATTTTTATTTCTTTTTAAATCGGTCTGGGTTTAAGCGGGAATATTCTTTATCCTGCATCAAACCCAGAAATCGGGGAAGTTCCAAGGTTTCATTCCAAGTCTCAATCAATCCTCGGAGTCGCTCGGAAAGCGAAGGGTTTTCTTGATGAAGATTTAGCTTTTTACTCCAATCCGAACTCAGATCAAACTGAAATGCCCGATCAGGCATCGTAATTAATTTTTGATCCAAGTGTCGAATCGCAAAACGCCTAGCGTCGTAATTTCGCCAGTACAAAGCCTCATGAGGTCTACCTGAATTTTTTCCTGTCAAGTAGGGAATCAAATTCACCCCATCCAACTTATTTTTGGGATTTACCGCTGCCAATTCCGCCGCAGTAGCGAAAATATCCAATGAAATCACCGGGTAATCGTAGCTTACTCCTGCTGGGATTTTCCCTTTCCACTGCACGGCAAAGGGCACTCTGATTCCCCCTTCGAAGAAATCTCCTTTGAATCCTCGTAGTGGCGCATTGCTTGACGCATTGTCTTTGGTCGGTCCGCCATTATCAGAGAGGAAAAAGATCAGCGTGTTTTCCGTCAGACCGAGTTCCTCGATTTTGTCCAGTAAATCCCCTACTCCATCATCCACAGCAGAGACCATCGCCGCATAGGTTCGCCGCTTTTCATCGGCGATATTCGGAAATCGATCCAGGTATTTTTGAGTGGCCTGCATGGGCGCGTGGGGAGCATTATAGGCTAAATAGAGGAAAAAAGGCTGATTTTGGTTTCGCTCCACGAAACTCACCGCTTCACGGGAAAGTGCATCCGTCAGGTATTCCGTTTCCTCAACTCGTTTTTCATTTCGTAGTAACTTAGTTCGGTAGGCATCAAATTGAGCCTTGATCTCAGAAAGGTCTTGAAAGGTGTACTCTTCCGGAAAATAACGATGCCCTCCAGAGAGAAATCCATAAAACTCATCAAATCCCCGCTTATTGGGTCGCTGGTTTTCGTGTGCACCGAGATGCCATTTGCCGAGAACGCCAGTTCGATAGCCCGCTTTTTTTAGTAATTCAGCCATCGTCTCCTCGGATTGGGGCAAACCCATTGTAGAGTCCTTGGGTGCCATCAGGGGATTTCGCGAAAACCCAAAGCGATCCTGGTATCGTCCCGTGATCAATCCCGCTCTGCTCGGTCCACATACAGCAAATGACACATAGCCATTGGTGAAAACTGTCCCGTTTTTGGCGATTCGATCGATATTGGGGGTCGGGATTTCCGTACTTCCATTAAAGCCCACGTCGGCATAGCCTTGATCATCGGTCAGAATGATCAGGACATTGGGTGGAGATTGCTGCGCAAAAGCAGGCATAGCCAATGCGAAGAAAAGGAAGACGAATACTTTGAATTTTTTCATTTGAAAACCAAACACCGCCCCCGCCAAAGGCAGGAGCAGTGTATCTATCTATGTAAAAAACCCTAATTAATTAATCCCAGACTGGATTTTGCACCAAGTTTGGATTGGCATCCAACTCCGATAGCGGAATCGCAAAGACTTCAGATCTTCTTCCGCGGTACTCCGGATTGTAAGGTCCCACGGGATCAGCCGCAGCCCGGGCATAAGCCTCTTCGACTTCTCCCCATCGCTTCACATCAAAGAATCGAAGTCCTTCAAAAGCCAATTCCACTCGACGCTCCAATTTCACCAAATCCAATAATTCTTCCTGACTCAAGGTTGTTCCATTTACATCAGTGACGGTAGGCATTCCCGCCCGTTGGCGGATTTGATCCAGCAAATCATAAACCTCTGCAAATTGGCCAGTTTCAACCAAAGCCTCCGCACGCATCAGCAATACATCCGCATATCGAATGACATAAAAATCCTGTCCCCCCGGTGCCCCAGGATTGATTCCATCGTCGGAGACATCGTTTCTGACATATTTTTTCAAACCAAACGTAGTTGCTGTATTTCCCCTAAAAGGACGATTGAGGTAGAGTAGGAAAATATCCCCATTAAAATAAACCGAATGCCCCAAACGCGGATCCCGATTTGCTTTTCTATCAGCTGGATCATACAGGGGAGACTCCGAAATCGGCAATCCATCTGAAGCCAAATACGCATCCACCATGTTGGGCATGGGTTGAACGTTTACTTTGGGAATCCCCAAAAAAGTAGAAGAGAAAGTCTCACCATTGTCAGATTGATCCTGAATAAAGCGAACCGAGAAAATGATTTCTGGAGACTGCTCTGCATTTTCGGTGAAAAGCTGTCCATAATCCGGATGCAAGGAATAGCCAAGCCCCATGATTTCTGAAGTCAGGTTAACCACTTCCTGATAGTTGCCATTGTACAATTCGAAGCGGGCAAGCAAACTCAACGCTGCTCCACGAGTCGCATAGCCAAACTGGGAGGCCGGATAGCTCACCGGCAAAACTGCCGCTGCCTCACGCAATTCTTGCTCGATAAAAGCCCGAATTTCTGAGTAGTTGGCTTTGGGCACGTAGGCTTCTTCCAAAGTCTGAAATTCGGTAATCAACGGTACATCTTCGAAATACACGGCCAAATGAAAATAGAACAGAGCTCGAAGGAATTTAACCTGTCCAATCAACGCATCCTTATTTTCCGCATCGATATTTTCAGCAGGGATATTCTCGATATTTTCCAGTGCATTATTTGCCCGACCGATTCCCCGATATAGTGCCGTCCAAAAAGTATCGAAAAATCCATAGGAAGGATCTGCTCTACCTTCCACGAAATTTCCAGGACCTTCAAATTTGTAATTGTTGAAGGTATTATCCGCAAAACTATCATGCTGAGGCAGTCCGGCAGTTCCATTTAGATTACCACTATACATCACTCTGTCTTGCAGCACCTCGTAGATACCGTTGATGCCCAAAAGCGCATCCTGTTCATTTTGCCAGAAATTTCCTTCTGCCAATTGAGTCAATGAGCCACGCTCCAAATAATCTTCCGAACAAGAGAAAGAAATTAGCGAGATGGTGACGATTAGATATAATAACTTTTTCATGATTCTTAGAATTTAAGGTTGACACCAGCAGAGATTACTTTGTAAAGCGGGGTCGTCAAGTCGGTCGCACCACCACGCTGCCGTTCTGGATCAAAATTCTCCACTTTGGTAAACGTGAGCAGATTTTGTCCACTGACGAAGATTCGAGCTCGCTGCATCAAAGCCACTTTGGAAAGCTCGCTTGGGAATGTATATCCCAACTCGATATTTCGCAGTCTCAAATAGGACATATCCTGTACATAAAAGGTAGAGGTCACCGTGTTATTCACACCGCCCAATCGTGGGAGTGTCTCGGATGGATTTTCGGGTGTCCATCGATCAATCCAATAGGAAAGCGCATTATTCCGATCTCCTGGCATGGGCTGTTGACCATTGCCGTCGAGGATACGATCTATTCTGCCTACACCCTGAAATACCACACTTAAGTCAAAACCCGAATATTGGAGGTTGGCATTGATCCCATAGATCCACTTGGGGAAAGGATTTCCGATGACCGTACGGTCAAAAGCATCAATTACCCCATCAGGTTCTCCATCCGGTCCTGAAAGATCCGCATAGCGAAAATCTCCGGGAGCAGTTTGATTGTTTCCAAATTGTTGAGGAGAAGCATCCACTTCTTCCTGAGTTTGAAACACACCCTCCACTTGATAGCCGTAGTAGGCATTAAATGGCACTCCTATTCTGATAATGCTCTGACCAGAAATGGTCTCCTCCCCTCCAGGTCCCAAATCAGTCACTTCATTGTCTGCCATTTTGGTCACATTGGCACTGAGATTCATGGTCAATTTTCCGATAGTTTCCCGGTAGTTTACAGTCATCTCAATTCCGCTGTTTTCCATTCCGGCCGCATTTTGCGCAGCAAGATTAGTCACCCCGATTGAGCTTGGAATGGGGAAATTGGTGTAAAGAATATCCGAGCTCACCCGCTTGAAATAATCCGCGGTGATATTCAATCGGTTATCCAAAAGCGCAATATCGGCTCCGATATCAAATTGCTCTATGGTTTCCCAAGTAATAAAAGGATTGGCCAAAGAAGTCAAAGCTACTCCAGGTACAATGACGTCTTGTCCCAGATGATAATCCAGTCCTGTATTATAAGTCTGCTCAAAAATGTAATTTCCGATCCGGTCATTTCCACTCAATCCCCAGCTAGCACGAAGCTTCAGGTCAGAGAGAAAGCTGGAATTTTCCAAAAAGGATTCTCTCGCAATATTCCAACCTGCGGAAAGCGAAGGAAAGGTTCCGTATCGATTATTTGCTCCAAATTTGGATGAGCCGTCTCTCCGTACATTCGCCTCAAAGAGGTATCGCTCCTCGTAATTGTAATTGACTCGGGCAAAGAACGACTGCCAAGCTTCCTCAGAAGCACCTCCAGATACCGAGGGATTGAGAACTCCTCCCCCGTCAAACTCTTGGATGGCATCAGATGGAAATCCCTGCAAAGAACCATTAAAGCCATCCACTTTGTCATAAATAACCGAGTGACCGACTAAGAATCCTAAATTGTGTTTTCCTAGAATACTGGTATTGTAGCGTAAAATATTTTCATTCAATAAGCGATAGTTGAAGTTCAGGTTGTTGGAAAGTGAATTCAAATCGTTTTGATTGACCACATTACCTTCCCAGTCACGGGTGGTCAGCCTTGGGTTGAAATTGGAAATATTCGCAAAGTTGATGATGGCACTTCCACTGGTTTCGAAGAAAAGTCCCTCTGCCAACTTGGCCGTCAGCCCGATTCGCTCACTGATGTTGATATTGTCTCTGGAATAATCCCCCCGAGTCCCCGTCAAGAGTACATTGTTGATTGGAAAAGAAAAGTTGACGTTTTCATACGCGCCATCCACAATTCCAAACTCCCCATTTTGATAATATACAGGAACAGTGGGCGAAGAGCGCTGAAACTGATTGATGATCCCAGTTTCTCCGGTGATCGCACCGGCACCACCTGTTGGCCCCATAAATCTCGACCAGTAAGCATTGGTGACATTGGAAATAGTCAACCAGTCATTGGGTTTGACATTAAGGTTGATTCCTAAATTAACTCGATCTGATTTGAATTTTCCCTGTACTACTGCCTCTTGATTGAGGTAGCCAAGTGAAAGTCGGTACGTCATGCGATCAGTACCTCCGGATGCAGATAGATAATGATTCTGAATTGGTGCATCTCGCAAGGCTACCTGGGCCCAATTGGTATTGGCAAATTGATCGGGATTGCTGCCTGTGCGGATTGCTTCGATGTCGGCTTCCGAATAGCGAAGTGGAGCATCCGGTCCATTAACATTTCTTGTGCGTTCGTTAAATAATGTGGCGTAATCTACACCGTCTAAATATTCGGGCACTACAGTCACTCGCTGAAAACCAGTAAAGGCATTATAATCCACGGAGAATTTTCCTTTGGTTCCTTTTTTAGTAGTCACCACCAACACTCCATTGGCACCACGTGCTCCGTAAATCGCAGAAGCCGAAGCGTCTTTCAATACCGAAATGCTTTCGATATCTGAAGGAGCCAGATTATTGAACTCCGCCAAACCTTCATATTGAATATTGTCGATCACGACCAAGGGATTGGTGCCACCGAATGTACCGATTCCCCGAATGGTGATCGCCGAGCCATCCGAGCCCGGAAGCCCGGTTGATTGGGTCAGTTGTACACCGGAAAATTTTCCGTACATCAACTGGGCCGAATTAGTCACGGGAGTATTGACCGCATCATCAAACTTTAGCGTTTCGACAGCTCCGGTCATATTGAGCTTCTTCTGTTCGCCATAGCCTACGACCACGATTTCTTCGAGCAATTCCTCCGATTCCTCAAGGGTGATGTCAATCGTACTTTGATTGCCGACGATTACTTCTTGTTTGCTGAAGCCAATCAGACTAAAGACCAGCACGGATTCTGGGGAAGCTACAGAGATCGTGTATTCTCCATCGATATCCGTCACTACTCCATTGTTGGTATCTTTCTCAAGCACTACCACACCGGGCAAGGCTTCTCCATCAGGGGTCAAGACTTTTCCCTTGACATTCACCGCCTGAAACGCCCAGACTTGTGAAATCGAAAAGAAAATCAACCAAACCACCAGTAGGATTTTTTTATCAGAAAGGATCTTGACACGCTCCCTGCATGGCGTAGACCTCTCGCTTTTTTGATGTTCCATAGAAGGAAGATTTTGGGTTATTGATAAATTCATGCGACTAAGGTGGGTAAACTTAGCCTCAAAATCGGGGTACAAATCGAGCATTTCGGGGGCTAAATCACCCAGATTGGCCATTTAATGGTGTTTTTGAAATCTCAACCCAATTTGAACGGATAGGCCTAAAGCGCTGGAAAAAATGTGCTCAGAAGTAGGAATGAAAAAGATCTCACTTTGCCTTTTCGACAATCTTCAATTTATATTCTGAGGGAAGGCAGTCAAACTGCTGCTGAAAGGATTTTTTGAAATGTTTGTAATCATTAAAGCCAACCTCATAGGCCACCTGACTTAGTTTTATATTGCTTTGCAAAATTATCTGTGCCGCTTTTTTCAATCGCACCGAGCGAATAAATGCCGTAATCGACAGACCCGTCAGGGATTTGATTTTTCGGAAAAGGGTAGATTGACTCATAAAAAGCTGATCCACCATCATCTCGATTCCAAAGTTTTCATTTTGGAGATTTTCATTGACGAGTTGAATAGCCTTTTCGATAAATACCGCATCCATGTCCGTTTCGGTCGCTGTCTGCGTATCCGGCTCAAATCGAACTTTATTCAAATAATACTCCCGGAGTTTATTGCGGTTTTCGAGGATATTGGACACCCGCGTTTTGACGATTCCCGAATTAAACGGCTTGGTAATGTAATCCTCCGCTCCTGTTTTGAGACCTTCCATTTCGTAACTTAAGGATGTCCGCGCGGTCAGCAAAATCACCGGAATGTGAGAAGTCGTGATTTGACTTTTGACCTGTTGACAGAGTTTGATTCCGTCCATTCGTGGCATCATCACATCACTGATGATCACATCGGGGATTTCTTGGTTGATCAGTTCCCAAGCGGCGAGTCCGTCCTCAGCTTCCAAAATCTCATATTCTTCTTCCAGCAATCCTCTCAAATATTTCCGAATATCCTCATGATCATCCGCAATCAAAATCCGGGCTGATTTGGGCGATACTTCTATTTTTAAATCCCCCTGTTCTTTGATTTCGATTTCGGTGAGTAGATCTACTTTTTCTTCCTGAGTGTCGATGGATGGACTTTCTCCAGTTTCGACCGGCAGGAGAATTTTTACTTGGGTTCCTTTTCCTTTTTCGCTTTGAATGCTGATTTCTCCCTCGTGGAGATCGACAATATTTTTCGAAAAAGCCAATCCGATTCCGCTTCCGACAAGGTTGGAAGTTTCGGCATTTTGCACCTGATAAAACCGGTCAAAAACCCGCGCAGATTCCTCAGCACTCATGCCGATACCAGTATCCTCGATCGCAAGGGTAAGCTGCTCGGATTCTACGCGAAGCCGAACGTCAATTTTACCTCCTTGGCGGGTATATTTAAAGGCATTGGAAAGCAAATTGCACAGCACAATCTCCATCTGATTGCGGTCAAACTCCAAAGTGAGCTCATCTACATTAGATTCAAAGTGATAGGAAATTTGCTTTTGCGAAGCCAGATTTTGAAAACTCAAATAGACCTCTTTCGAAAATTCGACAAAATCCGCATAACTCAAATGAAGCTTCAAAAGCCCATGCTCGGATTTCCTGAAATCCAGCAGTTGATTGATCAGACGCAGCATTCGCTTGCTATTGGTCTCGACCAGCAGCAGTTTTTCTTTGACTGATTCTTTGAAATCAAATTGCTCCAAAAGCTCTGTCACCGGACTGAGAATCAAAGTCAGCGGAGTTCGGAATTCGTGAGAAATATTGGTGAAAAAGGTGATTTTGGCCTCGTTCAGCTCGTGTTCCTTTTCTTTTTCGATCTGAATAATCTGAAGTTCAGCTCTCAATTTGGCTTGACGAAGTGAGATGTATCGGATTAGAAATACGATCCCTAAAGCCATGGCTGCATAAAATACAAAAGCATACCATTGTAGCCAAGGTGGAGCCTGAATCGAAATCAAAAGCGATCGCACCGGACTCCAGTCCTGATTGTTTCGACTGGCCCGAATCATCAGTTCATAATCTCCCCATGGCAGTCCCGTAAAACTCAGTTGATTTAAGGTGCCCAGCTCCACCCATTCCTTGTTCATTCCCTTAAGCTGATAAGCATAGGCAACATTATCCGGCCCAAAGAAATCATTCACCGCAAAATTGAGAGAGAGGTGGTTTTGAGAATAATTCAGATTGATTTTTGAGGTATTCTGAATGGAGTTTTCCAAAATCACCGAGCTATCCACTTCGTCTCCGACATGGAGTGCTTGATTATTGACCGTCAGCTTGGTTAGGACCACCTCAGGTACATTAAAAACTTCTTCGATCTGATCAGGGACAAATGACACCAGGCCATTGGACCCCCCAAAATAAATTTGTCCGCTCTCATCCTGAAAAGAGGAACCACTATGAAATGAATTGATCAAGATACCGTCCTCGCGGTCGAAATTGATGAAATTTTTGGTTTCAGGGTTGAATTTGGTCACCGTTGTCGTGGTACTTAGCCAGAGATTTCCAGCGTGATCCTGCTCGATGGCACAGACAAAATCATTGACCATCCCCCTGCTTTTTTCATAGAAATCTTGAAAAATCATCTGATCTTCTTCCAAACCTACCGCAGCCAAACCTATCGGAGTCGCCAGGTACATTTGAGCCCCGTCAATCAACAAATCATTGATGATGTTGATATCCAGTTTTTCTCCAAAAATGGCTTCATGACTTAAAAATTGCTGAGTAGATTCATCAAAGCGATTGAGTCCAGAATAAGTCCCCAGCCAAATCCGGCCCTGTGCATCCTCTTTGATTTGGCTGATCCGATTGTTTTGGAGTTTTCGTTGGTCTTGGTTTTCATTAAAAATGAGCCAATCCCCAAAATTTGGGAAAGCAGAAAAATCCGCCATTTTCAGACCCGACTGCTGGGTCCCCACCCAAAGTCGCTCTTTGGAATCGACCAGCACTCCTGTGATTTTTTGGTCAGGTAAATAATGCTGGGCTTGATCTAGGTTTCCATTTTTGGCAATGTAAAGTCCTAATCCCGTCCCGATAAATAAGTAGTCCCGGTATTCGTAAAGGGTGTGTACCTTAGCCCGATTAATGGCTTTTTCGATTTGATAGCTGTTACCCAATCGATTGGAGTAGAGTCCTTCTGTGAGTGTCCCTTTGTAGGAGTCCCCATTTTGGGAGATTAGAAAAGCGGTAATATTCCGATCCGACAGGGTTTCGGATGGTGTCATGGTGGCAAAATTAAATCCTTTGTTTGGATACAGGATCAACGCTCCGCCGTGGGAAGTACCCAACCAAGCGATTCCGTTTTCGTCAATATCAATACTGAGTATGATCGAATAGTTGATGTTTTCGGCGGTTGAGCCTTGAGGATTGGTGTTGATTTTTCGAAAGTTTCCGACTTGCTCATCACTGATAAAGAGCCCATCCCCCCAGCTGCCGATCCACAGTCTCCCACGCTGATCCATCCCCAGGCTTTTGACAAAATTGGCAGAGATTCCTGTCTCATGGCGCTGGATTTTTTGACTTTCCTGATCAAATGAAGCCAAAATCACCTTTCGCTGCGCATTTCCGATCATCCATATTTTTTGCCTTTGGCTGTCTTCGATAAGATTGGAGGGCACCATTCCGGTAGAAAAACGAATGAGTCGGTCTTCCGAAGGGTCGAATTTCATCAATTCATGGCCGCTGATAAACCAAATATTCCAAAACTGATCGGCGATAATTTGTTGAACGGGCTGCTTGAATTGGAAATGTTCAGTGACCTTTTCGGTTTTGGGATCTAAAACAAAAACCCCATTTCCCCAAGTGCCAATCCAGATTTTCCCATCCTTGGATTGGTTGATTGCAATGACTCGGAGAGGCTTATCTGAAAAGTCAGAAAATGATTCGTTGAAGGATTGGATTTGGTTTTTTTGGGGATCAAGTTTAGAAAGTCCCCCGCCTTTGGTTCCGATCCAAATCATGTGCTCCCGGTCTTTGAAGAGGGTTTCGATGTTTTCATTTTCCAATTCCGGATAGGTAGGTCCCGGTTTGTATTCTGAAAAATCATACCCATCAAATTTGGTAATCCCTCCTTCGGTCGCAAAATACTTGAAGTTGTATTCATCGCTGACCACTTTGGTGACGTAATTACTGAGCAATCCACGTCTGACATTCAAGACGTCAATGGTGAATTCTTCGGCCCGGTTGTCCTGAAAGGAAAAAGCAAAAGAACTAAGGCTAAGCAGGAGCCAGCATGTGAGGATTAGAGTTCGCATCGAATGGGAACAGGGGTATTTTGGGTTTGTGGGTAATTTAAGTCTTTTTCAAGACTACAGACAGGAATTTTATAAGAAAGGATAGATCAATTTCACGTAATTCTTTTCTCATTCAGCTGCATGCACTAAACTACCAATCAATCCGCTCTATGCTGGGGGTGAAATCGGTCAAGCCTGAGGATGAATCATTCAGAAAGTGGAAAAAGAATTGAAATTGTGGCTTTCGGATAAAAAAAGTGCGGAAAAGCCGAGACTCTTCCGCACTTGGATTTTAAAAAGAACAGTTCAACCAGTTATTGCACAATCAGCTTTTTGCTTTGCCAGATATAGCCTTGCTTCAGCAAAACCACATAGAGTCCGGAAGGAAGTCCATCAAACAAGTCCATTTCATGCGTGCCCGACCCCAACATCTCCGTGAGGATGGTTTTGCCGTTTAGGTCTAGTACTTGAATCAGCGATTCTTGTCCGTCAAACTCAGGAACAGAAATATAAAGTGGGCTACCTTTTGAAATAGGATTGGGATAAATCATCCATTCTTTAGCCAGTTTTTCCGCTTCTGCTTCTTCCTCTGTAACTAAACGAAGGTTCTCAGTCTCCAAAGATCGAATAGCAATCTTGTCAATAAATGGAGCCATGGTACCATCCGGTTTGAATTCAATGGAATTATTTCCTGGGTTTAGTTCAACTTCGACAGTTTTGACACTAGTTTGGCCACTATTAAAACACCATTCACCAGAATCCTCAAAGCTCAAGTTTTCGGCAGCATCTTCATTAATGGACACATTCATGGTACGATTTACCGCAGACATATAGGTAATATCTAACAGGTAAGTTCCTGCTTGAGTGATGCTGATGTCAGAAAAACGAATGGCATTAGCTGTACTGGTAAATGCATTGACATGTTGGCCATTAGATGCAGTGATACAATTCACAATATTGACTCCGCCAATCAATTCTGCTTCCTCCGCTTCGAGAGAAATGGTTTCGAAAGCTGCTTTCTCCAATTTGATTTTATCCATAAAAGGGGCATCACCATTGAATGGAGTGACTTCTATGGTATTAATGCCAGAGTTGAGGTTTACTTCTACTTGATAGATTGCAGGTGATCCACCAGTACTACACCACTGTCCAGAAGAATTCACGGTTTGCTGTCCGATAAACTCTCCATTGACTACCAATCGGAACGAACGGGAGACCGCACTCATGTAGGTAATATTCAAATTATAGGTGCCTGCATCCTGAGCAACTATTTGGTCAAAACGCACTCCATTGGTATTTACATTACGCATATTGACCTGCTGACCATTGGATGAGGTAGCACAGTTCAAAATAATGGCATTCCCCAGAATAATAGCATCTTCTGCTTCAAATTCCAATTGCTCTTCGACTTGGGCGATGACATTGGGGTCTTCATTTTCAGGAAGTTTTCCTTTGCTGGCAAGCGCCAAGCGATCCACTTGAACATTCCCAGTTCCAAGGGCTATTCGAACTTCATGGGATCCAGCTCTTAAGAAATAGGAGAAGTTCCTATCCTCTGAATCATAGCTGTGGTAAAATTTATTCCAATACCACTCATACAGGGAATTTTGAAGACCTCCCCACTTCCGGAATTCCTCTCCATCAACTGAAATCCAAAGTGCTGCATCCGCTTCTTCTTTGGCTTGGATTTTGGCCCAAAACTCATATTCGTCGGCTTCTTCCACTTCCAGGTTAAAGGTCAAAATTCCCTTTGCGCCGGCTGGAACATCCAGTGACTGCTGATCTTCAAGGCTTTTCACCGCCAATCCACCGATCGCAAAATCATTGATTTCCAATTCCCACCAAGGGCCTTGATTTGCTTCCTCAGCTTCATAATACTCAATCAAATCCGTCAATACCTTGCCCCAAGCAAACTTTCCTGGAGTACAAGCACCTTCCTCTTGAAGCAACCCATCCAAGTCGCTTGGGCCATTGAGAATGGCGACTTGATCGAGCTGTATGCTGGCATTTGGAAACTCCAAAGTCAGCCGATGTCTTCCCACTCCAAGATCATAGAATCTTGGAATCTGAAACCACATAAACTCGGAACTATTAAACGGAGCCACTTGCTCCAGTTCATTCCCGTCAACGCCGATCCGCACAGCACCGGGGGTTCCTGCGACAGATTTTGACCGAATCCAAACTCGGTAATCATCGCCTTCTTCCAGATCAAACTCAAAATGGACTCGCTTGGCGTTTGGACTTTCTCCTTCTTTTCCTGGAGCTCCTTTGATATATTTTCCATTAGAAGCAGATTCGTCCTCGAGGATATTCCATTGATTCCCCAAATAATCCCCGCATTCCGCTTCGAAGGCGAGCACATTGACTGGAGTTTCGACAAATGGCTCGTCCATCTGCTCGAGATTGTTGGGAGCAGCATAGGTAGATAGTGGAATCGAAGGAGTGGATTGATGATTGAGATAGAGTTTTCCGATATTGGTCAGATTGTCATTATCGTCATAATAAAAAGCCGGCTCGACATCGTTTTGAGAATTTGCGGGATTGGGCTGAAAATAAGCATAGCGCTCCACATAATCCAAGCTTTCCAGATAAGGCAAGGCCAATTCTAAAAACTCCTCCTGAATGGCATTTCCTCGATTGGGGTTGGCATTAAATTCCGTGATCCAAATCGGCAAATTGTAAATTTGGTGTACGTTATTTAAGTAAGCTTTGAACCGGTTGAAAATATCCTGAGCATTGGCATTGGGACTGTTGGCTGGATTACTTCCCCAATCGTACCAGTGAACGGCTACGAAATCAAAGCGAACATCTCTTGCTTTGGCGATTTCATTGAACTCGCGAAGCCAGCCGGTAGGACCGTTTTCCCGCGGAGCGGGCGAACCCAAGCGCACACCCAAACCCATCAGATTTTCATAATAAGCGACAGCTACCGCAGGCTCACAAAGATTGTTGAACTGACCGGACTCTCCGTTACAATTATCCGACTCATTGAATCCCAAGACATGAGAAGGTTTCTTTTTATTGATCATGTTCTGGATATTAGCCGGAGATGCTCCTCCTGCCCCCCAGGCCATGGGTACGTAATCGTAATTGGGCCGGGAAACCTCACCCAGGCCCCAATTGTAATACCAACCGGCATCTAGCCCATCGTAAAATCCGCCGGTTCCTTTTTTAGTCACCCAGTTCCACGGCACCACACGGAGAAAACTCACATTCCCTTGCATGGCAGCTGGTAAATTGTCCACTGTCAAATCTTCCTCCGAGGCGATGTAAACTTTGCTCTTTCCCGTTCCATCCAGATTATTGGCCAAAGTGACCATAAATCCTCGCTTCAGCTCGAAAGAAGAAAGCGCATTATCACCCAAAGGAATTGCTCCACCTTTGTAAATCAAATCCTCTTGAAGTGTAGCACCAGCCCCCTCCTCGCCGGAGGTTGAAAAAACTGAAATCGGCGCAAAATCCGGATCCAAGGGACGAATGACCGCTCCTTTTTGATAGTATTGATTGATGCGGAAATTTTCATCCAGGACTCCAATTTCATTTGAAATCAAAATCTGGGAAAGCTGATCCTGCAGCTCAAGCGGATTGACATCGCTGACGTAAAGCCAGGAAGCCGGGTCAAGAAAATTAACCGAGAAGCTTGAGGTCCATACTTCATTTTGGGTTTTGACGGTGCTTTCTTCATCGAGTGACAAAACCCCTTGCTCGATACTTCCTTGTACTTCAAGTTGAGAAGTGATTGCTGTGATACCTTTTTGATTGCAGGCAAAGCTAATGTCTCCTAATGCGGTAATTTCCGCTCCCTCAATCCAAAGATTATAGGCTATTGCTTTTCCAGGTTCCAAGGTTCCGGCTTGGGGATGAGAGTCTTTTTGAGGATCCTGTGAATTGGGACAAATCTCCCAAGGTTCTGAATTCGCTCCGGGGAGACAGGCAGGCTTCGCAGATTCGCCACTTTCTCCATTCAATCCGGGAGGTATTGGCGCACTGGGTTTCTCTTGAGTGAGTCGCCAGTTCATTTCATCAAAGAAATCATCATTGGCTTCACCGGTCCAGTACAAATATTGGCCGGAGGAATTACAGGGATTTCCATTTCCAGTCGTCTTCTTTTGTGCAATTGAAGTTGCACAAATCCCGAAACCAACCAAAACGAAAATCAAGACTTTTTTCATTGACAAGTAATTGTGTTTCATGGTCTTTTGGGTTAAAGTTTTTGAATCGAAATCAAAGCTACCCTCGCAGCAAAAGAATCGGGGGTACAAATCATTCATTCCAAAAGTCATATCCTTCTAAAAAACTCATCGGATGAAGGCAAAAAAGTAAAAATCAAGGTGCAGCTCTCATCATATCATGAGAAGACCTATTCCGGACGATCTTAAAAATGGGTGAAATCATTCATTTCGAAGGACTGAACATTCAAAGGCCATGATTCCTGAAAATTCAATTAGGGATTTTCGAAAAGGAGTCTTAGTATTAATTTCCAATAACCACTCTTGTCATCATGTCTAAAAATCTGATCCTTTGCTTCAGTTTGATATTCACAGCTTTTCCATCTTTGGCTCAGCAGAGGGAAAAGCCCAATGTCATATTTATTCTGGCAGACGATTTTGGCTGGATGGACATGAGTAATGCGGGAAGCCAATTTTATGAAACGCCCAACTTGGACCGACTGGCAAAATCAGGAATAAAATTCACCCAAGCCTACACCGCTTCTCCGGTTTGCTCACCTACTCGAGCTAGCATCATGACCGGAAAATATCCCTCCAAAACCTACAATACGGACTGGTTTGGTGCTCCGCAGCCGGATGAAATCTCCCAGCATTGGACGCGAGACAAGCCGCTCAAACCCGCGCATTACGAGCCGAATATGGCTTTAGAAGAAAAAACACTGGCAGAGGAATTTCTGGATGCGGGCTATCGGACTTTCTTTGCCGGAAAATGGCATTTGGGCGAAACCGAGGAATTCTGGCCGGAAAATCAGGGATTTGAAATCAATAAAGGCGGAAATAGCAAAGGAGCTCCCTCCACCGGAAATAAGTACTTTTCTCCCTACAATAATCCCCGACTGGAAGATGGACCCGATGGAGAATACCTCCCCTATCGACTTGGCGATGAAACGGTGAATTTTATCAAAAAGCACAGCGATGAGCCATTTTTTGCTTATTTGGCTTTTTATGCGGTGCATACTCCTCTCATGACCACACCTGAATTGGAAGAAAAATATATAAAAAAACGGACAGAAATGGGTTTGGAAGATCGCTTCGAACCCGAATGGAATAATAAAAACCGAACTACCCAAGCGAATGCTATCTATGCGGGAATGGTCGAAGCTATGGATCAGGCCATCGGAAAAGTACTCGACGAAATCGAAGCGCAAGGCTTGGAGGAAAACACTCTGATCGTTTTCTTTTCAGACAATGGCGGCCTATCCACCGCAGAGGGAAGTCCCACAAGTAACCTGCCGCTGCGCGCTGGAAAAGGTTGGCTATATGAAGGTGGAATTCGTGTGCCGCTAATCATGAATTGGGCGGGGGAATTGCAGGAAGGGAAAGAAATCCAAACTCCGGTCATTTCCATGGATCTGAAGCCTACGATTTTGGATATGGTAGGAATAGGCGGAGAAGCCGAAGATGAAGACGGCAAAAGTTTGAAAAATCTAATTACTGATTCTGGAAAACTGGGAGATCGACCGCTTTTCTGGCATTATCCACACTATGGAAATCAGGGAGGCAACCCGGGTTCGGTGATTCGAAAAGGTGACTGGAAGTTGATCTATTTTTATGAAAGTCAGCAGGTAGAATTATACAATATCAAAAATGATATTGGGGAAAAGCAAAATCTTGCTGCAAAAGAACCACAGCTAGCCGCTGACCTCAGGACACAGCTATTTGAATGGCTGATCGCTACCAAAGCAGCTTTGCCGAGGCCTAATCAATAACCCTTAGCTAGCAATCAATTCTCGACGAGGTTCATATCCGCTATCGGGTAATCCTCGCGGAGGTGCTTGGGGATAGAAACAAAAACTGTGGTCCCTTTTCCAAAAACTGATTCCACCCATACCTCGCCTTGCAAGGCTTCCACTGCTCGTTTTACGATAGGAAGACCAAGACCTATTCGTTTGCGCTTGTAGTTTTGGATTGGGATTCGTTTGTAGGCCAAAAAGATTTTATCAATCTGCTCCTTTTCTATCCCTATTCCATTATCACCAAACTCAAAAACCAACTCATTTTTCAATTCAGTAAAAGCTATCTCAATTTTATTTTCCTCAGTTGGTTTAGAAAACTGCACCGCATTCATCAGAAGATTGGTGAATATGGCCGTAATCATATCCTTATCCGTTTTTAAATTAGGTAGTGATCCTACTTCAATGTGCACCGAATAGGTTTCGATTTCCCGCTTGTGGGTGAGAATGATCTCCTGAACTAGTTGATTGAGATCGATAGCTTCTACTTTCCATTCGGATTTTTCAGCGATGGAAAATTCCCAAAGCCGCATCACGATATCCCGCACATCCTTTTCGCCTTTCATGGCAAAATCAATAAAGGTCAGCCCCTTTTCATCCAATCGATCGTAATATTTATCCTTGATTCGCTTCAGAAAAGCGGAAATCATCCGTAGCGGTTCTTGGAGTTCTTGAGAGGTCACTTTGACCAATTGCCCCATACTGAGATTATAAAATTCCAGTTTCTTCAGAGAACTATCAAGCCGCTTGTTACTCTGTTCTAATTGCTCCATCAAGTTTCGCTGCAGTAGTAGATTTTCTTCCATTTTTTGAAGAAGCAAGGGAAGAAGAATCGCAATGATCGCATTGACAAAAAAGACATTGAGAATCACCGCCAAAAAGGGAATAAATGCTATTTTTTGATCTTCAGGAATAGAAGCCCAAGACATTCCCTGGGCCAAATAATAAAGAAGACAAACCAATAGACTGACACCGATTGACAATTTCCAAAAGGACCTAGGCAAAAGCAAGGCAGTGAAAACGGCGCCACCCACAAGGTACATCAATCCAGGCCCCAAAAGTCCCAGTTCAATCATCAGTACCGTTGCTAAAAAATAAATCAAGAAGATAAAAAGGGATTTTTTCACCTTCACATTTGGCCACGGACTAAAAGCTATGATCCCCAAAACACCCATCAGGAAAATATCACTTCCAATCAAAAACCATCGCTCCTCCAGATATGCCACATACAACCCCGGAAAAAACACCACCAAACTAAATGGAATCAAATAGATCAGAGTGATATAAAAAAGTTGGTTTTGCCAAAAAGTCAGCCCTTGGACAGTCAGGTCCTTAAGGTCTAAATTATTCCAAATGACTTTTTTGTACGCATTCCAAAACCTCATCTGAAAAGCTGGGTAAATGTGCTTAGAATTATTTCTTATGCAAGAATCACTTATTACTCGCAACCCTTGCGTAAAAGTTAAGAATAATTCACTGGTAAATTGAATGTATTGCGGATTAATAAAATTGATCCTTCAAAACGATACCAATACCTACCAATAAAAATTAATCGAAATCAAAATTTTGCTTTCCGCTTTTCATTCATTTGCCTATCTATTTCCTCCAGCAAGGCAATCATTTTTATTCGGTTTTCTTTTTTGTAAATATCAAAACCTAGTGAAGCAAACTGCTGCTGAATAAATTTAAGTGCATTGTAAGGCGTAACGGTGATTTTATTAAAAGCGGCTTCTTCTGGAGTCATTATATTGTTATACATATCCAGTAAGACAATACCATTATCGGATTTTTGCAATACCTCCACGGCATTATTTATTACTTTTGACCAATCGGGATTCATCATTTTTAGGGGGATTGAGAAATCGTATAAAAATCGATAAGTCAAATATCTCTAAAAATTGCAACATGCACAATATGATTCTTTTATTTAATTTCAGTTTAGTTTCCACTCAGAAATCCATCCGGGACTTTGGATTAATCATGGTTCTTAAGATAGTCCTTTTTCGTCGTTACTTTTAGCTATCTTATTCCTTGAACTAAAAACGGATATGGAGTAATATAATTTTTTCCAATTACGGAAAAAGCATTTTTTCCCATTTTACGACTTCAAAAGGCTGATCAAGGCTGAGTCGATAATCGCATGAAAAAGCACTTCACTGATATTTTATCAGACTTCAAAATGTTTTCGATATTAGCTCTCTTTAATTTTTCTAAAATATCCTTACATTGAAGATAAAATACCAAACACACTTTTTTATTCACGGAAATAGCATGACGGATTCTGAAAAAAATGGCAAACCTGATTCTACACTAGAAAAGCTCATAGATACCTCTTCAGAAAGGGAATTTGATGATATCGTATCACTGGCTAGTGAGCTCTGCCAAGTCCCCTATGCCTTTATCTCCTTTTTTATCAATGGCAGACAGGTTTTTAAAGCCAGTAAAGGCATAAAACATCCTGCCATGTCGATTAAAAAATCCCTCTGTCGGGAGCTTTTGGATAAACCGGGCGACATCACTGTCTTGGAGGATATTAAAAAAAATCCCAGTTATCTGGATCATCCCCTTGTCAACACTGCGGACGGGGTGGCTTTTCATGCAGGAGCTCCACTCATAGGAAGTAAAGGTGAACTGATTGGTAGTATTTGTGTCATGGATCAAAAGCCCCGCAAACTCTCCGACACACAGCTCCAAGGATTACAAAAACTCGCTTCCCAGGTTGTTCATTTACTGGAACTCAATCAGCATAAAGCCCAATTGGAGAAAATCAGGAATGAACTTGAAAAAGAGCACCTTCGCCTACATAATATTATTCTAGCCACCAAGGTCGGTACTTGGGAATGGGATATTGCCAAAAATGAACTGAATTACAGTGAGAGTTGGGCAGAAATGATCGGCTACACTCTAAAAGAATTGGGGGAAATCACCCGTGAAACCCGATTGAGATTTATTCATCCAGAAGATTTGGAAACGTCCGATCTCTGGCTGGAAAGCTGCCTCAAAGGCAAAAACCAAGTTTATGAATGTGAGGTCCGGATGAAGCATAAAAACGGTTCCTGGATTTGGGTTTTGGACCGCGGGCAAGTGATGGATTGGGATGCGGAAGGCAAACCCGTTCGGATGTTTGGGACGCATACAAATATTACGGGGCAAGTTATTGCAAATCAGGAGATAATTAAACGTGAAAAACGGTTCAGGACGCTAGTTGAAAACAGTGATGAAGCCGTTGCCATTTTGGGTTTAGACGGAAAACCAACTTACGTTTCCCCATCTATTCATCGGGTGTTGGGTTATTCTGAATCCGAGGCGATGAAAATCAGTCTGGACAAACTTGTCCACCCGGATGATTTTGCTGGAGTAGAAAAACAACTTCAAGAAGCCTTAACCAAGCCTGGGAAATCTCTTTCCGGTCATACTGCTCGCGTACAGCACAAAAATGGCTCCTGGAGATGGGTTTCTGCGACGATCACCAATATGCTTCATGACCCGGTCATCAATGGGATTGTCGATAATTTTAAGGATATCACGGCCGAATATCTCGCTAAAGAAAACCTTCAAAAAAGTGAAAAACGATTCAAAGCGCTTGCTCAGGAAGGTGCTGATTTGGTAGCCGTTTTGGACGAAGACGGAATATACAAATACCTTAGCCCTAACTATGAGTCCTTCCTGGGATTACCTATTGCCAAACTGATCGGGAAGAACGGTACTGAGTTTATCCATCCCGAAGATCTGGAAGAAGTAAATCGGGATTTTTCAAATATAGGAACCCAAAAGCAAATCAAGGAAAAACCCTTTCGGCTAAAGCATCAGCATGATGGCTGGCGTTGGCTCCAAAGCGTAGCTACCAATCTGCTGGATGATCCCGATATCGAAGGTATCGTAGTCAATTCCGTGGACGTCACCGAGGTGATTCATGCACAAAATCTCCTCAAAAAAAGCAATGAACGTTTTCAGCTCGTCATGCAAGCCGGTTCCGAGAGCATCTGGGACTACGATCCAAAAGATCATTCCCTTTTCTTGGGAGATGGCTTTCGCAAAAGCTTCAACTTTCAGGTTAAATCGGAAGAAGAGAATAATGATTTGATCAACAATTCCATTCACCCAGAGGATAAAGAAAGGGTCCTAAACAGCTTTAGAGCTGCCCTTAAAAACAAAAACCAGGAAGTCTGGGAAATGGAGTTTCGACTTTTGCGGGGACCTCAAGACTACGCGTATGTCTATGATAAAGCCATCATACTAAGGGATAAAACAGGAAAAGCCATTCGCGCCGTGGGAGCGATGCGGGACATCAGCCGGGAACATTACTTCAGAACTTTGGAAGCCATCGAAAAGCAAGCCATGGAAGCCAGCTTTAAAGAGAATGCATCCGAAAAAGAAATTTTTGATCAATTGATACTCCAACTCGAAGGCTTGATCCCGGATCTCAAAGGATCCATTATTCGGATCAAAGATGATAAACTCCGCAACCTGAGTTCTCCCTCCCTAGCAATCGAATATATTGCTGAAATCGAAGGAAAGCCTATTGGGTTGAACCAAGGCTCTTGTGGCACATCAGCCTTTCTCAAGGAAAATGTCATAGTAGAGGATGTCCAAAAAAGCCCTTATTGGCAAGATTTCAGAGAATTGGCCAAACGCCATCAAATCGGTGCTTGCTGGTCCTTCCCGGTGGTTTCGGCAGGATCTCAGGTCATCGGGACAGTTGCTTACTATTTCCCCTACCCTAAGTCCGCATCTCCTAAGGAACTGGAAACTTTGGAACGGACTCACCGACTCGTGTCCATTTTGATGGCTAAGTTTGATTACTTGGAGAAAATCCGAAGCTCAAATGAGCGATACGAATATGTCAACAAATCTACCAATGAGGCTATTTTTGACTGGGATGTGGAGAAAGACATTTTTACTTGGGGAGAAAGTTTCACCCGGGTTTTTGGCCATCAGATCGATTTAGAGGATTTCACCCTGGAGCATTGGAGCAAGCTGATGCACCCAGAGGATGGAGGAAAAAAAGAAAAAGAATGGGAGGAATTCATCAAAAATCCCCATCAGTCCCGATGGGATAATACCTTCCGTCTTTTGAAAGGAGATAATACCTATGCCTTTGTGGAAGAAAAAGGATTTATGATCAGGGATGCATCTGGAAAAGCCATCCGAATGATCGGGGTACTCAGAGATCAAACTCAGCTTTACATCGAACAAGAGCAAAAAGAACTGAAAGCCAAGATCTCGGAGTCATTTAAATCGAATCAAAGCCTGAAAAAAACCTATCCTATAATCTGTCAGCTCATTGCGGAATTCGGAAATTTTGAAATTGCTGAAATCTGGCTGAAAAGCTCCAATCGAGCCCAGCTCAAATTGGTTGGGAAAAGCCTTAAAGACAACAAATATTCATCTATTTATAAAAATGACCTTGCCATCACTGAATTGACTCGTGGCCAAGGTCTTCCTGGAGCAGCCTTAAAATCAGGAAAGGTTCAGGTCTGGAATCATCTGGAAAAAAACACCGATTTCATTCGGTCAAAATCCGCCGAAGAACTTGGGTTGAAATCCGGCATTGGGATTCCCATCGAATCTGACAGAGAAATGATCGGGTCCTTTGTCATTCTTTCCAGCTCAGATCTTGAAAAAGACCACAATACCCAGTCCATTCTTCAGATCATCCAAGAAGTCTTGGGAAAAGAAATCGAGCGAAAACAGCAAGAGGAAGAGCTCATGGAGTTTTTTGAAAATGCCCCTGATATCCTAGCTATCGCCTCACCCAACGGATACTTCACCAAAGTCAACCCTGCCTTCTGCCAAATCATGGGCTACTCGGCAGAAGAGCTAACCCATACTCCCTTTGTCGAATTTGTCCATCCGGATGACCTGACCAATACCAATAAGGAATACAGTGAAACTAAAACAGGGGATCGCTTAGCGCGTAACTTTGTCAATCGGTATCGGACCAAATCAGGAGAATACCGCTTTATCTCTTGGAGCTCCTCGGGAATCTTTGGCAGCGACTCTAATGTATTTGCCTTTGGTCGGGATATCACTGAGCTCAAAAAACTGGAGGAATTGCTCCACAATGCCTCCAAACTCTCCAAAGTAGGTGGATGGGAGGTCAATCTTTTGAAAAATGAGATCAAGTGGTCATGGATGACTCACGACATCCACGAAACTGATCAAAACACTCCACTTACTATCGATAATGCAATAGAATTTTATAGAAAAGAATATCGGGAAATGGTCAGTGAAAAGGTTCAAAAGGCTATTGAAACTGGAGAAAACTTTGAATTTGAAGCCCCAATAATTACCTCAAAAGGAAAAGAACGCTGGATAAGATCGATTGGTGAGGCGGAATTTGTGGATGGGAAATGCATTCGGGTTTTTGGTTCGATTCAGGATATTCACGAACGGAAAATGGTGGAGATGCGCTTCAAGAGCGTTTCGGATAGCGTTCCCGGAGTCATTTTCCAATACGTTTTATTTCCTGACGGGAGCAATAAGCTTCGAAACGTCAGTCGCGGTTCCCACAAAATCTGGGGATTGAGTCCTGAAGATTGCGAGCGGGACAGCAGTTTGGTTTGGACTCAGGTGGCCATGGGTGGAGATTTCGATAACCTGCAAAAAAGCATCGAAGATTCTGCCCGCAACCTCAGCAACTGGAGCTGTGAATGGAGGGTCCTTTCTCACGATGGTAAAATCCGCTACCTCAAAGGAGTCGGTACTCCGCATCGCATGGCTGACGGCAGGATTATTTGGGACAGCTTAGTCATGGATACTACTGACCAAAAAAACCTGGAAAACCTACTGGAACAATCCGCAAGAATGGCCAAAATCGGCAGTTGGGAAGTAATTCCTGACGCAGAACCTTTATTGCTCCAATGGTCCAACACCACCCGGGAAATATTGGAATCCGACAAGCAGGGAATCGAACTTGATTTCGCTTATTCATTCTATCAGGGGGAATATAAAAATCATGCCCGAGAGGCCATGGAGCGATTGATTCGTTTTGGAGAGGGTTTTGACATCGAGTTGCTGCTGACCACACCAAGGGGGAATTCCAAATGGATTCGCTGCATCGGAAATGCTCAGGTCGTCAATGGATTGGTGCTTAGGGCTTATGGAAGTTTTCAGGATATTCATGATCGAAAAGTCGCTGAAATTGATTTGCAGGAGCTTTTGGAAGAGCGGAATACTATTCTTGAGAGTATTGGGGATGGATTTTTTGCACTGGATCTCAAGTTCAACGTGACCTATTGGAATTATAAAGCTGAGCAGATGTTGAAGATTTCCCGAGAATCAATTTTAGGGAAAAATCTTTGGGATGTTTTCGATGATGAAGCAAATCCAGTTTCCCGTGACTTTTATCAAAAGGCCATGAGAACCGGGAACGTTCAGCATTTTGAGGACTATTTTGCCAAGCTTGAGCGCTGGTTTGATGTTTCGGTTTTTCCCTCAGAGATGGGACTTACCGTGTATTTTAAAGATGTCACCAGTGAAAAATTAGCCAAGGCAGAATTGGAAGCTTCCAATGAGCGCTTTGAACTGGTAGCCGAAGCAACTAATGACGCGATTTGGGATTATGACATCCAAAATGATCAGCTCTTTTGGGGAAAAGGATTCCTGACGCTTTTTGGCTACGATCCGGATATTTTCCAACCCCGATTTGAAAAACTCATCGGATTGATTCATCAAGAGGACAGGCCTAGAATCGTGGATAAAATTGAAGAAATGATGAAAGGATCGGAATCCAATCATTGGATCGAGGAATACCGGTTTTTGAAATCAGATGGCACTTATTCTTTTGTCACAGACAGAGCCTCATTTATTCGAAATACGAATGGCGTCCCCATCAGGGCGATTGGGGCTATGACGGATATCACCGAGCGAAAATCCTACGAGGAATCCCTCAAGCGACTCAATGAAAATCTGGAAAAACAGGCAAAGGAACTGGCGATTTCAAATTCCGAACTCGAACAATTTGCCTACATCGCCTCCCATGATTTGCAGGAACCGCTTCGGATGGTTTCCAGCTTTCTAACCCAACTGGAGCGACGCTATCAAGACCAACTGGATGAAAAAGCGCTTCGCTACATCGATTTTGCCAAAGGCGGGGCAGTAAGAATGCGTCAGATTATTTTGGATCTTTTGGAATTTTCACGCGTTGGCAAACAAGAGGAGGAAATCAAACCCATCGATCTCCAGGAGCTTGTCAAAGAAGTTGGGCTACTCCAAAAGCGGGTGTTGGAAGAAAAAAACGGGCAACTCATCTTTGATGGACACCCGAAAGTGAAGAGCTACCCTTCACCACTTCTACAGGTCCTTCACAACCTTATCGGCAATGCTATCAAATATAGTAAACCCGATGTCCCTCCGATCGTAGAAGTCACCTGTAAAGAACTTGCCACTTATTGGACCATTTCAGTTTCTGACAATGGTATCGGTATCAAATCCGATTACTTTGATAAAATTTTTGTTATTTTTCAACGCTTACACCGAAAAGAAGAATACAATGGGACTGGAATGGGGCTGGCAATAGTTAAAAAAATAATAGAAGGCTTGGGCGGAAAGATCTGGGTCGAATCAACACTAGATGTAGGAAGTACTTTTACTTTTACCTTACCTAAAAAACCATACGAAGAAAATGCACATTTTACTGATTGAGGATAATGAGGGTGATATTTTATTGATCCGGGAGGTACTTTCAGATCGTCCCTTTATCAAAAAAATATCAGTGGCAACTAACGGTCAAGAAGGGATTGATTTTGTGACCAAAAAAGGTGCCTTTAAGGAAGAAGTCAGTCCCGATTTGATTTTATTGGATATCAACCTGCCCCTCAAAAATGGACATGAAGTTTTGAAAACGCTGAAAAACAACAACAAGACCAGGCATATTCCGATTATCGTCCTCACGACTTCTTCTTCTCCTGATGACATCAAAAAAAGCTACCAGTCTTTTGCCAATCTTTACATCACCAAACCCGTCGATATGGAGTCGTTTGACGATGCAGTCAGTGCCATAGAGGGTTTTTGGTCAGAAATGGTAAAATTACCGAGTGCTTCAGCCTAAATTTCGGGATTGACTTTGGCCAAATAATCATCCAATATGCCCCGAATGCCATTTTTATTCATCGGCTTGTGATAGTACCCTTTGACCATGGGATAGGATAAACCCCGGTTTCGCTCTTCCAGTGAGATAGAGCTCGTCAGAATTACAATGTAATATCCCAATTGGATGGAATGATCCAATTGTGAAAAAGCCTCCAAAAATTCCCAGCCATTCATATCCGGCATATTGAGATCCAACAATACCAAATTGGAGAAATCCGGTCTTGCCTCATCTTTTTGATCCATGATATTTTGAAGCAATTCTCTTCCCGTATAGAACGATTGGAAAGGTACGTTTACCTCAATTTTTTTAAGATTTTTCTTAGCTATCAGATGAAAAGCCGGGTCATCGTCCACCAAGATTATTTTGTTTAAAAATTCCGATTCCGCCATATTTACTAAAGGATAACAAAGACAAAATTGAGATTTTTTTTCATGCTATCAATCGAAAAAATCATTAAAAATCAAATAGTTAAACCATAAGTTTCTTTCCAGATACTTACTCTTTTCCACTACTCCCTTTAAACTGATCTTCTTTGTATGCAAACAGCACATTAAAGGTGGTCAATGAACCATAGCATCGGGTAATGTATTGCTGAAGGTGCACCCGGTCTTCGTCATCTAGTTTGGGGTGGTTGTTGATATTTTGCTCCAAAACCCGAAGCTTCTCTCTCACCATGACAATTTTATGAAAAAAAGAATCCATCGGGATTTCCTTGCTTTGAAGGCTTGGATCACCCGGCAAAATATTGATTGATCCCCCGATCCACTTTCCTCCCAAAGGCACAATCGGTGCTCGTTCCGATGTAGCAATCAGAGCCTCCCGTATTGCCCTCTCCACATCGCGCATCGTCAGCATGGGAAAATCCGGTTTTTTGGCCTCCTCTACGGTAAAGCCATCAAAATCTCTAGCGAGTAGTTTGATTTCCTCAGATTGGTAAAAGTAAATTTTGTAAAATTTTTCATCGACAGAAAGGATCATTCCCGAACCAAATTTCGGATGGGCGATTTTACTTCCGGGAGCCAGTTCGTCTGCTGATATAGTCATGGTAAATTTTAAGTTTGAAAGAAGGTCAAGTGAAAAGCAATACAAAATTTATCTAAGTAAAAATAATTCCTTTGAACCAATTTGAAACGAAACTTTGCAATATCTTTTAAAGATTAGATCAAATTTCAAAACTTACAAAAGCAAACGTCAGGGTAAAATCTGAATCAAAGCCTAAACTAAACTGGAGATAAAAGTCAAAAGAATCAAAAACTTTTAAATACCGCGTTTTTAAATCTATTGATAATCAATCCAAAAGGGATTCTACCCGAAAGAAATAATCCCGAATATTGATTTAAGTGGATTTTAGCGTACCTTTGTGACCTAGCGGCACGACCAGCTCCTGCTGAATCCCCCAGGTCCGGAAGGAAGCAAGGGTAAGCGGTTGTAGCGGTGCGATGCCGCTTCTTTTTTGCCCTGAAAAATATCAAGCTTTAATTTTTGAGCTTTCCAAACGGGATTAATCTTTTAACTTTGTTACGTTTAGTATCGGATTGACCACCTGTCAAGCCATTTATCTTTCTCATCTATTTAAAACCTTCTTAAAATGAAATTCTTTATTGACACCGCCAATCTTGACGAAATCCGTGAAGCATACGATTTAGGCGTTCTTGATGGTGTAACTACCAACCCTTCGCTAATGGCAAAGGAAGGAATCACCGGTGACGAAAATGTCCGAGCACATTACAAAGCAATCTGCGATATCGTCGACGACAAAGTCAGTGCGGAAGTAATCTCCACCGATTTTGAAGGAATGATCAGGGAAGGAAAGGAACTGGCCAAAATCGACGATAAAATCGTGGTCAAAATCCCGATGATCAAAGATGGCGTCAAAGCGCTCAAATATTTCCACGGTGAAGGCATCCGGACCAACTGTACCTTGGTATTTTCCTCAGGTCAGGCCTTATTGGCAGCCAAAGCGGGAGCAAGTTATGTTTCCCCATTTATCGGCAGATTGGATGATATCTCATTTGACGGATTGGAGCTGATCGAGCAGATAGTCCACATCTACCAAACATACGGCTATGCCACTGAGGTATTGGCCGCTTCCGTTCGCCACTCAATGCACTTGATCAAATGCGCCGAAATCGGTGCAGATGTCGTTACCTGTCCGCTAAAAGTAATCACCGGATTGCTTAAGCATCCCTTGACAGACTCAGGTTTGGCACAGTTTCTGGCAGATCATGCCAAAGCCGCCGGCAAATAAAAAATCAAAACGGTTGGCCTCTAATGGGTCAACCGCTTTTTTTGGAAAAAACCATGTACATTATCAAAGTAAAAGGAAAAGCAAAAATTCCCGACTACATACAGATTCGGGACGAAAACTTTGTCTTGGTGGCTTATTTTAGAGCCGACCGTCCCATGAAAAACATCGAAAAATTTGGTCTGGAAGGGAAAGAGGAGGCATTGGAAAACTTGATCAAAAACCTTCCCTTTGGAAAATTACAAAAACTAGAACTCTAACAGCAGATGGATTTTGCCACCCAACCAGTACTAAAGGTCGACCAGGCCACGATTTTTCAGGGAATAGATCCTATTCTGAGCAATGTAAGCTTCTCCGTGGAGCAACATGAGTTTGTTTTTCTTATCGGAAAAACGGGAAGCGGAAAAAGCTCCTTGCTCAAAACACTCTATGCGGATCTACCCCTCAGAAGCGGGAAGGTAGAAATTGCCGGCTTTGATTTAAACAAAATAAAAAATAATGAAGTCCCTTTTCTAAGGAGGAAACTGGGAATTATTTTTCAGGATTTCCAGCTTTTTAATGATCGGTCTATCGCCGAAAACCTAGCCTTTGTCATGAAGGCCACCGGATGGAAAGACAAAGGAAAAATCAAAGAACGAATGGCCGAGGTTCTCCTTCTGGTAGGGCTAAACAATTCTTCTTCGAAAATGCCCCATCAGCTTTCCGGCGGAGAGCAGCAGCGGGTGGTTATTGCCCGAGCATTGCTCAACGAGCCCTCGATTTTATTGGCTGATGAACCTACCGGAAACTTGGACCCGGATGTCGCTGACGGGATTTTCAAGCTTTTTCAGGAGATTAATAAAAAAGGAACGGCTGTGTTGATGGCTACCCATAATCATGATCTCCTTAGAAAATACCCTTATCGAGTGCTGAAATGTGAGGCGGGAAAACTCCTGGATAGTCAGACACATGACGTTTCCTTTGGTTCTCCCTACTAGCAAAACATCTATCTGAAATCAGCGTTAGTTTATTGGATTTGTCATGCTTAAGAATATGAAACTACTCAAATATTCAACTTTACTCCTTATCCTCGGACTTTCGATCAGCTGTAAGGATCGAGAAGAACCTACCCCTCAAGTAGACCCGGGGTCAAATGCCGCGGTAAACCAGTGGATTCAGGACGTAATGGACGAAGTTTATTATTGGCTGGATGATATCGGTACTCCAATTGCCGAAGAGTCAGATCCGGAAGATTACTTCGAATCCTTGCTTTTCCGTCCGACAGACCGATTCTCGGTGATTTATCCAGATTTTCAAGAGTTAATCAATTCACTCAATGGTATCGAACTCGAAGCGGGATATGAATTTATTCTCTACCGAGAAAGTGCCGAAAGTGATAATGTAATCGCCCAAATCAGCTATGTAAAGCGTAACAGCCCTGCCAAAGATTCAGGGTTGCGGCGAGGGGATATCATCCAAACGATCAACGGGCAGCAAATGAATGTTGATAATTTTCAGACCATTCTCAGTGAAATATCAAGTACCCATACCATTAATTTTTTGCGGTTTAATGAGGAAAGTGATCAATATGAAAGCCAGGGCGACCTCGAATTAACTCCCGTTCAATTGGCCGAAAATCCCAACTTCCTTGACAGCATTTATACCATCGAAAATCAAAAGATTGGATATGTGGTCTATCATTTCTTTGCTCCTGGCTCTGGCAACAACAGTACCTCTTACGATCAGGAAATGGATGCAATTTTTGCGGAGTTCAAAGCGGAAGGGATTGATCATTTGATCGTTGATTTTAGATATAATGGCGGGGGTTTTGTTTCCTCTGCTGTCAACTTAGCCAGTTTGATCGCTCCCGGTGTGGGTGAGGGATCTGTTTTTTCGAAAACAAAATACAACAGCTTCTTGAGTCAATTTGATGATTTTCAGGATGTGCAGACTGAGTTCAGAACAAAAGAGCAAAATCTTGGAAATACATTATCTGGAAATCGAGTGTATTTTTTGACTTCTGGACGAACAGCCTCTGCCTCTGAATTGATTATCAATGGACTCAGACCTTACATGGACGTGTTTTTGATCGGAGATGTGACCACTGGTAAAAACGTCGGTTCTATTCCCTTTGAAGATGATGAAAACCCGGAGAATAGCTACGGGATCCTGCCTATAGTGACTCAAAGTTTCAACAGCGATGATGAGTCGGATTATACGGAAGGCTTTACGCCCAACATCACCGTGACAGAAAATCAAGAACGAGCACGGCAATTTGGGGATGTCAATGAATTGCTACTAAGAACAGCCATCGAGCAAATTACTGGAACGCCTTCCTCTGGAAGAATTGAAAAGCTCGACCGCATTGACCTAGGCAGTACACTGGATCATAAAACCCGAGCCGGAACCATGATAGAATCTAAAAGTCTTCACAAAAACTAAATTAAAGCCCCTACCCCAAGGGGCTTTTTTCTTGCTCAGGGATGAAACTCATTTATCTGCGATCAAAAATCATTTCAATTTAAATGAATATTTTCTTTCGCTATTTTTCAGCTTTTCAATAGGACAATTGGAATTTTTATTCCATATTAAACCACTTATTTCGAATAAGTACCGTTTAACCTAATTTTATTCATTAATCAACCAACCTTATGAACAAACATTCATGGAAAAAACCAGCCCTATATGCCGGGCTAATGCTGGGTGGGCTGACATTTGCCTGCCAGCCAATGGAAGAAAGTCCTACGTTGACAGGTCCACTCCAAGAAGTAGTAAATGCTAAAAACGGAGATATCATCCCAGGGCAGTACATTGTACGATTGAATCCTAATCAACTGAATTTTAGAAAAACCAAGGATTATGCGGCCAATCAAACGGCAATGCGGAAGATCGGGACGGCACTCTTGACTAAATACCGCATCGCTGAAGGCAATTTGGAGCATGTTTACGCCAATGCTATCGAAGGTTTTTCGGTTAGTTTGAGTGATGAAGAATTCAACGAATTATCCAAAGATCCTGCGGTCCAGCTTATCGAGCCCGATAGAATAGTTGCCCTAGCCCCACCTTCAGGCAAAGGTCCAGGAGGAGGAGGAAGTGATCCTACCCAGGAAACTCCTTACGGAATCAACCGAGTAAATGGAGGCGCTGCTTACACTGGGTCTGCTAAAGCTTATGTGATTGACTCAGGAATAGACGCAAGTCATCCAGACCTCACCGTAGATGCAAGTGCTGGATTCAATGCCTTTACCAAAGGAAAAGATGCGAATCTAAGTGTAGACGGAAATGGTCATGGCACACACGTAGCTGGAACTATCGCCGCCAATGATAATGATATTGGGGTAATAGGAGTAGCCGCTGGTGCGACAGTCGTTCCGATCAAAGTATTGGACAGTAGAGGATCAGGTTCCTATTCAGGAGTGATTGCTGGGGTGGATTTTGTCACTGCCAATGCCAACCCTGGTGACGTAGCAAATATGAGCTTGGGAGGCCCAGCTTCTGATGCACTTGACGCAGCTGTCATCAGTATGGCTAGCGCTGGAGTGAAAGTAGCTTTAGCAGCTGGAAATGAATCTCAAGATGCGAGTAATTCATCCCCAGCAAGAGCAAACGGAGATAATATCTATACCGTGTCGGCAATTGATTCTAGTGATAACTTTGCATCCTTTTCTAATTTCGGAAATCCTCCAGTAGATTATGCCGCGCCGGGAGTAGCCGTTAAGTCAACTGTCCCCGGTGGATACGCCACTTACAGCGGCACCTCGATGGCTTCTCCACATGTAGCGGGAATTCTTCTAACCGGCACTCCCCAAACTGACGGTACGGCGAACGGAGATCCAGATGGAGATCCAGATCCTATCGCAGTGAAATAAATAAAACCCAGAAAGCGGTTCACAGAAGTGAGCCGCTTTTGCTTTATTATCAAATCGTTAACTTTTTAATATTATTCTTTAAGAAAGTCCTGCATTGTTACTTTTGAAAAATGGAGGCAGTCGCGAGCTTTATATTGATCCTATTGATTTATTTTCTTGGAACCCTTGCTATCATTCAAGAAGTGATCAAACCTAAAAGTGAATTGGTCGTCATGAATGGTGGTAAGGTCAAACAATGGGTCACAAACTACGGTAAGATTATTTTGTTAAGTTTTGGATTATCGATCGTTACTACCACTCTCGCCTACATCCTTTTTATCTGATCATTTTGGATTTTATTTGAGCAAAAAAAACCGACCAAAGGCCGGTTTCTTATGACGCTGATTTATTCTTATTGAGTTTTTTGAAGATTTTCTTTGGCCATATCAAAACTAGGATCCAATTGGATTGCTTCCTCAAAAGCTACTTTAGCATCTTCTTTGGAACCTTGCTCCAGAT
Organism: Algoriphagus hitonicola; assembly: GCF_900113375.1. Taxonomy (GTDB): domain Bacteria; phylum Bacteroidota; class Bacteroidia; order Cytophagales; family Cyclobacteriaceae; genus Algoriphagus; species Algoriphagus hitonicola. The sequence continues at coordinate 67,449 of NZ_FOPC01000001.1, read as the reverse complement.
AAATCATTCCTTTCAGATTAAGTGCTGCAGCTTTCATTAACACTTCTTGAGTTTCCGTTTGAGTTTTTGGAAATCCGATTTTTTCATCAGCTTTAGCTTCTCTTACCAATAAATTTGCGGAATTCATCGCTTCTTCATAACGTTTTAGGCTATACTGCAAAAAACCACTCTTATACAGACTGAAATTATCCCCAGTTAATAAATACAGAGATTCGAAATGAGGCAAAGCCCGATCCAATGCTCCTACCTGCTCCAGGGAATAGGCGGCTATTTCCAATGCGCCTATGCTTTTATCATTAACTTCAAGAATATCTAAAGCAACCAAGGCAGCAGAGGTGGATTCACCCATCTCAAAATATAGGCTTCCCAAGGCTTCTTGAAATCTTAAATTCTCCGGGTTTCGGATGATCAGATTATACAATTTGGTTTTTGCCATGCCGGGATCATTGTACCGCATCGCCAATTGATAAGCGGCCTGATCCTCGATATTAAGTATGCGTTTTGTTTTGGAATCTAATTTTGGAATCGAATCGTTTGTTTCCTGACCATAACTCATGTGTAGGGTCATGACCAAAACCAGTAAGGTGATTACACTTTTCATATACAATAATTGTTTTTAGTTATTATTTTTTTTAGGGTTTTATCAAGCCTTTCGCTTGGGCTAGGTGATGCATCAATCGTCGAGCTTCTTCGGGATTATTCTGAATTTTGCCTTCCAATATAGCTTCTTTTATCTCTTCTTTGATCTCCCCTACGATTTTTGAGGGCTCGAGACCCAATGTTTCCATGATTTCTTCCCCACTGATTGGAGGCTGAAAGTTACGGACATGGTCTTTCTCCTCGACTTCCCGAAGCTTCTGCTCCACCTTGTCAAAATTCTCCAAGTATCGCTTGACTTTTTTATTGTTTTTTGAGGTGATATCCGCACGGCAGAGCTTCATCAGGTCATCAATATCATCGCCGGCATCAAACAGCAAGCGTCTCAAAGCCGAATCAGTTACCTCATCTTTTACCAGCGCTATCGGGCGAAGGTGAAGCCTGACTAACTTTTGCACATACCGCATCCGCTCATCCATGGGCAATTTTAGACGCTTAAAAATAGCAGGAGTCATTCTGGCTCCTCTATCCTCATGCCCATGAAAAGTCCAGCCCACCTTGGAGTTGAACCGCTTGGTGGCAGGTTTGGCAATATCATGTAGAATCGCAGCCCATCGCAGCCAAAGATCATTGGTGACCTGACTGACATTGTCCAAGACTTGTAGCGTATGGTAGAAGTTGTCTTTATGGGATTTATCATCCACAGAGTCGACACCTTGGAGTTCGACCATTTCGGGAAAAAACTCATGCAAGAGTTTGCCCACAAATAGCAATTTGAAGCCGTAGGAAGGCTTCTCTGTCAGGATAATTTTATTCAATTCGACGATAATCCGCTCTGCAGAAACTATCCGTAGGCGATGGGCGTGCTGACCGAGGGCAAAAAACGTATCTGCATCGATGTCAAATTCCAGTTGACTGGCAAATCGCACCGCTCGCATCATCCGGAGGGGATCGTCAGAAAAGGTAACCTCCGGGTCGAGCGGCGTTTTTATGATTTTCTTGCGTAAATCACCCAGCCCATCAAAGGGGTCCAAGAGCTCCCCATAGTTATCCGAGTTGAGTGAAATAGCCATCGAATTGATCGTAAAATCCCTTCGCTCCAAATCCTCCTCCAAAGTTCCATCTTCAACAATGGGTTTCCGGCTTTCGCTGCGATAAGATTCTTTTCTAGCTCCGACAAATTCCAGTTCGCTGTCTCCCACTTTAAGCATGGCTGTCCCAAAATTTTTGAACAAAGACAAGGGAACATGGTAGTCAAACTGCCGGGCCACTTCTTCGGCTAGGGCGATTCCGCTGCCCACACAAGTAAAATCCAGATCCTTGCTCGGGCGCCCCAAAATCAGATCACGGACAAAACCTCCTACCACATAGGTTTCTAAGTTCAGCTTTTGAGCAGCCAAAGCAACTTTTTCAAATAATTCGTTTTGGTTTAGTTCTTTGCTAAAATTCATCCTTTGATGATTTTCACGTCGCCTTCGGCACCGAGATAAATTTCTTTGACATTAGGACCATAGAGTGGGAAATAATTTTTGATTTCCACATCAGGTATATTGGAAGAGTCCAGTTTGGCTAGGACAGGCTGGGAAAGTTGAAACAAAAATTTATTCCAATCGGGATCACGGATAAGGGAAAATCTGATCAGTCCGTCATTTTTCAAGTCCGCAGGAACCCGGTTATTTGCAGGACTCGAGTAGATCGTGGGTTTGGAGGCAAACTCCACGATGTCCAAAGACACCTCTGAAAATTGCTCCGAAATAGTCCTGATCTGGAACAAATCAAACAGTAAATATATCCATTCATTTCCCTGGTCTTGTTTCCAGTCCTCTGGTTTGATGAGGGTTATGGATTTACCGTTTCCCTCCCGGATAGTAATAAACCCCTGATCACGAAATAATTTGACAAGTACGGAATGGTCCAATGCGATGTAATTTTTTCACAAAAATAATCAGATTATTGAGAGCGGAGCGAAAACAAAAAAACCTCTCCCTGAGGAAGAGGCATTTTAGGCTGTTGTTTTGAGAAAATTAACTTTCGCTTTGGGATAATTTACGATTCACAAAAAAGCTGACCGTAAGACCAATCCCCGCAAAAATGAAAATACTGGCAGGAAAAGAAACATCAGAATCCATTCCTCCCTGCTCCAGCATAGCACCGACTAAGACACCCACTCCGATTCCAATGGACAAAAGCGCTAGATTAAGGATGATTTCACCAAAACTAAAACGCTTTCCTGAATTGAAGAGACGAGCATCTGCACCTTTTTCGATCAGCGCGAGTCGTTCTTTGTTTCGGGTGGTAAAGTAAACATACGCAATCCCGAAAATGGAGGAGAAAATGAAGAAGGGAATTAGAATATCTGAAGCCATGATAATTTTGGTTAGTTTTTCTTTCTTGGATGCCAGCCTGCGGCAAAAGGTTACAAACGGGAAAAAAAATTCTGTAACTTTTTACATACTTCCTGCATCCAAGTAAAAAATGAAGTTCGAAGAAGATGCTACTTATATCGCCGCTGTCATCAGAGGAGACCGACAGGCTTTTGGACCATTGGTCATGAAGTATCAGTCTTTTGCTTATACCCTGGCCTTGAGGATTCTTAAAAACCAAGAAGATGCCAAGGAGGTCGCACAGGATTCATTTATCAAAATTTATCATCACCTCCATTCATTTGAAGGAAAATCCAGCTTCAAAACCTGGCTTTATAAAATTGTTTATCACGAAGCTCTGAGCAAACTGCGTCGACAAAAAAGTCAACTGCTAGGTTTAGACGAAATAGATCAGGAGTTTCAGGAGGTGAGTGATTTTCCAACCGGACTGGACGAGCTGGAAGCGAATGAGCGAAAGCAGATGATTCAGCTAGCTCTGGACAAACTCAAGTCCGCCGAATCAGCTGTGTTGACACTATTCTACCTAGACGAACAATCCATCAAAGAAATAGTGGAAATCACTGAACTTTCTGAATCAAACATAAAGATTCTTCTCCACCGCGGCCGAAAAAATTTATTAAAAGAAATCACTAGTTTGTATCATAAAGAAAGCTTGAAAATATCATGAATGATCGGTTGAAAAATGAGCATGATCCCTTATTCAAATGGATTCAAGAAGCTAGTCCTAAATCTCCCCATGAGGACATTTTGCGATCAGTCATGTCTAGGCTAGAGGAGAAAAAAAGTATAACGACCTATGAACCAATAATTTCTAAAAAACAATGGGGCATGATCGCTTCTATATTTGCAGTCGTTATATTATTATCATTTTTCCAAAGTCCAATAGAAAGTATTTGGACCAAAATGTTTGTTGAGTTTCCAGAATTAACACTCCCTTCTATATCATTTTCTTTTGCCACGCCTAGTTTACCGGAATTTGTAAAAACCGGGATCATGATGCAAGCTACCTTGGCATTTATCACTTTAAGCGTGGCTGTAATCCTGATTAAGAATAAACTTTCGGAAATGAGGTAAATAAAAAAGGGGAACTCGTCCCCTTTTTTATTTTGCTTTAGATTAATTATCCTCTCAACCAGTTGATGAAGGTTTGATAACCTACCCCTATTTCACGGGCAAAAGCAGCTTTGGTCTTTTTCCCAGCAGCTTCTACTTTTTTCCACTCTTCGAGTATTTTGGATTTCTCAGCGTCTGTAAAAGTTCTTCTTTTAGAAGTCTTTCCAGTTGAATTTCCGCTAATCAAACCTACCAATTCGTTTAAATCATTCATAAAACGACCATCTGTAACATACAATCCAGCAGATTCCAATTTTTTGATAACATCATCTTTTGGATTGACTGGAGTGACAGGAATTCCCCGAGTAGCTGCTTCGTGAAGATCAATTCTTTTGCCTTCAGAAGTTACATAAATAAAGCCTTCATTCTTTTTAAGATCGGCGATTGCTTCTTTGATAAGTTCTCTCATGATTAATAGAATTATGTATTTGATAAAAAACTACCGCAAGATATATATTTAATCTCTATTTTTAAATTCTTTAAGTTAAAATTTAATAAAATCATCAAGGGAGTCTATGCTATTTTACCATAGCCGAAAGAAACTGCTCCAGATTTGATTTTCACTATTCATTTTTTAAACAATCTCCTTCATTATTTATTTCAAATCACATCAATTTTTAGCGAGAACAGGTTAAACAAGCCATGGTAATAATCTAAGTCTAACGACAAAATATGAAGTTTTATTCTAGAATAAACTACTCATCTTCCATCCCTAGTATCAAAATAAAAAACCTGTAAGTAGCATAGTTTATCAAGCCGAATGCGAGATAAATTACTAGAAAGCAGCCGAAGAATTCACTCCTGAAAAACTAACTGTATAATCCTAAATCCGAAATTCATTTTCCAAGAGATGCAAAAATTAATCAGAGGAATCGGATAATTTTCCTAATTTTGAGCCCCATAAGAATTCAATCAAATCTCATCCCTGCACCATTCTTATGGCTTCATCCACCAAATACATCTTCATCACCGGCGGAGTGACTTCCTCACTCGGCAAAGGCATCATCGCCGCTTCTCTTGGCAAACTTTTGCAAGCCAGAGGTTTTTCGGTAACCATCCAGAAATTTGACCCCTATCTCAACATCGATCCGGGTACGCTTAATCCCTATGAACATGGGGAATGCTACGTCACTGACGATGGTGCAGAAACTGATCTTGATCTAGGGCATTACGAGCGTTTTCTAAACGTGACAACTTCCCAAGACAATAACATCACCACGGGAAGGATTTATAACAACGTCATTACGAAAGAACGTAAAGGGGAGTATCTCGGAAAAACCGTCCAGGTCATCCCTCATATCACAGACGAAATCAAATGTAATTTTTACAAATTAGGTGAGGATGGGAAATTTGATGTAGTCATTACCGAAATCGGTGGATGCGTGGGCGATATTGAATCGCTTCCTTTTATCGAAGCAGTAAGGCAGGCAAGATGGGATCTAGGACCTCATAATTTTCTAGTCATTCACTTGACACTCATCCCATTTCTCAAAGCCGCCAAAGAACTAAAAACAAAACCAACCCAACATTCAGTAAAACAACTTTTGGAGGCGGGAATTCAACCGGACATTCTGGTATGCCGTACCGAATACCACCTCCCTATGGATGTCAAGAAAAAACTGGCGCTTTTCTGCAATGTCCAGCTCAACTCGGTCATCGAAGCCATGGATGCAGAAACCATCTACGATGTCCCTCTTCTGATGAAGAAGGAAAAACTTGACGAGCGAGTCATGAGTAAATTGAAGCTTTCGTCCAAGCAGAATACCGATCTGGAAAACTGGAAAGACTTTTTGGGCAAACTCAAAAATCCAACTCAGGAGGTAAACATCGGCTTGATTGGAAAGTATGTATCCCTACCGGACTCATACAAATCCATTATTGAGGCATTTACCCATGCCGGTGCAGCGATCGAATGTCAGGTCAACCTTAAGCTGATCTCCTCAGAGGAAATCAATGCGGATAACTACGAATCGAAATTAGAAGATTTGGACGGAATCCTGGTTGCTCCGGGATTTGGTGAACGGGGTTTTGAAGGCAAGATCGAAACTGTACGCTATGCCCGCGAAAATAAAATTCCGTTTTTTGGAATCTGTCTCGGAATGCAGGTTGCGGTCATTGAATTTGCACGGAATGTCCTCCATCTCAAAGATGCCAACAGCACGGAAATGGAACCTCACACCCCGCATCCGGTCATTGCCTTGATGGAAGAGCAGAAGAATATCGACCAAATGGGTGGGACTATGCGATTGGGTTCGTATTCTTGCGAACTGAAACGAGCTTCTAAAGCATATTCAGCCTATGGAAAATCCAAAATACAGGAAAGACATCGGCATCGATATGAGTTTAACAATCAATATATCAACGAAATGGAAAGCGCCGGAATGGTAGCTACCGGAAAAAATCCAGAAACAAATCTGGTAGAAATCGTTGAGATCAAGAACCATCCTTGGTTTGTAGGGGTTCAGTTTCATCCCGAGTACAAAAGCACAGTACTCAATCCACAGCCACTTTTCAAAAAATTTATTGAAGCGGCTATTGACAATAAGAAAGTAAAGTAAATACAACCCCGATTTCGGGCATATTAATTACCTATGGACAAAAATCAAGCGACAGGTCTGATCCTCTTTGCCGCGGTTATTCTGGTCTACTCTATCTTTTTTGCGAGTACTCCCGAAATCCCTCCTGTAGAGACGGAAACCACCACTGAAACAGCCGCAGGTGAAGCACCTCAGCCAGTAGCTCCCACGGAGCCCATCGCTCAAAATGACAGTACGCTCGATGCAGACCGAGTGGCTAAATTCGGCGCCTTGGCTAGCCTGACTCTTGGTGAAGAAGAGCTATTTACCCTCGAAAATGAGCAGATTGAAGTCGCAATATCCAATCAAGGGGGCGCCATCGAAGAGGTGATTCTCAAAGAATACAAAAGCCGGGATGAAGGGCCTTTAGTCCTATTTGACGAGGAAACCTCCACGATGAACTTGATTCTCCCCGGGACTGATGGAGCAATCAATCTGAATGATCTGTATTTTCAAGCAAATACCTCCACTTCAGAAAACGAGGAAGGCCAATCCACCTCCATCCTTACGCTTCAGGCCAGCACGGAGAGCGGTTCAATCACACAGACCTTCAGTCTTGCAGAGGGAAGCTACGAAGTCAAGCGAACGCTTAAAATCGACGGCTATCAAAATATTTTTTCTGGTGGAGAAATCACTTTTGACTGGGAAGATCAAATCCGAGCCCACGAAAGAGACCTAGCCGAATCCCGCCGTCAGACACAACTGAACTATTTTACCAATGAGGGGACTTATGACAACCTAGGCGTTGGGGATGATTCAGAATCTGAGACCATCGAAGAACCTGTCAAATGGGTTGGGTTTAGCCAGCGGTTTTTTACCGCAGCAATCATCACTGAGCAGGAATTCCAAAATGTAAGCATTTCGCAAAGTACTCCGACCGACAGTTCATTTGTTCGGAATATGCAGACTAGCCTGACCATTCCGATGGAAAATGGCGAACTGGCCTATAGCCATTATTTCGGCCCAGACAAGTACAAAGTACTGAAAAATGTAACCGAAGGATTTGAAGAAAATGTGGACATGGGTTACTTTTTCGTCAGCTGGGTGAACAAATATATCATAGTAAACCTCTTTGAATTCTTGGAGAAATTCTTCAACAATTACGGGGTGATCATCATTTTGATTGTATTCTTGATCAAGCTTGCATTGTTCCCTTTGACCTATAAGTCCTACATGGGAATGGCTAAAATGCGTGTCATCAAGCCGGAAATCGACGAACTCAAGGAGCAGTACGGAGATGACCCAACCAAAATGCAGCAAGAGCAGATGAAGCTTTTCTCTAAGCTGGGTGTGAGTCCGATCTCTGGCTGTTTGCCACTTTTGCTTCAGATGCCGTTTTTGTTTGCCATGTTCTTTTTCTTCCCGAATGCGATCGAACTACGACAGGAATCTTTCCTATGGGCTAAGGATCTTTCCACCTATGATGAGTTTATCAAATTGCCGTTTACCATTCCATTTTATGGTTCACACGTCAGTTTGTTTACCTTGCTGATGACGGTTTCTCAGATTGTGTATACGCACTTCAATAATCAGCTTACGACAGCAGCTGGTCCTATGAAAAATCTGGGCTACATCATGCCAGTCATGTTTATGTTTATCCTAAACTCCTATCCGGCGGGATTGAGCTTTTATTATTTCGTATCCAATGTCGTAACCTTCGGACAGCAGGCGTTGATCAAACTCTTTGTGGATGATGAAAAAATCCGTAAAAAAGTAGAGGAAAACAAAGTCAAAAATGCTACGAAGAAAAAATCCAAGTTTCAGCAGCGATTGGAAGATGCCATGAAGGCAGCAGAAGCCAACAAAAAGAAATAAATGAAATGTCGGGGTAAAAACAACCCCGACTTTTTTTGCCAATCCAATTTATTCAGAACTCTCAGTTCAGATCAAACCGTTAAAATTCATCAAAATTTCAGGGAAAGATTTTCACTTAGTATCGGATAGTTTTTTTTGGATTTGTAGTCAAATAATCGGTTTGCTGCACTTTTATTCTTGATTTTTGGTTGCTTTTGACATTCTATGTCAAGTAACCATTCTGAAAAAAAGCCGACATCGGAACCGATAAAGAACGGATTTTGCTTAATATTGAGATTAAATTTTAAACCGAACCATGGGAAAAGTCATTGCCATAGCTAATCAAAAAGGTGGAGTGGGAAAAACAACCACAGCTATGAATTTAGCGGCGAGCTTAGCTATCCTTGAATACAAAACGCTTGTCATCGATGCAGATCCACAGGCAAATACAACTTCTGGTCTCGGACACAATCCCAAATCGATCAATACCAGCATTTATGAATGCATGGTAGATGGAAATGAAGTCAAAGATATCGTCCTGAAAACCGAAATCGAACACCTTCATTTGGTTCCTTCCCATATTGACCTAGTCGGTGCAGAGGTCGAAATGATCAATATGGATAATCGGGAGGAAAAAATGAAAGAAGTCATCGCCCCACTTCGGGAAGAGTATGATTTTATCATTATTGATTGTTCGCCTTCTCTGGGATTGATTACCATCAATGCGCTTACCGCTGCCAATTCGGTGATCATTCCGGTTCAATGCGAATACTTTGCCCTGGAAGGGCTGGGTAAATTGCTCAATACGATCAAAATCATTCAGACCCGCCTCAATCCCGATTTGGAAATTGAAGGGATTCTTTTGACTATGTACGATGTCCGGCTTCGACTTTCCAATCAAGTGGTAGAGGAAGTTCGCCTTCATTTCAAAAATATGGTCTTCGACACCATTATCCCCAGAAATGTGCGCCTCAGTGAGGCTCCGAGTTTTGGAATGCCTGCCATCGCCTTTGATGCAGACGGCAAGGGAGCCGTGGCATATTTAAATTTGGCCAGCGAAATCGCGTTAAAAAACGGCCTTCAAAAAGTGACTAGTTAATTATGGCTGATCAAAAATCCAATCGAAAAAAAACAGCACTAGGCAGAGGACTCGGTGCGCTTCTGGAAGACAGTCCAGCCAAAAACAAGTCTGAGGAAATTTTGCCGGAAGTGGTTAAAACCGGGATTTTTGAAATTCCTCTCGGAGAGATCCAAGTCAATCCATTTCAGCCAAGGACCCATTTTGATAAACAGGCTCTCGATGAACTTGCCGAATCTATCCGTGTTCAGGGCATCATTCAGCCTATCACGGTCCGTCGATTGGACCAAAATGAGTATCAGCTTATTTCCGGTGAGCGGAGATTTCAGGCATCCAAATTGGCAGGTCTGGAAAAGATCCCCGCCTATGTGCGCACTGCCAATGACCAGCAAATGCTGGAAATGGCTCTGATCGAAAATATACAACGGGAAAACCTCAATGCCCTGGAAATCGCACATTCCTATCAGCGACTATTGGCTGAGTGTGATCTCAAGCAAGAGGAACTGGGGGATCGTGTCGGTAAAAACCGGACTACCGTTAATAATTACCTTCGACTCTTAAAACTTCCTCCCAGCATCCAGGCTGCCATTCGCGATCAGCAATTATCCATGGGCCATGCCCGGGCTCTGATCAATATCGAAGATGTCGATAAGCAACTTGCGATTTTCAAAAAAGCAGTAGAAGAAGAACTCAGCGTCAGAAAAGTGGAAGCTCTCGTCAAAGCGCTTAACGAATCAAAAGGTCCTAAAGATGAAAAAGCGAACCTTGATCCGGTAAGAAAATACGAGCTGAATAAAATTCAACAGCGGCTCGCCTCCCATTTCGGAACCAAAGTAGCCCTCAATGCCAACGAAAAAAATAAAGGCGAGATCAAAATCCCCTTTACCTCAACTTCCGATCTAAACCGAATTCTGGAGATTTTGGATATCATTTGATTTAGGTGAAAAAATCAACATTACGATATAGCAACTTTACCAAAGCCCCATGGATTTTCCTGGGACTTTTGCTTTTTGGCATGCTTGCCATTCCTCTGGAAAGCCATGCCCAAGAAGTCGAAGAAAGCGAATCAATTGAGGAAACTAATCCCGAACCCCTCGAGTCCCTGCCCAAAAATCCCAGAAAAGCGACGATACTTTCTGCGATTTTACCCGGAGCAGGGCAAGTTTATAATGGTAAAGCTTGGAAAGTCCCGATCATTTATGCCGGTTTTATGACTGATATTTATTTTATCCAGTTTAATAACCGACGCTATCAGGTATTCAGAGATGCGCTATTTGCTTCAGATAATGATGAACCGACCATATTTCCAAACCTGAACCGAGAGGCATTGGTCAGAAATGTGGATTACTGGAGAAGAAATCGGGATTTGACCATCTTGTTTTTGGCGGTGATCTATGGACTCAATCTTATCGATGCCAATGTCGATGCCCACCTATCCGGATTTGATATTTCGGATGATTTGGTCTTGGTCATTGAACCCCAGCATGAGACACTCCTAGCCCAAACCCAACAGGTGGGGCTTTCTATTAAATTGAAATTTTAAGCATGAATATTCTATTACTTGGCTATGGCAAAATGGGACAATTGATCGGTGAAATAGCCGAATCAAGAAGTCATCATTTAGCCGGAAAAATCACCATTGAAAACCGCGATGAACTCGATCAGCTGAAACCTGAAAATATTGACGTAGCGATTGAATTTAGTCAACCTGAAGCCGCAGTGGAAAATTTTGAATGGTGTTTCGAAAAAGGAATTCCCGTCGTCTCAGGCACTACAGGCTGGCTTTCTGAAAAGTCCAGAATTGAGAATTTGGCCATTGAGAAAAACGGAACCTTCTTTTATGCCTCTAATTTTAGCATTGGTGTTAATATTTTTTTTAAAGTGAATCAGTTTCTCGCCAAGCTGATGAATGAAACCCAAGGCTATCAAGCCAGTATCGAAGAAATCCACCATACAGCAAAAAAAGACGCCCCATCCGGCACTGCCATTACCTTGGCCGAAGGGATCATTCAAAATCATCATTCGTATCGAAAGTGGAACCTGTCCGATGAACCGTCCGATTCCGAACTATCTTTACCCATTACTTCTAAGAGAATAGACCCCGCCCCCGGAACCCATATTATCCGTTACCAGTCTGAAATCGACGATATTGAGATTTCACATACTGCCCATTCCCGACAGGGATTTGCCCTTGGCGCGGTATTGGTGTCCGAATGGCTAAAAGACAGAAAAGGGGTATTTTCTATGGACGATTTTCTATCTTTCTGAAATTTCAACTCATGAGTACTAAAAAGAAAAAATCAGCAACCCGGGAGTGGATCGATGCTTTGGTGTTTGCGGTAGTAGCAGCTAGTTTGATCCGATGGTTATTTTTGGAACCTTTTACCATCCCTACAGCCTCGATGGAAAAATCCCTTTTGGTGGGAGATTTCTTGTTTGTCAGTAAAATGCACTATGGCACCCGAGTGCCCAAAACCATTCTCCAAGTTCCCTTAACTCACCAAAAAGTCTGGGGAACCGATATTCCCTCCTATTCTGACGCTATTCAGCTTCCGTATATGCGTCTCCCTGGCTTCTCCGATATTGAGCGAAATGACGTGGTCGTATTTAATTATCCCGTAGAGTTTCAATACCCAAATGACCTTAAAACCAATTACATCAAGCGTGCTGTAGCTGTACCGGGCGATGTTTTGGAAATCCGTGAGGGAGAATTAATCATCAATGATGAACCTGGGCTTGTTCCCGAGGAAATGCAATATTCTTATGATGTGGTCACTAACCGTTCATTGAATAACGATTTTTTCAAAGATTATGGCATCGATCAGGGGTCTTACATGGCCTTTTCGAATGGAGCAGGCTATTTAGTCTGGGCTACTGACCAGGTAATTAACCGACTCAAATCCTCGCCGGTAGTGGTATCAGTGACCAAAAGAGTCATGCCTGCCGGCAATTCCGAAAAAGGAATTTACCCAGAAGTCGGAGAATATGGTTGGAATGATTGGAACCGGGACAACTACGGACCACTGATGATACCTGGAGAGGGAATGAGCATAGAAATGAATGAGGAGAATGTAATCAAATATTCCTTCACCATAGAAAAATACGAAGGTCATGATCAGGTAGAGGTAAGAGATGGCGCCTTGTTTATCGATGGTCAACAGGTTGACAATTACACCTTCAAACAGAACTATTATTTCATGATGGGAGACAATAGACATGATTCCTTGGACTCACGATATTGGGGTTTTGTGCCCGAAGATCATGTAGTGGGTAAAGCCTGGTTCCTATGGCTTTCATTGGACCAATACGAAAGCATGTTTAATAAAATCCGCTGGAGCAGATTTTTTAAAGGAATCGAATAAATCCTAGAAGAACAGTCTCAAAAAAGCTCCTTTGAAAATACAGAGGAGCTTTTTTACTTTATTCCGCTTGGAAAAATTACCATTGAATTGGAGAAAGGCCTTTGGATTCGAGATAGGCATTTGCCTTGGAAAAATGTCCACAACCCAAAAAACCCCGATGGGCCGAGAGCGGGCTAGGATGAGGAGCTTTCAATATCAAATGCTTCTTCTGATCAATAAGCAATGCCTTTTTTTGCGCATAGGCCCCCCAAAGTAAAAACACCACCGATTCCCTATGATCGGAAATTCGTCGAATCACCTGATCGGTAAATTCCTCCCACCCTTTTTTCTGATGGGAGCCAGCCTCATGCGCGCGAACGGTCAATGTCGCATTGAGCAAAAAAATGCCTTGATCTGCCCATCGGGTCAAATCTCCATTCGAAGGCATATCCTTTCCCAAATCAGCCTTGATTTCCTTGAAAATATTGATCAAACTCGGAGGAAAAGGTATCCCAGGTCTGACAGAGAATGACAATCCATGCGCTTGCCCGGGTCCATGATAGGGATCTTGTCCCAAAATCACTACTTTCACCCTATCCAAAGGACAATGGTCAAAGGCATTGAATATTTCTTTTCCCGGAGGAAAAACCTTTGCATTTGCATATTCGTCTTTTACAAAAGTCACTAGGTTTTTGAAATAATCCTGCTCGAAAACGTCTCGTAAGATTGAGTTCCAAGATGATTCAATTTTTACATTCATAAAGAATTAGGTTGATTTTCAAAGACTTCGTCTTATCTTTACAAGCTTTTAATACAATCATATGGTAGTAGCAGTTACCGAGGGTATACAAGTCAGTGTGGAAGTCACCTATCAAGCGGAATTTTCCAGTCCACTACAGCACCATTATGTTTTCACCTACAAGGTAACCATAGAAAACAAAAGCCAACAAACTGTTCAGCTACTTCGTCGCAAATGGCAGATTTCTGATGCCGCCGAAAACCTCAAAATCGTCGAAGGTGACGGAGTCGTCGGACAGCAGCCTATCTTGGAGCCTGGAGAATCCCACACCTATGTATCCGGTTGTAACCTGAAATCAGGGCTGGGCAAAATGAAGGGAATTTATTTGATGGAGAAAGTTTTCGACGGAAAAAAATTCGAAGTTGTCGTTCCAGAGTTTCAGATGATTGCGACTATTTTTCATAATTAAACTTGGGAAACGCTACCTTTTCCATAAAATCTTACCTTTCTCATTGGCTATTTAAAGAAGACATCTACAGTCTTCAAGGTCCCTATTTGTTTAATTTGATTAAGGGCTTATCCGAATTTCGGAAGCATCAAAAGGATAAAAACTTGGATATCGAGGCGTTTCGGAAAAAGCTTCTTCGGGACTCACGAATCATTACAGTAGATGACCTGGGCGCCGGGTCCAAAAAAGCCGGAAAAGAATTCCGAAAAATCTGCGATATCACGAGGTATTCGACAAGCAGTCGAAAATTCGCTCAACTCTACCAGTATTTTTGTGCCCAAACGCCCGCAAAAAAAGTATTGGAGCTGGGCACCTGCATGGGAATCAGCACTCGTTATCTCAGCCGCGTCACCAAAGGAAAACTTTATACAATCGAAGGATCTACTGAGATTCAAAAAATCGCATGCCGGGATTTTGATCAGCAAAATGTAGAATTCATCTTGGGACCTATCGAAGAAAAACTTCCCCAACTGCCCCAACAGATCGATCCGATCGACTTTGCTCTGATCGATGCCAATCACACCTACGAAGGCACACTTTTCGCTTTTCAGACGATTCTTCCCCACCTGGAGACCAGGTCAATTGTAGCAATCGGAGACATTCACTGGTCTCCAGAAATGAATCAAGCCTGGAAAGAAATTCAATCTCATCCCGAGGTGAAAATTTCCTTGGATTTTTATGAGTGTGGGATTTTGCTTTTTGACTATTCAGGTTCCAAACACCATTTGATATTGGACTACTGATTGATAAGATGGATAAAAACCTCTGTCCCAGCTCTGGGAGGAATGGAATTATAGCAAGGTTCTAGTTTTTTGATTCCAAAATAGTCTTCAAACAGCTCCCTGTAATCTTCCATGTTCCCGCCGAATGGCGGTCCAGATCGTTCGAATTCAATACCAAATAATACCCCGACCAATTTCCCCTGAGGTTTTAGCAATTCTCTCATCTTTTTGCAATAATCCACACGTAAACTTGGGTCTAGCGCACAAAAAAATGTTTGCTCCAAAATCAGATCATACTCCCCTTGATGATCGAAAAAGTCCTCATGATGAATCTGGTTTTCCGGGAACTCCGAGAATTGCTCTGCAAAGCGCTCAAGAGGGAACCTAGAAATATCCAACAGGTGAATATCTACAAAACCTTGCCGATACCCTGCTACAGCCTCATATCCGTTCCCTGCGCCGGGAATCAGAACGCGCAAATTCCGATCTGCAATTTGGTCTAAATATTGCATAAGGGGTGGAGAAGCATGTCCAATGTCCCATCCCGTATATCCATTGCGATATCGCTCCGTCCAATAGTTTTCATTTAGATTGATCATATAGCCCTATTTCTACAAATCATGGACAATAACTTTGAAAAAGACCTCGGTCAAAAGAAAGAACAAGGTAAGAACATTCTGATCATTGTTCTGGTTTTATTGGTCATCATCAGCGGAATCAAACTATACACCGATTATGTGGACCGCACCAAAAAAACCGAGGAAATCCTCCTTCTCTCCAGTGAAAATAATGAATTGAATCAGCGACTCGATTCCGTCACCTACCAGCTGAATCTGCGTATCCAGGAAATCGAGCAATTGGGAGGCGATATCGAGGCACTCGAAGAGGTGAGAGATCAATTGATTGCCGAACGAAACAGCTCCCGGCAGCGATCTGCTGCGGAAATCGCTGAACTCAACCAGAAAATCAATAGCTACGATGGGCTTTTGGAAGAGAAAGATCAAGAAATTCTCGAGTTGAGGGCTATGAACCAGCAGCTTTATGCCGAAAACCAGGATCTCAAATCCACCCAGGCAGAGATCGAGGAAGAAGTGGCGGAACTGAATATCGAGCGGGAAAACCTCCAGTCAAAAGTCGATGTAGCGTCCAAATTAAAAGCTGAAAATATCGCAATCGCAGCAATCAACTCCCGCGGAAGAGAGCGGGTAGAAACAACCAAGGATTTCAAAAACCGACAAATCGAACGGATCAAAGTCAGTTTCAATCTGGCAGACAACAAAGTCGCTGAGCGCGGACCACGCAACGTGTATGTTCAGATTTTGGCACCAAATGAGCAGCCTATTTTTGATGTAGCGAAAGGCTCCGGGACCTTTATGCTCGAAGGCAACGAACTTTTCTATACCGTAAAACAAGACATCATCTTTGACAACAGTGGGGAGACGCTCACCTTTTTTTATGAAAAAGGTTCAGATTATGCCTCAGGAGATCATGAAATCAGGATTTTCGTTGATGACTATCAAGTCGGTTCACAGGTTTTCAGTGTGAAATAAAAAAAGCGATTGCATTTGAAAAGGCCTTTCTGAAGATTTCGGAAAGGCTTTTTTACGCCTGATTAGATTCCACCCAAAAGTGATTTTGTGTGGCCGAAACATTTGGATAACAGCATATTTTCCCCTACTTTTGCGGTCTGTTTATTCAAAATTCCTTAAACACATTAAAAAATGTTCCAAAGAAATTACGAGACGGTATTCATTTTAACTCCCGTTTTATCTGATGTTCAGATGAAGGATACTGTCGACAAGTTTGTGAACTTGTTAAAAGAGCTGGGGGCAGATGTGATCAATGTGGAAAATTGGGGTCTGAAGAAGATGGCATACACCATCGACAAGAAGACGACCGGGTTCTATGTTTTGGTCGAGTACAAGGCTGATCCGACGATCATCCGCAAGTTTGAAATCGAATTCAGACGAGACGAAAAAGTAATGCGATTCTTGACGACTGTTTTGGACAAGCATGCGATTGTTTATGCCGAAAGAAGGAGAAAAGGAGAGTTTAACAAAAAATCTGAAGCTAAGGAGGAGCAAGCCCAATGACATTATTCAACGAGCCGATCAACAGAGGCGAAATCAAGAAAAAGTATTGCCGATTCAAGAAGCACGGCATCAAGTACATTGACTACAAGGATCCAAACTTCTTGTTGAAATTTGTCAATGAGCAGGGAAAAATCCTTCCTCGAAGACTGACTGGAAACTCTGCGAAATATCAGCGCAAAGTAGCTCAGGCTGTCAAAAAAGCAAGACATTTGGCGTTGTTGCCATTCGTAACCGATGGTTTGAAATAATTCGGTCTTGTATCGTCCAACCAATAAAGATCATTACAAATGGAAATTATATTAAAAACAGACATCAAAGGTCTTGGCTATAAAAATGATTTGGTAGATGTGAAGCCCGGATACGGCCGAAACTACCTCATCCCTCAGGGCTTTGCAGTGCTGGCTACCAGCTCCAACAAAAAAGTCCTAGCTGAGAATATCAAGCAAGCAGCTCATAAAGCTGAGAAGATCAAAACTGAAGCGGAAAATATCGCTGAAAAATTGGAGAACATCACCTTGGAAATCAAAGCTAAAATCGGTGAGTCCGGTAAAATCTTTGGAAAGGTGACTACCCTTCAGATTTCAGATGCACTTGCCACTCAGGGGTTTGAAATTGATCGGAAGAAAATCGCCATCAACACTCCTGTAGATGGTGCAGGTGAATTTCAGGCTGAAGTCGATCTTCATCGAGAAGTGAAGACTCACGTGAAATTTGTAGTTGTAGCAGAATAAGCTAAACCAAATGATACAAAAACAGCTCGCCGAAAGACGAGCTGTTTTTTTATTAGTTGAGTACTAAGACCTTTTCGAGATCATCAACCAATTTCTTGGAGACTGCCCGGCTGTTTTTTTCTCTTACTGATTTAAACAGTTCCAATGCCTTCTCACTCTTCTCAACCAAACCCACTGGATTTTGGTCGTTTTTGTAGCTAAACCAACACCAAGAAAGCTCTGCTGCCAAAGAATCTCCCAACTTAAGTTTCTCTAATTTCAGAACCGCTTCGGTGACGGTTTTTTCCATTTTCTCTACTTGCATAATCGTTAATTTTTAATCTGTGTTTTATTAATATCTGAAACAAAGCACGATAAATATTTCTGAATTATCAATATTGCAAATAAAAAATTAATAGAACCATAATTTACAATCGATTCCGAAGGGGTATTTCGTTAATTTTTTTTGAGTAAAAAGACGATTTTCGCTTATTCTAAGGGAATATTTAATGCTGAAATTCAGCCTCTTTGGAATATTCTCCAAAAACTTTCGGCTGTGATTTGGAAAAAATGAAGCAGGATTCTACCTTTGTGACACTTTAAAGGAATCATATGAGATTCCTAGCCAAACTGGTCCATGGTGTAACTGGCAACACGTCTGATTTTGGTTCAGAAGAGTCCAGGTTCGAGCCCTGGTGGACCAACCAAAACCTCCCAAATCGGGAGGTTTTTTTGTTTAAAATGTTTTTTGGATTCTACTACGGTTCATGATCTTTTTTAAATGGAATTAGGGAATTTTAAATTTATTGATCCAAAATTTGCACCTTTCATGTTTTTTTTAGAATTAAGTGATGAAAATATATAAAAATGAAAAAAACTATTCTTTTATCCGTCTTTTTCCTGAGTTTGGCCTACTCTAGCTCAGTAACCTCTCAACAAAGAGATTTCGTTTGGGGTTATTTTCTAGAGTTTCAGCCTTGTTCTGCCTATTTAGAAATATATCAAACAATTTGTGTCCCTTCAAATGGAGGGTTTTGCCAAGTATCTGCTCAAAACCCTTGTTCAGGGCCGCCTTATTTTACATAGAGCGGGACAATGAAAAGAACAGGGTATATCCAAAGCTTAATATTCCTAATAATACTAAATTTTTCCTGCGATAAAATTGAGCAAAAAAAATCTGATTTAACGTCGATTGACCTAGAATTGGTCCGAGAAAATTCATTCTCCGAAATTTTTGAAGAGATTAATTATGTACTCCTCAAGGAAAATGATACCCTACCATTAGTACAACCACTGAAGACTGTAGTAACCGACGATTTTATCTATATATTGGACATCAAGCTAAACAATCTTTTCAAGTTTAACCGAAAAGGTGAAGTTATTCACATTTTTAATTCATCTGGTCAAGGCCCTCAAGAGTTTAGTCAAATTCAAGATTATCAAATAAAGCAGGACACTGTTATTATTCAAGATAACCTCTCGAATAAGCTTATTTATTTCGATAATGACGGGAGATTTCTAAAGGAAACCAAATTACCATCCATTTCTACTAACTTCTTCAAAGGGGTTGATTTTTCATTTCACTTCATAAACGGGATGGAAGGAAAAGGAAAAGATTTCTTAAAAATCAAGAGTCCTAGCCAAAGCAATTTCATCAACCTCAACCTAAGTCCTCCAAAAGGCAGAGTTAGACTCATTCATGGCTTTGCTGAGGATAAAAAATCGGAAATCAGGACTTTAACTATACCCTTTTCATATCAAGTGGTAGTTTTTGACCCTTTGGGAAACATTTTACATCTAAAGGAATTCGAATTTTTAAATTTACCAGAGTTAACAGAAGAGGAAAAAAAGTATCTCCAAGTAATGATAATTAATGCGTTTTTACCCTTTCCTGAATTCTATTATATGTCTGTCTTCTTCGGTCGTAACAGCTTTCAATTTCTCTTGGATAAAAATTTCAATCTTCTTTTTTCAGGAAAAAATCCTCAAAATGATATCGATGGAATGAATTATCCCTTACTACCAATTTCACATCACAAAGATCAACTAATTCTCTACCATCCACCCGAATTTACAACCTTTATCAATCGCCCTCAATTCCAGAGCAAAATGACCACTTAAAGAGTAATATTCATGATTTTTATAATAATAATCATGAGGATCTAAAAGAAGATAGACATGTTTTGGTTTTTCTAGACTTGAAACCAGTGATTCCAAATTAACTTATTACAAAGCCAAACTCCCATCCTCTAAGAATTCAATTTCAGACCCATTTTTTATCCCATCATTCGAAGCCGATAGCAATTCATCGCTGTCTTGCCAAGGAGTTCACTCAGTTTGTAATTGGCAATTGCTCCCACAGGTGCTCCGATGATGGGAATCAACTGGGCCAGCTTGGCCAGATCAATGTAATCTCGGTAATCCAGCTGAAAAGTCCGCCAGTCAAACTCATCAAAAGTCTTGGGCAACTGCGCTCGGTAGGAATCCCAGTTTTCAATCCGGTCGATCAACTCGTTTCTTCGCTTTTGAGAAGAAAAGGTCAACTGAAAAACAAAGAGTAAAAACAACCGCTCCTGATAGTTTTTGGTATCATAGCCATACAAAGCAGCGATATCAAAAAGCATTTTCATTTTGATCGTCAAAAAAGCGGGAAAGTCTGCAAAACCCATCAAAATCCCCCCCGCCCCAGTAATCGCTCCTTCCGCCGAAGCGGAGTTTCGGTACCATTTGATTCGGGTACGCACTTTCATCTCCCGCTCCTTGAGCGAAAGCTCGGCAGAAGCTTTGGGTACAATCCAGGACGAACCTGTAATCACTGCTTTGACCATATTTTCAATCGCCGAGGTAATCACTCGGTGTACTTTTTCAGGAATGATTTGATTGATTTTTCGCTGAAATCCACTAGTCAACCGGCTGCCCAAAGAGGGCTGTTTTTTCATCTTAAAAAGCCAAGAGGTAAGTTCGGCCTCTACGTAATGCTGGTAGGTATCCATAACTAAAATGATTCAGTTGATTATACGAAAAAATCTAGTTTAGTGAGGTGATTTTGGTTTTTTGGATTTAATTATCATCGAATCCGGGCCGTTTAAATTTTGAGTAATCGGGGAATTCCTCTTTTAACAGTCTTCTCATTTTTTCAAGTTTGGCCAAAAGATGGAGAATTTGATCATCATCCGGGATCAACTGATAAATTTTTGCCCAAGCGACCAAACTGCGTTCGATCGCAATCATCGCTATTTTCGCAGTACCCAGATCTCCCCGCTCTTCGACCGGATAATCATCCCAAAATCCTTCAATTTTTTCCCTGAGTGCCCGACCGATTTTGACCGCAACAAAAAATAAATACCACTGAATCACCTCAAGACACTCATCTAGTATTTTGATCATTTGCTCAACATCTTTCTCTTGAAGTGTCCCTATTTCTACCTGCGACTGAAGATGGAGAAGGTAGTCTTTGGTGGCCTTTGATTCAATCCAATCTTTACCTTGATCGAGGTATTCATCTGCTAAAAAATGCAAGGGAAGCTTTTCTACTTCTTGATCCAAGGCCTTTTCCTCAGCCATTATTCTGTCGCTTTCTTCCTGATTCAATTCAAGACTGATTCCCATTTCGTCAGCGGCTTTATGTAGAAGTTGGAGTGCTTCTTGAAAACTATCAGAGATCGTCCCCCAAACATCCTGATCAGGATTGGCCTGTTTTCGAGATTCCTCTTTTTCATATACACGACAGCGGGGAGTATATTGACAGCGCTCACACCATCGGTCGCACCAATTATATATGCCTGGAATAAATTGCCCTTCTTTCATTTCAGTTGATCCTTCTAATGGTTAAGTTATAAAAGTTCAGACAAAAATAAAAGCTGCCCAAATTTCTCTGAGCAGCTTTCTAAACTATTGATTCTAAATTTTACTGATAAAGTCCGTTAAAGAGCATTTTAAACGTCCCATGCGACTGAGCACGGAACGTAATCTCAGGCCCAAAGGCGTAGAACTTACCTTTTCCAATCTCAGTTTCGAAAGCAGTTACTCCATTTCTCAAATAGGATTGACCCCAGGCCCATCCACTTCGCAGCGGTTCTTCTTCTCCAAACCAAGCGATGGCTTTCACTCCTTGGTTGGCGGCTTCCGGACTGAGACGGAAAACCGGCGAACGGTTAAACATGATGTAAGATTTTTCGCCCATACCATAATTGATCGGCTGGGTATTGTCTACATGCATTTCAAGCACAGAACCTGGGATGTAATATTTCTCCCCGCTGAGCGGACGCTCATTTCCATCAGCATCCATCTCTACCAAGGCATCTTTTACTGGAAGATTGAAATGGAAAGCCAATTCGGTAGCAGAACCTACTGAGATTACCTGCCCCCCATTTTCGATAAATGCCCGAAGTGCAGGAACCGATTCATCGGCGGTGAAATTACCTAACATGTGATGGTATTTTTCATCGATTTCAGAAGCTTCAGGCTGGGATCGTCCTCCACCTCTGCTTCCTACCGAAGGAATTCCAGGACCAATGAAAAGTAACACGTCATAATTTTCGCTCAAGTTTCCTTCATTGATTTCCTGTGGAAAAACCTGCTTGTAGTCAAAATGGAATTGCTCGAGCATCCACCTTACCCATCCCGAAGGCATAGAGCCTCCGTAATAATCATATAATCCAATCCGTGCTGGTTTTACTTCTTCCGCAGTTCGTGGTCTAGAACTTGGCTTACCATAGACTCCATATTCCTGGGCGGCCTTTTGCAAAACAGACTTTCCGGCTGAGCCCACATAAAATGAACCCGCAGGAAATTCATCTATTGCGGCTGTGGTTCGATAGACTTTGACTTTCGCTTTGAGCAAATCATTCACTGCCATAAAAGCATTATTTCCTCGCACATCAATCAAATATCCTGAACCATTGGCTAAAGTTTTAGCCGGGGGCGTTTGAACCTGACCATAAGGAACCGCCTCGAAAGGCCCTTCAAAATCATTCATAATCCGGTCTATTTCTGATCCCATTTGAAAAGCCAGAGTCCAACCTGCAGCATCATAAGGACGAATGGGAGGACCGCCCGGATACAAGAAATCGTTAGGGTGATCCTGCGGCTCAAACATATCGATCACATGGGGACGGAAAGCCTGAGATGTTTTGACTATATAAGATCCGGCTGGATAAGATTTTTCATTGACTGTAAAACCATCCGTTGCTTTATGCACCTGTATTCCAGATTTGATCAAGGCGTTGAGAAATTTGATTACCGTCGGAAAGTCCGCCTGATCGGCTGATAAAATGTATCCATAGGGATCTTTTCGATCCTGATCTTGATATACTTGATCATAAAACTCCCGGGGCAAACCTGATCTCCAACCTCCAGCTCGCTGAGCTGTTCCCTCTTCCCGAGCTTTTTCATAGGCATCTTCTACGGCCTGAGCATATTTGGGATAAGGAGTCCAAGTATCTTTTTGACCTTTTTCGATTGATCTTCTTCCCATGAGGTAAATATTGCGGAGCAACTCATCTCCGTGACGCACCGCATGATTGAGAATCGCATAATTCAGGGAAACCGAATAATCGATGGAAGTCTTGAAATGCCAATCCCGTGGAGTGACAGGATAGGGAGTCCCATTATTTGGAATCAAACGATCTGGCACCAACGGAACTTGAGAAGGGGTAGGATTTCCGATGATCTCGGTCAAGATCCCGATCTGATTATGATAATAAGGTGTGGTACGCAGACCGCCATTCCACCAAGTAGAAAAAACCGAACCGTCCAATCGGGTATAGCCGGGGCGATCTTCCTGATGCATGCGATTAATCATGGCAGCACCCACGGCATCCAAACTCGTAATGATCAACGGATCAAACACATGATTGAAGGGATCACGATACGGAGGGCCAGCAACTACAGATCCCGGAGGTCCTGACTGATGATGGTTGTAAATGATCTGAGGGATCCATTCCACGTATTGTTGTAAGGACATATTGGTGGCCTCCGCCATATTGTTCATGTAGAAATCCCGGTTATTGTCGTGCCCGACATATTTCTGATAGAGAACCGGAATATTTTGATCCCGTTTTGTTGGATCTTCCTTGCGCATGTACCAGTCAGACATGATTTCCATTCCATCTGGATTGGCATGAACGAGCAGGATAATGACTTCATCTAAAATTTTTAGAGTTTCTTCATCATTTTTGGAAGCCAAGTCATACAAGGTTTGGATGAGTTGATGCGGCCCGACGACTTCATTGGCATGTAGTCCACCATCGATCCAGATGACAGGCTTGCCTTCCGAAATCAACTCCTCCGCCTCTTCCCGGGTCATTTCTGCACGTGCCAGCTTTTGGGAGATTTCCTTGTATTTATCCAAATTTGGAAAATTTTGAGGAGCAGTAATAATCATCATAGGTTGCTCCCGACCGAATTCGGTTTTCCCGATACTGGTCATCATGACCCGATCGGATGCGTCGGCTACCTTTTTGAAATAGGCCTCGGTCTGACTGAAATTTGCCAGCATGTAATCGTCTCCGATATCGAAGCCAAAATGAGATTTGGGGCTGGGGACTGTTTGAGCTTGTAGTGCGAGACTACCGACCAAAACCGCCAATACCCATAGGAATAGACTTTTTCTCATAAATTTTAGGATTGCGTTATTCTTAAATAATTTCTCAAAATAAGCATTCTTGAGCGCTCTTGTAGAATGAATCCTGCCATCAAGCTGTTTTTTTACAGGATCGGAAAATTGGAGAAAGAAAGCGGGAATTGAGTTCAAAAGAAAATTTGGATTAGATCTCAGATCGCTTCACTTGCCATCAAAAATTCTTACTTTTGCTAGCAAATCCAACCAAAATCTTCTTCCAAAAAAATCATTCATGTCTGAGGTAAAAATATTTGCGGGCTCCAACAGCAAAGGCCTGGCAGAACAAATCGCAAAAAACTACGGTAAAAAACTGGGGGATCTAACCCTATCCCGGTTTAGTGATGGGGAAATGTCTCCATCCTTTAATGAGTCTATCCGAGGCTGTACGGTTTTTATCATTCAGAGCACCAATCCTCCAAGCGATAATATTTTGGAGCTTTGTCTGATGATCGACGCTGCCAAACGGGCAAGCGCCTACAAGGTTTGTGCTGTCATACCCTATTATGGCTATGCCCGGCAAGACCGAAAGGATCGCCCGCGAGTTTCTATTGCAGCAAAACTCATTGCCAATATGATTACCTCTGCAGGAGCTGATCGAATCGTTACTTGCGATCTGCATGCCGGTCAGATTCAGGGATTTTTTGATTTACCATTGGATCATTTGAATGGATCAGCTATCTTTGTGCCCTATTTGAGCCAGCTCAAATTGAAAGACATGATTTTTGCGGCTCCTGATGTAGGCGGAGTAGCCCGTGCAAGGGCATATGCCAAGCATTTTGCAGTAGAAATGGTCGTCTGTGACAAGCACAGAAAAAGAGCCAATGAGATTGCTTCCATGCAGGTCATCGGTGATGTTGAAGGAAAAGATGTCATTCTAGTGGATGATTTGGTGGATACTGCAGGCACACTTTGCAAAGCCGCTCAAATTATCAAAGAAAAAGGAGCTAATTCAGTTCGGGCAATCGTAACACACGGAGTCCTTTCAGGAAAAGCTTATGAAAACATCGAGAATTCTGTTTTGGAGGAACTGGTAGTGACTGACACTATTCCACTTAAGCAAGAATCTCCCAAAATCCACGTGCTGACCGTGGCGGACCTTTTTGCCAAAGCTATTCATGCGGTAACCGGTCACACCTCGATCAGTTCCTTATTTATCTAAAGAACCAATTTTAAAATACATACTTATGAAAACGCTAGAGATTATAGGGTTTAAAAGAGCAAATCTCGAAAGCGCAAGCTTGAAAGAAATCAGAGAAGAAGGAAGTGTACCCTGCGTGGTGTACGGTCCAGGTATCCCTGAGCAAATTCACTTTCATAGCCCAGCTATCCTATTTCGTCCATTGATCTACACTCCTGAAGTTCACTTGGTAGAGTTGAACATCGAAGGAACGATCATCAAAGCAGTCTTGAAAGACGCACAATTCCACCCAGTAAGTGAGGCTTTGTTGCATGTAGATTTCATGGCCTATACCGAAGACCGTCAGATCAAATTTGAAATACCGGTTAAAATCGTAGGAAGCTCGCCCGGTATCGCCAAAGGGGGTAAACTAGAGCTTAAAACCAGAACATTGAAAGTTAAGGGATTGGCTAAAAACTTCCCTGATTTTGTGGAAGTAGACATTTCAAACCTTGACTTGGGTAAGTCATTCAAAGTAGGCGAATTGAAGTCCGAAGACTTCGAAATCCTAACTTCTCCAAATGTGTCTATCGTGACCATCGGAATCCCAAGAGCACTCAGAGGAAAGAAAGGCGAAGAATAATTTCTTACCAAATCTATTTAAATCCTGCCTCCAAAGGGCGGGATTTTTTATTTTAGTGCCCACGAATACTTAATTATGAAATACCTAATCATTGGCTTAGGCAATATCGGACCCGAATACGAATTGACGCGTCATAATATCGGATTTTTGACCATCGATCGGCTGGCGGATCAATTCAATGCCACGTGGAAAAGCGGCAGGTTGGCTTTTACCAGTGAAATCAAACATAAAGGTCGTAGCATCCATTTGATCAAGCCCACTACTTATATGAACCTCAGTGGAAAAGCGGTGAATTATTGGATGAAGGAGCTGAATATTTCCAAAGAAAATATGCTGGTTTTAGTCGATGATGTGGCGATTCCATTTGGAAAGCTCAGAATGCGCGCAAAAGGAAGTGCAGCTGGACACAATGGATTGAAAAATATTGAAGCACTCTGCGGAGGTCAGGATTATCCTCGACTGCGAATGGGAATCGGTGATGATTTTCCTAAAGGCCGACAAGTAGATTATGTTTTGGGTCGTTTTACCCAAGCTGAATTTGACGAATTGCCACTGATGATGGACAAAGCCATCGATATGATCTTGGGATTTTGTACCATTGGGATTGCCCAGACCATGACTCAGTTTAATGATTAGGACTTTTTTGATTTGGAAATCCACTTTCCAACACCGTAATTTGCAACACTCAGAATTAGATTTATAAAGAAGAGGTGAGAGAATAGGCTCTATGACCCTCTGGCAACCATCCGCCTTGGTGGAAAGGTGCCAAATCCTACCCCTACCGGGAACTATAAACTGGCTTTACCATACCTAATCCCTTTTTATTTTTTTCCTGAACTAGGGTTTGATTTTCTGATCAATTTCTGAATACGACTATTCAAACCTTATCTAAATGAGTCAGCATTTCGAAACCAATGCCGTTCGGATTTCCCCTTCCAAATCCAACCAAAAAGAGCACTCAGCTCCTATTTACTTAACCTCCAGCTTTACTTTTGACTCAGCCGAAGAGGCAAGAGCAACTTTTGCCGATGAGATCCCCGGTAATATTTACTCCCGCTATGCCAATCCCAATTCATCGGATTTGATCGAAAAAATCTGCGTAGCAGAAGGCACTCAAGACGGGATAGCGACTGCATCGGGGATGGCCGCGATGTTTGGTAGTATTGCCTCGCTTTTGCAGCAGGGAGATCATATTTTGGCATCTCGGTCTCTTTTTGGCTCCACCCATCAGCTTTTGACCCGGGTATTCCCCAAGTGGGGCATCACCTCCACTTACGGAGATATTTCTGATTTTCAAAATTGGGATAAATTGGTCCAGCCAAATACCAAAATGCTGTTCATCGAAACTCCATCAAACCCAGGCTTGGAAATTATCGATTTGGAATGGGCCGGAAAATTTGCGGAAGCGCATAATTTAATCCTCGTCGTGGACAATTGTTTTGCCACTCCCTATCTACAGCAGCCTGCCAAATGGGGTGCCCATCTCGTCACCCATTCGGCCACCAAATACATCGACGGACAAGGTAGAGTCCTCGGTGGATTGATTTTGGGGACAAAAGAATTGATCAAAGAGGTGCAATTTTTTACCCGACACACCGGTCCAGCCATCTCTCCATTCAATGCTTGGATTCTTTCCAAAAGCATGGAAACCCTAGCTGTCCGAATGGATAGACACTGTAGCAGTGCCTTGCGGGTAGCGGAATATTTTGAAGGAAATTCCGCAGTTTTGGAAGTGAAATATCCCTTTCTGAAATCCCACCCGCAGCATCATCTTGCCACGAAGCAAATGAGTCAAGGCGGAGGTATTGTCACGCTAAATTTGGAAGGTGGAGTTGCCCGAGCCCAGCGTTTCATTGATCAGCTGCAGATGATTTCAGTGACGGCTAATTTGGGCGATAGCCGAAGCATCATCACTCATCCTGCCTCTACTACGCACAGCAAACTCAGTGAAGAAGAGCGGGAAAAAGTCGGGATTCATCCAGGATTGATTCGGCTTTCGGTCGGTTTGGAGCATCCTGAAGACATCATTCAGGATGTGGAGCGAGCCTTAGAAAAATCGAAATAAAAAAAGTGGCTGTCTCATAAATCGCTAAAATGTCAGCCTGACCCTTCGATTTCGAGACTCTCGTCCCTCAAGTGCTACCAATGACAAAGATGCTTAATATCACAAAATTGGGGTCAGTCCGAGCACCCGAAAGACGGGAGTCTGAAGGTACGAGGACGCTTCGATTTCGAGACTCTCGTCTCTCAAGTGCTCAGCGTGACCAAAAATTTGATTCAAACCATAATTTTCGTCATCTCCTTTTTGTATGTCCGAAGAATATTTAAGACTCAGGGTGACTGGAGTCGAAGGCTATTTCTATCATTCTAGCCCACATTTCAACTTCCTGCCTTTGCCGGCGAGGCAGGCGCTCAATGTGACAAACTTCACATTTGAGACAGCCGCTTTTTTTCTACCAGGTGGTTTGTTTGAGATTAGGAAAAGCTCGGATAATATCACTTAAACTGATCTGACCGATCAATTGATCATCTTTCATCACCGGGAATCTTCTGATTTTGAATTCCAGAAATTTTCCAGCTGCATCGAAAAGCGATAGATCAGGTGAAAGTGTCATCACATCTTTGGTCATGTACTCTCCGACTTTTCCGGGAAATTTCGGAGTATTGGTGTACTTCCCTTTGATTATTTCATGGAGACAATCTACCTCTGAAATAATCCCGACCAGCGCACCGGACTCATCCACGACTGGAGCTCCGGATATCTTTCTTTTTGTCAGAATTTCCAAGACTTGATCAATGGTATCCTCAGGGTGAAAAGTCACCAAATTGGTACTCATGTGATCACGGACTAGAATCTGATCAATTGGCGATTTTTTGGGTTCAACCATGCGAACTCCTTGGAAACTTTTTACCATAGCTAAAAGAAATTTTGATGAATCTTTAATCTACTGATTATTTGCTAAATAAAAAATCTTTAACCGAATAAAAATAGTATTTCAATACTTTAGATAGGTTTAAATAGCATACTAACGAATATTATTCTGAAATAAAATAAAGGGAAGCCAGTCAGATTTCCGCCTTCTGTACAAATCCTCAAAACTAAATGTCCCTACTATTAAATCCAGATCGCCATCTCGGTCTATATCACCTTTTTTCAAAGTCAGCAAATTCAAATCCGGAAGTCCCTCAGGCACAAATGGACTGAATTCCCCCTTACCATCCCCAAAAAAGAAAATCAACCGCTCCTCCGGAACCTGCTCAGGATCTGGAAAAAACGCCAATGCCACCAAATCAAGATTGCCGTCTTCGTTAAAATCTCCCACTTCTAGTCCTGTGGCCCCATGCATGGGATAAAACCAGGATTCCTTAAATGTTCCATCGCCCTGATTTTTGAATATCCGCAGGCCGTGAAAATATTTTAACACCTGAGACAAATCCGCATTATCACCATTCACCAAAATCAAATCTTTAAAACCATCTCCATCCACATCCTCGTAATGAAAATCACTGGAACCAAAAGCTGGTTGAAATTGAAGTAAAACCTGCTCTTTGAAATTTCCCATTCCATCATTTTCCCAGAGATAAACTCCTTCCCAAGCCTGGGTCATCAAGCCAATGATATCGAGGTCGCCATCTTGGTCAAAATCAGTCAAAACGGTCTTTCTCGCACCCGGAAGGGCCTTGATTACTTTTTCTTCAAATCCATCCAAACCGGAAAAATATACGCTTAATCTTCCCACATGATCTCCAAACTGAGCGATTACCTTATCTTCCACTCCGTCTCCATTCAAGTCACCATAGGACACATGAACAGGCCGAGCGAGCGATTCCAAATCTTGAAAATCAACCCAATCCTGATTGATATTTCGAAAATTGGTGAGTTTACCTACCGAATCATTGGCCGGATCCATCAAGCCCATGGTCAAGAGATCAAATGACTGATCTGAATTCCATCGGATGGAAACTGGAGCAATGGAAGTAGAAATCGAATCCTTAATCGAAAAATTCTCTTCCGGGTCAAGTACAAAAAGTTTTTGATAGCGATGACCCAACCAAACCTCTCCCGTCTCGGGGTGAATTTCCACCATAGTCGTCAGGGAAGGAAATTGAAAATCATAGGCCGGAATCATCAACTCATATCCCGGAATACCAACTTGGGGTTCTTGCTTTTCCGCTTGTTTGGTAGGTGATTCAGGTGCATTTTCCACATAGTAAGCCACTATTTTCTCCCAATCTGCCAGCTTGATCAAGGGATATTCGGAATAAATGCCCTTGGGCACCCCTCTTTCCTCAGGAAGTGAAACACCCATATCCTCGGCTAGGTACAAGCCCAATCTTCTTCTCATATCTGGCAGAACAGAATTTTCCCAAGTTTTCTGATCCAAAATCCCCGGCTCAGGTTTCAAATGGCAGTTACCGCAATAGACCTCGGCGAGCTTTGGCCCATCGAGCTTGAGATCCATGCTGGCCAATTGCTGAAGAGAAGGCATGGGTTGCTTTCTCTCCGAAATCGGAGTACAACCAAACGACATGAATACTACTGCTAAACCAAAAAGTGCATTTTTCATCCCAGCGCCTCCAAGAATTGATTTACAGTACTAGGATCAATACCTAAATGATGGCTAAATGTTTTTGGATCTGAAGAAAACTGAAGATGCGGATTGATGAATTGATTAGGACTGGGAATCCAAGTTTTGCAAGAGGCATGAATTTCGGAGAAATACGGGGAGTTTTTAAATCTGAACACATGCTCCGGTTTTGCTCCTCCTCCAGGCATGATGATGATTTTATCTTTTGCTTTCTCGAATAGGAATTCGATCTGATCGATTCCTTCGTCAATGGAATTTTTGGCGCCGGAAGTCAAAATCCGCTTAAATCCACTTTGAATAATCGGATCCAGAGCCTCTGCCTGATCTCTGCAAGCATCAAATGCACGATGAAAAGTACAAGGCCTCCCCGAAGCCGTGCGGACTAATGCCTCACAGGCCTCCTGATTTACCCGGCCTTGGGTATCGAGCACTCCAAATACAAAACCATCCGCCCCCAATTCTCCGAGTAGCTCGATATCCCGTTTCATGACCATGAGTTCCTTTTGCGAATAGCAAAAATCTCCTCCTCGCGGACGAATCATGACAAATACCGGAATATCCAATTCAGATTTCAGAAATTTCAGCATCCCCGCACTAGGTGTCTCTCCTCCTTCAGGGAAATTTGCACACAATTCCAAACGATGAATCCCCAATCTAGCAGCATCCAAGCCGGATTGTACATTGAATATAGGTGCCTCTAACAAAAATGAGCTCATTTTAAAAATGACTTTTAGAATCGATCAATACATTTTCCTGAAGGGTCGCTTGGGCATAATTAAAGCCCGGATGAACCGCAAAAGCGCCAACTTCTCCATCTTTATTCATGGCCAGAAAACCAGCCTGAATATCTTTTATATTCTTATTTTTTGAGATGAGCCGACGAACTGCTTCCTCACAAGCTTCCCGTGGACTTCTACCCTGACGCATCAATTCTACAATCAAAAATGCGCCACAAATCCGGATAATGGATTCTCCCAATCCGGTGGCAGTAGCGGCACCGACTTCATTGTCCACAAATAATCCTGCACCGATAATCGGGCTGTCTCCCACTCGGCCATGCATTTTATAGGCCAAGCCACTGGTCGTGCAGCTTCCCGCAAGGTTTCCATTGGCATCCATCCCGATCATTCCTATGGTATCGTGATTTTCGATATTGATGATCGGCTTGTATTGACTGGTTTTTTTCCATTCTTGATAAGCCTCGGCAGCTTTGGGACTGAGCTCTTCTTTCTCCAAAGGAAAGCCTTCTGAAATGGCAAACTGTCGAGCCCCCTCTCCCGCCAGCATTACATGTGGAGTTTTCTCCATTACCGCCCTGGCCAAAGAAATGGGATGCTTGATTTGTCGGACAAATGCCACCGAGCCACAGGAACCGTCCCCTGTCATAATCGAGGCATCTAGGGTTGTGATTCCTTCTCTATCCGGAAGTCCCTGCAATCCAACGGAAAGATTATCCATATCCAGCTCTGTATCTTTGACTCCTGCTTCCACTGCATCGATAATGCTTCCACCGGATTTCAGACGCTGAATCGCTGCATCATTGGCCGGCAAGCCATGATTCCAAGTAGAAAGAATCAAAGGTTTGGAATTGATTTCTTTTCTTGAAAAAGGACGGACAGTAGACTCCAAACCCGGTATAAAAAGTGCAGTTCCCATCAGGGATTGCTTGATAAATTTTCTTCTTTGAGACATTGGCCTTATTTTAGATTCGCGAGTTCAAATTATCAAATTTGACTGCGATTTACCCCTATTTTCAAATAATTCTTCCAAAATCCATGAGACCCTACATTTTAAAAGAAGCTAATTGGAAAACCTTAAAAGATCATCGCTTTGATTTAGCTGTCCTGCCCTGGGGCGCCACCGAAGCGCACAATTATCATATGCCCTATGGAACAGATATTTATGAAGCGGATGCGATTGGCGAAGAGGCTGGAAGAAAAGCCTGGGAAAAAGGTGCAAATTCGGTGATTTTACCTTCCATTCCTTTCGGAGTAAACACTGGTCAATCGGATATCTATTTGGATATGAACCTAAACCCCAGTACACAGTTTGCCATTCTTCGGGATCTCATAGAGGTTTTGGATCGACAGGGAGTTAAAAAACTTTTGATTTTGAATAGTCATGGTGGGAATGATTTTAAAACTGCCCTTCGGGAACTGGGATTGAAATTTCCAGAAATGATGCTTTTCACCTGCAACTGGTTCCAGGCACTGGACAAAACCCAGTATTTTGAGGAAAAAGGAGATCATGCGGACGAAATGGAAACCGCCTTGATTATGCATCTCCATCCCGAACTGGTACTTCCGCTGGAGGAAGCCGGAGATGGGGATGAAAAGAAAAGTGTCATCTCAGGTGTTCTGGAGCGGTGGGCCTGGGCTGAGCGAAAATGGTCTGAAGTCACAGAAGATACCGGAATCGGAAATCCAAAAAAAGCCTCCCCCGAAAAGGGAAAGCGATATTTTGAAGATGTCACCGATAAAGTAGCCCAATTGATTGTGCAAATCTGTGAGGTCAAATCCGGACAGATGTACCGATAATCAATCCATTTGGGAGAGATCCAATTCCTCCTCTTCTCCCTTGTAATTGATCGTTTTCAATGAAAGGGTTCCTTTTGGCAGAGTGATCTCCCTAGAGGATTGAGAGAAAAATCCGGAGCCAAAAGGAATCTCTATCCGCTGGGTTTTCCCGTTTTCCAATTCGACCAAAACCGCTATGATTTCCTGGGAAAGTTTCAAGGTTCTTCCCTCCTGAGTTGATTTTTCAAAAACTTTGAGCTTTCCACGGTTTTGCGAAGCGATGTATAGAGGACCCTTGGAAGCTGATGCTAACTTCACCAAGGCTTTCCCATCTGCCGGCACGACAAAACCACTTTCAGCTGGTGACAGCGGAGTAAAATCTCCTTTCCCATCACCTAACAATACTAACCCGTTTAGTGCATCCAAGCGACCGATAAAAATCTCATTACCATAATCATTACCCACCAGCATCACATCCAAAAATCCATCTTGATTAAAATCATCCACTTGGATTCCAAATACCGGTGCCATCTGAGCTTCCACTGGAAGGGGATGAATTTCGAACTGGCCATTCCCTTTGTTTTCTACCCAGACTGATCGATCATAATTTCCAGTCAAAATGAGCGCATCCTGTTTTTCCTCATCCGTGAACAAGGTATTTTCTGTAGCCTGAGCATAAGTTTTGTACCGTTCGAATTTTCTTCTAAACAAGGTGCTTTGCCCATACAGATCATCCCAAAAATGCACTGGAAAGGACTCAAATTCTCCGTTTCTGGATTTATACCAAGAGAAAATAACAGGATCCATACTTCCATTCTGATCAAAATCCTTGGCATAGACTTTTACCGGTCTATCAGAAGAAGGATGATAGTGATTATTTGCTCCCATATTTCCTACGATGAAGTCCATATCCCCATCCTGATCAAAATCACCCGAAGCAATGCTATTCCACCAACCCAGGTAGTTTTCCAAGCCAGTTTGGGATGATTTCACGAGTTTTCCTTCCTGATTTTTAAAAATGGAAATCTCCATCAGCTCTCCGACTACGATTAAATCAATCCAACCGTCCCCATCTATATCTGACCAAAGGGCATCAGTCAGCATTCCGATGGATTTTAAACCTCCAGCTACTTCATCTGTTACATCTTGAAGAGTTCCTGATTGATTTTTTAGCAAAAAGCTTTTCTCAGGAAGCGGATATTGAGCTACTGGTGTCCTCCCACCTACAAAAAGGTCCAAATATCCATCTCGGTCAAAATCTGCCGCCCGCACAACACTTCCGCTACCTGTCACCTCATCAAAGTCCTGATCTTGGGTGAAATTCCCATTCCCGTCATTGACAAAAAGTCGATCTCGATAGTATGGAGATCCAGCAACAAATTCATTGCTTCCCCCGACCAAATACAAGTCCAGATCTCCATCATTGTCCAAATCAAAAAGCAAAATTCCCTGCTCTTCAAATTCTAGGTCTTGATCTTTTGAGAATAAGTCAGCCTGATCGAAAGTGCCATTCAATCTTTGTTTAAAAATCACCGGTGAATTCCCCGAGGAAGAACCAATGATGAGGTCATCGGTACCATTTCCATCAATATCGCCAACGGCCAAAGCAGGTCCATACTGCGTGAGTTTATGAGGCAAGGTCCGCTGCACATTATAATCTACTTTATCCGATTCCTCATGCGTATAATCCAATCCAATTTGCGGTGCAAGTTCTTCAAAAAGCTTACTTCCTTGTTCCTCCTCGAGAATGGCCAACTTAAATTTACCAGGTTCGGAATTTTGATAATCTATTTCTAGTACCTGATTTGGTTCGGGCTGCTCCACAATCGAATTTTTTCCATCCGGCCAATGCACTTCCAGAGAAGTTATTTCAGAAGTTCCCAAACCAAAATGCACTATTTCATCTACCGAAGACATATAGCCTCTGACGACTTGTTGCTCTTGAAATTGCCTGGTGCCATCAGCTAAACTCAAAATTACCTTAGCTCCCAACCCTTGTGGATTTTGCTTTGGCCCATTGAGTTTGACCCTCAGGAAATTCGGTGACTCCGGTTTTTGGTTTAGCGTATTTTCGAAAATAGAGGCCGGATCATTGATATTATTCACCACATAATCCAAATCCCCATCCCCATCCAAATCGACAAATGCGGCTCCATTTGAAAATGAAGGTTGGTTTAATCCCCAAGCGGCACCTTCATCTTCAAAGGTCAAATCTCCCTTGTTTTTGAAAGCATAGTTGGGAATCTTAACGATGGGAATAGAATCCAACAGCTGTCGGACAGTTGCCACACTTCCGACGTCGGCCCGATAGTTCGCAAAATCCTTATCGGTAATATCCCTGGGAAATCCATTGGTTATCAGCAAATCCCTCCAGCCGTCATTGTCCACATCCGTAAAAAGCGGAGACCAAGACCAATCGGTCTGATAGATCCCGGCATACAAGCCTATTTCACTAAAAGGCACATCGGGCCCGTTATTGACATGCAGCATATTTCGGACATGCTGATATTCATAGCCCCATTGTTCATTGCTGATATAGACTTGGTAGGAGTTTTTTCCAATGGTGGTTTTCTTTCGATAATTATCTTCACCAAGCATATCGAGGGTAATCAGATCAGGCTTGAGGTCATTATTGAAATCAGAAAAATCCGCACCCATTGAGAATTGGCTTTGGTGTTTCAGCCAACTGGAACTTTGATTGGAAAAGGTCCCATCCTGATTATTGATGTAAAGGATGTCATTGGTGACGTAATCATTGGAAACATGAATATCCGGCCAGCCGTCATTATTCACGTCAGTAATCAAGAGTCCCAATCCAAATCCTTCGATGGTAATACCGACTTCTTTGGTCACATTGGTAAAAGTTCCGTCGCCATTGTTACGATAAAAGGCATCATTATTAATAGCTGACCCATCGGTGATTTTCTCCCGATAGTTCGAAGGGACAATTTTACTTTGCTCATTATTGAGCACATATAGGTCCAGATCTCCATCCAAATCGTAATCGACAAAAGCCGCCCCCATACTATTCCCCGGATCAGCAATTCCATAGGATTCGGCCATTTCCTCGAATATCACTTCACCATCTTCGTTCAATCCCTGATTCACAAAAAGGAGATTATTTCGCTCACCGGGACCGGTTTTCATAGCCGTAGCCACATAGATATCCATCCAACCATCGCCATTAATGTCCACCACAGCAACTCCTGTACACCAATAATCCAAAGCCTCGATTCCCGCAGATTCAGAAATATCTTCAAAGCTAAAATCCCCACGATTAAGGTAAAGCCTGTTTGCCACCTGATTTCCGGTAAAAAAAAGGTCAGGAAGCCCATTTTGGTCAAAGTCTGCCACGGCGACACCTCCGCCATTAAAAATATATTCATCGGTGAGAATATTAAAAGAATCTGTTTCCGTAATTAAGTTGTTAAACTCAATGCCGGTTTTTTTTGGATCCTTTAACTCAAATAATTTTTCTTCTTTTTGACAGGACCAAAGTCCCAAAACAAGAATTCCGAGAGACAGTGGAAATTTCAATTTCATAGGTAAGTTTGGGCTAATTATTAGGGTTGAAATTAGCATTTATACTGCAAGGGGGAAAAGAATAATCGAAAATCAATCCCTTTAAACCAAAAAAAGAAGGCCCGAAAGCCTTCTTTTAAAATTAATTTTTATTCTAGGATTAGAATCCAGGATTCTGAATTAGAATATCAGATCCAACCAAGTCAATCTGATCCAAAGGAATCGGATTATAGATATAAGGGTCGGTGAAGGAAGCTCCTCCAAATGTTGAGGATAAGAACTGCGCTTCATACTGTAGATACGCATTCATTTCCTCATTGACGATACCCCATCGTACCAAATCGTAGAATCGATGTCCTTCCATGCCCAATTCGAGCATTCTCTCTAGTCTTACTGCCTTACGGGCTACCGTAGCATCAGTCCAGGGAGTCTCATACAGGCCAACTACATAGCTAGCAGCAAGAGTACCATCTTCTCGCTCAAGATTTGAGTTCTGTGCTCTTTCACGAACTCTATTCACTTTTTGACGAGCAGATTCCAAGTTTCCAGTTTCGATATCGGCTTCTGCAGACATCAACAAGACATCAGAGAATCGGATGATGTACACATTCAATCCGGTGTAGCCTGGTGTCCATGAAGAGTTGTCCTGGAAAGAACCTACTTCATCTCTAGAGTAAACATACTTTTTAGGAGAGTAAGGCCCACCATTTGGCTGGTTTCGAATCCAAGATGCTCCTGGGTGATCTTGCCAATCCAAGTAAGGTATTCCTCTACGACCTACCGTATGATCCAAACGAGGATCTAAATTTCCAGTATCTGGGGTAAAGTCATCGCCACTTCCAAGATTCATATCATTTTTCACTTGATTAGCTCCTTCGTTGTATTGACGATCAAGCAATGGAAGACCATTGGCATCGGTACGGAAGGAGTTGACAAAGCTAAAGCTAGGCTGATAAAATCCACAGCAAACACCAGGAGCAGCTGAGTTGTAAGGGAAATTCAAATCAAATTCTGGGTTGGCATTAGCCACGGATCCAGTTCCCGCGGCTGACTGATAAGCCCAAACGGTTTCCTGATTGTTGTCAAATGCACCTCTCCAAAGATTCTGATATTGATCAACCAAATCAAACTTAACCCCGTTGGAAGTCACCCCGTTAGCAATCACATCATCAAACAATGTCTTTGCTTCTGCATATTTTCCTTGATAGAGATAAACTTTCGCTAAATATGCCTTTGCCGCCCACTGATTCACTCGACCTACTTGAGGCTGAGTTGGAGGCAAGTTGTCCACTGCATATTGAAAATCTGCCTCGATAAAAGGCCAAAGATCCTGGTTATTACTTACTTCTTCGAGACCTGATCCATAATCCACATTTTCATCCACATAGGGAGTATTGTTGTAGTCTCTTTTCAATTCGAAGTAATAATGACCTCTAAGGAAACGAGCTTGAGCACTGATTCGGGTAATATCCGCTTCAGTCACATCATCAGCTGGATTGAGCGCCAATCTCAAGACAGAGTTTGCTCGCGCTATCCCTTCATAGGCTCCATTCCACTTGGCACCAATATCACCTGAGGCGGAATTGGTTTCAAATCGCTGGATGGGGTTGATTGTGGCAAAGTCACCCGGGTCAGTACCCTTGTTTGCTTCACCACCTCTAATACTACCCCATACCCAATTGGATGCTGAGGCCAAACGGTTAAACCTACCGTTAACTTGGGAATACGCTGCAATCAAAGATGCCTCCAACCCTGCTACCGTAGACAACTGATTCTCTGCCAACACCCCCGTAGGTGGTACGTCTAGAAAATCATCGCTACAACTCACTGCTACCATCATCGCTGCGGATGATAATAGGGCTCCGATTTTTAATTTAAAATTGTTCATTTTTTATAATCAATTATAGTTTCTATAACTAGATTCAAGATAAATTGTTAACTATTAGAAACTTAAGTTCACACCAAAGGTATAACCTCTTGTCACTGGATAGTTTCCGATATCGATACCGAAAGTAGTATCTGCCGATCCACCTACCGCAGGATCCAATCCTGAGTAACCTGTCAACGTAAATAGGTTGTTAGCCCCTGCAAAGATTCTAGCTCTTTGTAGATTGTATTTATCCAAAAGTGCCTCAGGAAGAGTGTATCCGATAGTCACGTTTTGCAATCTCAAGTAAGAACCATCTTCGATGTAGTAAGAGTTAGCTTGCTCTGAAGTTGAGAAGTTGGTGGTTCTTTCTACGATAGGTACAGTTGCGTTTGGATTTTCAGGAGTCCAAGAATTCTTCAATCGCTCAGAAATTGCCGCACCTTCAAAGGTCTGGAAGAAATCAGTAAACCAACGAGATTGGTTCCATACTTCGTTTCCAATAGAAGTGTAGAAATAGGCTGCTACATCAAATCCTTTATAACCTACTGAGAAGTTAAGACCACCTGTAAAATCAGGAACCGGAGAACCCAAGAAGGTACGATCATCTGGCGTAATTACTCCATCACCATTGATATCTTCAAACTTCAATCGACCTGGAGCTGCACCTTGCTGATCAGCATGGCTAGCTACATCTTCTGCACTTTGGAACAAGCCAATCTGCTTATATCCGAAGAAAGCGGAAAGAGACTGTCCTACTTGGTTTCTGATCGGCTGAATACCCCTAAAGCTAGGATTAATAGAAGTAATAAAGTCCAAACCTGGGGCAAGAGATACAATCTCATTTTTCAAGGTAGAGCCAGTTACTGTCAACTCATACGTAAAAAGAGAAGAAAGATTACCTCTAGTAGAAACCAAAAGGTCCAATCCACTATTTGACATTTCCCCAATATTGATAAACGGAGGAGTTGCGTTGCTACCCGCGGTTTGAGGAATTGGCAATTGGAACAACAAGTCTTTAGTATCTTTTTTCCACCAATCAAAGATCACATCCAAGCGACCATTGTAGAATGTACCATCAAAACCAATATTCTGAGTAACTGCTGTTTCCCACTGCGTATTTGGGTTACCGATACGAGTTCTTCTGAACCCGATAACTGCGGATGAGTTAGATCCAGCAATATCATAAGAGGAAGCCCCGATATCTCCACCAAATGTAGAG
The DNA here is from genome assembly GCF_900113375.1 of Algoriphagus hitonicola. GTDB lineage: Bacteria > Bacteroidota > Bacteroidia > Cytophagales > Cyclobacteriaceae > Algoriphagus > Algoriphagus hitonicola. The sequence continues at coordinate 27,696 of NZ_FOPC01000001.1, read as the reverse complement.
AACTGGTTAGTTGCTGGAACTGGGTTTGAGTTACCCATTTGTCCCCAGCCCCCACGAATTTTCAAATCATCAATCCAAGATGCAGACTGCATGAATGGCTCAGAAGACAATCTCCATGCTGCTGAAAATGCTGGGAAGGTACCAAATCGTGAATTAATACCGAAAACTGAAGAACCGTCACGTCTAACAACAGCACTGAAAAGATACTTGTCGTTAAAGGTATAATTCAATCGCCCAAAGTAGGAAGAGAAGTTAACCCCTCTGAATAAACTGGAGTTTACGATTCTTGAGCTTACAGGCAAATTTGTGATCGTGATAAAGTCTGGATCTTGAGAGAATGGATTTTGTCCAGTAGCAGAAATATTTCTACCTGATCCAGTATTCAAGGCTTCCTGACCTACGATTACATCAAATGCATGCTTGTCAAAAGTTTTCTTCCAAGAAAGAGTATTCGTAAATGTCCAACCAAAATCATAACCTGCTCCCTCTCCATAGCCAAAGGCGGAGTTGTTTTCGGAGTTTTCATACTGTCTTCGCCCATAATTCCAGAAGTAGTAATTATTATAACGACCACCTATAGAAGTTCGGAAAGTCAAATCTTCGATCAAATCAATCTCGGCATACACGTTACCAAAGATATTCGCATTGAAGTTTCTGTTATCCGCTTGACCTTCACGGCTTGCTACCGGGTTTCTAGGGTTGTTAAATGCACCCACTGCAGTACCGGCATAGCCGCCAAATTCATCTCTTACCGGGATGATTGATGGCATACGAAAGGCACTCAAGATATCGTTTTCATCCAGTGCAATACCTCTACCACCATTTCCACCGGATTGTCCTAGAACTTGACGATAGGTAGCTTGGAAGTTTTCACCGATTCGGATACGGTTCGTTACATCAAACTCAGAGTTTGCTCTTAATGAAATCCGCTTAAAATCATTGTTCAACAAAATACCAGATTGATCCTGATAACCTAAGCCAATATAGAATCTACTAGTCTCTGAACCGCCATTTAAACCAATTGAATGTCTGTGAAGCGGAGCAGTACGGGTAATCGCATTATACCAGTCAGTTCCTTCTCCTGTGGCAGCTCTGATCAACTGTAGGACTGGACCTGCATTAGGGTCTACATTGTACCAAGCAGCTTGTTGCTCAAGCTCGGATGCAGAAAGTGGTCCAGGCTGTCCAGGGCGATTTTGAAGGGTTCCATTAGAATTTTGACCAATTACACTTAAATAATATGGTAAAACTGGAGAATTACCACTTCCAAAATGTGGATGACTATACTCTGGATCATCACCATCAATCATTGCTTGATTACGCTCGGCTAGCCAAGTGTATTCTGCAAAGTCAGCAGGGTTCATCATATCCAAGCCTTCACCAGGATCAGTGGAACCAAACATACCATTGTAATCCACACGGATTTTTTCATTGCTTCTAGTTCCTTTTTTCGTGGTGTAAATAATCACACCATTGGAAGCCCGCGCACCATAAAGAGAAGCGGCGGCGGCATCTTTCAATACCGTAGTAGACTCAATATCATCTGGATTTAAGAAGTCTGTGCTGGTTACAGGAACTCCATCAACGACGTAAAGTGGCTCATTTCCTCCAAAGGAACCGAAACCACGAACTCGGATGATGGAAGTAGTACCCGGCTGACCATTGGTAATTACCGTAACACCAGAAACTCGACCCTGAAGAGTCTGCTCTACGTTACCAGTTGGAATTACCGTCAGATCCTTGGGATCTACTGTCGCGATAGCACCGGTAGTTTCCCTACGGCTATCAATCGTATAACCCGTCACGACAAGCTCCGTCAAGGTCTGCTCGTCTGGGGTTAATTTAACATCGATGACACTGCGGTTTCCTACCAATTGTTCGATTCTTGTGTAACCGATAAAGGAGAAAACTAAGACAGCCTCGTCGTTGGGTACATTGAGGGAAAATTTCCCGTCAATATCCGTAGCTGTACCGTTGGTCGTCCCTTTCACGAGGACAGAGACTCCAGGTAAGCCCGTATCAAACTCATCCAGAACGGTACCGGTCACTACGCGTTGCGCCATGACAGCCGAACTGGTTATCACTAAGAGCAGGAATGCAGCACTTAGATTTTTGTAAAGATTTTTCATAAACATAGATAGATTGGGTAACAAGATTAATCTCAAATACTTGTTTGTTAATTGATATGCAATCGTTTGCGATTATTCTCAAAATAATTGCAATAGAAGGTTTTCGAATTTTCGAAAGGTCTATTGCGATTATACCACGGTACGAATACCTGCAAAAGGATGAAATCCTATAGGTTTGAGTGCATCTAGCGATGCCACGTGAGAGAGGGAGGTGTAGCTAGAAATGATAGGTCATAGGCAATATTTTGGGTTTGGTGTACAACTTAATCATCAATGTTAAAGATTCTAAAACAAAATTCAAATTCCTTAACAGAAATATTATTTGGCAATGGAAAGAATTTACATTATGAATCTTTCAAACTATTTCACATCGACGATCTAATGTAGTCGATTTTTGACTGAATCAAAACCGGAAACTGTTAAAAATGAGGTTCTTTTACCAAAATAAAGTAATTTTTTACCCTGAATTCAAAATTTCTACAAAATCTTGAGGTATTAATTTTTTTTCAAAATTTCGAAAAATTCTGGATCTTCTCTTAATTCTTCAAAACTCGGATCAGTCAAAACCCGTGAATAAATCTCCGAGTTGGTCTGTGCGGCACGTTCCAAGTGAATCAATGCCACCTCTTTTTGCCCACCGTTGATGGCAATAAGCGCAAGTCCGTAATAACCATAGCCGTATTCCCGGTCTTTCACCACCGATTCCTCAAATGCAATGGAAGCATTCGCATAATCTCCGGCAAGATAAAAGGCCAATCCTTTATTAAAAAAATCCTCAGGATCTGTAAATTCATAGTCAAACCTTAACGTGGCCAGTTTATAATCTCCTCTGATAATATCCAATGCTCCCCGCAAGCTTTCATTTTTCATCAAAAAATCAGGATTTCTAGTCATCACAGAGGCATCCGAGAGAAATTTATAGGCATCCCAGTATTGTCCCCGAAGTGCAAAAATCTGTCCCAAATTATGAAGCGTGTAGGGATTCTCTTCGATTTTGACCGCACGATTAAGCAACCACTCTGCTTCATCCCAGAGTTTCTCCTTCCGATCCAGGTCCAGCGTTTGCTGAGCTTCCCGAATTCGGATGACTGCCAGATTATTATATGGCAAGGCCAAGGCAAATAGCTCGGTCATTTTGGAATAAATCTCTGCTTTTTCCTCTAGCCGGGGACTTCCCTCAGCAGCAATAGCCCAGTCCACAAAGGATAGACTAGACTGGGAGGAATTCAGATCTAATTCCTGCTGGAGACGCGAAAAATCATCTTGAGACAAGCCACTTCCTGACCGGGCGACCACTTCGATTTTTGCAGCCCTTAATTTCGGAAATAGCGTTTGGGACAATTGGGAAAACCCTGGGATTTGTCTGAGTTTTTGCTGCTGATCCAAAAAATCCGTCCCATCCATCAGCACCGAATAATATTGCTCTTTTCTTTCCGTACTTAAATCATCCTTTTCCCTCAGCAAAAGTCTAAAATCAAACCAATCATTCCACCGGGCATTGACTTCAATAAGCGAATCTCTTAACAGGATTTTTCTAGAGACCAACTCTTGTTTTACTGTTTCGGCCCGATCCATTCCCAGTTTACTGTTTCTGCCCTCCGATGCTTCAGGAGATTGCAGTCCGATGACTTTGACTGATTCAATAAATGGGTGATCGATTAAAAATTCGCGAAGGGATTTGAAAACCGATTCATTGGTATCAGTTGATTGAAATTCGGAACTGCCGGGGTTAAATTGAATTGACGAATAAAAGGTCCTGCTAATTCCCCGCTCCTGCCTGCCTGAGGGCATCATCAAACCTACAGAAGGGATAGCCTCCCCCGAATTTACTTGGCCTATTTTTGCCAAAAAGGGCGTCGTGATGATGCCTTTGGCGATCACCCTGACTTCAAATGGTTCATCTCCTAATTTTTTCCCCTGAAAAAAATTTAGTGAAAGCTGAGCAGATTCCATCCAAGGTTCAAAGGCAAGGACAAAATCCTTTTGGTAAGAATAATCTGCCAAATTTTTCTCCAAATCAAAAATTCCCAGGTCTAAGCTCTTTTCTGATGTTTTGAGTAAAAGTTTCAATTGGGGATTTCTGGGTGTAACCACCGATTCGATAGGGATCTTTCCTTGGACAGAGAAGCGGACAGAATCTCTGAAATAGGCTAATTTTTCAGGCTTAAGCTGGACATTTTCCAAAAAGCGACATTCCTGAGCCCAACCGATTTGCCAGAATTGGAATAAAACAAAAAGCAGTAGAAAATTAAATTTTGATGAAAACAAAGAGGCAGACATTTTACTTAGGTAATTCTAGAATGATTTTTGATATATTTGTATCCAACTAAACCACTGAAGATCATGCAGAAATTAAAGTTGTTTTTCGAAGAGCGTGCTTTTGGTGTATGCTCGAGACTCGGTGAAAAGCTAAACTTTCCTATTGACAGCATTCGACTGTTTTTCATTTATTCCTCATTTATCACGTTAGGCTCTCCGGTGATTGTCTATGTTTCCATGGCAATGATGATGAAAATCCGAAAGTATTTCCGCAAGATGAATAATCCTGTTCTTTTTGATTAAAGATCTTGGAAATATTTCTTTCTCAAAATCATAAAATGCCAAAAAATCAGGTCCACCGGACCTTTTTTTATAGGCTTTGATTCTGGAAATTTTATCTTTTCTACCAAGCGCCGGGATTTTAAAAAATCCCAATATCCATCAAAGACTGCACTAAACATTTCAGGTTTTCCCGTAATAAGATATCCCAAGCCAGCTGCAAATTCCATTCCCGCTTTTACTAAGAAAATCCACCAGAATACAAGAGTTCCTTCATTTTTATAAATCATCCGAAGGCTGTTTCTGATATTTAAATATAATTTTCTTGGACTGCTTCGATCCAAAGTCGCTCCACCCAGATGATAAATAGTTGATTGGGCAGTAAACCCAATTTTCAATCCTTTTCTCCTCAATCGTAGGCAAAGGTCAATCTCCTCCATGTGGGCAAAAAAATGGGCATCAAATCCACCAACTTCATGAAATTCATCAGCTCGAAGTGCAAAACAAGCCCCTGAGGCCCAGTCCACCTCGATCGTATCCTTATACTGCCCTTGATCTTGCTCGATGACATTCCAGATCCTTCCCCGGCAATAGGGATAATATAGGGAATCCAAAAAACCTCCTGCTGCTCCCGCATAGTCAAATGAATCCCGGTTTTGCGCTGATAAAATTTTAGGCTGAACAGCCCCGTAATCCTTGTTCTTCTGAAGGAAATCAATCAGGCTCAGATCCCAATTGCGGGTGACTTCGACATCCGAATTGACCAGGATGTAAAAATCATAGTTTCCTTTGAGCTGCTCCAGCCCCCAATTATACCCTCCGGCATAGCCGAAGTTTTCGGAAAGCTGAATCAACTGCAGCTCTGGAAAATCCTGTGATAAAACGGCTACAGAGTCATCCGTACTGGCATTGTCAATTACCCAGATGTCATAACGGGAGAATTGACAAATGGAAGGCAGGAAACGCTTGAGCATCTCCCGACCATTATAATTGAGGATGACGATTGCGCAAGTCTTCATCCAAACATGCTACCCAAATCCATTCCCGGAATATTTGGCATCATTCCTTCTGTAGCGGATTTCATAGCGGCCTTGATTTTCACATCTATCGCCTCCATGGCAATATTTGTTGCCGCCACGACCAGGTCACTCAACATTTCTTTGTCCGAAGGAGTCAGCAAGGATTCATCCATTTCGATTTTGAGAACTTTTCGTTCTCCATTGACCGTCACTTTGACCAATCCTGCTCCGGATTCTCCTTCTGCAGTAAGATGAACCAATTTGGACTGGGCTTCTTTGATTTTCGACTGAGCCTCCTTGACCTTGTTCATCATATTCATGATATCGAACATAATATCGTATTTATAATTAAACTTAATTTATACTTAATTTTCCAAATAAAATTTGGTATATTTACTCTTATACAATTTATAAGATAAATTTTTGCAAAATTTATCGAATTTTATCGATTAAATAAGTGATCCAATTTCTTAGCCATGCAAACAGCCATCAAAATCGATAAAGAAAACATTTCCACTTTACGCTTTGGACATGAGGAAGTTCTCCAATCCAAAGAAGAAATCCAGATGAGGTTATTCGAACTCGAGTGCTCACAGACGTTAGGCAATCTACTCCAAACCAAAGTTCAGCTAACCTTCCAATCTTCTGACGGCCAAATTTATGAGGTTCACACCACCGTTTGGGCTGTGGGAAACCAGTTTGTGCTATTGAAAGGAGGGATCACCATTCCTATCCATTCGATTATCCAAATCGATTAAACTCCGCTAAAGTGGTCAATCACTTGATCCAAGGTCCAGTTTTCCTGTATTCCTGAAGTTAAATTTTTTAAGGCTAATGTTTTATTGGCTATTTCCTCATCTCCGCAAATACCTACATAGGGAATCCCTTTTTTGCTCGCATAATCCAACTGCTTTTTCATTTTGGATTGATCTGGATAAATTTCCGAGCGAATTCCAGCCGCTCTAAGTAGGGTAAGAATATTCAAGGCGTAATTGAATCCCTTTTCGTCAAAATACGCCAACATTACCTGTGTACCTTGACTATCCTCCTGAGGAAAAAGCCCCAACTCTTCCATCACATCATAAATCCGATCCACTCCAAAGGAAAACCCCACTCCTGAAACTCCACTCAGCCCGAAAACACCGGTGAGATTATCGTATCGCCCGCCTCCACTCACTGAACCAATCGATACTTGATTGACTTTGACTTCGAATATCGCTCCGGTATAATAAGACAGCCCTCGCGCCAAAACCATATCCAACTGAACTTTGGCAAGGTCTTGCCCCATGGTCTGCATGATTTCAAAGGTTTCTTCCAGTTCCTTCACGCCTTGCAGTCCGATTTCAGATCCTGCAAGAAAGATTTTCAGAAAAGCCAAATGATCGATCTCTTGTGTAGAAGCCTCCACGAGCGGTCCTAATTTCTGCACTGCTTCATCGTTGAATCCTCGTTCTGTGAGTTCCTGCCGAACTTTTTCCCAGCCGATTTTATCCAATTTATCAATGGCCACGGCTAGTGGACCTTCCTTGCCTGCCTCACCGATGACTTCTGAAATCCCGGTCAAGATTTTTCGGTTATTGATTTTAATGGAATAATCAGATATACCCAAGCCTAAAAAGACCCGTCGTATCATCAAAATAATCTCGGCTTCACAGACCAAACTATCGGTTCCGACCACATCGGCATCACATTGATAAAACTCCCGATAACGCCCTTTCTGAGGTCGATCTGCCCGCCAAACAGGCTGGATTTGGTAGCGCTTAAAAGGAAAAGTCAGCTCATTTCGATTCATCACCACGTATCGCGCAAAGGGTACAGTCAGATCGTACCTCAAACCCTTTTCGGCGACTTTAGGAAGCGTAGCGGCAGCACCTTCACTGAGATCTTTCAGATCTACTTTCTTCAAAAAATCCCCTGAGTTTAAAATTTTAAACAACAGCTGATCTCCTTCTTCTCCGTACTTTCCCGTGAGGGTACTCAAATTCTCCATCGCAGGAGTTTCAATCTGCTGATAGCCAAAAAGCTGAAAGGTATCTTTGATCGTTTCCAAAATAAAATTTCTTCGAGCCATCTGTATTGGGCCAAAATCTCTCGTTCCTTTGGGTAAACTCGGTTTTTGCATGGGGATCCTTTTGGTGATTAAAGCTCAAATTTACCGAAAAATTGAAGAATTATTTGCCAAATCTGCAAAAGGTCTTGAATTTCTTAGGGCTATATGCAGACAAAGAAAAAATGTTTGCATACCTTTGCAGTCCGTTTCGAAACAAAAACATTAAATCATATAGTCATGGCAGTTACTACTCTGAAAAGAAAATTAAGAAGAAAAAGACAAAGCCAGAATACCCGTGTGGCTAGAATCAAGCAATTGAGCGCTCAGCCAGTAATCAAAAACGTGGATGTGGAAGAGTTGAAAAAATCTTTCGATAAGAAGTAATTCTCTTATTGCAATAGCTTAAAGCGGTCTTTGGATCGCTTTTTTTTATGCCTTTTTTATTTAGGACTCCAATTTGCCCCGCTTTCCAAGTTCGACAACCCGGAGATTTTGTACTTTTCCCTCATTCAGTTCAAATAATAATAGCGTTCGCATCTGATGAAATCCCTGCTGACCGATGGCCCCGGGATTCATGTACAGGCAATTCAATTCCCAGTCAAATTCCACTTTGCAGATATGAGAATGACCGCAGACGAAAAGCTGTGCACTTTCTGACTTTAGAATTGATTTGACCCCTTTGGCATAGCGGGGAGGTTTTCCGCCAATATGGGTCATCACTATTTTCATTTTTTCCAATTCAAAAATCTGCCATTCGGGATAGTTTTGCTGAATCTCGGCATCGTCAATATTTCCAAAAACCGCCCGAATTATTTTTCCTTTGGGCATAGCCTCCATTACCTGCAAATCACCAATATCCCCGGCATGCCAAATTTCGTCCACCGTCTCAAGAAAAGAGAGGGTTTTGTGATCAATGTAACTGTGAGAATCAGAAATCAGCGCGATTTTAGTGGACATTTGAAACGAAAGGGATTAAATTTTGCTTCAATATGTACCGCTTTAACACAAATCAAAAACCAAACCATGAAAAAACTCATCTTTCTCCCCGCAATCTTATTTATGTTGACTTTGATCGGCAATCCTCTGCTAGGCCAAGGAAAATCAGACTCGGCCAAAGTGGTCTCTGTGGAAAAATTTGACAAAATGATCTCCAAAAAGAAAAATGTACTCTTGGATATCCGCACTCCTGAGGAAATAGCCGATGGCCAGATCAAAGGTGCGCTGAATATTGACTTTTTGGATGAAAACTTTGCTCAGAATATCGAACAACTCGATAAATCCAAAACCTATTTATTGTATTGTCGAACTGGTAAAAGAACGGCCAAAGCCGGGGCAGCTATGAAAGCCGCAGGATTCAAAAAAGTATACATGCTGGATGGTGGATTGACAGCTTGGAAAGAACAACAAAAACCCACTACCAATGACTAAAATCAAATCAATTAACCCTTTTGACGGAAATTTATTAAAAGAATTTGATTCGCTTTCCTCTTCGGACATGGAGGAAAAACTGAGCCAAAGCGAGAATGCTTTTCAAGCCTGGAAAAAGACCTCCATGGACCACCGAAGTCAGCTGATGAAAAAAGCAGCCAAAGTCTTAAAAGAGGAGAAAGACTATTTTGCCAAAATCATTTCCCTGGAAATGGGCAAAGTCATCAAAGAATCCATTGCCGAGGTGGAGAAGTGTGCCTGGGTCTGCGAATATTACGCAGAAAATGCAGCTGATTTTCTCAAGGCTGAACCGATTAATCTTCCCGATGGCTCCAAGGCCAAAATCATCCATCAGCCAATCGGGGCGGTTTTGGCGGTGATGCCTTGGAATTTTCCTTTTTGGCAGGTCTTTCGATTTGCGGTTCCTACGCTGATGGCGGGAAATACAGGACTCCTTAAGCATGCTTCAAATGTTCCTAAGTGTTCATTGGCCATTGAGGAAGTCTTTATCAAAGCTGGGTTTCCGGCAGGCGTATTTCTTTCCTTGTTAATTGACTCCAAGAAGACTACTGAAATTATTTCTGATCCCAGGGTAAAAGCAGTCACTCTAACCGGCAGCGAAAAAGCCGGGGCTGCGGTAGCCTCCGCTGCAGGTCAAGAAATTAAAAAATCCCTACTCGAATTGGGAGGCAGCGACCCATTTATCATTTTAGAAGATGCCGATGTGGAAAAAGCAAGCGAAACTGCCGCAAAAGCACGGATGATTAATTTTGGGCAAAGTTGTATTGCTGCCAAGCGATTTATTGTGGTTGAACCGGTCTATGATCGATTTTTGGAAATATTTACCGAAAAGATAAAATCCATGAAATTCGGTGATCCACTAGAAAAAGAAAGTGACTATGGCTCTATGGCCAGACCAGATTTGGCGGAGGAATTGTATGAGCAAGTTCAAAAATCAGTAGCTAGCGGTGCCAAAATCCATCTGGGAGGAAACAAGCCCGAGAAAGGAAGTGCACGGTTTGATCCGACGATTTTGACCGAGATCCCAAAAGACAGTCCCGCATATTCCGAAGAATTATTTGGACCGGTGGCATCGGTATTCAAGGTTAAAAATACAGATGAAGCTATCAAACTCGCTAATGATTCGGAGTTTGGATTGGGGGCTTCCCTTTGGTCCAAAGATGTAGAAAAGGCCGAGAGAATTGCTGAATCCATAGAGTCTGGAGCCGTTTTTATCAACTCCTTGGTCGCTTCCAATCCGCATTTGCCTTTTGGTGGAATCAAAAAGTCAGGCTATGGTCGGGAGCTGAGTCGCTATGGGATTTTAGAGTTTGTCAACTCCAAAACCGTTTATCTGGGCTAAAACTATCCTGTATAAACAATTGCAGGACCTTTGCAATTGCCCGATTCCTTTCTATTTTTACGAGCTAAAATTTTGTCTTTAACTAATGAGAGAAATACAATTTCGAGAAGCCCTCAGAGAGGCCTTGTCCGAAGAAATGAGACGAGACGCCAATGTCTTTTTGATGGGCGAGGAAGTCGCTGAGTATAACGGAGCTTATAAAGTGTCTCAAGGAATGCTGGATGAGTTTGGTCCGGAGCGGGTATATGACACGCCGATTTCTGAACTTGGATTTGCAGGATTGGGAGTAGGTGCTGCGATGAACGGGCTGAAGCCAATCATCGAATTCATGACCTTTAACTTTTCCCTTGTGGCGATCGATCAGATCATCAACTCTGCCGCTAAGATGCTCGCCATGTCAGGTGGAGCTTATTCGGTGCCGATTGTATTCAGAGGACCGACTGGTAACGCTGGTCAATTGGGTGCGACTCACTCCTCCAACTTTGAAAACTGGTTTGCCAATACCCCTGGATTGAAAGTAATCGTGCCATCTAATCCATACGATGCCAAAGGCCTTCTTAAAGCCTCCATCAGGGATCCGGATCCGGTGATTTTTATGGAATCCGAACTCATGTACGGAGATAAAGGTGAAGTGCCTGAATCAGAATATTTATTGCCTATTGGAGTAGCAGACATCAAGCGAAAAGGTAAAGATGTAACCCTCATTTCTTTTGGGAAAATGATGAAAGTCGCGCTTGAAGCAGCTGAAGAAATGGCCAAGGAAGGGATCGACTGTGAAGTGATTGATTTGAGAACCGTCCGACCTATCGATTATGCGACTTGCGTCGAATCATTGAAAAAAACCAACCGTGCAGTTATTGTAGAGGAAGCCAATCCCTTGGCAGCAATTTCATCCGAATTAACCTATCATTTCCAGCGCTATGCTTTCGATTATTTGGATGCTCCGGTGATTCGGGTTAATTCCATGGACGTTCCTTTGAGCTATGCACCGACCTACATCGAAGCGACTATTCCAAATGTAAAAAGAACTGTAGCTGCTATCAAAAAAGTAACCTACAAGGACTAGGATCCATATCATAAAAAAGCCCTGACTTACTAGCCAGGGTTTTTTGTTACCCAATCTATCTATTTACTGTAAAAAGTATCAACCTAAGATAATGGTTCCGAAAAAAGGCTCTGGCAACCCAGAGCCTTTACTTTTTTCAATTTTTTAACGATTATTATTCTGCATGTTTTCCATGCCACCACCGCCGCCTTCTTTCAAGTCGTCGTTGGTTACCGAGCGTCTTCTTCTTGGACGATCATCCATGCTGAGTTTTCCGATTCGGTAGCTAAAGTTGATCTTGAAGTTCATATTTCGGATCGCGCTGGTGCTATTCTGAATGATAGTCGGGGTGATGGTTTCGTTTCGGATGATAAATTCCTTTGCCAAGAAATTCTCTACTCCAAAACCTACACTTCCTCGCTTTTCTTTAAACTGCTTATTCATACTCAATCCGTAAGCTGCAAATCCTCCACTCGTTCCCTGAAGCTGAACTTGTCTGCCTCGGGCAAAAGTAAAGAGCTGCACCTGCCAGTTTTTAGGTAAGGTATAGTTACCAAACATCCGTCCACTGACTACCCAGCCTTCATTTTGCGCAGCAAACAAAGGATCGGTCAATCCATTGTCCAGAATCGCATAGTACAAGTCAAATCCACCGTTTAGCGAAAACTTGTTATTGATATTGACATTGGCGAAAATATTGGTACCCAAAGCCTGCTCTTGACCGATATTTTCAAACGTAGTCGAGATGATTCCATCATCAATCACATTACGGATGGACTGAATCGACCCAGTAGTATTTCTGTAAAAACCAGTGAAATTTATCATCGTTCCTTTGATGAACGTCGAGTAACCCAACTCATAATTATCGGTCAATTCTGGATCCAAAAGTGGGTTACCTTGGCTAATCTGAAGCGGGTTAGAAGCTTCGATATTTGGATTCAAAAACCTCAACGATGGACGCTGAATTCTACGGTTATAGGCCGCTTTGATCAAATTACCGTTCTTTAATTTTCTACTTGCATTGATACTGGGCACCAATGTCCCGTAGCTTGGGATATCTGCTTCCAATTCGGTTTTGAAATCCGCATTGATCGTCGTGTACTCGTATCTGACACCTGGCTTCAAAGTATAATTTTCCAAGAATTTAAAGGTATAGGACAAATAGCCAGCTGTCACATTTTGATCATAGCTAAACTCATTGCTCAAGGTTGGGTCAAGCAATTCCTCGTAAGGACCTTCCGATCCTTCTGCTTCGAAATAGGCAAAATCAGAATAGGCTTTTCTCAAAATATTTTTTGCACCGTATTCTAGAATTTGGTTTCCATCTTCCCCGAGTGGGTTCACAAAATCCAACTGAATTGTAAATTCCTCATTTCTGCTGGGGTTATCATTTCTCAATCTGGAATTAATGGTTTCCAAATCATCATTGAACAAGGAATTGACAAAGGAATTTTCCCGATTGTTTCTACTGTAAAGAGTCAATAAACTTACTTCTTTCCCTTTCTTCTCATAGGTTCTGGTATAGTTCAGGCTCACATCCACAGAGTTTGACTCATCGATGGTGTTGGTTTCCCGAAGGGCACTTCTCACCAATTCGTCATTTACAAAAGTCTCCGTAAGGAAGTTGTTTTGCCAGTTTCTGGAGTTTCTGATTCCAAAATTTACGGCACCTGTCAAGAAATTAAACTTGTCGATTTCGTAATCGACCCCAAAATTGTATCGGCCAAACAGGTCTCTTCGCTCGGTATCGGCTGACTGTGCAATCGTCGATTGATTTCCATTGGGATCGATCAGCTGCTGTTCATTGTCAAAACTTCCAAGAATATTATATCCTGAGCGTCCAAATCCTCCCAGCGAAAAACCGAATTTGCCTTTTCGGGCACTTCCGTTTAGTCCAAGGTTTGATCCTCTTAATCCTACGCCACTATTCACACTCAAAGTCAAGCCTTGAAGATTGTTTTTCTTGGTGACGATATTAATTACCCCGGAGGTACCTTCCGCATCAAATCGGGCAGATGGGGAGGTTATTACTTCCACTTCTTTAATCTCGTCAGCCGGAATTTGACGCAAAGCATCAGTAATACTACTGGCCGCAATCGCCGAAGGTCTGTTGTCAATCAAGACGGTGATATTGCTACTTCCCCGCATGGAAACGTTTCCATCCAAATCAACAGATAGCATCGGAACTCTCCGAAGGACATCGGTCGCATCTCCACCGGCGGTGGTCCGGTCGTTTTCAGCTTTGTAAATGGTTCGGTCAACCCGCTCCTCGATCAGTTCGCGCTGACCTTGGACGGTTACTTCCTCGAGTGCCAAACCTTCGTCAGACATTTTGAGATTTCCGAGATCGGTATCTCCTTTAGTCGAAGTGATTTTGATTTCGTCTACAACCAGGGTTTCATAGCCCAAAAAGGTCAATTCAAGTTTGTATTCTCCGGGTTCGAATCCGGTGATAAAAAACTTTCCATCACCATCGGCAACCGCTCCGGAAAGACTGACCGTTTCTCCTTTTTTATACAATGCTGCGGTAGCATATCCGACAGGTTCTCCCGTACTGGTATCGATTGCCACGCCTATGATTCGAGCTGGCGTATCTTCTTCTTGTTCTTGCGAAAAGGCCATCTGGGCCGTCAGCACAAAAATTAATGTAAATAGACTGAGTAGTTTTTTCATGGTTTGTTTTCAAATAAGAGGGCACTCACCCAATGGATACCCCAAAGAAAGAGGCTTTGTTTCGGCTTATTTTTAATACTAGACGAATCAGGCAGATTCATCGACAAATCCCCAAAAAATCACTTCCAAACACAAAATATCAACTAAACAAGCTTTGGTCTATTCAAATCAGCAATTCGCCGTCTAAATCTGGGAGTTGGTAGATTAGTATTGAATAAAGCACATTCTTTGTATTAGTTTGCACCTGAATATCAAGTGTATGCCCGCAATAAACTCCAGAAAAAATCTATCGATTCTTATCCACGTCTTGGGATGGATCATGCTTTGCATTGTTTTGCTGCTACTATCTCCACTTTCCTGGCGGATGGGAGAAATCGAATTGCCGATCGCCTTCTGGTGGAAGCAGGTTTTCCTTGTTTTCGTCTTAGTGGCCATTTTTTACACCAATGCCCAATCGATCGTTCCAAAAATCCTTCTTCAAGGAAAAAATTACTTGTACCTTCTTTTGGTTTTGGCTGGAGCGGTTTTGTTTTATTTTGCTGTGGTTTACTTCGAGCAGCTGATCCAATATCCTAGGGCCATGCATGAGCTGTTTAATCCTGACAAGCCATTTGTACCGCACAAGCGCTGGCTGCCCGGGGATGTTTTTCAGCTTTTACTTTATATGGTTTCTATTGGACTCAGCACTTCTTTGGCTTTGGTCCAAAAATGGCAAAACGACGAAGCCAATCGTCAAGAGCTTGAAAAGCAACGCATCAATACCGAGCTTTCTTACCTGAAAGCACAGATCAATCCCCATTTCTTTTTCAATACGCTAAACAATATCTATTCACTCACCAATCTGGACATCAAAAAAGCCCAGGAGGCCCTCTTGAAACTTTCGCGGATGATGCGCTATGTGCTGTATGAAAATCAAAAAGAAACCACGCTTTTGAGCAAGGAAGTAGATTTTATCCGGGATTATATCGAATTGATGAAAATGCGCCTGACCGAAAAAGTTAAACTCAACATTCAGCTCGACGAGCCAAAAAACAATCAATCCATAGCCCCGATGCTGATTTTGCCATTTTTGGAAAATTGCTTCAAACATGGCATCAGTTCTCAGAAAGAATCAGAAATTTTCATCAAACTGGAAATTATGGGCGACACGGTATTTTTCGAAACAAAAAACTCGATTTTCCCCATCAATCCCGACAGCCCCGAGGCAAAGGAAAGTGGAATCGGATTGGCCAATACTCAGCGAAGATTGAGCTTACTTTATCCCGACAAACACAAACTGAAATTTGGTAATGACGAAAGTCAAAACCAATATCATGTCCACCTTACACTCAGCCTTTCATGAAACTCAAATGCATAGCGGTTGACGATGAGCCTTTGGCACTGGACCTAGTCTGCAAGTATATTGAGCAGACTGCTTTTCTAGATCTAGTGGGCCGATTCAGCAGTGCGATCGATGCTTTGGGGTTTATCAATCAGCAGGAGGTGCAGTTGATTTTGATGGATATCCAAATGCCTGATTTGTCGGGAATGGAACTTGCCCGCGTGTTGGACGGAAAGAAAAACTCCGATCACAGCCGGATTATCTTCGCAACGGCCTATCATCAGTTTGCCATCGAGGGCTACAAAGTTGATGCCTTGGACTACCTCCTTAAACCCTACAGCTACGAGGAATTCCTCAATGCCGCCACCAAAGCATACAACTATTTTGAGCGGCTCAAGGAAAAAAAAGGAACACCAGCGACCGAGGAAAAAACACTTTCTCCAGAATACATTTTTTTAAAAGTAGAATATCAGCTGGTTAAGGTCATGCTTTCCGACATCACCCATGTCGAGGCTTACAAGGATTATGTGAAAGTTCACCTCCAATCCAAAGCCTCACCTCTGCTTTCGCTGACTAGCTTAAAAAGCATGGAAGAACTCCTGCCCTCCGATCGCTTTATGCGGGTTCATCGATCGTACATTGTCGCGTTAGAACATATAGATTCGGTTTCGAAAAACATCATCCATATCGGCAATCATCAGGTCAGTGTCAGCGACAATCACAAAGAAGCATTTTTGGAGTTTATGAGCCGGTGGATGAATTAAGTCAGATCATAGAAACAAGAGATTAGAAATAAGAAAAGTAATGTTTTGCTATAAAAGCATAGCTAGCACTTACATATACTGAGAACAAAAACTGTTTTATAGGAGAAATTTTAGAAAGCTGAGCGAATTTGAAGACAATATTGTATTAGTTCAATGTTTTCATGCTCCTGACAGGATCAAATAAGAATTCGAAATTCATCTCTCCATTTCTACATTTAACTTTTATCTTTATAGAATGACCGATTCTCAGAAAGAGTTTATGAAAATGGCCATAGAGCTAGCCCAAAAAGGCATGGAATCCGGACTAGGCGGACCTTTCGGCTGCATCATAGTCAAAGACGGAAAAATCATCGGAAAAGGATCCAATAGTGTCTTGAAAAACAATGACCCAACCGCACATGCGGAAGTGGTCGCTATCCGAGATGCCTGCAAAAATCTAGGGCATTTCCAGCTCGAAGGCTGTGAAGTCTATACTTCCTGTGAACCTTGCCCCATGTGCTTAGGAGCTATTTTCTGGGCGCGACCCAGCAAAGTCTTTTATGCCTGCACCAAAGAAGACGCAGCAGATGCGGGATTTGATGATGACTTTATCTATGAGGAGATCAAAGTCAATCCAGTCGACCGCAAAATCCCCATGCTCAATGGAATGCGGGAGGAATCCCAAAAAGTCTTCGAGATATGGAAGAAGAAAGAGGATAAGAAGGTGTATTAGATCTTATAAGAGGAGGGAAAAAGAAAAACAGACCGATTTTCCAAAAGCAATTAAAGCTTTATTTATTCAGGAGTACAAAACAATAAAATTGGATTTTCAGCCGCTACATTTATTCCCAACTCCCGGGATAAATTTGAAATATCACTCGAACTCATCACTTCAATTTGTTCAGGGTTTATAGAATAGATCATTTCATCCCCTTGATTCCTTCCTACAAGTACTACGTCTACTGCTGTCCCCCCGATGGAAACTGACTTGTAGGTAGTATTTTCTCCCCCTTTTTTATCAATGATGGTATGCAGAAATTCTCCATTTTGAAATGACCCGACAAAATAGGACGTGAAATAGAAGTTGGGAGACTCTACCAAAGAAAAGGAATGTGCTTTTTTATCCTCATCATTTTGGATCAATTCAAACATTCGGTCTTGGTCATTTCCTATTTCTCTTATTTCATCTTCCTCGATTTGATACCGATCAAAATCCAAAAAAACATCTTCTTCCCTCAAAAAATCAGTGGTGTACCGTTCGATTTTTCTGCTCAAGGGATAGATTACTGAAATCTTATCATTGAGAAAAGTCATCGACCGGTCATTTCCAAAAGCCAAGCCATCCAATTCATTTTCAAGTGGAACTTTTAAATCTAATGATTCGGTGAGGAGATTAAGAACCAGAAATTTTGCTCCTGAAGATCCACTGGTAAAAAACACCAAATTATCGGAATCCATAAACTCAACGGAGAGGATAGAACTTGCCAAGCTCCTTTTAATCGGAACTTCCTTAACCAAATTCCTTTTTGAATCAAAAATCAACACTTTTCCCAGGCCTCGATCCAGCAGAGCAATTTTTTCTGTCTTTGAGTCAATTTTCAAATCCCAAATGGAACGATATTCCCCAGGTCCCTCTCCTTTTTTATCAATGAATGACTTTACATTTCCTTGATAATCGACAAAGAAAACCTTTTCTTTTTTGGTATCCGTGTAAATGAAGCCCTCTTGAAATGGCATCATTCGATAAATCGAATAAAGTCCTGTTTTTCCTACTAATGACAAGGTTTTCACTTTCCGAAAAATCTGATCCAAAAGCAAGATTTTAGCTTGAGGCTGAACCCTAATTTGCTCAGGAATGGTATAACTTTCATAGCTTTTACACCCCAATATAAGCAGGACCAAAAACCCTATTAAATTTAAAATTCGCATACTTTTAAAATAATGCCTTCATTTTTATCCCAAACCAGGATCTTGTTCCTCTGTATCTTCTTCACATTCCTTTTCGCAATCTTCAGCAATTTGACAACTTGACTCACAACTCGATTGAGTACCATAACAATGATTTTCTCGGGTAAAAGTTGTATGTCCATTGGACCAGGTTTCTGTACAGAAATACCTCGTCACATCTGCATAAGAAGTGTTTTGGGACCAAATCCCAATAAAAAGAAGAAGTGTTACAATTAGTTTTTTCATAATTAACTCTTTCAAAGTGTTTTCGAAAGAAAGAAAGAAAGAACCAAATTTTTAATGAAAAAAAACCAAGCCATTCTTTTAGCACCTTAAGCTTAAATTTTCTTCCTTCTCAATACAAAAATCCAAAAGCCCAAAGGGGAATTCGATTTGCATTGCCTGTTTTAATCCCATCCAAGGCTAAATAGGAATTGGGAACTCCCTGAATTTGGTGTGCTGATTTATTTGCCCCGCCAACCTCGAAGTAATACTGTTGATCCACTCTAAAGTCTCCAAATTTTGGAAAACTCACCTGATGCAAAACCTGAAGTTGATTGAAAAAGAAAGTCTCTCGAATATTTCCTTGATTTACTTCAGTTGGACTTAATGCATAGGCCAAATTTGGATTTTGCAGGTATATTTTTTCAGGCTTTTGCAAAAAAGAAACTCCATGAGTAGCCGATCTCAACAAATTCAGTATTTGTGCCTGATGAAGCAAGTCTAGTACTTTTAAAATGGTATTTCGAGAGACCTCTAACTTCTCTGCCAATTTGCTGACATTCGGAATAAAAGGTACCGATTCACTAATGATGTAGAGGAGTTTTTTCATGGTTTGGATCGTCTTATGTGTCAAATCTTCAAATGGGGCAATATCCATTTCTAAAACGACATGAATAGTCTCAATCAGCCTACTTGCATATAACTCCTTACTTTGCCTATAAAATGGATAATAACCATAAAGGAGATATTCCTGAAAAACAGAGAAAATATCAATCTGATCAGAGATTAATGTGGTAATTTCTTGGGGATTTTGAAGCAACTCATCCAATTCAACTGCTGAAAATACCAGTCCATTTTCCAAATGGATAAACTCCCTAAGAGACATTCCAGCCAATTGATATTGGGCTGCTCGTCGTGATAGGTCAGCATTGCCTTTAGAAATCCCTAAAATAGAGGAGCCCGAAACAACAAAATAAGCATCCGAATATTGATCAAATAAGGTCTTCAAATCAGCGGACCAATACGCATATCGATGAACCTCATCCAAAAAAAATCTTCGATAACCCTTTTGATACAGTTCTTCAACCAATTCTACCAGCCGATTTCCTTCAAAGTAAAAATCATCCAAACTGAGATAAATGGACTCCTCCCTTTTCTCCGATCGCATTTTCTGGAGCATAAGTGTAGTCTTTCCTGCGCCGCGATGTCCCAATATCAGGATCAATCGTTGATCCCAATCTATTTTCTGAAACAGATAACGAACGAGAGGAAAACTCAAGTCATTTAATTTCCGATTGGAATATGTGATAAGTCTATCCATATTGTTTTTTATACAGAACAAAAATACATTTTGTTTTCTATAAAAAACAATTTTTAACTTTGTTTTTCGCAAAGAACAAATTTAGAAAATCGCGCACCAAAAAAACCCGATCCTTTAAGACCGGGTTTTGATTGATTTCTATTAATTCGGCAAATTTTCAAATCACAAGGGTGAATAGGAAAACCCAACACAAATATCCAGATCAACATTCCCTCCCTCCTCATTTAAAATGGTATAATGGAAGGTAGGACTATACTGATCTCGATTCGTGATCAGGGTATCCACACTTCCAGCAGGAATGGAGAATTCATTGAATTGAATTTCATTTTCAAGCTTTCCCTTCAGTTTTATTGAAACTGCATAAATCCCATCATCCATCTTTAGCCCACTGGGAATAGAATCCTGAAATTGGGTTTCAGAAGTAAGGATTGAAGTACACTTCTCATCAGTGGTCCTAAGGCAGGAGCTAGTGATGAATAAAACAAAAATCGCTAGTAATTTTAATTTTGACATAAAGGATAAATTTTCGTCGCAATATTAGCTTCCTCTCCTCCCAGACACGATTAATGGCTCCTGGAATTGAGCACAATCGATCCCCTCAAACTTTACAAGTGGTACCATACTTTTAATCCCCTCCTCCAGATTATCCTCCAATTTAAGCGATCTGTGCATTTTTACCAAAATGGGATATACCAATAAACAGCCCTTGAACATAGTTAAGTCAATATTTGCTAAATTCTTGGTGAAATTCTCTTGCATTTTCTCATCAATTGGTTGAATATCTATACCAAAAGAGCTTTCAAGTTTGGATACTTTCACTTTTTCATCTTGGGATATAAAAACTAGTAAAGTGTATCCTAAGTACCTTTTATTCGAATCAGATGGATGAATTTTTAAAACGACCTCTCTGATTAAAACGTTATTGAAATCTTGGATATAGACACTTTTTGTAATCTCTTGAGAGTAAGCATCAAGAATCACTATGAGTTGAATTACTGCTAAAATAAAGGCGCGCATTTTGTTCCCTTTTGACCAGATCTATGCATTCTATTTTCAAAATAAATCCCCTCTGTATTACCTGTTCCATCCTCTCCATATTTAATGAAGTTTGGAACCAAATCAAAATTTAGAGTTTCTTCTAGTCCTCCCCAAGACAAGGCTTTTGCTTCATTTAAACCCATTCCAAAAATATTCATTAAAGTTTGGGATAATGTATCCAAATATTGACTTGCCATAAGTCTATGCTCATTAGAATCTCCACCTAAATCTTCATCAAGGACTAAAGTAAAATAGGCATGAAGAAATTCATGAAAAACTGTTGCCATAATGTACTCTTTAGAGGAATTTTGAAGAATATTCCTATTTAACTTAATAGTCAGATCCCAATTTCCATTTACCCCAAAACCACTATGTGTTCCATCTATATCGTTAGGTAGATGATCAACATCAATAATTGTTATGTTCACATTCTCTGATTGAGCAAAACAAGATTGGATAATATCTGAAATTTGAGTCTTAAAATCTTGAGAAATTGCCTCCTGCACAGGGCCTCGAATGCAGATATTCCTAACATTATTCTCTATTTTAAACAATTCCTCTTCTTCTTCATCCTCCTCCTCACACTCTACAGGTACATCCAAAATATTCCCTTCAGGTTGCTCACATTCATTACCGCTTGGCGGAGTACCTCCTCCCCCACCACCTGTATCAGGATCTATGGGTGAAGGAGGAGCTAAAACATATTCGCACTCAACTCCGGTGATATCTCGACCATCTTCCTCGGGAGTAGTACAGCCAATCCCTTCAAAACAAGTGTAGGTGTACCATGTCATCTCTATTACATAACAATAAAGTGTACCTGATGAAATTCTCGAGGATTTACTGGTGGTTTTTGATTTGAGTTCTTTTAATCGGTGAGTTTTGACTCCATTCTTTATACGCCATCCCCCAATAAAATTACCGTTCCATCGGTAGAATCGATAAACGCCGGAAAAATCTTCGGGAATAGATTGATAAGCACCCCGATGAAAATCCTCCTGCTCAAATTGGAAATTTGGGTCATCAGGATAAATGACCAAAAAATAAGGAATATAAGTTCCATTTTCTTTTGGGTACAGCAGCAAGGTTTGAAGCACCGAATTTCTAGACAATGCTTCCGTTTTCAAATGACTGGGAATGTCAATTTGCTCAAAATCAAACCTTACTTCGATGACTTTCTTTCCATCAGCTTGTCGGTAAATCTTGGATTGACTCCAATCAGGCTTGCCTTTAGCTCTAGACGATTGTCTAGCGTTTCCAACGGATTGATACTCCTTATCAAAGCTTTCATACCAGCTTTTGGCTGCTTCAATCTCAGGATTGATTTTTTGAAAAGCTTGCTCATTTTCATCTTCCAGGCAGGAAGATAGCAGCAATACACCCAGCATCACTGCCCATACACCCTTCCAATTAAATTTTGGTTTGGTTTGGTTTGGTTTGGTTTATAAAACATATTTATTAAAAGTTTAACAATCGCAAAAAATAGTTTTCAATCGAAAAATCCAAGAAAAAAATCATAAAATAGTTAGTCGAATTACTTACACCCTTTTTTTATTTATGAAAAAATCTATAAAAAAACCCCGATCCTCTCAGACCGGGGTTTTCCTATTTTTGACTTTTTACTTCAGCCTTTATTTTCTTCCCATTCCGGGCATGATTCTACTCATGGCTGCTTTGGCTCCACCCATTTTGTTCATCTGCTTCATGAGCTTGCGCATATCCGAAAACTGCTTCATCAGATTGTTCACTTCAGTGATATTGCGACCCGAGCCTGCGGCGATGCGCTTTCTTCGGCTTCCGTCGATGACATCAGGATTTTGCCGCTCCAGTGGAGTCATACTTCGGATAATCGCCTCGATCGGCTTGAAGGAATCATCATCGATATCCATGCCTTTCATGGCTTTGCCCATTCCGGGAATCATCCCCATCAAGTCTTTGATATTCCCCATCTTTTTGACCTGCTCCAGCTGTGAAAGGAAATCTTCAAAGTCGAAATTATTCTTTCGGATCTTGGAATTGATCCGCTTGGCTTCATCCTCATCAAAGGACTGCTGCGCACGCTCAACTAAGGAGATCACATCTCCCATGCCGAGGATTCGCTGGGCCATTCGATCGGGGTGGAACACGTCAAGATTTTCCATCTTCTCACCGGTAGAGATGAATTTGATCGGCTTTTCGACTACATGGCGAATGGAAATCGCTGCACCCCCTCGGGTATCACCATCAAGTTTGGTCAAAACCACTCCATCAAAATCCAAGCGCTCGTCAAAGGTCTTCGCCGTGTTCACCGCATCCTGACCGGTCATAGAGTCCACGACAAAAAGTGTCTCAGATGGATTCAAGGCTTTTTTCAGCGCCTCGATCTCATTCATCATCTGTTCATCCACTGCCAATCGACCCGCCGTATCGACCACTACCGTTTTCTTGCCTGTTTTCTTGGCATAGGCAATGGCATTATTGGCAATTTCAATGGCATTTTTATTTTCTGGCTCAGCATAGACTTCCACGCCAATTTGCTCTCCCAATACTTTCAACTGATCAATGGCCGCAGGTCGGTAAATATCGCAGGCTACCAACAGGACTTGTCGACCTTGTTTTTTCAGAAACGCACCGAGTTTCCCGGTAAAAGTCGTTTTACCCGAACCCTGCAAACCAGAAATTAAAATAACGGCAGGATCACCGCTGAGTTTGATATCCACCTTGGATCCACCCATGAGTTTGGTCAGTTCCTCTTGGGTGATTTTAACCAAAAGCTGCCCTGGTGAAACAGAAATCAATACATCCCGGCCTAGGGCCTCAGTTTTGATTTTATCGGTGACTTCTTTGGCTACTTTATAGTTAACGTCAGCGTCAATCAAGGCTCTTCGGATTTCCTTGACCGTGGTGGCAACGTTGATTTCGGTAATTTTTCCCGTTCCTTTCAGAGTTTTGAAGGCCCGGTCCAGTTTCAAACTTAAATTATCAAACATGTGGTTTTTCCGCTATTTCCTGCAAAAGTAATGAATTTCACGGGCGTAGGAAAGGGGAATACTTCGTAATCTGAGGCAATGTGGGCGAGGGTTTGCCTTTTAATTCCTAATTTGCGGAGATTCTGAATTATCGACGAAAATCACCATCCATGCAGTTGAATTTTCAAAAAGAAGTTTTGCCCCATTTTATCGGGATTGCGGTTTTTTACCTTTTGGTAGTGTTTTACTTTTCTCCCCTCGTTTTTGAGGGGAAGGTCATCTTTCAAAACGATATTCTCCAGTGGGAAGGCTCAGCAAAGGAAGTGCTTGACTATCGGGAGAATACGGGAGAACAAGCCCTTTGGACCAATTCCATGTTTGGGGGAATGCCCGCTTATTTTATCAGCCTGGAGTTTCCAGGAGACATAACCAATGCCTTGGTTTCGGTACTCACATTAGGTCTTCCCCACCCGATCAATGGCCTCTTTTTTGGAATGCTCGGGATGTATGTTTTATTGTTGAGTTTTCGGGTTCGACCGCTTTTGGCAATTGTAGGATCCATTGCCTTCACTTTTAATACCTATAATTTGCTTTCGTTGGAAGCAGGTCACAATGCCAAAATCTGGGCGGTTTGTCTTATCCCGCTGATCATTGCAGGAATTCATCTGGCTTTTGAGAAAAAACACCTACTCGGAGCCGCATTATTAGCTTTAGGGCTTTTGCTTCAGCTCAAATTCAACCATCTCCAAATCACCTACTACACCCTACTCACTTCGGTAATCTATGTAGTAGTACGGTTGGTTTTTGACTGGAAAAAAGACAGTCTGGCTCAATTGGCAAAAACATTTCTTTTTCTGATCCTAGGGGCGATTTTGGCTGTCGGTGGAAATATGGGAAGATTGGCCACTGCCTTGGAATACAGTCCTTACTCCACAAGAGGTGAGGCGACTTTGGAAACGGAATCCGGAGGATTGGATAAGGATTACGCCTTCAGCTGGTCCAATGGCAAGCTCGAAACCTTGACCCTACTCATCCCAAATTTCTACGGAGGAGGGAGCCAAACTTCGCTGGAATCCGATTCTAATTCCGGTCAAGCATTGCGCAGCAATGGTGTGGACAATGCACAGGCCCGGGGTTTCCTTCAAGGAGCGCCAACTTACTGGGGAGATCAGCCGTTTACGGGAGGCCCGATTTATGGTGGGGTTATCCTTGTTTTTTTAGCCATTCTCGGAATTTGGGCAGCACCCAAGGAAAGCTTGATCGCCTTCGGTACCATCATCATTTTCTCCTTGATGCTGAGCTGGGGAAAAAACCTTTCCTGGTTCAATTACCTGCTATTTGACATTCTCCCAGGCTACAATAAATTCCGTGCAGTTTCGATGGCTCTGGGCATGACGCTTTTTGCGATTCCCGTACTTGGGATGATTTCGCTGGAGCGATTGCTGGAGCGAAAAGAACTCAAACCACTTTTGATTTCAGGAGCTACCGTTGGCGGTTTGCTTTTGATATTGGCCGTGGCTGGTGGAGCATTTTTCCGATTTGATGCAGCTGTAGATGCTAATTTGCCCGATTGGTTGGCTTCTGCGATTCAAAAAGATCGAAAAGAATTATTATCTGCTTCAGCCTGGAAAAGTCTGATTTTGGTTATCGCAGCTTTTGCTCTGATTTATTTTACTTTAAAAGAAAAACTCTCTCATACCGTTTTAGGATTGTCACTCACTGCCTTGGTGATCGGTGATCTTTGGGTCGAAAACCGAAAATACCTCAATGCTGAATCATTTCAGGGAAATCCGGCGAGACAGTTTTTTGCCGAAACTCCAGCCGAGCAAAAAATCGGAGCCGATGAGGGATATTTTAGAGTCTTAAATTTAGGAGAATCTCTCACTCAAGGCGCACGAACGAGCTATCGTTTTTACAGTTTGGGAGGCTATCATGGTGCCAAATTGCGACGTTATCAGGATTTGATTGATTACCAGCTTCAGCCCGAAATGGAGGGATTTATAGCCAAAGCACAGGAAGGTGATTTTGATTGGAACGGGATTGGAGTCATCAACATGCTCAACACGAAATATCTAATTGCTGGTCAGGATGCCAATTCGGTTTTTGAAAACCCGGAGGCGAATGGACCGGCTTGGGTTCCCTCAGAGATCATTTCGGTCAGTTCCAACGAAGAAGAAATCCAACAAATCGGAGAAATCGATACCAAAACCCAAGCAACTTTCGCAGAAAGTCAAGGACAAGTCAATGAAGGAAGTGGCACGGTCAGTCTTCAGGCAAACGGACCCAATGAACTCCGCTACCAAGCCGATATGGATACGGGTGGATTGGTGGTTTTTTCAGAGATTTTCTACCCCGAGGGATGGAAAGCTACTATCGATGGAGAAGAAGTGGATATTTTACGAGTCAATTACCTTTTGCGCGGACTAGAGGTGCCTACGGGTAGCCATGAGATTTTATTTCAATTTTCGCCCGGCAGCTATACCGCGACGAAGGTTCCGATGGTCATTTTCCAATATTTAATCGCCTTAGGTTTGATAGCGGGTGCCTTTTTCACTTACAAAAATCAGTATGGAAGAAAAGGATAAAGTCGTCAGCTTTTATGATCAGTTTTCTGAAAAGCAGGAAAAAACCGGTATTAATTCCCGCCATTTGAGCATTTTGGATAAGGTGATGAAGGCTGGACTAAAACCTCATCACCGGGTCCTTGAGGTGGGCTGCGGAATAGGCACGGTATCCCATCTCCTCGCCAATCAAGTAAAAAACGGGGACGTCCTTGCTGTGGACATCAGTCCCGAAAGCATCGGGAAGGCGCAGAAAATCTGGGCGGATCAATCCAATCTTCAATTTGAAGTCTCGGATATGTCTGATTTTAGCAAGCCAGGTCAGCACTATGATTTTTTTGTATTTCCGGACGTATTGGAACATATTCCGGTCGATCAGCATCGCAGACTTTTTCAGAATATCCAAGCACATTCTCATCAGGATTCGGTGATTTTCGTTCACATTCCTTCCCCGAGATATTTGCAATGGATGATCGAAAATGAACCCGAAAAGCTGCAAGTCATCGATCAACCTCTGGATTCCGGAGATCTGATCAAAAGCATTTCTGAGGCTGGTTTTTATTTGGAAAAAATGGAGACCTATGCCCTTTTCTACCAAGAAAAAGACTATCAATATTTTGTGTTTCGTGCCAGTAAACCCCTTCAAAAATCAACTCCAAGAAGTAAATGGGAGGTATTAAAGGAGCGGATAAGCATCCGGTTACGAAATGGAATTATCAATTAAATGAACATGAAAATTCAAGAAAACGCAGTAGTGGGCTTGACCTACGAACTCAAAGTCAGCAAAATTGAAGACGATATCGAATCAGTCCCCTTCAGTGTGGAGGTTAGGGACGAGGAAGATCCTTTTTATTTTCTTTTTGGTCAGAGTGGACTTCCTGAGCGATTTGAGGAATTGCTTAATGGAAAGAAGGAAGGAGATGGTTTTTCTTTTAGCTTATCCGTTCAGGAAGCCTATGGCGAACCGGATGATGAGCTATTGGTCAATCTACCCAAAAGTCAATTTTCGCAGGAACGAGGATTCTCCGAAGACATGGTTAAGGAAGGGGAATTTTTGCCTTTGATGGATGAAAATGGCTATCCGATGCAGGCCAAAGTATTGAAGGATTTGGGAGAAAGTGTCTTGTTGGATTTCAACCATCCTTTGGTAGGTTTTGATTTGCATTTTGAAGGGACCGTCATCGAAGTTAGGGAAGCCACACCTGATGAAATCGCACATGGACATGTGCACGGGGAAAACGGAGAAGAAGAGTAGGAAGTTTAACCGTTGTAATCAGAAGAATATCATCTTTACCTTCCGAAGGATTTTAACCCTCGGAAGGTTTTTTTAATGAAAGCTCATTTATCTAT
>NZ_FOPC01000009.1 GCF_900113375.1 Algoriphagus hitonicola | reverse complement strand
CCCACTGATTAGTTGAGTAGCCCCGCGGCAGGCGGCATTAAATCAATTCAAAAACAGGCTTAAAAATATTGTCCAGTTTTTTGTAGTAAATCCAGTGCTACCAAAACTTCATTCAGTATTTGTGGTAATTTTACAAAAGAGAATAAACCTAAATACTATGTGTTATTTATTTGAAGGTTTCAAAGATTGGAAACTGTATTGTGAAGCTAAATCAATGAGTTTGCCCGATTCGGTCATCGAATATGAATGCGAACAAAAAAATGCTACTCCCCAATCAATTCAAGAGGGAATGTTAAGAGCCTATTCGGTCATGAAGGACGCAGTGGAAACTGGGCTTACCAAAGAAATGAAATCTCGATCAGGAATGATCGATAATGGCGCAAAGAAGGTTTTTAATTATCCATTACCAGTTTTATCACCCGAATTCCAGCGATTGATTTCAAGAGCACTGGCGGCAAAGGAGGTTAATTCCTGTATGGGAAGAGTAGTGGCAGCCCCTACCGCAGGGGCATCAGGGATTCTTCCCGGAACTATGGTAACTCTACAAGAAATTCATCAACTTTCGGATGATAAAATTATTGAAGGTTTGTTGGTCGGAGCGGGAATAGCACTGATCATCGAGCAAAAGGCCAGTTTGGCGGGTGCAGTGGGTGGCTGTCAAGCGGAGACGGGTTCAGCTGCAGCCATGGCATCTGGAGCCATTGTCTTTTGTTTGGGAGGGTCGATTGAGCAAGTTTTTAATGCCGTTGCCATTACCATACAGTGTATGCTTGGTTTGGTCTGTGACCCCGTTGCTGGTTTAGTAGAAGTGCCATGTGTGGTGAGAAACGCAAGTGCCGCTAGTATTGCCTTCAGTTCAGCTCAAATTGCTCTTGCTCAGGTTGGCTCAGTGATCCCTGTTGATGAATGCATAGAGGCAATGGGGGAAATCGGTGCTTCTATGGAAAGTAGATACAAAGAGACCGCTCTTGGTGGTTTGGCTGCCACCTTGACGGGTCAGGCTATTTCAGAAAAAATACTGATTCGCGATATTGAGATTTTACCTGATAATGAATCAGGTGAGCAGTGATTTAAAGAATGGAATACTTATGATTTTTTCTATGCTTAGACTGAAAAATATTGCCCATAAGATAGCGCTCCAGAGCATGTGAAAAATTATTTTCCTCTTTTTGGTGCCAAAAGAAACCAAAATTAAAGTACCACCTATTGGAGTTAATAGTAAAGGGGTGAGAAATGCAATACCTATTTCTCCATATTTTTTCCAGATTTGAACGATTCTTCTGTTTTTCTTAGAAAAAACGACTCTTTTTTTAGTGGACTTAAGAGTAATAAAGGCTTTTATTTTCCTTCCAAGATTTGCAAAAATTATAACACTTGACATCATGCCGGCAACAGTAATCAAGATGACTTTTAAGGAGCTATACCCTGCTGCATGACCCAAAACAGGTCCAGCGATGAACTTGAAATAGGACAGGAAGTATATGCCAAATAGAGTAATCAGTGAATCATTCATAGTAACATGCCTAGATAAACCAAATAAGTAACTAGGAGAATACTACCTTCAATTTTGGAAATTTGAAGCTTTGATTTCATTAAGGGGAAAAGTAAAATGGTAATCCCCGTCATCCAAATAAAATCAAACTCAATAAAAGCCCGGGAAATATTAATAGGATTTATCAGGGCCGTAATTCCGATAATTGAAAGAATATTCATGATGTTACTGCCTAATATATTTCCAATAGCTAAGTCCGTTTTTTTGGAGATTGCGGCCATAATTGAGGTAATTAACTCAGGGAGACTTGTACCAATAGCAATTATGGTGACACCGATTACTCTTTCGGATACGCCGAAAGTTCTGGAGATATTTACTGCATTAGACACTAAAAGTTCGGAACCAAAATAAAGACCGACAATTCCTCCAAGAAATAAAGTGACGGCCTTGGTCCAACTGTAATCTTTTACTTGCTCGACTTCTTCTACACCTTCCACTGATTCTAAAAAATAGGCATTGCTTCCTCTAAATAAATATACATTGAAAAGAATGAAAAGGCTGATAAGAATTATTCCTTCCCAAAATCCCAGCATACCATTGAGTGCAAGTCCAAAGAAAAGGATTGTTACCAAAAGGGTTACAGGATAGTCAAAACGTAAATGAGTCCTTTTAATCATAATGGGATAAAAAAGACCACTTATCCCTAAAACTAAACCGATATTTGCAATATTTGAACCGATTACATTTCCAATTGAAATGTCACTATTTCCTTTAATGGCAGCATTGACACTGACAATAAGTTCTGGGGCCGAGGTCCCAAAGGCGACAATCGTAAGACCAATAAGCCCCGCCGACATCCCAAGTTTAACAGCAATTGCAGAGGCTCCGTCTACCAGAAATTTCCCACCTAAGAGAAGAGTAGCTAGGCCTATAACTAGAAAAATATATGGAATCATAGTTAAAGTTTAGTACCGAATGCTAAGTCACCCGCATCTCCAAGCCCCGGAACGATGTATGATAAGTCGTTTAAACCCTCGTCTAAGGCACCCAGCCAAAATTCAAACGGAATGTCCAAATTAGCTTTAATATGATCTATTCCCTCGGGGGCTGCAAATGCAGCAGCAATATGAATGAATTTCGGGCTGCCATGGGCCTGCAATTTCTGAATTGATTTTATAAATGACTTTCCAGTAGCCAACATAGGATCGGCTAAAATAACCGTCTTATTTTCTATTGATGGGCAGGCGAGGTAGCTTAGTCTTATGTGGATGTCCTCATCTCCACTCGAATTTTCATTTTCTTCTCTAAAGGCACCAATAAACCCGCTTTCTGCATGATCAAAAAAATTAAGAAACCCTTGATAAAAAGGCAGTGAAGCTCTCAAAACAGAAATAATCACGAGTTCTTCATTGGGCACTTTAATTTTTGCTTGGCCCAATTGGGTCACTACTGTTCGGGATTGAAAACTTAGGGATTTTGAGATTTCATAGGCTAATATTTCCCCTAGCCGAGTAAGATTTGATCTAAACCTCATACGATCTTTTTGAATTGCTTTATCTCGCATTTCAGCCATAAATTGATTGGCTACGGAAGGGATTTGGTCAAGAATAAACATAGTTCGAATTTAATAGAAAAAACCCGGCTTCGTTTGAAACCGGGTTTGAATTAATTTTAGCTCACTTAATTATTGAACTTCAAAACTTACTCTTCGTGCCATTTTTCTAGCATCTGAAGAAGATTTGTCTACGCTGGTATCTTCTCCATAACCTTTAAACGACAATCGACTTTCATTGATTCCTGAATCCTTCAGGAGTTGATAAACGGCCATTGCTCTTTTTTCAGAAAGCATCAAATTGTAGTCTTCTCCTCCGAGTTCGTCTGCATATCCTTTGATTTTTATATTGACGTCAGGATTCCTTTTTAAAAAGTTTGAGATGAATTGAACGCTCGAAATTGAATAATTTAAAGGCTTTGAAGAGTCAAAGGAAAAATACACATTCAAATATTGGTCATTAATTGCTTTTTTTAGATAATCAACCTCATTTATTGCCTCTTCGACAGGGCATCCATCAGTAGTGCTGGGTCCAGGGATAAAGGGACATTTGTCAAGGTGATCTGGAGTCCCATCTTTATCAGAGTCTAAGGTGGTGCCTTGGGAATTTACCCGTGCATCAGCCGGTGTGTTTGGTTCTTTATCTAAATAATCAGGAATTCCATCTCCATCAGAATCTTTCAGCATATCCTTAATTTCACCGATTTGGGATTGCAATTCATCTTTTGTCACATAAATGTCTGGGGCTAAATACCAGTCGGCGTGTTGGTCATGTTTGCCTAAGTAAAAGCTTAAACCCAGCGTACCTGTCCACCAGGTTCCGGTGGCGTGGACAAAAGGATTACTGTTTGGAGTTGTGATTGGATATGGGGCATTATATTGATTTCCATCAAAGGTATAAGTTTGACGACCATTGATTATCACGCTTATATCAGCTTTCATTGCTACTCGGTTTGAAATCAAGTACTGTGGGCTAATCCCAGTAATGAAATTGTAATGATAATCATATTCAGTGTTGGTTATAATGCTTTCTTCGAATTTCATTCTACCGCCTCCAGTACCGAAATGACCTAGAATTGTAAGTTTTGGTGATATATTTTGAAAATTCAATAACCTACCAATATTGGCTATGCCTTGTAAATTAATTCTGGAATAGTTGGTTGAAAAGGATGGGCTATTGGAATCACCTCCCGCTTCATTGAAGTTGCCAAATCCTATATCTCCTTTTATCCCAAAGTATTCATTGAACATGTAACGTGTTCCAAAATCCACGTGCCCAATATTTAAGGTAGGTGAGAGAAACCCTGGGGTTAATGGTCCCATTGGTTTATTAAATCCACTATTAATTTCCAAAGACCATCTGTTGAATTCTTTCTGGGCATTAGCCGAACTCACTGCTCCGACCAAAGCCAAAATAACAAGAAGTTTTTTCATTTAATCTATTCTTAGGGTGTGCCCAAAGGTATAGAATAATCATGAATTCTCGATTTGAGTATAAAAAAAAGCCTGTCCTAAAGTAGGACAGGCTTCACTCATATTGAAATGAATTATTATTTTACTTCAAAGCTTGCTCTTCTAGCCATTTGTCTGGCATCAGCAGATGACTTGTCTACACTTGTATCCTCACCATATCCTTGGTAAGATAGTCTGGATCCATCTACTCCAGCAGCTACTAGTAAATCATAAACGGATTTTGCTCTGCTCTCAGACAATTCCATGTTGTAGTCTTCTGGACCTAGTTCGTCAGCATAACCTTTAACTTCTACATTTACACCTGGATTTCTTTTCAAGAAGTTGGCGACATAATTTGCTGCACTTGTTGAGTACCCTAGTGGCTTATCACTATCGAAAGCGAAGTAAACATTCACATATCCATCATTGATAGCTTGCTTGAAATAATCTACCTCTTCAACTTCTTCCTCTACAGGACAACCATTAGTTGACGCAGGACCTGGCATGAATGGACACTCATCTACGTGATCAGGTGTGCCATCACCGTCTGAATCAAGAGTAGATCCCGAAGAATTTACACGAGCTCCAGCTGGAGTATTAGGCTCTTTATCCAAATAATCAGGAACACCATCACCATCAGAATCTTTCAACATGTCTTTGATTCCGTTGATTTGAGACGCTAGCTCTTCTTTAGTAGCATACTTGTCAGCTTCAATATACCAATCGGCGTGCTCTTCAGCAGAACCAAGGTAGAAATTTAAGCCAATTGTACCAGTCCACCAAGTACCATTAGCTCCGTAGAATCCATTGGTAGTGCTGGGTCTGATTACACCGTCTCCGTCGAATGTAACAGTCTGTCGTCCATTCAAGATCGTGGAAATGTCTCCAACTAAAGCGATGTTGTTCGAAAGCTTTAATTGAGGAGTAATTCCGAAAATCAATGTGTAAACATTGTCATCAAAATCATTGTAGGTGTTAAGTTCAGGATTTACCAGTCCAATACCGGCTCCACCATGTAACAACATCCCAAAAGATCTGCTGAAAGATTCGAAATTAAGAACTCTACCAAGGTTGGCTACCCCTTGAAGATTAAGTCTGTTGTATTTGGTATCAAAAGCAGGACTTTGGGAATCTCCCCCAGCCTCTTTAAATGATCCAAATCCAAAATCTAGCTTGGCCCCGAATTTTTCATTGAACATGTAACGAACACCGAAGTCCACGTGACCAATATTCAATGTTGGTGATAAGAATGGAGGCGCCAGAGGAGCCATCGGTTTATTAAAACCGCCATTCAATTCGAGAGACCATTTGTCATAGTCCTGAGCGTTAGCGCCGAGGGCTAAGGCTCCTGCCATAAGTGTTGAGAGTATTAGTTTTTTCATAACAAAAAATTTTTGTTCAAATTTTAAGTGTTTGATTGATGTGAGTTACAAATTTATAAACTTTTAAGTTAATACAAATCTAGATAAATTATTTAATTGACAATTGATCAATTAAATTTATTCCCGATTAGCAAGCAATTAACAAAATTTTAATAACATAATTGATGCCAAAATGAAATTATTGTTTGATTTACTGAATCAATTCGGGGTTTCGGGAGAAGAATTTCATATCCGTGACTTTTTAATCCAATACATTTTCAAACGGAAAAGTACATGGAATGTTTTACCCGAAGTTTTCTGGGGAGACGAATTCCACGATTGTATTCTCCTGAAATTTGGAAATCCGAGAACAGGATTATTCGCTCATATAGATACTATTGGTTTTATGGTAAGGTATGATAATCAGTTGATTCCTGTCGGTGGGCCTGAATTAATTGAGGATTGTATCTTAGTGGGACGGGATAGTCTAGGAGAGATCAGATGTAAGCTGAAAATTCAGGAAGATTTAATTTTTCACGATTTCCCAAGAAAAATTGACCGTGGAACCCGGTTGGCCTTTGAACAGAATATCCGCATCGACGATCAATTTATTCAAGCTGCCTATTTGGATAATCGGCTTGGGATTTATTCTGCATTGAAGGTTTGCGAAGAGTTAAAAGATGGTTGGGTGGTTTTTTCTACCTATGAAGAACATGGCGGGGGAAGCATGCCTTTCTTATTGAAATTTATCCAAGAAAATCAGCCAATCAAGCAAGCCATAATTTCCGATATTACTTGGGTCACCGAAGGTGTGGAGGCTGGAAAAGGTGTTGCCATTTCTATTCGGGATAAATTTATCCCCAGAAAAAGATTTTTGGACCAAATCATTAACTTGGCTGATCAAAGTAAAATCCCCTTTCAGCTAGAAGTGGAAGCCTACGGCGGAAGTGATGGTAGAGAGGTTCAGTTTTCCCCCTATGCCATTGATTGGTGTTTTGTCGGTGCACCAGAAGATCATGTACACTCTCCCGATGAAAAGGTAGCGTTGGTTGATCTTGATGCAATGATTCAAATGCACCGTTTTCTCATACAAAATCTGTGAAATGAAGAAAAAGATAAAGGAAAGACTTTTTGAAGTATATATTCCAAAAGAAAAAATCAGACCCCGGATCACCCAGTTAGGTACTCAAATTTCCGAAGATTTCGAAGGAAAAGATTTGATCATCATAGGAGTCTTGAATGGGGCTTTTATCTTTTTGGCAGATCTTAGTCGCCATATTACCGTATCTGCCCAAGTGAGTTTTATGAGAATTTCATCCTATCAAGGTCTCCAGTCCACCGAATCAGTGGAGAAAAAAATGGAAATAAATGAGGACCTTTCAGGTAAACATGTCCTCGTCGTTGAAGATATTGTAGACACGGGTATCAGTATGAATTACCTGTTAAAGGAGATCAAAACTCATAATCCCTCCAGTGTTTCGATCGCCACTTTACTTTTCAAACCCGAAGCTTTTCAGTTTAATTACCCACTTAATTATGTGGGTTTTGAAATTCCCAATAAATTTGTCGTCGGTTACGGCTTGGATTACGATGGCTTAGGAAGAAATTTGCCGGATATTTATCAGCTCGTCTGAAAGAAATTTAATGAAAGAACATGTATAACATCGTCTTATTTGGTCCTCCGGGTGCAGGAAAAGGCACTCAAAGTGAGAAGCTTATTGAAAAATACGGTTTGACTCACCTATCTACAGGAGATCTTTTTAGAAAACATCTCGGGGAGGGAACGGCATTAGGTGAATTGGCCAAAAAATATATGAACGAGGGCAGATTAGTCCCCGACGAAGTGGTAATTGGGATGGTAGAGGAGAAAATCTCGGAATCAAAAAATACCAAAGGTTTTATCTTTGATGGTTTTCCTAGAACCACCGCTCAGGCCAAAGCATTGGATGAAATGCTTGAAAAACATGGAATGAGTATTTCTGGAATGATTGCACTTGATGTTCCGGAGAAGGAATTAAAAGAGCGGATCAAAGAACGTGGAAAAACCTCAGGTAGGGTCGATGATCAGGATGAAGAAAAAATCAACACCAGAATCAAAGTATATCTAGAAGAAACCCTTCCGGTGGCTGCTTACTATGAAAGCCAAGGTAAATTTACCAAAATTAATGGAGTAGGTTCAATCGAAGGGATATTCAATGATATCTCACAAGTCATTGATAGCTACTGATCCTATTTAATTTATTAATTTTGTATTCAAAACTAGGCTAAGCTGATGTGCTTAGCCTTTTTAGTTTCAAAAATATGGCAGATTCCAACTTTATAGATTATGTGAAATTTTGCTCCAGATCAGGAGCTGGAGGGGCTGGATCGCTTCATTTTCGAAGGGAAAAACACGTCCCAAAAGGAGGGCCTGACGGAGGTGATGGAGGTCGGGGCGGTCATATTATCTTGAGAGGAAGTTCCCAGTTGTGGACCTTGCTCCATTTGAAATACAAAAAACATGTCATCGCCGAATCCGGTAAGTCAGGGGAAGGAGGAAGAAGAACCGGTGCCGACGGTAAAGATGTGATTTTGGAAGTGCCACTGGGTACCGTGGCCAAAGATGCCGAAACCGGAGAAGTTAGATGTGAAATCACCCAAGATGGACAGGAGGTAATCTTGACCAAAGGCGGTCGGGGAGGATTGGGGAATGATCATTTTAAATCAGCCACTAACCAAGCTCCTCATTTTTCCCAACCCGGTGAATCTGGAATCGAGGAGTGGATTATCCTTGAGCTAAAGCTATTGGCGGATGTTGGGCTAGTTGGTTTTCCTAATGCTGGAAAATCAACCCTATTGGCATCCATTTCTGCTGCAAGACCCGAAATCGGGGATTATCCTTTTACTACTTTAGTACCGAATTTAGGCGTTGTGGGCTACCGAGATGATAAATCCTTCGTGATGGCCGATATTCCTGGAATCATAGAAGGAGCCGCAGAGGGGAAAGGTCTTGGGACTCGGTTTTTGAGACATATTGAGCGAAACTCTATTTTATTATTTCTCATACCAGCCGATGCCCCCGATTTGAAAAAACAATACCAAATCCTCGTTGGGGAGCTCGAAAAGTACAATCCCGAACTTCTAGATAAAAAGCGGATTTTGGCAGTTTCTAAATCAGACATGCTCGATCAGGAGTTGATGGAGGAAATGAAGGCCGAATTACCGACAGACATTCCCGGCATATTTATTTCTTCGGTCTCCCAATTTAACTTGGAAAAGCTCAAAGATCTGATTTGGCAGGCAATTCATGCTGATTAAAGTGTCAGTTTGTCAGTCTTTCGAGAGTGGCAACAATATTGTTCAAATTGGAAAAGCCAGCTATTGAATTCATTTATAAGTATGAAAAATAAGAAAGAAGAAACAGAAGAAGTAAAAACCCAACAATCCACCGATTCTGAGGTGGAAGCACCCACAGTAGAATCTAATTCCGAAGAAGAAAAAGAAGGAAAGGAAGAATCGAATCCTTTGGAGAAAATGGAGGCCGAGTTGGCGGAGGTAAGGGACAAATATCTCAGACTTTATTCTGATTTTGAAAATTACCGGAAGCGAAATGCAAAAGAACGGCTTGACCTGATTAAAACCGCTTCTGAGGAGGTTTTGAGAGATTTGATTCCGGTAGTGGACGATTTTGAGCGGGCATTCAAAGCCGGAGAAAATGAAACCGACACCGTAAAACTTATAGAAGGAAATCGCTTGGTTTTTCAAAAGCTGCTTCGAATTCTCGAAAATAAGGGTTTAAAACCAATGAATGATCTCATAGGAAAACCCTTTGATGCCGATACGCAGGAGGCGATTACTCAGATTTCTGCACCAAGTGATGAAATGAAAGGAAAGGTAATAGACGTGGTAGAAAAAGGATACACTCTTGGAGACAAGGTCGTCCGTTTTGCCAAAGTCGTGACAGGAGCATAATATGGCAAAAAGAGATTATTACGAGGTATTAGGTGTCAGTAAGTCAGCATCAGCGGAGGAGATCAAAAAGGCCTACCGTAAATTGGCTATTCAATATCACCCGGATAAAAACCCTGACAATCCCGAAGCTGAAGATAAATTTAAGGAGGCAGCAGAAGCCTATGAGGTTCTGAGCAATCCTGAAAAGCGTCAGCGTTATGATCAGTTTGGTCATCAGGGATTGGGAGGAAATGGTGGCTTCGGCGGAGCCGGAATGAACATGGAGGATATATTCTCCCAATTCGGCGACATCTTTGGAGGTGGTGGCTTCGGCTCATTCTTTGGTGGAGGCGGTGGAGGTCGCAGAACCAAAAAAGGAACAAATCTTCGCGTCAAGCTCAAGCTAAATCTGCAAGAAATAGCCAACGGTGTCGAAAAGAAAATAAAAGTAAAAAGACATGTCATTGCACCGGGAGTGACATTTAAAACTTGCTCTACCTGTCAGGGTAGCGGTCAGATCAAAAAAGTCGTCAATACCATGCTCGGACAAATGGTATCTGCAAGCACCTGCGGAGTCTGTGGCGGAAGTGGACAGATTGTCGATAAAAAACCGGCAGATGCCGATTCCAGAGGATTGGTCATCAAAGAAGAGGTGATTTCCATTAATATTCCCGGTGGAGTTGCAGAAGGAATGCAGCTTAGTATGTCGGGAAAAGGAAATGAAATCCCCGGTGGGATTCCCGGTGATTTATTGATAGTCATTGAGGAAGTAGAGGAAAATACCTTCCAGCGTGACGGCAATAATGTAATTTATGATTTGTACGTTTCTTTTATTGATGCAGCCTTGGGAGCCTCGGTTGAGGTACCTACTATTGAGGGCAAAGTGAAAATCAAAATTGAACCGGGCACCCAAAGCGGGAAGATGCTTCGGCTTAAAGGTAAGGGTATAAAAGATATCAACGGGTATACGCGTGGTGATCAGTTGATTATGGTTAATATTTGGACTCCGACTAATCTGACAAAGGAGGAAAGGGTAGCTTTAGAAAACCTCAGGGACTCTGAAAACTTCATCCCCGATCCCGGGAAATCCGAAAAATCTTTCTTCGATAAAATGAAGGAATTTTTCTAATCGATAGTAAGCCAGATTCATTTCTGGCTTTTTTCATATTTTTGAAAAACCTTTTCCCAATCAAGTCGTAACCTATCCGTATGCTAAGAAAATTCTGTCTGGTTTTTCTGGGGATTTTATGGGGGATAGGTGTCAGCAAAGCACAGCTAGTCAAAGAATACAAGACTCCTGAAAAAAATGGGTTCGACTTGGTTCATCTGAATTTTTCTACATATAAAAGTGTCACCAAACTCAAAAGAATCCGTGCCTCCGAACCCATCAATATCCATGGGCACTTGGAGCAGGTTAATATTATCCCGACCTTCTACCATCAAGTAGAAGGCAATATTCTAGAAGCAAATCTCCTGCACAAGAATATTGAATCCGAAAATTTGGGTAAAAGCATCACCTCTAAACTCTTTTCCGGCAGCAATACGGGCTTTGGACACTCCTGGGATGTGGGGCTCGCTTCCAACTTTCTTTATCATTTGGATTTTACTTTGGGAATGGGCAGGTCTGAGTTTGACCTAGCCTATCTCCCCATCACACAGCTCAAAGTAAAAAGTGCCAGTGCGGATGTGCAGATTGACTACAGCAGTGATAATCCCAATCAAGTACAGATGGATACACTATTGGTGACCTTAAATATGGGTTCTGTCAGTGTGCATCATGCTAATTTTACCAATGCCAAGCAGATTATTCTTGAAGTAAACTACGGAAATATAGATTTAGATTTCAGTACTGGAATGTCATCTTCCTCCCATGTCATTGCCGCTGTGGGCGCAGGTACACTCAGATTGAAACTTCCTCCCGAAAGCTTTCCGATTAAGATAAAAGCCAAAACCACCGCCATGTGTCGGACTTCCCTTCCCAAATACCTGAAAGCTATTGATGACCAAACCTACGTCACCAAAGGGTATACAGCCAATGATCCGAGATTACTCGATTTGATCATTGATGTGGGAGTAGGATCACTGACCGTTGAATAATTTTTTATGATGCTAGAAACCCGCAAGCTCAATAAAACATACGGACAAAATATAGCTCTCACAGATCTGGATCTCAAGGTGCCCAACGGAATTATTTTCGGCTTATTGGGACCCAATGGTGCAGGAAAATCAACTTTTATCCGGATTATTAATCAAATCATCGATGCGGATTCAGGACAGGTATTGATTGACGGAATGGAACTCAGTCCCAAACACATTTCTCAGATTGGCTATCTTCCGGAGGAGCGAGGGCTTTATAAAAAAATGAAGGTGTGGGATCAGATGCTTTATTTTGCAAGGCTCAAAGGGCTCAGCAAATCCGAAGCTAAAGAGCGAATTCACCGATGGCTTTCTAAGATGGAAATGCTCACTTGGAGAGACAAAAAAATAGAAGATCTCTCAAAGGGAATGGCGCAGAAAGTCCAGTTTATTTCGACCATTCTGCACAATCCTCCCTTATTAATTTTGGATGAGCCTTTTTCAGGTTTTGATCCAGTCAATGCCGGAATCATTAAAGATGAAATCCTGGAATTGAAAAAGCAGGGCACCACGGTCATTCTGAGTACCCATCGGATGGAATCAGTCGAATTACTCTGTGATCAGGTGGCCTTGATTAATCAATCCCGAAAAATCTTAGACGGCACCATTCGTGCAGTCAAAAACAGCTTTAGACCCGAAGTTTATAGTGTTTCACTCGAGCATCTCAAAAAAGATATTCCTGCCGAATGGTCAGCCAAAGTAGTAGATGGAGTATGGAGTTTCACCTTGCCATTGAGTGGGAAAAGTCCCAACCAACTTCTTGGTGAACTGATGACCTATGGCGAAATAGTCCGCTTTGAAGAATTGGTCCCAAGCATGGAGGAAATTTTTATTCACCAGGTCAAATCAATGCAACATGGATAAAATTTGGCTTGTTATTCAGCGGGAGTATTTGTCGAGGGTCAAGAAAAAATCATTTTTGCTGGCCACCTTGTTGACGCCTTTGATTTTCCCTGCCATCATGGGGATTTTTGTCTGGATTGCTCTGGAAGAAAAAGGAAATCAATCGCTTCGAATCATTGAGGTGGTGGATGAAAGCAAGCTTTTTTTCCTAGAAAGTTCTGAGCAGTACGCATTTTCATTTTCGGATAGAGATCCCGAAGAAGCCAAGGACTTGGTCAAGAAAGGAGATCGCTATGGGTATTTATTGATTCCTGCCATCAACCTCAAAGATCCTCAGGGTATTGTTTACTACGGAAATGAAAATCCAAACATGAGTTTGATTTCCTATTTGGAATCCAATTTAAAAAAGAAAATCGAGGAGCAGCGATTGTTTGAGGCTGGAATTGATCCCAAAATCATCACTGATGTCAGAACTAGCGTAGATATCAAATCTATTACGCTGGATCAAAAAGGAGGTGAAAAAGTCTCTGATGCGACCGTTAATTACGCTATTGGGTTTTTAGCGGGGATTTTGATTTACATGTTCATATTCATATATGGTACGCAAATCATGCAAGGGGTCATCGAGGAAAAATCCAGTAGAATCGTAGAGATTTTAGTATCCTCACTCCGTCCTTTTCAGCTCATGCTAGGCAAAATTATTGGTATAGCTGGTGTAGGCTTGACGCAACTGCTGATTTGGATTGTACTGATAGGTACATTGACTACGCTGGTGACCGGATATTTGGGAATGCAGATGCCTCAAGAGCAAGCCATGGAGTTGGCCAATATGGAGGTGGGTGCAGAGCTTCCATCTACTGAAATGGGAGAGATTCTCCAAGTGATCCAAGGGATAGATTTTGTCAGTATAGTCAGTACGTTTGTTTTTTATTTCTTGGGGGGCTATCTACTTTATGGAGCTTTATTTGCGGGAATTGGATCGGCTGTAGATGCTCCATCAGATGCCCAGCAGTTTATGTTGCCGGTGACTGTTCCGCTGATCGTAGCCTATATGGGGCTGTTTGTTTTTGTACTTCAGGATCCCAATAGCACAACTTCATTTTGGCTATCGGTTGTACCGTTGACTTCACCTATCGCCATGATGGGGAGAATTAGTTATGGGGTGCCATTTTGGGAATTAGCTCTTTCTATGTCCTTATTGATTTTAGGTTTTCTAGGGACTACTTGGTTTGCGGGAAGGATCTATCGAATCGGGATATTGATGCATGGGACTAAGCCTTCTTACAAAACGATTTGGAAATGGCTTAAAAGCAGCCATTAAAAAGTAAAAAAGCCGGATCAAATGACCCGGCTTTAAGTTTATCTTAGGTATGCGGAAAGCATCCAGACTACTTTCTCTTTC
Source organism: Algoriphagus hitonicola (assembly GCF_900113375.1). Classification (GTDB taxonomy): domain Bacteria; phylum Bacteroidota; class Bacteroidia; order Cytophagales; family Cyclobacteriaceae; genus Algoriphagus; species Algoriphagus hitonicola. The sequence goes on along the minus strand of NZ_FOPC01000009.1, from coordinate 206,880 downwards.
GCAGTGATATAATCACTCATCAACGTGACTGTACCCTCATCTGCTTGCTCAGAAGCGGATTCCAGTACCTCGCGTTCGATATTCAATAAGGTATTGAGGTTTTCCCTGATGATCTCTACCATTTTTTTGGCATCAGCTACTTTTAAAGCCTCAGAAATACTCGAGTTTTCAATGTACTCCCCATACGATGATAGCGGTCTGCCGCCTAGCGTAAGAATTCGCTCAGCTACTTCATCCACACTTTCATTTGCTGCGGTATACAGCTCCTCAAATTTGGCATGCAGCTCAAAGAAATTTGGGCCACTTACATTCCAGTGAAAATTTCGGAGATTTTGATAGTAAACTTGGTAATTGGCCAATAATTTATTCAGCTTTTCTACCAAGACTTTGCTGTCCTTTACTTCTAGTCCTATGTCGTTCGTTTTCATATGCTTGTTTTATTTTTGTCTTCAAATTAATAGCTTAAATTTACTAATTATTGCATTGAAAAGCCAACTGAAAATATCTATCTCTGAGATATACTATCTATGAGTTTTATCAGTTTATAGGCTATTGGCGAGCGTTTACCGATTTCATGAAAAACCGAATTCAGGATCTTACATCGATTGATTTTTACAAAAATAGAAAACAAGTCAAGTGGCTGGTTGTGTTGGTTTCTGTGGTCATCGGAGTGGGTTCGATTTGGTACACCAATCGCTTGGTCGAGGAACTCCGCGAACGGGAACGTAGACAGATAGAGTTGTTGTCAAGTGCCTTGGAATATGCCTCCACTACTGCCGAAAACCTCACGTTCATCAATAAAGAGATCATTCAGCAAAATTATTCCATTCCCATCATTATGGTGGATGCGGAGTTTTCCCCGATTGAGTTTAGGAATATCATTTTCAAAAAAAACAGCAGTGCAGAGGATTCTACCAAAACCCTTCTCCGGGAGCTGGAAGAAATGAAGTCTGAATACGAACCCATCAGCTTGACTGAGGCGGATATCAAAGTGTATTACAGCAATTCTGAGCTTTTGACCAATTTGAAATATTACCCCTACGTGCAATTGGGTGTGATTTTGATCTTTGGAGTTTTAGCTTATACCCTTTTTAACCAAAGTAAGATTGCAGAGCAAAATCGGGTTTGGGCCGGGTTGACTAAAGAAACTGCTCATCAGCTTGGGACCCCTATTGCTTCGCTGATGGCTTGGATCGATTACCTGAGAAACTCACCCGTCTGGGAGGAGAATAAGGAAATCATCACCGAAATGGACAAGGACGTGGTGAAACTACGAATGGTGACTGAGCGATTCAGCAGTATTGGAAGCAAGCCGGTCATTCAGTCCGAAAATCTCTATCATGCCATCGAGGAGACCATCAATTACCTTCGTCCGAGAATCTCCACCAAGGTTGAGTTGGTCATCAATGCCGATTCTCAAAATCTTGACGCGATGATGAATAAGCCCTTATTTGAATGGGTGATCGAAAATATCTGCAAAAATGCGGTGGATGCGATGAAGGGAAAGGGGCGGATCGAGATCGATATTCTGCAGGATAGCGACAAATTCGTCATCGTGGACATAACCGATACCGGCAAGGGGATCGAAAAGCGAAATTTTAAGAAAGTCTTTAATCCGGGATTTTCAACCCGTCAGCGTGGCTGGGGATTGGGATTAACCTTGGCCAAACGAATCATCGAAGGCTATCATGGGGGCAGGATATTTGTCCGATCATCTGAGATTGGAATGGGGACTACCTTTAGGATTATTTTACATAGCACATTAGAAGGAGCCGAACAGTTTGTGACCGAGGGAATTTTAGAATATTGATAAAGTAAGATTTTACCCGTTAATCGTAAATCTGAAATCGTAAATCCATTTTTCATACCTTTGCGGGCTGAAATCCACTACCATGAGTTTGAAAGACGAAATCAAAAAGCGAAGAACGTTTGCCATCATTGCCCACCCCGATGCCGGAAAGACCACACTAACCGAAAAATTATTGCTTTTTGGCGGTGCAATCAATACCGCAGGTGCTGTCAAATCCAACAAAATCGACACGGCTACCAAATCCGACTGGATGGAGATCGAAAAGCAGCGGGGGATCTCCGTGGCGACCTCGGTGATGGGTTTCGAATACAAAGACATCAAAATCAATCTACTTGACACACCGGGTCACCAGGATTTTGCTGAGGATACGTATCGTACCTTGACTGCGGTGGATTCGGTGATTATGGTCATCGACTGCGTGAAAGGCGTGGAGATTCAGACCGAAAAGCTCATGGAGGTCTGTCGTATGCGGAATACGCCCGTGATCTGTTTTATTAATAAACTTGATCGGGAAGGACGTGATCCTTACGATTTGCTAGATGAGGTGGAGGCCAAGTTGAATATTCAGGTTCGCCCGCTTTCTTGGCCGATTGGCATGGGTAAAAGCTTTAAAGGGGTGTATAATTTGTATGAAAAAAAGCTTAATCTTTTTACCCCTTCTCAGCGAAAACTCAGTGATGACCGCCAGGTTTTCGAAAACTTGGAGGATGAGGAATTGGATAGCTTGATAGGAAAGAATCCCGCCGACCAGCTTCGGGAGGATGTGGAATTGATCGAGGGTGTCTATCCGGATTTTGATCCTAAGGAATACCTGGAAGGAAAAGTAGCACCGGTATTTTTTGGGTCGGCAGTGAATAATTTTGGAGTCAATGAAATGCTCGACACTTTTATTAAAATCGCTCCTGCTCCCAAAAGCCGTCAAACGGACCTTCGGGAAGTGACACCGGATGAATCCAAGTTTTCAGGCTTTGTGTTTAAAATCCACGCCAATATGGACCCCAATCACCGGAATCGCATTGCCTTTTTAAGGATTTGCTCTGGAAAATTTGAGCGGAACAAACCTTATAATCACGTTCGGGGGACGAAGCCTTTGCGTTTTTCCAATGTGACTCAGTTTATGGCGCAGGATAAGGAAATCATCGATGAGGCTTTCCCGGGGGATATTGTCGGCTTGTATGACACCGGGAATCTTAAAATCGGAGATACCCTGACCGATGGGGAAAACATGGTTTTTACCGGTATTCCGAGCTTCTCCCCGGAAATTTTCCGCGAAGTGGTCAATAAGGACGCGATGAAAACCAAACAGTTCGAAAAGGGCCTGAAGCAATTGATGGAAGAGGGAGTGGCACAGCTGTTTACTTTTGACATGGGTTCGCGAAAAGTGGTCGGTACAGTGGGCCAGCTTCAGTTTGAAGTAATTCAGTTCCGTTTGAAAAATGAATACAATGCCACCGTAGAGTTTCATCCGATGAACCTGTACAAGGCCTGCTGGATCAGTAGCAAGGACAAAAAGCAGTTGGACGAATTTGTCCGATCAAAAAACCGCCATATCGCTCATGACAAGGACGGCAAGCTGGTTTTTATGGCAGAGTCCAAAGCTTGGCTTCAAATGGTGCATGACAACTACCCCGAGATTGAGTTTCACTTTACTTCGGAGTTTTAGAAAAATATCCCTTCAGGTTTTGAAAGCCTGGAGGGTTTAACACTTGGTAGTCTTGATTCTCCGGAATCGAGATGGCAGATTAATTGACTGCTGCTTTCGGAAAATTAGTTTAAAGCATCTTTTCATAGAAAAGTGGTGGAAAAATTCGGAATCAGATTCCGGATTTTTCCAATTTTTGGTGTTTGATGAATCTCACCTTATTTCACTCAAAACCCTTTCATAATCTAAAATGTCGAATGAGGTAAATTCGTCCCCTCTAAAAAGAAGTATCTGATCAGTCATTTTGACAAGTCCTTCTTGGATCAATAGTTTTTGTTCATCTAGGTAAAGAGGAATCGGTGAATCCCCGATTATCGGATTAATTCGGAGTGATTTGGAGTTTTTTGCCAAAATCACAATAGCCCCAGGACTATTTTTTGGGAGGTTCATCAATTCCGAATAAAAGCTTTCCAGGCAAGTTTTGCATCCTTCCGGATGGATGACTAGTATCCACTCCTTTGGTTCTGCTATTTCCAGAATTGAAGCAACTTCGCTTTTGCCTATTGGCTGACAAGCTGTAAAGAAAAACACTAGCCAATAGACCTTGGTTTGATTAATCCTCATAGTTCAAGCCTTCAAACCGAATAATATCATATTTCAAGAAATTCTCATCAAAATCATCCCGGTTGGGATTGTTTGTGGAGACGTAGAGCCCTTTCTTTCCCACAAAGTAATTCCAAGTTTGAACATAATTAGTTTCAAAGTGATGCTCACCCATTATTTCCAAGTCCTGATTTAAAACTAATACACCTACTTTAGAATGATTTTGAAGTAGTTGGCGTGGGGTCAAATTGTAATTTTCCCAATCAATTTCTGAATAGAAAAACCGGTAAAATACTTTGCGATAAGAATCATAAAGTAGTGCCTCATATCTTCCATTTTTTAAATCTTTAATAATTTCTTCATCTCCATTTGGATATCCTTCAATTATTCTAAACCCGTTGATTTTGTTTGATTTTGCGGTTTTGTAGCCAATAACTTTTTCTTGACTTTTCGAGACTATCCAGAATTTATGATCTAATTGAGGGGAAACTATTATTGTATCACCATTATGAGCCCAAGAAATATCAGGGCTTTTTTTACCTTCTTCCCACTCATCTTCAGGCCTAAAAATTGATAACCAATTCAATTTTGCGATTTTGCCTCCAAAATTTAATTTGAAAATTGGTTTTGATTTTTTTAGTTCACTTTCCGACGTCCCATAAAGATCTTGAAAATAGGGCTGGATTCCGTATAAACTATTTTCTGAAAAAAGTAGGGGGGTCTCATTTGTTGCAGCTAGGTAATTTGCTTTATTTTCGGGATCGTCTATAGTTAAAGTTAATTTTTTATTTCCAGCAAAATTTAAAAAATGAATTCGAGGAGGAATAGATGCAATTAAAACACAATCCTGAGATAAAATCTCAAAGCCATTATTAAGACCTACCCCATTTGGTCCTTGCTTTCGAAGAGGAATTATATGAGCTAGTTTTTTGGAATCCAAGCTGAATATTCCTATTTCAAAATTCACCTTATTTTGAATTGCCAAGTATTCACCAGAATCGGAAAAAAAATACTGTGTTCTTGTTTTTTTTGGGGCGAAATCTTCGCTTAAGGGAATCTCAATACTCTTAAATACATTTGATTTTATTATTCTGTTTTTCTTTGGCTCTGACTTACAATTAAATAATAAAAATACTGCAAGAATAGGTAAATATTTCTTCATTTTTAAGACTTAAAAACTGTTCCATTCTCTAAAATTAAACATGGACTTAAACTGAATCCTTTAATTGAAGTGAATGAAACAGTTATTGTTAGAAATAATTAATTATACACCAATTGAGCCGTCATCCTCACAACCGCAAGGAGCCTTGTCTTTGGGCTTTGTGCATGTTTCACCGTCCCATTCGCATTTAGCAATTTCCCCTTGTGCTTCTGCTTCACTTGTTGCTAAGAATGAAGTTCCAAAGATTGCTGCACCAGTCAGCCCTAGTCCTAGAACAAATAATTTTAACTTTTTCATGATTTTTAAAATTTACGTTTGAAAATTGATTTTATCTTGGGAATGCCTAGAATTTCCCGATTTAATCTTTCGGCCAAAAAGATTTCGACTAATATAGGAGGTGCAAAAAAAAAAAAACAAACTAATTGGGTAAAATATTTTAAAACTTTAATTACAAATCAAAAAACAAATCACAAAAAGCAAATTTCTTACCATCAAACAAGCCCTTATCACTCAGTTTCAAATCCGGAATTACCAGCAAGGCCATAAAGCTCAGGGTCATAAAGGGAGAATTCAGGGTGGAGCCCATTTCCTTGGCTATTCGGTCGATCCCGGTATAGGCGGAAGCTACCTGATAGCCGTCTTCGGGAGACATAATGCCGCCGACAGGAAGAGGCAAGACTTCCTCTTTTACTCCCGAAACTGCCGATACGCCGCCTTTTGCCTCGATCAGGAGATTCACAGCCCGGCAGATGGATACATCATCCACACCGACCGCAATGATATTGTGGGAATCATGCCCGACTGAGGAGGCGATGGCTCCGGTTTTTAATCCGAAGTTTTTGATAAATGCTACCGCAGGAGGAGCATCTTCATACCGGTTGACCACAGTGATTTTCAAGATGTCTTTTTCGGGGTTGGATTCGGCGAAGCCGTTTCGTATTAAAATTTCTCCTTCGATCTCAGGAGTGATTAATTGCCCGTCGAGGGCTTCGATTATTCTCACCTTCGACCCTTTTGCCGCAAGCTGAAAATCTTCCAGTTTTTTGGCTGACGTGTTAAAATTGTTGATGACTTTATTTTTAACTGACTGAATGAGTGTTTTTCCGTTTTCTGCTACTTTTTCTCCACCGATATAGGTTTCAAGGACTTCAAACTTCTCGAGGTCATTGACCAAAATAAAATCTGCAGCATCTCCTTCTCGAAGCTGACCTACTGGCAGCGAATAATGGGAAATCGGGTTTAGACATGCGGCTTGGAGTACATCAAAAAGATCTTTTCCTTTGGCCACTGCCCGCGCTGCGAGTTCGTTGATATGACTGATCGCCAGATTGTCCGGATGCTTGTCATCAGAGCAAAACATAATCATCTCAGGATAGTCATCGATCAGATCGATCAGTGCTTCAAAGTTTTTGGCCGCCGAACCTTCCCGAATGGCGATTTTCATCCCGAGTTTGATTTTGCCTAACGCTTCCTCATAAGTGAAGCATTCATGGTCGGTGCTCGGGCCCGCTTTGACATATTTTTCTGCCAATTCACCCATCAATCCCGGAGCATGCCCGTCAATGGGTTTGCCGTACTTCTGGGCGATTCTGATTTTTTCCATGACCACCGGATCCCGGTTGACCGCGCCAGGCCAGTTCATCATCTCGGCGAGGTAAAGAATTTCCGGGCGACTTATCAGCTCCTCGATGTCATTGACATTAACTTCTGCTCCGGTAGTTTCAAAAGGCGTTGCTGGGACACAGGATGGCGCACCAAAAAAGAAATGAAAAGGAACTTTATTTCCATTTTCGATCATGTAATTGACTCCTTCGACTCCGCAGACATTGGCGATTTCGTGAGGATCGGAGATGGTAGCCACCGTACCGTGAACTACCGCCAACCGGGCAAACTCAGAAGGAATCAGCATCGAGGACTCCACATGGACATGCGCATCGATAAATCCGGGTAGCAAAAAGGGAAGATCTCCTCTAGCAAAAGTCGGCTGAATGGTAGCAATTTTCCCATGATCGATTTTAAGTTCCACCGGGTAAATTCTTCGCTGTGGGATGTCTACAAATTGCGCTATACTAATCATGAAAATGAGATTTAAATCAGGAAAATAAAAACGGGGAAATCCTTCCCTCCAAAATTCGTTTGGATTAAAACTACTATATTTGCGACTGAATTAAAAAGCCGAACAGGATCCTTTTTTAAATGGGGAAAATAGTAATTGCCATTGATGGGTACTCGGGTTGTGGAAAAAGCTCCACAGCCAAAGCCGTAGCAAAAGATTTGGGCTACACTTACATTGATTCGGGTGCCATGTATCGAGCAGCAACCCTGTATTTTTTAGAAAATTATCTAAATCCTGCCAATCCTCGTGACGTAACAAAAGGGCTGAAAAACCTGGAAATTACTTTTCATCCCAATCCAGATACCCAAAAACAAGAAACGTATCTCAACGGGCTCAATGTAGAGAACGAAATTCGAAGTATGCGCGTATCTGAGAAAGTAAGCGAGCTCGCAAAGGTGAAGGAAATCCGTGCCGAACTCGTAGCACAGCAGCAGCGTTTGGGAAAGAAAAAGGGTGTAGTGATGGACGGGAGAGATATCGGATCCGTTGTTTTTCCGGAGGCTGAATTAAAGGTGTTTATGACTGCAGATTTGGAAACTCGGGCTTACCGACGACAGCAGGAGCTTTTGGAAAAAGGAGATTTGGTTGACTTGGATCAAATTCAGAAAAATCTGGCTGAGCGGGATCGAATCGATTCCTCCAGAGCAGAAAGTCCATTGATAAAAATGGAAGATGCCGTGGAGATTGACACGAGTCATTTAAGTTTTGAAGCGCAAGTGGCACAGATCGTGCACCTGGCACAGCAGAAAATTGAAACACAAAAAGATTATGCAGGTAACCATCGATAAAAATTCCGGGTATTGTTTCGGGGTCGAATTTGCTATCAAAATGGCAGAAGATGAGATGGAGCAGTCCGAAAAATTATACTGTCTTGGCGATATTGTACACAATGATATGGAGGTCAAGCGATTGGCCGAAAAAGGCCTCGTCGTCATTGATCGTGAAAAGCTTGCCGATTTAAACGACTGCAAAGTTTTGATTCGCGCGCATGGTGAGCCGCCGGAAACGTATAAGACTGCCATTGAAAATAATATCGAACTCATCGATGCCTCTTGTCCCGTCGTCTTAAAATTACAGCATCGGGTCAAGACAGCTTTTGATAAGATGGAACGGGAGCAGGGACAGATTGTCATCTATGGCAAAAAAGGCCACGCAGAAGTGATCGGGCTGACTGGACAAACGCTGGAAAAAGCCATCGTGGTCATGGAAGAATCTGATTTGGATAAAATCGACTTTAATCGCCCAGTCACTTTATTTAGTCAGACCACCAAAAGCACCAAAGGCTTTTATGAGATTTCTCAAAAAATCGAGGAACGGATCAAGGCGGCAAAAGGTCAATTGACTTCGGTGGATTTTAATGCCAATGATTCGATTTGTCGCCAAGTATCCAATCGCGAGCCTCAGCTTCAGCGATTTGCTGAAGAAAATGATGTGGTGTTGTTTGTGTCCGGCAAGAAAAGCAGTAACGGAAAAGCGCTCTATCAAGTGTGTCTAAGCCAAAATCCGCGAAGTTATTTCATCGAAAACGAAACAGAGCTAGACTCTGAGTGGTTTCATCCTACAGATAAGGTGGGGATTTGTGGTGCCACCTCTACTCCGATGTGGCTCATGGAGCAGGTTAAAAGCCATGTGGAATCACTGGAGGAAAATGCGCTTCCGGCTTAAATCCAAAAATCACCATTTGGAAAAATGAAAGGCCACTCCCGAGAAAGTTCAAAGATAAAAGTCCTTTTGGCCACAAAATAATAAGGTTATTTATTAGATTTGAGGCGTTTTTCAAAAGCTCATAGTTCAAAAACAGATATGTCTAAAATAGTGAAGCTTAAGAAAGGTTTTGACATCAACCTGGCAGGAAAAGCCAAGCAAGAGCTTGCTGATTTTGCCCCCGCTCAAACTTTCGCCATTAAGCCTACGGATTTTATCGGCCTTCAGCGGCCCAAAGTCCTTGTTCAAGAGGGAGATACCGTAAAGGCCGGTACCCCGATCCTGTTTGATAAAGCCATGGATCAGGTCAAATATGTTGCTCCGGTTTCCGGCGAAATCATCGAAGTCAAACGAGGTGAAAAGCGAAAATTGCTTGAAATCAAAATTTTGGCTGATAAAGAGATCATCCGGGAAAACCTTGGGAAAATAGACCTTCAGTCAATCGATCGTCCCCAATTGGTTAATAGACTTGCAGAAAGTGGTGTTTGGCCTAATTTGATCCAGCGTCCCTTTGGTGTAGTTGCCAATCCGGAAGATACCCCAAAGGCTATTTTCATTTCTGCTTTTGATACCCATCCGTTAGCGCCTGATTTGGGCTTTGCGTTGCAAGGTGAGGAGCAGTATTTTCAAGCAGGTCTCGATGCTTTGGCCAAATTGACCTCCGGAAAAGTTCATTTGAATGTGGACGGTTCTAAATCAGTTCCAGCCATTTTCTCAGGCGCCAAAGGCGTTCAAATCAATCAATTTAGTGGTCCTCATCCAGCAGGAAACGTGGGCGTACAAATCCACCATTTGGATCCGATCAATAAAGGGGAAATCGCTTGGACCATTAGTCCGTATGGTGTAGTTCAGATCGGTAAGCTGATGATCGAGGGGATTTATGATGCAAGCAAGGTGATTGCTTTGACAGGATCGGAATTAACCAAAACTGCTTATGTGAGAACTACTGCAGGAGCTTCGGTTTCGACTTTTGTCAAAGGGAATCTAAACAGTGGTCATGTGCGGGTAATTTCCGGAAATGTCCTGACAGGAGAAAAAATCGCGATGGAAGGTTATTTGGGCTTTTACCACAATCAGATTACCGTGATTCCTGAGGGAGATTACTATGAGTTTCTAGGCTGGGCAAAGCCCACAACCGAAAAACTAAGCTATCACAGAGCACTTGGACTCCTCTCATTTTTGAAACCCAATAAAGAGTTTGTTTTGGATTCCAATGCGAGAGGGGAAGAAAGAGCTTTTGTACAGACAGGAGTTTTCGAATCAGTGACTCCGATGGATATCCTACCGGTTTATTTGTTGAAAGCTATTATGGCCGAAGACTTTGACGAAATGGAAGAGTTGGGTATTTATGAGATTGTAGAGGAAGATTTGGCACTTTGCGAATTTGTCGATGTGTCCAAGCATCCCGTGCAGGAGTTGGTAAGAAAAGGTATAGAATTAATCCAATACAGTTAATCCATATGAAGTTTCTAAGAGATTTAATGGACAAGCAGCGACCGCTTTTTGAAAAAGGAGGAAAGCTTGAAAGTTTATATTACGCATTTGAGGCTGGGGAAACATTTTTGTTTTCACCCAAGCATACTACCGGAATCAAAGGAGCTCAGGTAAAAGACGCGATCGACCTAAAGCGAATGATGATCACCGTAGTGGTGGCGATGATTCCAGCTTTGCTTTTCGGAATTTATAACACCGGACATCAGCATTTCCTCGCTGTAGGGGAGGCGGCCGGTCTTTGGGATAATTTCGGAGACAAGCTTCTGATCGGTTTGCAGTTGGTTTTACCGATTATTATCGTATCCTATGCAGCAGGGGGATTAGTCGAAGCTGCCTTTGCAGTGATTCGTAAGCACCCGATCAATGAAGGATTCTTGGTGACAGGGATGTTGATTCCTTTGGTGGTTCCAGCCACTACACCACTTTGGCAAGTAGCCCTGGCTACCGTTTTTGCGGTCGTAATCGCCAAGGAGGTTTTTGGTGGTACTGGGATGAATATCCTCAACGTAGCCATGACCGCTCGGGCATTCTTGTATTTTGCCTATCCGGCGCAGATTTCAGGAGACTTGGTATGGACCTATTTAGGAGAAAAAACCGCAGTGGACGGTTTCTCCGGGGCTACCGCACTAGCGGTGGCTTATAATGCAGGTGTAGATGGCGTTCCGGTCACGGAAGCCCTCGCTAGTCACAATACTGCAATAGGATCAGATTTATTTAGTTTCTCCAATATGTTTATGGGTTGGATTCCAGGTTCTATCGGAGAAACTTCAACCCTAATGGCGTTAATTGGAGCGGTGATTCTGATAGCGACAGGTGTAGCAAGTTGGAAAATAATTGTTTCTGGTTTTGCCGGAGCTTATGCTATGGGTTTGGTAATGAACCTTCTGGCGGTGAATGAGTACATGGCCATGCCGCCTCAGTATCACTGGGTGATGGGAGGTTTGGCATTTGGGATTGTCTTTATGGCTACTGACCCAGTTTCTGCTTCGCAGACGGAAACCGGAAAATGGATTTATGGATTAATGATCGGTATGCTGACCGTGATTATCCGAGTGACCAATCCAGCCTATCCGGAGGGAATTATGCTAGCCGTTCTATTTATGAACGTCTTTGCTCCCCTGATTGATTATTATGTAGTAAAAGCTAACAAAACAAGGAGGTTACAACGTGCAACAGTCTAACGGATATATCATCGTATTTTCGGTCATTTTGACCGTCGTCTTGGGTTTGTTACTTTCGGGTACATCCCAAGTACTGGGTCCAATGCAGCGGGAAGCCGAAGCCTTGGATAAGAAAAAGCAGATTCTTGGAGCGGTTATTTCCGCGGATGAGATTGATGCCATGACCCCTGAAGAGGTCAATGAGTATTATAGCTCACGGATTTCATCTATCGTGGTAGATATCAACGGAGAGGAAGTGACGGAGCAAGATGGCGCTTCTGTGACTGCCGAATCTGTAGATATCGGAAAGAATTACAAAAGACCCGCAGAAGAGCGACTTTATCCTGTATTTATTTTTCATGAAGAAGGAAATTCGGATGCAGTGGAGTCTTACGTATTTCCACTCTATGGAGCCGGACTTTGGGATGCGATTTGGGGCTATATGGCATTGGATACTGACATGAATACTGTCGGAGGTATAACTCTTGCTCATGCCGGAGAAACTCCTGGACTTGGGGCTAGAATCACCGAAGGAGGAGTTCAGGAGCGGTTTGTTGGAAAAGAAATTTACAACGAATCAGGTGAGCTAGTGGCAATCAAAATGCAAAAAGGTGAAGGAAAAGATTATTCTTCAGATCCTCATAAGGTAGATGGGTTGTCTGGCGCAACGATCACTGCAAACGGTGTAAATGCCATGCTCGAAAATTATTTGGGACATTATCAAGCATACATCGAGTCAAAAAAATCAAGTAAGGCTGTAGCAACAGCTAATTAATCATTACACCATTCACTGAACAAACAACACTATGAGTGCTGAAACAGTAGAAAAAGAAATTGAGAAAAAGCCAGCCGAGCCTCTTTTTTCTAAACGTAGAAAAAAATTAGTAACGGATCCCTTGGTGGATGAAAATCCAATTACCATTCAGGTATTGGGTATTTGTTCTGCCTTGGCGGTGACCACCCAAATGAAGCCTACCTTGGTAATGGCTATTTCGGTGATTTTCGTAGTAGTGATGTCTAATTTTGTGATTTCATTGATGCGAAATACCATTCCTAGCCGGGTGAGGATCATTGTTCAGCTAGCAGTAGTCGCTACCCTTGTAACGGTAGTTTCAGAAATACTCAAGGCTTTTGCCTATGACATGTATAAGGAGCTTTCGGTCTTCATCGGTTTGATTATTACCAACTGTATCGTAATGGGTAGATTGGAAGCTTTTGCTTTGGGAAATAAGCCGTATGACTCAATGTTGGATGGATTTGGTTCTGCCCTAGGTTATTCTTGGATTATTTTGACAGTTGCCTTCTTTAGAGAACTATGGGGATCGGGATCAGTTTTTGGAATCCCGGTATTCGATTATGTTTCTGGAATATTCGGGCCGGATTTCCAATTGGCCACTAATGGATTGATGGTATCTCCTGTTGGGGCATTTATCATCCTAGGACTGATCATTTGGGTACAGCGGACCAAGACTGGTTACGTAGAACACTAAAACGAAAAAGAAAATGGAATTATTCAATTTAGGTATTCGGTCGATTTTTATCGACAACATGATATTTGCTTACTTTCTCGGGATGTGTTCATTCCTGGCAGTATCCAAAAAAGTAAGTACAGCATTAGGACTCGGGGCAGCAGTTATTTTCGTTTTGACCGTAACTACTCCTGTCAATTGGCTCTTGAATGAATTTGTATTACGAGAAGGTGCTTTGACCTGGGTTAGTGGTGAATTGGCGAGCATTGACTTGACTTTCCTTCGATTCATCATGTTTATCGCGATTATCGCTGCGATGGTGCAATTGGTCGAAATGGTGGTAGAGAAATTTGCCCCAGCACTCTATGGCGCGTTGGGTATTTTCTTGCCCTTGATTGCGGTAAACTGTGCAATTCTTGGAGGTTCCCTATTTATGGCTCAACGAGACTATACGCTTGCCGAATCAGCCGTTTATGGTTTTGGATCGGGTACTGGATTCTTTTTGGCGATCGTAGCTTTGGCTGCCATCCGCGAAAAGTTGAAATACTCCCATGTTCCTAATGGATTGAAAGGATTAGGTATTACCATGCTTTTGACTGGATTGATGGGGATTGCCTTTATGTCCTTTATGGGAATTGATTTGTAAGAATTTACTTCTAAAATTTCAAAGCCTCGAAGAGTGATTTTCGGGGCTTTTTCTTTAGGTATTAAAAGTGGGCATTTGGCTTTTGTTTCAATGGTCGATCATATCCCAAGATTTGTTTTTAACTTGAATTTCAAACAAAATACAGCCTATTATGAAAAAGCTCTTTGCAATTCTAACCTTAGTGATGTGTAGCCTTCCTGTTTTCTCCCAACAAGGGGAGTGGATCGAACTTTTCAACGGAGAAAATCTCGATGGATGGAAAATTTCTGAAAACCCCGAATCATTTCAAATAGTCGATGGTCAACTCAAAGTGGAGGGTCCGCGTGGTCATGCTTTTTACAATGGGCCTGTGGGAAATCATGATTTTAAAAATTTTGAATTGATGGTGGAGGTCAAAACCATGCCCAAGGCCAATTCAGGTATTTTCATTCATACCGAATACCAAGAGGATGGTTGGCCTGAGGTGGGTTATGAAATTCAGGTCAATCAATCCCATTCCGATTGGCGAAAAACCGGTAGCGTGTATTCTTTTCAAGATGTACGGGATGTATTCGTGGAGGATGGAGAATGGTACACCCAGCACATAATTGTCGAAGGAAGTAAAATCACGGTGAAAATCAACGGGGAAACCGTTAACGAATACGACGAATCACTGGACAACAAGCGGAGTCCTAACTTAGGCAGTAAAAAACTAAGCAGTGGCACGATCGCTCTTCAAGCTCATGATCCCGAAAGTGTGATTTACTACCGAAGTGTGAAAATCAAATTATTGGATTAATTTCCAGATCTTAGGATTAGCTTTGGGAATACTAATGCTTTGTTTCCAAATTTACACATTATGGCATTTACCTACCGACGTATTTTAGCTTATTTTCTCCGGGGCTTGCTGTTTCTGACCCCTTTGGCAGTGACGGCTTATGTGATCTATGCCATTTTTCTCTTCTTGGACAACCTGATTCCTGTACCCATTCCGGGTATAGGAATCCTGATGGTTTTGGGTTTGATTACATTTATTGGTTATCTGGCTAGTTTATTCTTTACCGGGCGGGTATTCGAGTGGTTTGAGCGAGGATTGGTGAGGATTCCTTTGGTCAATTTACTCTATACCTCCATCAAAGATTTGATGGGGGCTTTTGTAGGGGAAAAGAAAAAGTTTAGCGCGCCGGTCATTGTCCAGGTTTCTGAAAATTTATCCCGCCTGGGTTTTATTACCCAGGAAGATTTATCCATCATCGGTGAACCTGAACTGATCGCGGTGTATTTCCCGCACAGTTACAATGTTTCCGGAAATGTATTTTTGGTTCCTCGGGACAAAGTCAAACCACTCCAAGGGGTCAAAAGCACCGATGTGATGAAGTTTATGGTTTCTGGCGGGGTTTCGAGTTTGAAATAATTTTTGAAAAAATTTAACTAATTCCTTGCTTCTTTCTTTCTTTCTTTCTTTCACCTGTCATTTTAATGCCATTTAATTTATTTTACACTTAAACTCTTTTATCATGTTTAAAAAAATCAAGTTCATTTTGACATTAGGCCTATTGATGTCAGGTTTTGTGTTCTTAAATAGTCAGACTGCTATTGCCGACTGTAATCCGGGTCATTATTCTACTGGAAATCAAAGTTTAGGTGGTCCCAACAGTAGATGGGAGTTAGTATGTGATGAGGCCTCTGAGGCTATTGGTTGTATTTCTCATCCAGATGAAGAGGAGGAGGAGACTATTGGCTAAAAGTTATTTGGGTCGGATTATTAAATCTGGCCCAATAATTTTTCTAACCTAATTAAATGATGTTTAAGATAACAAAAACTATTTGTGTTTTGCTTTTGCTTTTTGCTTGTTCCTCAAAAAAAAGTGAGGAAAGTCGAAGCGGAATAAAGGAAATCTCCATGGAAGTTAATTTTTCGAATTCCATTGATTATTTCATTGACACTACATTTATCCCTTTAGAGTTTTGTGAAAATTGTGTAATTGGTGATATCACTAAAGTATTGAAGGTCGAGGACGGTTTTATTATTTCAGACAGGGATATTACCAACCAAGTGTTCAAATTTGGCAATGAGGGGAAATTCAAATTTAAAATCGGTGAAAAAGGGGAGGGATTGGGTAATTATGTTTTGCCTTTTGACATTAGTTTAGTTCCTGAAACGGAAAACATTGCAATTCTGGATCAAAATCAACAGAAAATCCTTTTTTTCTCATTAGAAGACGGAAGTTTCATAGAGGAATTACCTATCAATTTTCAAGCGAAATCTATCCAATTTCTTTCTCCAAATAAAGTAGCAGTTCATTTTGATGGTCAGTTTTCAGGAAATGAGAGGGATTATTTAGGTGGAATTCTGGATTTAAAAAAAGGGGAATTCCTAGTTAAAGGGGTTTTAGATTTTTCTAAAACTGACCAAAATAGAACTGCTGGTGATTTTTATTTTTCAGGTAAAGAGCTTCTTTTTTCAAAGTCTTTAAATGATACTGTTTACAGTGTCTCTGAAAATAAATTCTCGCCTAAATATTATGTTGATTTTGGGAAGAAGAAAGTTTCTAATGAAATAAAGATCCTCCCATTGATGGATATGCGAATGCGAATGATGCAAGAATTACCTTATTATCATAATGGTAATTTTATTGAAAATGACAAATTTCTGTTTTTCCTATGGTGGGGAGAAGATGAATTTGAAAACCTAGCTTTTTATAACAAAGAAAATAATAATCTTGACCTCTTAAAAGGTCGGGAATTAACTATAAAACGTCCTTTTTATATGGATAACGAATACCTTTATTCCTTTCTCATGAACGCTGATTATGAGAGCATGAATAGCGAGCCATTTTTTGGATTATCCCAGAATCAGGTCATTCAAAAGGTAAAGCTTAATTGAGATGGATTGATACAAAATTAGATCTATGACTCAATCATTTATAATACCTCACAAAAGCTATCCACTCCCCATCCGGTGACCAGGAGTGTACATTGATGGTGCCTTGGCCTCCATAAAAAACGTCAGTGAGATCCCGGATTTCCTTGGTTTCTACATCGAGTAGTCGAAGCTTCACGTCTTTGCCAAAGGGATGGGCGCCTTTTTGGTCTTCGAGGTAAGAAATGATCACAGCACTTTTATTATCCGGTGAGGGATGGGGAAACCAGTTGTCCAACTCATCAAAGGTCAGTTGCTCTTGTCCGCTCCCATCGGGTTTCATCCGATAGGCTTGCATCCTTCCGGTTCGGTGGCTGTTGAAGTAAATCCACTGGCCATCGTAAGAATATTCCGGCCCATCATCCAAACCCTCTGTGTCCGTCAATCGGATTTCCTCTCCACCCACAGTCGGGATGACATAGATGTCCCAGGCTCCATCTCGCTCGGCGCAATAGGCGAGCATTTGCCCATCGGGGCTGATGCCATGCCAATAGCTGGGATAGTTTGGGGTGATGAGCTTAGGTTCGCCTCCTGCCATGGGAATGGTATAAATGCGCGAACTTTTCCCTTCGTCATTTTTGCTGAAAACCAGGGTTTCTCCATCAAAGCTGATTCCGTGGTCATTGTTGACTCGAGAGATCTGTTCAGGAAAAAGCTGACCCAACTTGGTGCCATCCATGGCGACTTTTTCTAGCTTCCCAGCTGCATTGATCAATAGGTAATCTCCATCACGCGACCAATTGGGTGCTTCAAAATGCCGCTCTTCTTTCAGAATTTGTTTTTCTTCCCCGGTTTTGACATTGAGAATGACCAATTCGCTTTGGATGCCTTCGGGTACTTGAGCAATTCCCATGGTGCTTGAAAGGAATAAAATGAGAAATGAAAGATAGGTTAGGTTGAGTTTCATGCTGGGTAGTTTATGTGCTTCTCCAAGTTAGTAAACCTATCGCTTTTCTTTACACTACCTCAACCACGAATTCTCCCTTTGCTGTAAAATTTCCAATTTGCCAAAAGACTTGCTTTTCGAGTTTCATTGTTTTCTCAAACCAATCCAAATTTTCAGGAGCTACCGAAATCAGTAAGCCTCCGCTAGTTTGTGGGTCACAGAGTTTGACCAATTCCATTCCTTTAACTCCTTTGGTTTTGGTATTGTACGCATTCCAATTCCGGTAAGTGTTATCAGGGAAAATGAACTGATCAATGTATTCCTGAATGCCTTCGATCAATGGAAGCTGGTCTAGTTCGATTTTTGCCGATAATTCAGCTCCTTCTGCCATCTCTATCAGGTGACCTAGCAAACCAAAACCAGTCACGTCGGTCATGGCATGGACTTCTTCATGATTTCCCAAAACTTGCCCGATGGAATTGAGACGGCAGGCGGTATCGAGCAGGTTGAGGTAATCTTTATCCTTGATTTTTTCTCGCTTTAAGGCTGTTGCCAAGACTCCGATCCCTAGAGGTTTGGTCAAAAAGATCAAGTCGCCAGCTTTAGCACCCCGGTTGGTTTTTATTTTTCGGGGATGAATTACCCCATTCACCGAAAGCCCGAAAATTGGGTCTTTCGCTGCGATGCTATGACCTCCAGCCAACTCGATGCCGGCAGCTTTGCAGACTTTTTTAGCCCCCTCCAATACTTTGGCTGCGAGTTCTGGTGCAAGTTTTTCTACGGGCCAACTCAAAATAGCATTGGCAAAAAGTGGTTTTCCCCCCATTGCATAAACATCTGAAATGGCATTTGCAGCTGATATCCGTCCAAAGTCAAATGGATCATCAACAATCGGGGTGAAAAAATCCACCGTATTGATCATGGCTAAATCTTCCGATATCTGATAAACCGCCGCATCGTCTTTGCTCGAATTACCCACTAAAAGATTGGTGTCTAATTGAAGGTTTGAACCGCTTTGGCTGAGTATCTGATCTAAAATAGCCGGGGCGATTTTGCATCCGCAGCCGGATCCTTCGCTCCATTGGGTGAGTTTTATGGGTTGATCACTCATGGCATTGTTTTTTGGTTTCAATTAAAAGTTCGACCTGATTGGCCAATGATTTACCTTCAAAATCCATTTCAATGATTTGGTTTTTGTGATGGTTTTTGAGGTCAAAGTCGTATGTTTTATCATAATACATCAACAAATTGGCAATCCAGGATTCGTTATTTCCTTCTTCCACATCTGTAATCGCTTGCTGAGTTCGGAGTCCCCCGAGTCGTTTTCCCAGTCGCTTTATTGCTGATATTAATTCGGCTTTTGGAAGATTTCCATATTCCGTCGCGATATGTTGAATTCGTTCTTGTTCCGACTTGTGAATATCGAGCATGGGTGATTGTTGCATTTGCTCAAAAAAACCATCAGGGAGGATAGTTCTTCCAATTTTCCGACTTTCATTTTCTACCCAAATGGGAACTTCTGGATTGGTTTGTAAGAGTTCCTCGGCTAATAGATTTTCAAACTGCTCCACACTGGGTTGTGGGGCTTGCCCGATGGCTCCAAAGGAAGAACCCTTGTGATTGGCCAGGCCTTCCAAGTTGATGATTTGTTCACCATTTTTTCCCAGTTTCTGCAAAAGCACCGTTTTTGCTGTTCCAGTCTTGCCCCCAAGTATGATCATTTTCCGTGTTTTTCGCACCTCTTCAAAAGTGAAGGATCGATAGGTTTTATATCCTCCCTTGAGTCGGAAAACTTCAAATCCTACCATGCCTAACACCCAGGATAGAATTTGACTGCGCATGCCTCCTCTCCAGCAGTAAATTAGGAGCTTTTTCCCCGGAAATTTTTGAAGGGCTTCTTTTTGAATCTGATGAAAGCGTGGACCGACCAATTCAAACCCTTTTAAAATAGCCTCTTGATTTCCTTTTTCCTTATAAAGCGTTCCGACTATGACCCGCTCCTCATTAGTCAAAATAGGTAGATTAACGGCCTTGGGAATATGACTTTGTGCAAATTCTCCCTCACTACGAGCGTCCAAAATGGGCAGCGATTTTCGCAGTTCAAAAAATTCATTGAGAGAGAGGAGTGTTTCATTCATAGACTTAGAAATATAAAAAAAGCCACAGGAAAAACCCGTGGCTTATCAAATAGTTTTAATCTTGATTAGAGCTGAGCGTCTAATTTTTGAGCCAAAATAGCTTTAGGAACGGCTCCAACTTGCTTGTCGACGATTTGTCCGTCTTTGAAGAAAAGAAGCGTAGGAATAGATCGGATACCGAAAGCCTGTGCGACGCCAGGATTGGAGTCCACATCTACTTTCCCGATTACCGCTTTTCCTTCGTAATCACCCGCTAATTCTTCTACTACTGGTCCAATCATTTTACAGGGGCCGCACCATTCTGCCCAGAAGTCCACCAAGATGGGTTGTTCGGACTTGATTACTTCTTCAAAATTCGCATCGGTGATTTCTATTGCTTTTGCCATTTTATAATACGTTTAGTTTCGGTTCTATTTTTCAAATATATGAGAGAAAGTCTATCCCGGATCAATAAGTTCCTACAGACTTTATTTTTTTATCTATTGGAGATAGTTAAATTCTTTCTGAAAGCTAGTCACTTACCACTTTGTAAATAACCTCGGGAATTTGATTGAGTTCCCTGATCATTTCGGCGCTGGGATCAATCCCTGTTTTTTTGGAGAAAAGTTTCAGACTGATATTCTCTTTTCGATCAATCACTGAAAAATACAGCTTGGCTTCCCCTTTATATTTTTCGGTGATTTGCTCCATTTTTTCCATCAAATCGTAATTCAGATCATCCAAATCAATATTGACCTCTAGTCCTTTGACTAGTTTGCCACGAACTTCCGAAAGCAGCATGATCGAGTTGATTTTAAACTCCAGTTCACTGTTCCATCTTTTCTCTCCCACCTGACCTTTGATAAACAAAAACCATCCCGCCATGAAGTATTCTTTGAATTTGACGTAATCATCTCCAAACAAAAAGAAGGTAAAACCGCCCTGATAATCTTCCATGGTTAAGGTGCCAAAAGGTTTCCCGTTTTTGGTCGTACGATGGGCAAAACTGGACACAGATCCGGCAAGCCGCAATTCGTTTTTGCCTTTGAGCGATTCCAGATCATTAAGGTCTGGCAAAGAAGCATTGGTAAAGGATTCGATTTCGAGTTTGTACTGATCGAGTGGATGGCCAGAAATGTAAAGCCCGACCACTTCTTTTTCAATATTGAGTTGCTGGAGTTGGGAAAAGGGCTCAAGTGGCGCCACTGAGGGCAAAGGAATATCCGCACTACCACTTGCTCCTCCAAAAAGGCTGACTTGAGCACTTTCCTCCTCTTGTTGGATTTTTTGGGCATATTTCACTGCCTTTTCAATCAAGGTGACATCTCCATCTGGAGCCTCGAGGTATTGTCTGCGATGGTATTGAGGAAAACAGTCAAAACCACCGGCCATGGCCAGAGCTTCCATTGTTTTTTTGTTTAGCGCTTTGGAGCTGACTCGCTTCGCAAAGTCAAAAATGGTTTTGAATGGGCCATTGGCTTCCCTTTCTTTGATGATTTCATCCACTGCCGCTGAACCCGCACCCTTGATAGCTGCCATGCCAAAGCGAATTTCTCCAGCTGCATTTACGGTAAACCCATTTTTGGATTCATTTACATCCGGACCTAAAACAGGAATTCCCATTCGCTTACATTCCTCCATGAAGAAAGTCACCTGCGTGATATCATTCATGTTGTTGCTGAGTACCGAGGCCATGTATTCAGCTGGGTAATGTGCCTTGAGATAGGCCGTTTGATAAGCAATCCAAGCATAGCAGGTGGAATGGGACTTATTGAAGGCGTAGGAGGCAAAGGCTTCCCAATCCGTCCAGATTTTCTCTAGTTTTTTGGGATCATGCCCCTTGGCAGCGGCCTGCTCGACAAACTTAGGCTTCATTTTATCCAAGACATCCTTTTGCTTTTTACCCATGGCTTTTCGCAATACATCAGCTTCACCTTTGGTAAAGTCAGCCAGTTTTTGGGAAAGCAGCATGACTTGCTCCTGATAGACTGTGATCCCATAAGTTTCCTTCAGGTATTCTTCCATGTCATCCAAGTCGTAGCTGATGGCTTCCGTGCCATGCTTCCGCTTGATAAATGATGGAATGTAAGCTAGCGGTCCCGGACGGTACAAGGCATTCATAGCGATCAAATCTGCAAAAACCGTCGGCTTGAGTTCACGCATGTATTTCTGCATTCCGGCGGATTCGTATTGGAAAATACCCACTGTTTCACCGCGCTGGAAAAGCTCGTATGTTTTTTCGTCGTCAATTGGAAATTCATCCGCATCTAACTGAATTCCATGACGCTCTTTGACGATTTTGATTGCATCCTTGATTAGCGTGAGGGTTTTCAATCCCAAAAAGTCCATTTTGAGCAAACCGGCAGATTCTACCACAGAGTTGTCAAACTGGGTGCAAACCATGTCTGAGTCTTTGGCCAAGGCCACAGGAACAAAATTGGTAATATCAGAAGGCGTAATGATCACTCCACAGGCATGAATGCCCGTATTCCGCACAGATCCCTCCAAAACCGTGGCTTGATTGACCGTCTTGGCCGATTCGTCCTGACCTTGCGCAATTCGAATGAGTTCTTCTGCTTTTTGTATCAATTCCCCTTGGCCTTTGAGTTTTTCCAACAAGGCGGGTCTGTTTTTTGCCAATTCGAAAAGCGCTTTGAGCTTGATGTCGGGTACAAGATTGGCCAGTCTGCCTGCTTCAGCTAGGGGGAGATTCAGCACCCGGGCAGTATCCCGAATGGCTGATTTGGCAGCCATGGTGCCGTAGGTGATGATTTGAGCGACTTGATTACTGCCGTATTTTTTGATTACGTAGTCGATAACCCTTCCGCGCCCCTCATCATCAAAGTCAATATCAATATCGGGAAGTGAAACCCGATCCGGATTGAGGAATCTCTCAAAAAGGAGATCATACTCAATCGGGTCCACATTGGTGATGCCGATGCAATAGGCCACTGCTGAACCCGCCGCAGATCCCCGGCCCGGTCCCACCGAAACGCCCATATCCCGAGCTGCTCGTGTAAAGTCCTGAACGATCAAAAAGTAACCCGGATAGCCGGTTCGTTCGATGGTCTCCAACTCGAAATCCAACCGCTCTTGAATCTCCGGCGTGATTTCGGAGTAGCGTTTCTTGGCTCCTTCGTAGGTAAGATGACGCAGATAGGCATTTTCTCCTCTTTTTCCCCCATCCTGATCGTCCTCGGGATGCTTAAATTCTTCAGGAATATCAAATTTGGGAAGGAGCACTTCCCGAGCCAGTTTATAGGCTTCAATCTTCTCTACAATCTCATGAGTGCATTCGATGGCTTCCGGCAAGTCAGCGAAAAGTTTTTTCATCTCCTCTGGAGACTTGAGGTAAAACTCATCATTGGGGAAGCCGTAGCGGAATTCTCTTCCGCGTTTACCGATGTATTTCTTGGGTTTTTCGACCAGTTCCCCATCTTTTACACAGAGCAAAATGTCATGTGCCTTGGCATCAGCCTTGTCATTGTAGTAGGTATTATTCGCTGCGAAATACTTTACATCATACTTCATCGCAAAATCCAACAAGACCTCATTTACTTTTTCTTCTTCTGGAATTCCATGTCGATTGAGTTCTACATAAAAATCCTCCCCAAACTGTTCTTTCCACCAGACGAAAGCTTCTTCCGCTTGGGTTTCTCCGACATTCAAAATCAGGTAAGGAATCTCTCCCCACAAACCACCAGTTGTAGCGATTAAGTCTCCTTTGTATTGAACCAATACTTCTTTGTCAATTCTCGGAACATAGTAGAAGCCTTCGATATTGGCATAGGAGGCCAGTTTAGCGAGATTGTGATAGCCGGCCTTGTTTTTGGCTATGAGAACCGTCTGATAGCCGTCATTTTTGGAAGATTTGTTTTTTCGATCTCTGCACAGGTTAAACTCGCATCCCACGATCGGCTTGATATCTGCTCCCATGGCAGCTTTTACAAAATGAAAAGCTCCCATCATATTGCCGTGATCTGTCATGGCAATGGCAGGCATATTCATGGATTTTGCTTTGGCGATCAGTGCCGGAATTTCAGAAGTAGCTTGCAATACAGAATATTGGGTATGTACGTGCAAGTGCGTGAAAGGCACATCGACCAGTTCGGAGATATCTGCTTTTCCAGCTTGCTTGAGAACTTCCTTGGCTGCGGCTTTTTGTTCGTCTTTGGCTTGCGCAAAATTAGCTTCGGCCAAATCGGGCGCCTCATAAATCACCTGGGCAACAGCAATTCCATCCTCGGGTTTCTGAACTCCCTGAGTGATCAAGCCAAAAAAGCAGCGAGCTGTAGCATCCACGTCATAGGCCGCATCGTGGGCGTCACCAAAGCCTTTGCCGAAGAGCTTTTGATGGAGCTCGGTGAGGGTAGGCCATTTAAATTTTCCGCCTTTGCCGCCGGGAATCGCACAGAATTCGGTAGAAATATCCTTGGTGTCCAGCGGATTGGCCGTTAGTGGCATTCCCAATTCTGCACGAATAAATTCCGATCCAACCACATTAATATCAAACTCGATATTGTGTCCGACTAGGTGCTTGGCTTCAGCGACGTCTTTTTCAAAAATGGCCAATACCTTCTTCAGATCATGTCCTTCGGCTAGTGCTCGCTTGGTGGAGATGCCGTGCACTTTTTCGGCATTGTAGGGGATGGTAAAACCTTCCGGCTTGACGATATAGTTATGATTGGAAAGCAGTTTGCCCTTGGCATCATGCAGTTGCCAGGCAAGCTGAACCAGCCTGGGCCAGTTGTCCACATCGGACATGGGGGCATTGTAGTCCCGGGGTAAACCGGTGGTTTCGGTATCGAAAATAATATACATGTGCTATCGAAAATTGAGGCTTCAAATTAGCGGATTTGAAGGAGGCAAAAAAGCGGAGTGGCGGGAATTGTCACTTAAAGAATTTAATTGATTGATAAAGAAATCTAACTCATTTCATATTAGAAAGTTAGAGGAAAATTGAGTTTGAAAAGGGAAGGGAATTGTATTTTTAATGGCATATTTTTTTAACAATGACTGCACTTTCAATAATATGATTATACGGAATCCTTCCAGTAGTCCTATCTCCTTTGCTAATCGAGACGGAAGACCGAAGTCTCGGAGAATTGTACTATTGCGCTGCTTTTAGGCCGATTATTTTTTACGGGTAAGAAAGCGGATATTCAGATTCAACAATAAAATCCGTTACCTTTTATCCTCCCAAGGCATATAGACCACCTTTTTGGTCTCGAAAAACTCTTCTTTGAAATAATCACTCAGATGATAAGTGACATAGGATTTGTCCAGTTCTTCCATCTCCTCGTCGATATCGCCCCCTTTCAGATATAAAATTCCGTTCGGGAATTCATTAAAGTCTTCTTTTTTGATTTTTCCTTTGACCCAAGGGTAAAAATTGATCATACGCGTGACCGCACGGCTGATCACAAAATCATACTTCCGAACCAAAGTTTCCGCTCGGGCTTGTTGGGCTTCTACATTGCTGAGCTTCAGCGCTCTGGCTACTTCTTTGACCACAGCTATTTTCTTTCCGATCGAATCCACCAAGTGAAAATGGGTATCCGGAAATAAAATAGCCAGGGGAATCCCGGGAAACCCGCCACCCGTACCGATATCAAGGACTTTGGTGCCGGGTTGAAATCCCATCACCTTGGCAATTCCCAGCGAATGAAGGACATGATGCACATAAAACTGATCCATATCCTTTCGGCTGATCACATTGATTTTGGCATTCCACTCTTCATAAAGTGATTGCAAACGCTCAAATTGCTCGATTTGCTTTTCGCTGAGATTGGGAAAATAGGACTGGATCAGTTGCGTACCCGAATTCATTTAGATGTGTTTTTCTTTGCCGGAGGCGATTTCATACAGGAGCTCTCGGGAGCGGTGGAGTTGGGCTTTTACTGTTCCTAGGGGCTTTTCGAGCTCCTGGGCGATTTCCTCGTATGACAATTCATCAAAGTAGCGTAACTGGACTAGTTTTCGATATTTTGCTGGAAGTTTGTCAACAAAAATCCGTACCATTTCGATCCGCTGGGATTTGATGAATTCATCCTGAGGATTATTGTCTCCATCTTCCACGTCGATATTGACCGAATTACCGCTATCGTCAGACATGGTGGTATTCAAACTCATGGTTTTGAGTTTTTTCTTACGGATAAAATCGATCGCATTATTGGTGGCGATCCGAAAAAGCCAAGTAGAAAAGGTATAGTCTTTTTTAAACCGATGGAGGTTTTTGAATGCTTTGGCAAAAGCTTCCATGGTCAGATCTTCCGCATCGTCTGCGTCGCGGATCATTTTCAGAATCATGAAATAAACAGCCTTTTTGTACCGCTTCATCAGGGTAGCATAGGCCTGCTGATCTTTGTGATCCACGGCCCGATCGATCAGATCAAAATCCTCGAGAGCCTTGTTAGAAAATCCGCGTTCGTTTATTTCCATTGAATATCCTTTGACTGATGGGAAATGGAACCTAAAATCCAAAAATAGCCCAAATACAAAAAGTCGTTGATCAGGATATTCGAAGGGACCTTAGATCCATTAATTTTTTTACTCGCTGTAGAAAAGATCACATACATTAGAAATGATCTTCCAAGGATAATACCGAAAACAATCAGAAAATGTTCCCAATTGCTCTGAAGTCCGAAATAAATCAATAAAGCAATGCCTCCCAGCCAGAATAATGCATGGGAAAGTGCATAAAACCCGATTTTTCGTTTATCCTCACTGCGATAATATTTTCCAATATGCAGGTGTCTTTTTTTCTGAATTTTGTAATCGCCCCAATTTTCCTTGGGTTTTGACAAGGTATTCGCTTCAGGATCTAGGACAATCGACGTATTATTTCCAGTGGCATATTGATTGACAAAAAGATCATCATCTCCTCCATCGAGATGCCAGATTCCTTTGAAGGCTTTGACTTCCATAAAAAAGCTTTTCCGGTAGCACAGATTTCTCCCGACTCCCATAAAGGGAGCTTTCCACAATCCAAAAGACAGGTAATACAGGGCAGTCATTAAGGTTTCAAATTGAATCCAGCGGTTGAGAAATCCGGGTTTTTGCTCATAAGCAGAATACCCAATAGCAAAGCGTTTGCCTTTTTCCCGGACCGGCGCTGTCATTTTTCTGATCCACTGATCCGAACACGGAACACAGTCTGCATCCGTTAATAAGATGACGTCATTTTTAGCTACTTTGATACCGAGCGTAAGCGCATATTTTTTCGGCGTGACATGATCGGGTGTGTATTTGATGGTGACCGAGCGAAGCTTGGGATAGATGGCCATCATTTCTTCCAGCAGTCGTTTGGTGCGATCGGTACTTTGATCGTTGATGATCATCACGTCAAATTTGGGATAATCCTGCTCAAAAAGTTTGGGGATCAGTGTTTTAAGGTTTTTAAATTCGTTTTTGGCGGCGATGACAATGGTGACCGGTTCCTCATTTTCAATTTCTTGCTTAGTAGATGGTGTATTAAAAAAGGCTACTCTGCCAAAAATCACCAATAAATACACGGCCTGAATGATTATCCCGAGGCTAAAGAGAGTCCAGAGTAAAAATAGGTCCATAGGTGGGTTTTGCTGGGCAAATATAAAATCAATTTCAGCATTCGTTTAAGAATAAGTAGATATTTTTGTAAGCCTAAACCAGGAGATGAAAAAAGTATTAATTCTCCTTAAAATAAGTAAATGAAGTTTAGATTAGAGAAATCCGACAACCAATCAAAAGCTCGCGCAGGAAAACTGGAGACCGATCACGGGACGATCCAAACGCCGATTTTTATGCCTGTGGGCACTGCCGGGACAGTGAAAGCGGTGCATCAGCGGGAACTTAAGGAGGATATTCAAGCTCAGATAATTCTGGGAAATACCTATCACCTTTATCTTCGTCCTGGATTGGATATTCTGGAAAAAGCAGGAGGACTTCATAAATTCAACGGTTGGGATCGGCCAATTTTGACCGATTCAGGGGGCTATCAGGTTTTCTCCCTGGCCGGAACCCGTAAGATCAAAGAAGAAGGCGTGACTTTCAAATCCCATATCGACGGGTCTAAGCACCATTTTACTGCTGAAAATGTAATGGACATACAGCGTACCATCGGAGCGGATATCATCATGGCCTTTGACGAGTGCACACCTTACCCTTGTGAATACGGCTATGCGCGAAATTCAATGGAAATGACCCATCGTTGGCTGAAACGATGCATCCATCGATTTGATGCTACGGAGGGAAAATACGGCTACAGTCAGACGCTTTTTCCAATAGTCCAGGGTTCGGTGTATAAGGATCTGCGAAAGCAAAGTGCTGAGTTTATCGCTGAGCAGGGAAGAGAAGGAAATGCTATTGGAGGGCTTTCCGTAGGAGAACCTGCCGAAATGATGTATGAAATGACCGAATTGGTCACGGATATTTTGCCAGTAGACAAGCCACGCTACCTCATGGGAGTCGGGACACCGGCAAATATTCTGGAGTGCATCGCGCTCGGAGTGGATATGTTTGACTGTGTGATGCCAACCCGAAATGCCCGAAACGGCATGCTTTTTACTTCGGAGGGGATCATCAATATCCGAAATGAAAAATGGAAGGATGATTTCAGTCCCATCGATCCCGCAATTGGAAACTATGCGAGTACGTTTTACTCCAGGGCCTATTTGCGTCATTTAACGATTTCTAAGGAAATTTTAGCTGCGCAAATCGCCAGTATTCATAACTTATCTTTTTATTTGTGGCTGGTGGGACAGGCCAGAGAACATATCCTTGCAGGTGATTTTGCCGTTTGGAAAGATCAAATGGTCAAAAAAGTAAGCACCCGACTTTAACCAATGAAACTACTCGATAAGCTGATAATAAAGGATTTTTTGAAGACCTACTTCTTTGTGGTCTTGATGCTTATTCTTGTGGTTTTGGTGCTGGATTTTACCGAAAAAAACGATATCTACATTCAAAACCAGGTTCCCTCGGCTGAAATCCTCCGCTACATGGGAAATTATGGTTTGTATCTGAATAACTTATTAACCCCGATCACGGTTTTTATTTCCGTCATTTTTATTACCTCCAAAATGGCTGGACGAACAGAGATTATCGCGATTCTCAGCAGTGGAGTGAGTTTTGTACGTTTGCTTCGTCCTTTTTTGATGGGAGCGGCTTTGATCGGAGCCGCAAGTTTTTACTTGAATGGCTGGGTTTTGCCCACCGCTACAGAGGGTGTGACAGTATTCCGATTGGTATATTTGGATAAAGGAGCACCTAACACCGAGCAGAATGTTCATATCAAAGTGGGGGAAAATAGTTATGCTTACTTAAATCGATTTTATAAAACCAGTAACTCCGGATTTACTTTCACATTGGAAACTATTAAAGATGGTAAACTCCTGGCTAAGCTCTCAGCGGATCGTATTGAGTGGGATACGGCAAAAAATTCCTGGACACTACGAAACTGGCGACTCCGAGAGCTTAAAGATCGAAAGGAAGTATGGACCGTGGGAGAGGCAAAGGATACGGTTTTGTCGATTGTGCCGGATGATTTTGGGATTCCCGAGAAACATCACGAAACACTCAAATTACCCCAGCTCAGTCGACAGATTAAAACCTTGGAAGCGCGAGGTGCGGATAATGTAGAATTTTATAAAATTGAGCGATATGTACGCTTTATGTCTCCCTTTGCCGCGCTTATTTTAACCTTTATCGGGGTCATTATGTCTGCTCGAAAAACCCGGGGAGGATCGGGGTTTCAGATTGCCATGGGCTTTTTGATGGCTTTTGTTTATATTTTATTGTTTATTCTTTCCCGGACTTTTGCCGAAAATGGCTCCGAATACCCCATCTTTTCAGTTTGGCTTCCCAATATCGTTTTTGGGCTTGTGGGATTGGTGTTGTACAAAACAGTTCCGCGATAAATGCAGGCTAGCTTCAAGGATTATTTATTGCTTCATCTAATCGTTTTGATTTGGGGATTCACTGCGATTTTGGGCGTATTGATATCGCTTCCGGCTTTGGAATTGGTTTTTTATCGCACCTTGATTGCGTCCATCGGCGTGGCCTTGCTTTTTGTTTGGAAAAAGAAAAATATCCTGATCCCTACACAGGAAATGTGGAAGGTGCTCGGGACGGGGATTTTGATCGCGCTGCATTGGATTCTGTTTTTCTGGTCAGCACGAGTTGCTACGGTATCAGTATGTTTGGCAGGAATGGCGACGACTTCATTGTGGACTGCTTTTGTGGAGCCTTTTTTTAACAGGACAAAGATCAAATGGTACGAGGTAGCCTTGGGAATCATGGTGATTTCCGGATTGGTGGTTATTTTCAAATTTGAAACCGGTTACTGGCTGGGGTTGGCGATGGCTTTGGCTTCCGCGTTTCTGGCCGCTTGTTTTTCGGTAATCAACGGACGTCTGACCAAAAAGCACGATCCTTATCAGATTACTTTTTATGAGATGAGTGGAGCCAGTATGTTTATTTTGGCGTTTATGCCGATTTATGCCGCGTATTTGACGGAAGGAGAAGGGATCCAATGGGCTTGGCAAGGTTTTGACTGGTTTTGGTTGTTGATTTTAGGAGGAGTTTGTACAGTCTATGCCTTTTCGGTTTCAGTAGATTTGATGAAGCGATTGACGGTATTTTCTATCAACTTGACGATTAATCTGGAGCCGGTTTACGGAATAGTCTTGGCGGTATTGATTTTTGGGGAAAAGGAAAAAATGACTCCGGAGTTTTACTTGGGCACGTTGATTATTTTGATTTCTGTGCTGATTTATCCAGTGTTGAATTATTGGAATAAGCGGAGAAAAGCAGTGAGGACTTTGGGTTAAAAGGTAAGGATATCATTTAAGGTCTCAATGGCAAGTTTGATCTCCTTTTTTTCTACCTCTCCAATTTTGGTTTTGAGCTTTTGCTTGGATATTGACCTTAAATGAAAAATCATAACCTCTGAATCTACTTTTAATCCATTTTTTTCAGTTGGTGTTAAAATCGGATTTCCTTTATATCCTTTGATTTTACTTGTCAAAGGTGCTGCCAGGACAACCTGGAGATGGGTGTTTAAAAGGTTTCCACTCAAAATGACTACAGGCCTAAATCCAGCTTGCTCCGATCCGATTACAGGGTCTAATCTTTCATGCCAAATTTCACCTTGCTTCATTTTCTTCTATTTGCTTGAAGTATTCTCCCATGTCTTCTTCTGCCATTTCCAATACCTCAGGATCTTTAGAAGCCATTCTGTAAGATTTGGCATATTCAAGACGCTTCAAATAATCCAAATATGCCCTTAGGGCTTTTTCGATCAGTTTATTTTTTGGAATTGATAGTTTGGAAGCTTCGGAAGAAACTTTTTCGAGGAGATCATCCGGGAGAGAACTTGTGAACGTAGCCATTTTATTTGAAGTTAAAGGTAAATATAATAATAAATACGTTTTTAAAGTTCTTTTTCAAAACAAAAATAATGCCCTGAAAAATTAATACCGCTTGGCTTTGTATCGAAAAGGCCAAACACACTCGAACCCGATCCGGACATTGCGGCATAATACGCACCTGCCTCGTAAAATTGACTTTTGATTGCGGCGATTTGTGGATGGTTTTTAAAAATACGTTCTTCGAAGTCATTCACCAATTCATTTTTCCAGCGACTTCGGTTGGCGATCACTTCTTCCAGTTTGACTTTGGGTGGGGCGGGAGTGACACCGGCGTAAGCTTCTTTGGTGCCGATGTGAATTCCGGGATTGATCAGTACCAAATAACTTCCCTTAAGCGAGAGGTCAACGGGCTCAAGGATTTCGCCTCGGCCCCTGGCGATTTTTGGGGTGTTTTCGATGAAAAATGGACAATCACTTCCGAGTTGGGCTGCGTATTCTTCCAAGAAAAAATCATCCAAGTGCAGGTCAAAAAGGTTGTTCATAAGCTTCAGCGCAAAGGCCCCGTCCGCCGAACCTCCGCCAAGTCCAGCTCCCATAGGAATGTGTTTGTGTAAATGGATTTTGAGGTTGGGTAAGCCTTGAAAATCCTTACGAAGGAGTTTTTCCGCCTTTAGAATCAAATTATCTTTCGCCTCGCCAGGAATCGGCAATCCGCTACTTTCCCATCCACCCTTTTTGTCAATAATCATCTCCAGGGCATCCCAGAGCGGGATCGGAACCATACAGGTTTCGATTTGATGATACCCGTCTTTTCGCCTTCCGGTGATGTGAAGTCCAAGATTGATTTTGGCATTTGGGAATGTGATCATAGATGTAAATTTTAACAAAAATAGGATAAAATTTAAAGGCAAAACTTGGGATTTTTAATTGAAAATTTTATAAAGAAAGTTCAAAATATTAGTGCATTGATTTCGATTCGGATTTTTCATTGTTAAAAAGGAAAAGAAAATTGATAAAAATTGAAAAAACCGAAATTCGAAATAATATTTTGAAAAACGGTTAAATCCTGAATTCAATTTTTTAAAAAAGGATAAAATGTCTTCATTTTACCATTAATATTCTGAAAAAATCTATTTTACTTACATTTAAATTTTGTTTTATAAACAAAAAGGCGAATTAAATATTGTAAGTGTGGTTTTTCGGAATTAAGTTTGAAAAATATTTAAAAGAAATTTATCTGCTCAACCCGAAATTTATGAACCTAGTGGTCTTTTTGCTAAGCTTGATTATTCTCATTAGAATTTAATGTGAGGCACTAGACTATTTATTCTGATAAAATAAAATCCTAAGTGCCTCAGTCAGTTGAGGCACTTTTTTTATACCCAAAACCTATGAACCTAAAGAAATACAGTTGGGAAATATCCGATAATCCTGAGCATCCGGCCGGTAAGGCGATGCTTTATGCCACAGGACTGAGTGATAAAAAAATGAAGCAGCCATTCGTGGGAATCGCGAGCTGTGGCTATGAAAGCAATCCCTGCAATATGCATCTCAATGATTTTGCTGCACTGATTAAAGAATCTTCTCAAGAGCAAGAGCTCACAGGATTGGTTTTTAATACGATTGGGATTTCTGATGGTACTTCGATGGGGACGCTTGGAATGCGCTATTCGCTGGTTTCTAGGGAGATAATAGCCGACTCCATCGAGTCGTTTATTTTAGGACATTCATTTGACGCATGTGTGGCAGTGGCCGGATGCGATAAGAATATGCCCGGGGCGGTCATGGGGATGCTTCGCATCGACCGTCCTTCGATTATGGTTTATGGCGGTACGATTGCCTCGGGCAATTACAAAGGCGAGAAACTCAATATTGTATCTGCTTTTGAGGCTTTTGGGAAAAAAATCCAAGGGACGATTTCAGAAGAAGATTACGATGGCGTTATCCGAAATGCCTGCCCGGGTGCAGGGGCATGTGGGGGAATGTACACGGCAAATACCATGTCATCCGCAATCGAAGCTATGGGGATGTCTGTGCCTTACTCTGCCTCCAATCCAGCAAATTCACCTGAAAAAATCCAGGAATGTAAGGATGTCAATAAGTACATTAAAATTTTACTCGAAAAGGATATCAAGCCGAGCGATATCATCACTAGAAAAAGCATCGAAAATGCGGTACGCGTTGCGATAGCCCTAGGCGGTAGCACCAATGCGGTACTGCACATTTTGGCCATAGCCCGTACGGCGGGTGTGGATTTTAATTTGGAGGACTTCAAGGCGCTGAATGCAACAACCCCCATGATTGGAGATTTCAAGCCTTCCGGTAAATTCCTGATGGAGGATCTGCATGAGCAGGGAGGTTTACCAGCATTTATGAAATATTTCTTGGAAAAAGGCTTTTTACACGGAGACTGCTTGACCGTAACCGGAAAAACTCTTGCTGAAAATCTTGAAAATGTCACACCAATCGTACCCTCCAAAGTCAACGTCATTCATCCTATCGAGTCTCCGATCAAAGAGACTGGGCATTTATGCATTCTGAATGGAAATCTGGCTCCGGAAGGAGCAGTGGCAAAAATTACTGGAAAAGAAGGTCGACTATTTACCGGCCCTGCCAAGGTTTTTGATTCTGAGAAAGAAGCCAATGATGCGATCCGAGACCATGTCGTAAAGGCAGGGGATGTCATCGTCATTCGCAATGTAGGACCAAAAGGTGCTCCGGGAATGCCCGAAATGCTTAAGCCAACCTCCATGATCATCGGAGCGGGACTGGGAGCTGACGTAGCGCTGATTACGGATGGACGATTTTCAGGAGGCACGCATGGCTTTGTTGTTGGGCATGTAACGCCAGAAGCTTGGAATGGTGGTCCCATTGGTCTGATTCAAGATGGAGATGAAATCACCATAGATACCAATGCTCAATCGCTGTCGGTGGATGTCAGTGAGGAAGAGTTTGCGAAGCGTAAAAAATCCTGGTCCCCAAAGGCGATCTCTGGACTCCAGGGGACCTTAAAAAAATATAATCAGTTAGTTTCTACTGCGTCTGAAGGTTGTGTAACCGATAAATTTTAAAACCTATGAAGGATTCAATGATCAGAGGAGCCGATATAGTAGTTCGGTCGCTTATAGCCGAGCAAGCGGAGATTATTTTTGGATACCCCGGAGGTGCGATTATGCCGGTGTATGATGCATTGTATGATTATCATGAGCAGATCAAACATGTGCTTACCCGTCATGAACAGGGAGCTATTCATGCGGCTCAAGGGTATGCCCGAGTCTCGGGAAAAGTGGGCGTTTGCTTGGCAACTTCCGGTCCCGGTGCAACCAATCTGATCACAGGACTGGCGGATGCACAGATTGACAGTACACCTTTGGTTTGTATCACGGGTCAGGTTGCGGCGCATTTGCTTGGGACGGATGCTTTTCAGGAAACGGATGTGGTCGGTATATCCATGCCCGGTACCAAATGGAATATTCAAGTCCGTACGGTAGAGGAAATTGCTCCGGCCATTGCCAAAGGATTTTATATCGCTCGTTCGGGAAGACCGGGACCGGTTTTGATTGACATTACCAAAAATGCCCAAGTTGATTTCGGGTCATTTAACTACGTTCCTTGTTTGGGCTTTAGATCCTATAAAACTCACCAGGTTATTGATCAAGCTGTAGTTTCCCAAGCTGCTAAGTTGATCAATGAAGCCGAGCGACCTTATTTGCTTTTTGGGCAGGGCATCACGCTGGGAAAAGCAGAAACGGAATTAAAGTTTTTCTTGGACAAATCGGGAATCCCGGCGGCTTGTACACTATTGGGCTCTGGAGCGCTTTCAGAGGACCATCCAAATTTTGTCGGGAAGCTCGGAATGCATGGAAATTATGCGCCGAATCTTCTGACCAATCAATGCGATGTGTTGATTGCGGTAGGCATGCGTTTCGACGACAGAGTAACGGGCGATTTGAAACGATACGCTAAGCAGGCCAAGGTGATCCACCTCGAATTGGATGCGGCCGAAATCAATAAAAATGTCAAAGCAGAAGTTGCCATTCACGGTGATTGTAAGGAAAGCCTCAGTCTGCTGACCGAGGCGGTTGATAAAAAAACACATGAAGGCTGGATGGGCAAGTTTAAGGAACTGGAGAAAATGGAAAAAGAGGCGGTCATGCAGCATGATATTACGCCCACCAAGACAGGATTGACAATGGGAGAAGTCATCAATCAGATCAATCAATACAAAGCTGACGATGCGGTGCTGGTCACAGATGTGGGTCAGCATCAGATGATCGCCTGGCGATATTTTAACTACAAAAAAACCAGGACTCAAGTGACTTCAGGGGGATTGGGAACGATGGGTTTTGCATTGCCGGCGGCTTTAGGAGCGCAGCTTTACGATTACTCAAGACAAGTCATCTGTGTAGTCGGAGACGGAGGCATTCAAATGACTATTCAGGAACTGGGTACGATTATGCAGACCAAGGCTCCAGTTAAAATCGTTCTGTTAAATAATAATTTTCTGGGGATGGTAAGGCAGTGGCAACAGATGTTTTTCGATCGGCGCTATTCCTTTACAGAATTGGACAATCCTGACTTCGTAAAAATCGCTGACGCTTATAATATTAGATCCCAAAAGGTAACGGAAAGGACAGACTTAACTGAGGCGATAGAAGATATGCTGATTCACGACGGACCGTTCTTTTTGGAAGTAGTCGTAGAGAAAGAGGACAATGTATTCCCGATGATCGCTACCGGTTGTTCAGTAGAGGAAGTAAGACTCTCCTAAAAATTCCCAAATATGAAACGCTATACCATTTTTGTCATTACCGAAAACTTCATCGGAATCCTCAATAGGATCACGATCATTTTCACGAGACGTGGAATTAATATTGACGCCTTGACTGCTTCTGAAAGTAGATTGGAAGGTATTCATCGGGTTACCATCGAAGTAGCAGCCAGCGAGGATACGGTCATTCAGCTTGTAAATCAAATCGAAAAAATCATCGATGTGATCAAGGCATTTTATCACGAGGATAGTGCGGTGGTTTATCAAGAATTGGCTTTATACAAAATCCCAGTGGCCAGACTGGAAGCAGGTTTGGAAAAAATTATCCGGCAGCACAATGCCAAAGTAATTTCCGCTGAGCCTGAGTTTGTGGTATTGGAGCTCACCGGACATAAGGAACAAACGCAGGAACTCTTGGAGATTCTTAAGGGCTATGGACTTTTGGAATTTGCCAGGTCAGGAAGGGTGGCGGTGGCGAAACGGATGTTGACCATCGATTCGCTTTTGAAATAAAATCTAAAAATCAAACTAATAAATCTATTAATCCGAAAATCATGAAATTAAAATTCGGCAACGTTGAAGAAAATGTGGTGACCCGTGAGGAATTTCCGCTGGAAAAAGCCAAAGATGTACTAAAAGATGAAGTGATCGCAGTGCTGGGTTACGGTGTTCAGGGACCTGGACAGGCTTTGAACCTAAAAGATAATGGCTTTAATGTCATCGTTGGACAGCGAAAAGGATCAAAAACCTGGGACAAAGCCGTTGCAGACGGCTGGGTTCCTGGTGAGACTTTGTTTGAATTGGAAGAAGCCTGCGAGCGCGGAACTATTCTTCAGTTTTTGCTTTCTGACGCGGGTCAGATTGCCCTTTGGCCTACGGTAAAAAAACACCTTTCTCCAGGAAAAGCACTCTATTTTTCCCATGGATTCGGAGTGACCTACAAGGATAAAACCGGAATCGTTCCTCCTGCGGATGTGGATGTAATTTTGGTTGCACCAAAAGGCTCAGGAACATCTTTGAGACGGATGTTTGTCGAAGGCAGGGGCTTAAACTCTTCCTTTGCAATTTATCAGGATGCCACGGGCAAAGCGAAAGACCGTGTAGTCGCTTTGGGAATCGGAGTGGGATCCGGCTATCTCTTTGAGACTGATTTTTACCGGGAAGTGACCTCTGATTTGACAGGGGAGCGAGGTACGCTCATGGGAGCCATCCAGGGGATTTTTGCTGCGCAATATGAGGTATTGAGAGCAAATGGACATACCCCATCGGAAGCCTTCAACGAGACAGTGGAGGAATTGACCCAATCTTTGATGCCTTTGGTAGCCGAGAATGGAATGGATTGGATGTATGCTAACTGCTCAACGACAGCACAGCGAGGTGCTTTGGATTGGTGGAAGCCTTTCCGTGACGCAACCAAACCGGTTTTCGAAGAACTTTACGAATCCGTAAAAACAGGTAAAGAGGCCCAGAAATCGATCGATTCCAATTCTAAATCTGATTACAGAGTGAAACTTGAGGCGGAATTAAAAGAGCTCAGAGAATCTGAAATGTGGCAGGCCGGAGCGGTCGTCCGTCAGTTGAGACCAGAAAATAATTAAAAACCCAAAACCCCTAAAAATATGAGTGACAAGCTGTGGATATTTGATACGACCCTTAGAGATGGGGAGCAGGTGCCGGGATGTCAGTTAAACACCCAGGAGAAAATCATAGTAGCTAAAGCGCTGGAAGATCTCGGAGTGGATATAATCGAAGCAGGATTTCCCATTTCCAGCCCAGGTGATTTTAACTCAGTAGTTGAAATTTCGAAAGCAGTTTCCAATCCCATCATTTGCGCGCTCTCCAGAGCGGTAGAAAAGGATATCGAAGTCGCTGCCCAAGCACTCAAATTTGCCAAAAAAGGCCGTATTCATACGGGAATCGGGGTATCTCCCTATCATATTCAGTACAAATTAAGATCTACTCCTGAGGAAATTATCCGAAGAGGAGTAGCGGCGGTGAAGTTTGCCAAGCAATTTGTAGAGGATGTGGAGTTTTATGCCGAGGATGCTGGTCGATCGGAACCTGATTTTCTTTGTAGAATTATCGAAGAAGTGATCAAGGCCGGTGCGACAGTGGTAAATATTCCCGATACCACAGGTTATTGCCTTCCCGAGCAGTATGGTGGAATTATCGCCGATCTAAAAAATCGCGTGTCCAATATTGATAAAGCGATTATTGCTACGCATTGTCACAATGATCTGGGGATGGCCACTGCCAATACCGTAGCCGGTGTGCAGCATGGCGCCCGTCAGGTAGAGGTAACGATCAACGGAATCGGTGAGCGTGCTGGAAATACCTCCATGGAGGAAGTGGTCATGGCTATAAAATGTCATAAATCCATTCCGGTTCATACATCCATTGATACGCCAAAAATCTACAAAACCAGTCGATTGGTGTCTAAGCTGATGAATATGCCCGTACAGCCCAACAAGGCAATCGTGGGTAGAAATGCTTTTGCGCATTCCTCTGGAATTCATCAGGATGGGGTGTTGAAACATCGGGAAAACTATGAAATCATTGATCCCAAAGAAGTAGGAGTGGAGGAGTCATCTATCGTTTTGACTGCTAGATCGGGAAGAGCCGCTTTGAAACATCACTTAGATGCCTTGGGTGTAGAATTGGAGGGGGAAGAGCTTCGCAAAGTTTATGAGGAGTTTTTGATTTTGGCAGATTCTAAGCGAGATATCGGAAGAAAAGATCTCTTGGAATTGGTGGGGAAATACCTGGACGAATCCAATTTTATCGAATTAGAAAAGGTGACTTATTCCTCCAATGGTGAAATCACTTCTACGGTACAGCTCAAAATCGGAAACGAAAGCTTCAAAGCTACTCAGACCGGTGTGGGTCCAGTGGATGCGGTGTTGAAAGCTATCGAAGTCCTCGTTCAGCCTCAAGTTGATCTGGAAGAATTTCTGATTCAGGCGATGACTCATGGCTCCAATGACGTGGCAAAAGTTCACATGCGAGTCATCAAATCAGACAAGCCTTACTATGGCTTCGCTTCTCACGAGGATATCGTATTGGCATCGGCTTTTGCCTTTGTCGATGCATTAAATAAAATACCGGTCAAGGAATATGCGACTGCTTAATTACTATGGAAAAGAAAACATTATTTGATAAAGTTTGGGATGCACACGTGGTTAAATCGGTCTCTCAGGGTCCAGACGTGTTCTTCATCGATAAACATTTTATTCATGAAGTGACCTCTCCTGTCGCCTTCCTAAACTTGGAAAAGCGGGGAATCGGTGTGAAATATCCAGAGCGGACCATTGCCACTCCAGACCATAACGTGCCCACCGTGGCACAAGATCAAACGATCAAGGATAAACTTTCTCGAATGCAAGTGGAGCGACTTCGGGAGAATTGTAAAAGATATGGAATCGAACTCCATGATTTGGGTTCGGCTCATCACGGAATCGTCCATGTGATTGGACCGGAACTCGGGGTCACCCAGCCTGGGATGACTATTGTCTGTGGAGATTCTCACACCTCCACTCATGGGGCGTTCGGAGCGATTGCTTTTGGAATCGGTACATCCGAAGTCGAAATGGTTTTGGCCACCCAGTGCATCATGCAGTCCAAACCCAAAAAGATGCGGATTTCTGTAGATGGAGAATTGGGAAATGGGGTGACCTCGAAAGACATTATTCTTTATATCATTTCGAAAATTTCCGCTGCGGGAGCTACGGGCTATTTTGTAGAATATGCGGGATCTGCCATCAGAAATCTTTCTATGGAGGCACGGATGACGATTTGTAATATGTCCATTGAAATGGGAGCAAGAGGAGGATTTATCGCACCTGATGAAACCACTTATAATTACCTAAAAGGGAAGCGATATTCTCCAAAAGGGGAAGCCTGGGATCAAGCGGTGGAATATTGGAACTCACTTCAAACCGATCAAGGGGCAGTTTTCGACAAAGAGTACACCTATGACGCAGCAGATATTGAGCCGATGATCACCTATGGTACCAATCCGGGAATGGGCATCAAAGTAAAAGGCACAATTCCCAGTTTAGATGGAATGGAAGGATCAAATAAAAAATCTTACCTAAAATCCCTGGATTATATGGGTTTTCAGCCTGGTGAAGCAGTTAAAGGAAAATTGGTGGATTATGTTTTCGTAGGATCCTGTACCAATGGAAGAATCGAGGATATCCGATCCGTGGCTCAGTTTGTCAAAGGACGAAGGAAAGCCGATAATATTACGGCTTGGATTGTGCCTGGATCCAGAGAAGTAGAAAAAATGGCCCATGAAGAAGGATTGGTGAAAATTCTCGAGGAGGCTGGATTTGAATTACGCCAGCCCGGCTGCTCAGCTTGTCTGGCCATGAATGATGATAAAATTCCTGCTGGAAAGTATGCCGTTTCGACCTCCAACAGAAATTTCGAAGGCCGTCAAGGTCCTGGTGCTCGTACGATGCTTGCCTCGCCACTTACCGTAGCGGCAGTTGCCGTCACTGGCCGAATCACAGATCCTCGAGAAGTATTTAATAATTAAGAGGTTTGAAGTCAGAAGCCTGAAATTTTCAAAATGTAAAATTTTCATATCATGACTTCCAATTTTCCAATCTTTCAATTCGAAAAAAATGGCTTACGATAAATTTACAGTACTGAAAAGTACAGCGGTTCCTTTACCCGCAGAAAACGTCGATACGGACCAAATCATCCCTGCGCGCTTTTTGAAAGCAACGGAGCGAGAAGGTTTTGGGGATAATCTATTCCGAGACTGGCGCTATGATGTAGAAGGCAACCCGAAAAAGG
Organism: Algoriphagus hitonicola; assembly: GCF_900113375.1. Lineage (GTDB taxonomy): Bacteria > Bacteroidota > Bacteroidia > Cytophagales > Cyclobacteriaceae > Algoriphagus > Algoriphagus hitonicola. Next base: position 166,247 of record NZ_FOPC01000009.1, on the reverse strand, counting down.
ATTTTGTGCTCAATGATCCAACTTACAGTGGAAAAATCTTGGTAGCAGGAAAAAACTTTGGCTCAGGTTCCAGTCGCGAGCATGCCGTCTGGGCAATTTATGATTATGGATTCCGCTGTGTGGTCTCCAGTTTTTTCGCAGATATCTTCAAAAATAACTGCCTGAATATCGGTGTACTTCCGGTGACTGTTTCACCGGGATTTGCGGAAAAACTTTTCGATGCAATCGAAGCAAATCCTTCGACCGAAATCGAAGTGAACCTACCCGAGCAAAAGATCAAACTCCTCGCAACGGGAGAATCTGAACCTTTTGACATCAATGAGTACAAAAAAGACAATATGCAAAACGGTTTCGACGATATCGACTACTTGTTGAATATGTCAGCTGAAATTGACGCTTTTGAAGCGTCCAAATAAGATTGAAAATGGAGGCGAATAGGAAAATAGAAATCATGGATACCACATTGAGGGATGGAGAACAGACCTCGGGGGTTTCCTTTTTGCCTTCGGAAAAGCTCCAGATTGCTAAATTACTCCTTGATGAACTCAAAGTAGACCGGATCGAAGTGGCATCCGCCCGCGTTTCTTCGGGAGAATTAGAAGGGGTTCAAAAAATCACCCACTGGGCCGAACAGAAAGGTTACCTAGACCGGGTGGAGGTCTTGGGTTTTGTCGATACACCTGCCTCAATAGATTGGATTTTACAGGCAGGAGCGCGAGTCATGAATCTTTTGACGAAGGGTTCATTGAATCACCTCACCCATCAGCTCAAAAAAACTCCTGAACAGCACTTTGCCGAAATCGCCAAAAGCATCCAATTGGCGAAAGAAAAAGGAATAGAAGTCAACGTCTATTTGGAAGACTGGTCCAATGGGATGCGTAATTCGAAGGAATATACCCTCAACTTGATCGAATTTCTAAGTTCTCAGCCCATCAAACGAATCATGTTGCCAGATACCTTGGGACTTTTGTCTCCTGATGAGGTCAGACACTTTTTCGATGAGTTGGTTGGGAAATTCCCCGATGTCCATTTCGACTTTCATGCGCACAACGATTACGATTTGTCGGTGGCCAATGTGATGGAGGCTATCCTTCATGGGGCCTCCGGGATCCATACGACGATCAATGGTCTCGGTGAACGTGCTGGGAATGCTCCTTTGGAGTCCGTGATAGCGGTCGTAAAGGATTTTACAGGTTTTCAGATAGGAGTGCAGGAGCACAAGATTTTCCGTGTATCCAAATTGGTTGAGCAATTTTCCGGACATCATATTCCTGCAAATAAACCGGTGGTCGGAGAAAATGTCTTTACCCAAACTGCCGGGATCCATGCGGACGGAGATAATAAAAAAAATCTCTATTTTAATGATTTGCTTCCGGAGCGATTTGGTCGTCAACGGAAGTACGCGCTGGGGAAAACCTCCGGTAAAGCCAATATTCTGAAGAATTTGGAGGAATTGGGGATTTCTTTGGAAAAAGAAGAACTTGCCCGAGTGACACAACGAATCATAGAACTTGGAGATAAAAAGGAGCGAGTCACGACGGAAGATTTGCCTTACATCATTTCCGATGTATTACAGAATAACTCCATCACCAGAAATATCAGCATCGAGGGATATCATATGACTCATTCGAAGGGACTGAAGCCTACCGTTCAGCTTCGGATGAATATTCACGGGAAATTTTATGATGCAAGTGCCACAGGAGACGGACAATACGATTCCTTTATGCGGGCATTGAAGAAGATTTATAAGTCAATTGGGAAAGAGCTGCCTAGGTTGACGGATTACCATGTTTCAATCCCTCCGGGTGGGAAAACAGATGCCTTTGTAGAGACCGTGATCACATGGGAATTTGGGAAACTATTTAAGACCAAGGGGTTAGATGCGGACCAAACCATCGCGGCCATGAAGGCTACCGAAAAGATGCTTAATATTTTAGAAACAATTAATTACAACCCAGAGAAAGAAGAATCCACAAATTATGGAAATGAATATCGCGTTATTGCCGGGTGATGGTATCGGCCCTGAGGTTATCGCTCAGGCAGTCAAAGTAGTGAAAGCTATAGGTCAAAAATTTGGACATCAAATTAGCTTTAAAGAAGGTCTTGTCGGAGCCTCTGCCATCGATGCTACCGGGGATCCGTATCCGGATGCTACCCATGAAATTTGTGCGGCATCAGATGCTGTCCTTTTCGGTGCAATCGGAGATCCGAAGTACGACAATGACCCCAAAGCGAAAGTAAGACCTGAGCAGGGATTGTTGAGAATGCGTCAGAAGTTGGGTCTTTTTGCCAATGTTCGGCCGACCTTTACTTTTCCTTCTTTGGTGCACAAGTCGCCTTTGAAGCTGGATCGCGTAGAAGGGGTGGATTTTGTCTTTTTTCGTGAGTTGACTGGAGGGATTTATTTTGGCGAACCCAGAGGTCGAAATGAGCAAGGCACCAAGGCTTTCGATACCAATGTGTACAGCAAAGAAGAGATTGTGAGATTGGCCAGAATGGGTTTCGAAGCGGCGCAAAAAAGAAGAAAACTTCTGACCTGCGTGGACAAAGCCAATGTCATGGCGACTTCCAGATTGTGGAGGGAAACTGTGCAGGAATTGGCTGCCGAATACCCGGATGTGAAAGTTGAATACGAATTTGTGGATGCGGTGGCGATGCGATTGATCCAATGGCCAAAGGCTTATGATGTCTTGATCACCGAGAATCTATTCGGAGATATTTTAACTGATGAGGCATCGGTGATTTCCGGATCTATGGGTTTGATGCCTTCTGCTTCTTTGGGTTCCGATGTGAAGCTTTTCGAACCGATTCACGGTTCCTATCCGCAGGCTGCGGGAAAAGATATTGCGAACCCCTTAGCAACGGTGCTCTCAGCTGCCATGATGTTTGAGTATGCATTTGACCTAAAAGAAGAAGCTAACCTAATTTCCGATATCGTCAATCTTTCATTAACCGAAGGAATAGTCACCGAAGATATTGCCGAAGGCGGCAAAGCCTACAAAACCTCCGAAGTGGGAGACTGGTTGGCTTCAAAAATATTGGGATAACCTAATCCCATTTAAAAATGAAAGGACCACCTCAGAAATGGGGTGGGTTTTTATCCGGTCATTGGAGAAAACTGTTTGATCAATTAAATTCACTAACTTTAAAGATATGCAAAATTCGATTTTAAAAGAAAAGCTTCATCAAGCAGTCGATTCTGCCGATTCTCAATTGTTGGAGATTTTGTTTTCGATAGTCAGTGAGTTCAATGAATCTAATTGTGAATTAAAACCCCAACAACAAGCTGAGCTAAAAAGAAGACTGGAATTGTTTGACTCTGGAAAAATGAAATTTGCTACTTGGGATGAGATGATTTCAAGAATTGAAAAAGTAACGAGCTTACCTCAATAAGGTTGAATCAATTCAACCTTTCATTTCTGATTTTCACCAAATCCACTACTTTTATCCCATAGGCATTTGGGTAATCAGCAAGTTTGGAATCTCCGGTAATCAAAAAATTACAATTTTTGCAGATTTCTAAAACTCCGCTATCAGTCAATCCAACCTCAAAAAAAGAATCGAAGTCAATTATTTTTTTAGACTCAAGAAATTTCTCTGTTGATTTTGCTATCAATTCTCTTATTACTAAGTAATAGTCCCAGCGATGTCCTTTTTGGAAATTATTCAGCAAGTTGTCCACTTCTGTCAAAACATTTGGCGTAGTTACTATTTTGCCTAAGTCGCCGATCAGAAATGCCAAATTCTCAAAATCATCTGATTCAAAAATCGAAGTACGTTTATGCGATGCGATAAGGGACTTTTCAATTAGTCCGACTATCAAAAGTATCAACGCATTGGTATCCACAAAAATCATCCTGCTTCCGAAAACATATATATTCCAAGAACTTCTTTGTTCTCGTCGATTATTAGCCTTTTATAAACTCGCTCATAAGGTAAGTTGGAAAGTCTTATTGCAAGGTTGGTAATGGCCAAATCCGAAGGATAGCTTATGTTTTTGTTTTCTACCAAATAGGAAACGACTACCTCCCAGATCTTTTCGGTCTTTTTATATTCTATCTGCTCTAATCGGAAATCAGATTTCTGAATATTGATTAATTCTGAAAACTGTTTTTTGCGGCGTCGAAGACCTCTCTTAATGAAAGTTCCATAACTGATTTTTTTCAAATTTACTGAATATCCTCAATCCCTCGCCGGATTGATCATGATATGCGCCCGATGCGTGCCCGGATCCATAATCCAGGGTAAACCCGGACTGGCGGGCTTTAGTGGAAGTCCGGTGCTTTCTGCTGTTGCCCACGGGATATAGACGACAGAACGGGTGTAGGTGTTTTTGGCCTCGCCTGTTTCCCAATTTACATCACTATGTTCTGCAGTAAGTGCATGTAGGGTCGCCCCTTGATCAGGGAGTTGGAGTTTGCCCGCTTTGGATTCAGCTTCCCGAATGTCAAATATTTCTTGGGCATTTTTTCCCTCTTTGCGAAGGGCCCATCCTCGCTCCATGAAAGGCTGCGCGCTGATGTGATAGCAGGAAACGCTCAAGCTTTCTCGGCGGGGATCATCTCCTAAGCAAACGGTTTGATTGCTGCCCTTCCGAAGTAAAGTCCCATCAAATCCATAAACAGTCGCATCGGCTCGCTGATCTTCAGGAGCAGCAAGAGTTGCTAACTTGATTTGGGTTTCTTTTGACGGTGTGGATTGCGCAAAGACTGAAAATCCACTAAAAACGAGGAATAGAGTCAAAATTGATTTCATAGCTGTATTTTTGGGTTTCCCTTAAATTTACAGAACCGGCAGCAAGCATCAAACTCTTCCGGAACATTAATCCTCATCATTTTGCAAAGCAAACCGTTCTCTTACCTCTTCGCAGTCAGTTATTTCGGGGCTCGATTCAAGGGTTGGGCTGTTCAAAAAGGCCAACCGACGATTCAGGGGAAACTCGAGCGGGTTTTTCGATTTGTATTGGGGAATGACGATTTTACGATTCTTGGTGGGAGTAGAACCGACTCGGGAGTGAGTTGTCGGGAAGGATATTTTCAGTTTTTTTCAAAGGAGGAAATCAACTGGGAAAATTATCTTGACCGGCTCAATCAGAATTTAGGAGGAGAAATTAAGTTGCTTGGGGTTAGTGAAACAGACCGGTCATTTAATCTGATCGCAAGGATGAAATCAAAAACCTATCGTTATTTTTTCTCAAATTCAATTCTTCATCCTTTTGCCACAGCGTTTGTCGCCGAAGTTTCTGAGGGTAAAATAGATTTATCTAAAATGAATGCCGCTGCCCAACTCTTTGAGGGAAAACATGATTTTCAGGCTTTTTGCACCCTTTCCGAATCGAAGTCTGACTATCAGCGCAATGTCATTCACTGCCAAATTTCTCCATCCAGTCTGTTCGAAGGGCAGTTTTTTTCAAAAAAAATCTGGATGATGGAAATCAAAGGAGAAGGTTTTCTCCATCATCAAGTACGGAAAATCATGCGAGCGGTTTGGTACGTGGGTTTGAGTACTTGGAGTTTGGAGGAAATTATTAAACGGTTGGAAAATCCAGAAAACAGATGGGAGAAAATACCTCCTGCTCCGGCAAATGGGCTTTTTCTTTGGAATACAGAGCTCCAAGATTTTTGAATAGTAGATTTGGCCTCATCCCATACTTTGCAAGGCTTTTTCCCTACCTTTGCAAACTCAAAATCGAGGAATAGCAGTGAAAGCGAGAACATTAAAGAAAGACAAAGTCAATATCATCACCATGGGTTGCTCCAAAAACCTGGTGGATTCAGAAGTTCTTTTGACACAGCTCAAAGGAAACGGAATCAACGCCAGTCATGAATCCAACTCGGATGACAATAATATCATTATTATCAATACCTGTGGATTTATTGACAATGCCAAACAGGAGTCCATCGATACGATTTTGCAATATGTCGATGCCAAAGAGCAGGGTTTGGTCGATAAAGTCTATGTGACAGGATGTCTTTCGCAGCGCTATAAGGATGACTTGGAAAAGGAAATTCCGCAGGTGGATGCCTTTTTCGGAACGCGGGATTTGCCGGCGATTTTGAAAAAATTCAAGGCGGATTATAAACATGAGTTAGTCGGAGAACGGTTGCTGACCCATTCGGCACATTATGCCTACATGAAAATCTCGGAAGGCTGTGACCGGCCTTGCTCTTTTTGCGCGATTCCACTGATGCGTGGTGGCCACGTTTCTCGACCGATTGAAGAATTGGTCAAAGAAGCGCAGCATAAAGCCGCTCAAGGAACAAAAGAGTTGCTGTTGATCGCCCAAGATTCGACTTATTACGGGCTGGATTTATACAAAAAGCGTAATCTGGCGGAGTTACTTCGCAATCTATCTGATGTGGAAGGAATTGACTGGATTCGCCTTCATTATGCCTATCCAACTGGCTTTCCTTTGGATGTGATTGAGGTGATGAAGGAGCGCAATAATATTTGCAAGTATTTGGATATTCCCTTGCAGCATGGGTCGACCGATGTTCTGAAAGCCATGCGTAGGGGAACAACCCGTGAAAAGCAGGAGGAACTGATTTATAAAATTCGTGAAATGATCCCGGAGATTGCCATTCGGACAACGCTGATCGCAGGTCACCCAGGAGAGGGAGAAAAGGAATTTCAGGAGATGGTGGATTTTGTGGAGCGGATGAAATTTGAGCGATTAGGGGTTTTTACCTATTCTCATGAGGAAAACACCCATGCTTATGGAATGGAAGACAAGCTATCTCAGGAAGAAAAGCAAGCGCGAGCCAATCACTTGATGGAAGTACAGGAGCAAATTAGCTATGACCTTAATCAAGAAAAAGTGGGTAAGACTTTCAAAGTACTGATCGATAAAAAAGAAGGCGGCTATTTCGTGGGTCGCACCGAATTTGACTCCGTTGAAGTAGATAATGAAGTCTTGATTGATGCCTCGAAAACGTATTGCCGAGTAGGAGATTTCGTGCAGGCCAAAGTTTTTGAGGCCTCAGAGTTTGATCTCTATGCTTCAGTAGTGGAGTGATGTGTTGGATTTGAATCCTTCTTCGATTGGTAAAAAAAAGGTTGTTTCTTTATCGGAAACAACCTTTTTTCTTGATTCAGATCTAATGCGGTCGGTTAAATCTATTGAACCATTTGGTCAATTTTGGCAATTTCCTCTTTGTAGTCTTCGATTGATTCAGCAAGTTTTTCTATCTGCTTTTCCAGTTTTTCGATTTTCTTATCTTGCTTGTCTATTTTTTTGTTGATTTTATCGATGTCATTGGGAGAGAGTTTTCCCGCAGAATTATCTTTCTCATAGTTGTCTTGGATCTTTTCTTTCTTTTCGTTTTCCTTGACAAGTTTCTCTTGGCTTTTTAAAAGTTTTAATTCGTCCTTTTTGACTTTCTTTTCCAGTTTAAGTGCTTTTTTCTCCTCTTTGGTCATTTCACTTTCGATGATGACTTCCTGGGCTACAGCCTCGGAAATCGGATTGAAAAGATAAACTCCGATGGCAATTAGTGCGATTCTAAGAATTTTTGAATAGGTCATGATGATAAAGTTTATAATCTTAAAAACATAATTTTATAAGAATAGTTCATTCCTTTTTCTTGGGCAATCGTCCGGATTTTTTTAGCGCTTCTCTGACAATCCATTCCAGCTGCCCATTGGTACTGCGAAATTCATCCGCAGCCCATTTTTCGACCGCTTTCATCATTTCTTCATCCAGTCGAAGTGCGAATGGTTTTTTATTAGCCATGATTCTCCTCTTTCCAATATTCCAGAAAAGGCCGTAATTCTTTCTCCTTTTGGGTTCCGATTAAGACTTTTTTCTTTTCCCCTAAATCAATTTCTAATCCGTGATGCCCAATGACAGTATAGGCTTTCGTACTTCGGTTTCCCTTAATTCCCCAGCCTCCATGATCCGACAAGGGATTGAATTGAACAACTTTCATTTCATGAATTTGATCTTTGGAGATAGTTCTCCACTTAATAAATGGGAAATATCGATAATGAATTCCCGTATCATCAATTCTCGTGTTGAGTTGGATACTCATCAGGAAGAAAAAAGCGAGCATCATGATAGAGAGAATTAGAGTCAAAGTCAGAGCTTTATCGTTTAACTCTCCCGGCTCGTTTAAAACCAACACTGATACAAGAATCAAGGATGGCAACTCAACCATCAGAATCAAATACATGACCCAAGTGCCTCGATAGCTTTGCTGCTCCTTGAAAATCGGATAAGCCATATTTTTATTGATTGAGTGTGCCGACATTCAAAACTGGACTTGCCGCCCGGTCCGAACAAAGCACCACCATCAGGTTGCTGACCATGGCAGCTTTCTTTTCCTCGTCGAAGTCCACAATCCCTTTTAGTTTTAAATCCTCCAAGGCCATATCGACCATCCCTACGGCACCATCCACGATTTTACGTCGGGCAGCGACAATAGCCGTGGCTTGCTGTCGCTGAAGCATGGCTGAGGCGATTTCTGACGAATAAGCTAAGTGGGATATTCTGGCTTCAATCACTTTAATTCCAGCGTGCTCCAGCCGCTCAGAAATCTCCAACTCCAGGGAGTGGTTGACTTCTTCTACACCAGACCGCAAGGTGATTTCTGCATCTTCCGCCTCAAAGTCATCATAGGGATACTTTCCGGCCATTTTCCGAACGGCAGCGTCGGATTGTAGATGAATAAAATTTTCGTAATCCTCTACATCAAAAGTCGCTTTAAACGTATTCTCCACTTGCCAGACCACGATGGTTCCGACCATGACTGGATTACCGATTTTGTCATTCACTTTGAGGGGTTTGTTTTCAAAGTTCCGGACGCGAAGTGAAATCTTCTGTTTGGTCATAAACGGATTAACCCAGAAGAAACCGTTAGCCTTGACCGTTCCTTTGTATGCGCCAAAAAGGATCAAAACCATAGCCTTATTGGGTTGAAGCGTAAAAAATCCCGGAATGATCAGGATAAATGCAAGACAGGCAATGACCCCTACGACGGGAAGCTCATTAATAAAGCTAAAAACGATAGCGGGGATAAGGGCCAAGTTCAAAACAAGGAAGAGGTATCCCGATGAAGGTTTGATTATTTTTTCCATTTTATTATGATGTTAAAATGATATCATATTGAAATACGGTAAAAGTTTTCAATTGTTCAAATTTTTGCAAAAAAAAAGCCCTGAAAATTTCAGGACCTTGAATGATTGTTTGGTGAAAATCACTTTTTGGTAAATAATGAATCGACAAATTCCTTACGATTGAAGAGCTGTAGATCAGTCATTTTCTCTCCCACACCGATGTATTTGACGGGGATTTTTAGCTGATCGGAAATCCCAATAACTACTCCGCCTTTGGCCGTGCCATCTAATTTGGTGATGGCCAAAGAGGTGATTTCGGTGACTTTGGTAAACTCTTTGGCTTGGATAAAGGCATTTTGTCCCGTAGATCCGTCGAGAACCAAAAGAATTTCATGCGGAGCTTCAGGGATGAATTTCTGCATGACCCGTTTGATTTTACTGAGTTCATTCATCAAGTTGACCTTGGTATGAAGTCGGCCGGCCGTATCGACGATGACCACATCTGCTTTTTGATCCACAGCTTGCTTTACCGCATCAAAGGCTACTGAAGCGGGATCGGTATTCATCCCATGCGAAACTACCGGCACCCCAACTCTATTCCCCCAAAGAATCAGCTGATCCACTGCGGCCGCCCTAAAGGTATCTGCTGCGCCAAGGACTACTTTTTTTCCTGCGTTTTTGAAAAGATGGGCGAGTTTTCCGATGGTGGTTGTTTTTCCGACGCCATTTACGCCCACGACCATAATGACGTAGGGCTTTTTATCCTCGGGGATATCAAAATCCAAAAAGTCCTGGGTGTTGTTTTCCTCAAGAAGCGCAACAATCTCCTCTTTCAAAATCCGGTCGAGTTCATCAGTAGAAAGGTACTTGTCTCGGGCTACTCGCTCTTCGATTCGTTGGATGACCTTGATAGTGGTATCCACACCTACGTCTGAGGTAATGAGTATCTCTTCCAGTTCATCCAAAACTTCCTCGTCCACTTTGGATTTTCCGACGACGGCTTTTCCAAGTTTTGAGAAAATATTTTCACTGGATTTTTGAAGTCCCTGATCGAGACTTTCCTTTTTGTCCTTAGAGAAGAAACCAAAGATTCCCATACTGAAATGATTGAATTGAAAGTGGAATATAATGAAAAAGTCCCTGCTGACCGATGGACAGAGGGACTATAAATCATTACGATGCTTTTGGCAAATTATTTTTTCAGAGTATCCTGAACCAAAGTGGCCGGAACCATTTCCTCTTTGAAGGTGTATGCGCCAGTCTTGTCAGACTTGACCGCTCTGATCACTTTGGCGTAAGATACGCCGCCTTCTTTTTTCAGGGTTGCTACTACTTTCTTAGCCATGTTTTTGTTTATTTATGGAGGTAAACCTCAGCTAAATTACTTAATTTCTTTGTGAACAGTCACCTTTTTCAGGATGGGATTGAATTTTTTCAATTCCAAACGCTCAGTGGTGTTTTTTCTGTTTTTGGTTGTGATATATCTGGAAGTACCTGGCATGCCAGAAGTTTTGTGCTCTGTGCATTCCATAATCACTTGTACTCTATTTCCTTTCTTAGCCATCTTCTTGCTCTTTAAATTACGTCGTGACTGATTATTTGATTACAATCATTCCTTTGTTTTGTGCCTCTTTCAACACTGCAGTGATTCCCTTCTTGTTGATGGTCTTCAATGCCTTGGTACACACTTTCAAAGTAATCCATGCGTCTTCTTCAGGAACGTAGAAGGTCTTCTTGTGAAGATTTGGGTAGAATCTACGCTTCGTCTTATTGTTTGCATGGGACACGTTGTTACCTACTCGAGGTCTTTTTCCGGTAATGTCACAAACTTTTGCCATGATTTTATATCGTAATTGGTATGCGTTTCTGTAATGAGTCTGCAAATATCGGAACTTTTTGGGAATTAACAACAAAGCCTCTTAAAAATATACTGGTTTATTTTAGCGCTTCGGATAGGGGCAGTGTCGGCATCCACTTCCGCAGCAATAGCCCCTTTTGAGATGATATTGCTCGGTAAATACCATCAATCCCTCCTTCGTAAAATAATAATCTCCCGGGCCCAATTCTGGTAAGTCACCCTTCTTCTTTTCTGTTTTCATGGTTGCCCTCTCAGGCAATTGTTATATTTGCCTAAGTGAAATTATTTGAAACTCAAATTTAGTAAAAATCATGGAGACCATCACTTCAAGTAAGCGGGCGATTGCCTTGGAAGACCAATACGGTGCGCACAATTATCATCCCCTGCCCGTTGTGCTCAGCAGAGGTGAGGGTGTTTTTCTCTGGGATGTAGAAGGGAAAAGATACTACGATTTCCTCTCAGCCTACTCGGCAGTCAATCAGGGACACTGCCATCCTAGAATCAAGGATGCGCTGATCGAGCAGGCTGGTACACTCACCCTCACTTCCCGAGCATTTTATAATGACGTGTTGGGGCCTTTTGAAAAATACATCACCGAGTATTTTGGGTTTGACAAAGTCCTACCGATGAACACAGGGGCAGAAGGAGTGGAGACCGCTATCAAAATCGCCCGAAAGTGGGGATACGAAAAAAAGGGTGTTGCTGAAAATGAAGCTAAAATCATTGTAGCTGAAAACAACTTCCACGGCAGGACGACTACGATCATCTCTTTTTCCAATGATGCCAATGCCCGAAAGAATTTTGGACCCTACACTGACGGCTTTATCCGAATCCCATACGATGATATCACGGCTTTAAAAGCCGCATTGGGTCAGGAAAATGTGGTGGCTTTTTTAGTAGAACCGATTCAAGGTGAAGCGGGAGTGTACACTCCTACGGATGATTATATCAGAAAAGCCAAAGAAGCCTGCTCAGAAAAAGAAGTTTTGCTGATCGCTGATGAAATCCAAACCGGGATAGCGCGGACAGGTTCGCTTTTGGCAGTATGCGGTAATTGTACCTGTGAAGGTCACTGTGAAAAGCAGGAGACGTATACCAAGCCGGATATGTTGATTTTGGGGAAGGCCATATCAGGTGGTTTTTATCCGGTATCTGCGGTCTTAGCTGATAAAGAAGTCATGGATGTAATCCAGCCAGGCCAACACGGATCCACTTTTGGTGGAAATCCACTAGGTGCAAAAGTAGCAATTGCTGCCCTTGAGGTAGTTCGTGATGAGAAATTAGCTCAAAATGCCCGTAAACTGGGTGAATTATTCCGGGAGAGAATGCAAAAAATGATTGATAATTTCCCCATTGCCAAACTGGTCAGAGGTAAAGGCTTGCTGAATGCAGTCGTGATTAATGACTCTGAGTATAGCTCCACCGCTTGGGACATCTGTGTGAAATTGGCCGAAAACGGATTATTGGCCAAGCCTACCCATGGAAATATCATTCGATTTGCACCGCCACTAGTCATGACGGAGGAGCAGCTGCACGAATGCTGTGACATCATCGAGCGGGTGATTTCAAAATTTTAACAAGAGCAGAATTTATTTAGATAGGGGGTTGTTTGACTGAAAAGTTTGGCAACCCCTTTTCCTTACTAATCAATCATGAGCAAAGCGATTTTATTTGATATGGATGGCGTCATCTGCCATACTAACCCATTTCATTCACTAGCATTTAAGGAGTTTTTTTTAAAACGGGATATGTTTCCGACAGAGGAGGAATTTTCCCTTCATATGTATGGTAAAAGCAACTCATATATAATGAGTCATTTTTTTAAGCGGAAAATCGAGGGGAAAGAATTGCTTTTACTCGAGAATGAGAAAGAGAGTTTGTTTCGGGAAATCTACCAGCATCATGTAGATCCTATTTCGGGTTTCTTGGAGTTTTTAGAAAAAATAAAAGCCAGAGGTCTTAAAACTGCCGTGGCTACTTCAGCCCCGATGGCCAACCTAGAATTGATTGCGGGAAAATTAAACTTGTTTCCTCACTTCGAATCAGCCATGGCCAGTGAGCATGTTACCAAGCATAAGCCAGATCCGGAAGTTTACCTGAAAAGCGCCGAAAAGCTCAATGTACATCCCGCTGATTGTATCGTGTTTGAAGATTCCTTTTCAGGGGCTACGGCAGGCTTAAATGCGGGCATGAAAGTAGTTGCTGTGCTTTCTTCTCATACTCAGGAAGAGCTGCCCGCTTGTCATCATTACATCGAGGATTATCAGGGTTTGGACCCAGACGTGTTATTTGAGATTTTGGATATTAGGTGACATTTATAGTCACTATTTTGATACGAAACAATCTATTCGGATGCTTGGAGCTACTTTTTAAGACATTTGGAAAGGATACTGCCTGAGAACCGGTTTCCTTCAATTTTAGCCTGTTCCGATTACTATCCCAGGCTAACTTTTAGAAAGGCAAGGAAAGAGTTTATTGAAAAAATAGATGACCCTTAATCCGGCTTTTTTGGTTTTTCGGAAGATTAAAAATTTTTTTTCAGAAGCAAATATCACTTTTTTAAAAAAAATTGAATTTTTCATTTAAGGCAATGGACAAAATAATTTATTGATTGTATAATATTTTTCATTCTAATATTTCTTTAAAAAATTACATACAAAATTTTTTAAATCTGATTTAATCTACTTAGATTCAACCTGTTGAGTTTTTGTTGAATTTTTCAAACCATCTACTTTTATGGCTGTAATCAACCTACCTTTTGAATCGTTGCTCTCGGATTCGGGGATCAGCCAGCTCAAAGGACAATTGGATCAACTGATTTCCAATCCTTCTGATACGGCTGAAATGGTTCTGGAGCATTTGCGGGATAATGCAGATCTTCCCATCAAAATCCCGGTTTCGGTCTCCAAGGAATCCGCGCAATACGTCATCGAGACAGTTCAGGATTTGGCTACTGAGGAATTTGAATTTTTTCTCCAAGATCTAGAATCGGTTTTAAAAGAGTTTAATATCAAACTCAATGAAACCACCACGGCTATTGAGGAATTAATTTTTCGTGCAGAATCTCAGCTTCTGTCTATACGGGATCGGGTGAGTGATGAATTAGTCAAAATCCCCTATGAAATTGGAATCCGAGACAATAACGGAACTCGGGAGTTTTTCATCACTCAAACAGGAGTGATCGAGGGCAAGGTCCATGGAGTAAACATGAACCTCAAAGAATCCGAGCTTTCGTTTACCGCATCCATGCTGTCCGGGCTTTCATTAGATCTTGATGTGTTGATGCCTGGGCTCAATGCGCTAAATAATGCCGCCTCTCAGCCAATCAACCTTAAATTGGATTTTGCTTCTGGGATATTTACTGGAACTGCCAGCAATCTTCCTCCAGCCCGATTACAAGGAATCAGGGCCAATCTCACCCAATTGACTCTGGTGATTCAGGATGGAGATTTTCAATCTGGTACCCAAATGTCGGGAGCGTTTGAATTTGATTTTTTGGATGGAAGTACGATCGACTTTTCTGTCGAATTGCTCAATAATGGTGATGTCCGCTACCAAGCCCAAAATCCAGAAGGGCAAGAGCTGAAAAAAGGAAGTATTTCGGTCTTTTTTGAAAAAATTGAGGTCCTCACTTACCCTTCTTCGCCCTCGGAGATTGATATTCACGGCTGGGCGGAATTGCCTGGATTCAATGATTCGGCTACGCAAAGCCCAGCCAAAACTTCATTTCGTTTTGGATATTCCGAACCACATTTTGAGTTTACGGGGCAGGATTTCACTCCAATTCCACTGGGATTTGGTTCGGTGAACTTTGACGAGGTTTTTCTCAGAATACATAAAAACGGCACATTGAATGAAAGCAGGTGGGAGGGCAAGGTAAGCCTGCCCTTGTTTGAAGATGGTCAGCTGGATTTTGGGATAAATTTTGAAAATGAAGCCACGAATCGCTTTCGACTCGAAGTCAGCAATCCTACTAATCAAACTCTCAAACATGGAGGCTTTGAGCTAAACCTACAGCAATACGAAATGCTGTATGAGAATGAATTGCTTCAGGATGTGACAGGTGATGGGGAATTGACCATGCCTGAAGTTACTTCCGGCACTCCCATACAGGTAGAATTGCAGTTTACCCGAAGTGCTTCCAATGAAAATCTAAGCATAGCAGTTAGCGATTTTGGCACCCCGGAAATTGCCGGTTGCCAGCTGGAGTTTTCACAAATTCGATTTCTTTTTGTCAATAATACATTTACCAACAGTCAAATTAATGGGAAACTCAAATTGCCGGATACGACTGATGGAGCGGGAATTAATTTCAATCTCAATATATCTAATCAAGGGGAAGATTTTCATATCGAGCTGACGGGTAATCCACAGGATAATCAGTTGGTTTTTGGTCCCGTCGAATTATCATTGAATTCTTTTGACCTGCACGTTGTCAATAAGCAGCTGCAAAGTATTGAAGGTGAGGGTCAGTTGCTTTTACCCGGATTGAGTCAGGCTTTTGACGTTGATTTTGCTACTCAAATCAACGGGGCGAATGTGACCTACGAAATCCAGCTCAATGATGTAGCAGCCGAGATCGAAGGTTTTCGCTTGAGTTTTACACAAATCAATTTACTCCTAGAAAATGGTCAACAGTTTCAAGCTTCGGCCTCGGGAGGGTTAACTTTACCCGTATTTGAAGAGGGAGGAGAACTGGATTTTGAGGTGAATTTTGACCGGGGTAAAACATATCAAGTTGATGTAAATAGTGGAACCCAACTCGTGAAGTTTGGGGATTTTGAATTGAAGCAGCTTGATATTGATTTTGAGGTAGCTAATGGAGTGCTTCAGGATTTTTCAGGAAGTGGTGAACTTCAGATACCCGTTTTTAATTCTGCTACGCAGGTTTCGTTTGTGTATTCCCGAACACTGGATCAGTATAACATCGGATTACAAAATCCTGTGGATGTCGAATTATTCGGTGGAGAGCTTCAGCTTGCATCCCTGGATTTTGAGATTAGAGATGGGGACTATCACCATGGACAAGCTTCGGGTAATTTTAAACTTCCGGACTCCACCGGTGGAGCAGGGATTCAATTTGAATTGGTAGTAGATGCCAACGGAAAAGGCTATGAAATCGATCTTATCGGCACACCTGATCAAAATACAATTGAATTTGGTCCGCTTAGTTTGTCTTTTTTAAACTTTGAATTGAAAGTAGAAGACAAGGAACTCGAATCAGTAAATGGTGGAGGATCGCTTTTAATTCCCGGCTTGGATAGTCCATTTAATTTTGCGATTTCTTTTGAGAAAAATGGAAATGACCACACCTTTATTATCCAGTTGAATGATGTGTCGGCCGATCTCGAAAGTTTCAATTTACAATTCGAAAAAATCCGGATTGAGGCCGTACAAGGTCAGAGCTATTCGGCGGAGATCAATGGAGAAATCACCGTTCCTGTATTTGATGGGAATCCCTTAGCCTTCGACTTGGAAATTCAGTCAAACTCTTCCTACGAAATCAAGATCAACGGCAGTGGACAAACTGCCAATTTTGGAATATTTGAATTGAGTGATTTGGATTTGGATATCGAAGTGGATAATGGAGGGGTAAAAAATGCTAGTGGTGGGGCAAAATTTCTTATTCCTGAAATCAGCCAAGCCGATCAACCATTCGCTGTTCAAGTAGCTTATTCCAAAAATGGGGATGAGATTTTTGAGCTTTCTGCATCGGCATTGCCTCAGGTTGATTTGGCTATTTTCACCCTAAATATTGCTGATCTGGCATTTTTGATCAAAAATGGGGCATTTGATTCGGCTAATCTCACGGGATCGATGACCATGCCTATTTTTACCAATGGAGGCAGTTTGAATTTCACTTTTGAAGTTGAAAATCAAGGAGATTCTTACACCGTAAAAATCACATCTTCCGGTACGCTAGATGGAAGTGGATTGGAAATTAAAGACTTGGATTTTGAGTTGGTCGTTCAGAATTCCGGTCTGTCATCCATCAGTGGTGAGGCCCAATTTAAACTTCCCGGGGGAGATAGTTTTGTCGGGGTTTCGGTGAGCTATACCAAGGCTACAAATAAATTGACATTTGCAGCCACTACCCTGCCTATCTTCAAAATCGGAGATATTGATTTTAATTTCAGCCAATTTGGATTTGCCATTCAGAATGGAAACTTGACTGATGCTAATTTTGAAGGAAATCTAAAAATTCCTGCTTGTGAACCCGGACATGACGAATTGGATTTTGAGTTTCAGCTTTCGAATGGAAATAACTACACGATCAAAGCGAATCCTGATGGGCAACGGACCGAGCTCAAGCTAGGTGATGTCAGTTTGTTTATTGAGGAGTTTGACTTACAGATTTTAAATGGCGATCTGGAAAGTATCAGTGCCCAAGCTGGATTGGGTTTTTCGGGATTTGAGGAAGAAAACGGTTCAGGTCCAGCAGAGATTGCTATTGGTTTTAGCTATGAAAAGGCGGGTAAAAAATACCAAATTTCCGTCAATCAGGATCAAAAAATCAAAGTCGGAGAATTTGCCTTTTTACTTAAAACCTTAGAATTAAGTTTTACTTCTGACAGTTTGGAGTATCCGTTTACTTTCGAGGGTGAACTGGAAATCCCAGGATTGAAAGATGATTCGGATCAGCAGGCGAAGGTGGAGATCAGTTTTACTGTTCCTTCTGCAGGTAACTTTACGGGATCTATTGGAAGTACTGCTGTATTCCATTTGGGAAATGTCAAGATCTCGATTTCTTCAGTGGAAGTTAGCAAAGCTGGTTCTGATATTTCCATTGCCTTAAAAGGAGCGCTTGAAATCGAGGGATTGGGTGGTGATTCCACAGCCATTGAGGTGGATATAATGATTGACAGCGAGGGGGCTTTCCATATAATAGGTGAAATCACTCCCAGCACCGATGCATTAAAAGTCCTCGATATTCCAAGCGTTGTTCGGATTTATCTCAATAAAATCGGTCTGAGTCGATCTGCTTCCGATGAATGGGATTTTATCCTTGGGGGTCTAATTGAAAACCAGATAGTTATTCCAGGGATGGATAACCTGCTTCCCAGTGAGGTAAATCTTAAAGATCTTCAGTTTGGGAATACCTTTGATATTGACTTGGATATTCGCTGGCCTTCGGGCTTGAGTGTTTCCTTTGGAGGGGCACAAAGTGAAGCCTTGATTCCGGTGAACGGAAAGTTTGGAAATGCTGTCAGCCTTGATGCAATAAAAATCACCTATAAAGATAACGGTGGAGCCGGTGTGGATCTTGGAATTTCCCTATCTGGAGCAAGTATTGTTTTGGGACCGGTGGCTGCTTCTGTAGAAGGATTGGGTATTGAGGCGACTTTGACAAAGGCAACTTTTAACAACGGGGTTCCTCAAGGGGATTCCAATTTTGGAATTGTAAATATTGATATCCGATTCTTGCCACCAACAGGATTGGGAGTGTCTTTGGATACACCTGTATTTAGTGGTGGGGGATACTTATTTTTTGATGATGAAAAAGGAGAATATGCCGGTGCTGTCGAGCTTTCCTTTATGAATATGTTTGCCGTATCGGCCATTGGAATCATCAACAGCAAAATGCCAGATGGCAAGCCGGGTACTTCAGTATTATTTATTGTTTCAGTAGAATTCGGAACGGGGATCGCATTGGGTTTTGGCTTTTTCTTGTCAGGATTGGGGGGGATTCTCGGGATTCACCGGACGATCCAAGTAGAGCGTCTACGGGACGGTGTCCGATCGGGGACAATCCAGAATATTCTTTTCCCTAAAGATATCATTGCCAATATCAATAAGATATTGACTGATATTAAAGAGGTCTTTCCAGTCAAACGGGATCAGTTTGTTTTGGGACCTATGGCCGCGATTACCTGGGGAGTTCCGACTATTTTGAGAGTGGATTTGGGAATTGCCATTGAATTTGCCAATCCAGTTCGGTTTGGGATTTTGGGTGTATTGCGAGTAATTTTGCCGGATGAAAATGTCTCCTTGATCAAAATCCAAGTAGCATTCTTGGGCCTGATTGATTTTGAAAAAGGCATGCTCAGCTTTGATGCTAGTCTTTTTGATTCCAAAGTATTGACTTTTGGCTTGGAAGGCGACATGGTGCTGCGGATTAGTTGGGGCGAAAAGCCAGATTTTGTCCTCTCTGTGGGAGGTTTCCATCCTAGGTTTAAGCCGCCTACCCATTTGCAGATTCCG
Source organism: Algoriphagus hitonicola (assembly GCF_900113375.1). Taxonomy (GTDB): domain Bacteria; phylum Bacteroidota; class Bacteroidia; order Cytophagales; family Cyclobacteriaceae; genus Algoriphagus; species Algoriphagus hitonicola. Next base: position 147,133 of record NZ_FOPC01000009.1, on the reverse strand, counting down.
ACCATGAAGCGGATGACACTTAAGATTCTCTCGGGCAACCCCCGCTTGACGCTGACTTGTTATTTTGCAGTGACTTCCAATACGGTACAATTTGGTGCCGGGATTGATTTTTACTTTGGCGTTGCTGGATTTAAGGTAGTAGGAGAGTTTGGCTTTGATGTATTATTCCAATTTTCACCTTTCCGCTTTATCGCCGATGCAAGAGCAAGATTGGCGGTTATGGCTGGCAGTACAACGCTTCTAAGCCTATCGCTTGAGTTTAGCCTTGAAGGTCCCGCTCCTTGGCGTGCTAAAGGTACCGCTAAATTTAAGGTACTATTTTTCTCCGTCAAGGTCAAATTTGATGTCACCTGGGGAGATAAGCGAGATACCAGTTTACCGGATATTGAGGTATTTCCATTGCTTTTGGAGGCCTTGGAGGATATTCAAAATTGGCGAAGCATTACCAAGTCAGTGGGAAGTTCGGGACTGCGCATGAAGGCACTGAGTGATGAAGGCGAGTTGATTTTGACACCTAATGGCAGTATAGAGATCAGTCAGAAAATCGTCCCTCTCAATGTGGAGATAAGCAAGTTTGGACAATTTAAGCCTGCAGACTATTCCCAATTTGAAATACCTGAGATTTCCATTGGTAACTCTGATTTAGACCCAAGTTTTGTTCAAGAGCTTTTTGCGTCTGCCAACTTTGTGGACTTGCCTGATAATGAAAAGCTCAGCTTACCTTCTTTCAATCCTCAGGACTCCGGTGTCAGTTTAAAAGCCGGAAGTGAGTTATCCTGTGGCAAACTGACCAATCGTCCCGTTCAGTACGAAGAGATGGTCATGGATGAAGTCAATACTCAGTGGAGTTTGGTTAGGGGAAATACATTTTCATTACCTAAAATGGAAGGAGCTTATTTTAGTAAAAATGGTGCAATAGCCCAATCCAAGCTTTCGGCTAAACAAACAAAAATCCATAATCTTCATCGTGTGGAATTGAATAAGCCTGCCTTTGCGGTGGCTAGCACGGAAGATCTGACGGTTTTGCCTAATGAGAAGCAAATGACTTATATCGATGCGATGAACGTGGTCAAATCAACTTCCAAAAAGGGTTCTCGAAGTATACAAGTGGTTTCCAGTGATATTTTAGAATTATAATTATGCCAGATTTAGCAAACTACTCTTTTTTGCCTTGGGTTCGAATGGGACTCGGAAATGAAATCATTGAAGTGGATTCTTTGGGAGCTGCTCTTCCTGGCAATCCGGTTTTGGAGCGTCCCGAAATCTCGGTTTCTGCCACACTTAAAGGAATCCAAGGTGATCAGAACAAAGAATCCACTATCACCAAGACAGTCAAGGTGCAAGGCCCAGGAGATGTGCTAGGTGTCAATCCCCAGTCAATTATCCGGGTTCACCCAAAAAACGGTGTGGCAAATTTTGAAACCAACAATCTTTGCTACATTGAATTTTATGAGGAGGATCTTCCTTGGCGGTTTACGCCGGCAAGGCCCAATGGAGAAAAATTACGTCCTTGGTTGGCTTTGATTGTGCTTAGAGAAAATGAATTTGAAAAAAGCAAAGGCGGAACTCCCACTCCGTATATCACGATTACCAATGAGGCTTTATCCAAAGTTTTTTGCAATAAAGAAGACACGTATGCGCTTGCCCATGTACAGGTGCTGGAGGAAATTGCAAACAATAGCCCCAATCTTAATTCGTATTTAGCCGATTTGATTGCCAAAGATCCTGACTCGGCCCTTTCCCGGTTGCTATGCGCTCGCAAACTCGAATATACCGATCCCAGTCCTGGTCTTGATTATGACCCGAATCGATATCATGCTTTTTTGATTCCCGCCTTTGAGACAGGGCGTCGCGCTGGATTAAACCTGGACACGCATGAGGTGCCCGCGCAGCAGTCCTCTTGGAGCAACCATGCGATCACTGAAGGTACTAACCCTAATGATTACCCTTATTATTTCACTTGGAACTTCAAAGTGGATCAAGGTGGAGATTTTGAAAGTTTAGCCCAGCTTTTGAAAGCGCGAGAACTCCCCGAAAATATCGGGAAGCGTGAGATGCTGTTGGATGATATGGGTTATGGAATTATGCCCGTGGGTGATGATGCGCTGGGTTTTGTAGAAGGTGCAATGCGCCACCCCAATTACCAAACAGCAGCTTGGCCCATGACAAATTTGGCGCTAAAGCAACAACTGCTAGAGGTGCTTAATTTATCTTTCAATTTACAAAGCACCACGGTTTCGGATAATTCTGCTTTTTTCTTCACCCCCAATCGGGAAGATGATCCCATTATCACACCGCCCATCTATGCGAAATGGCATAAAGGAATCGATAAGCTATCCAATAATGGAACAGATTGGGTTCATAAATTAAACCTGCATCCCAGCAATCGCGCCGCAGCGGGGCTTGGGGTCCAGGTCGTTCAAAAGCACCAAGAGAAGTTTATGGAATTGGCATGGGAACAGATCGGTGAAATCAATGAGGCCAATCAAAAAATCCGGGAAAATGAGCTTGCAAAAAGAGCGTCAAAGGCACTCTTTTCTAAGAAAATCCAAAAATTCGATCACCTGAATTTGATTCTTGCTGCAGGGAAATCCTTTGAAATGATCAAGTTTCAGGCTAATGCAACAATCAAAAAAGTATTAAAGACATCGACCGTTCCTACGGCAATTCGATCCGGGACGTTTTTGAAAGTAGCCAATAATTTTACCCCCACCGCTTTGATGAATGGCGGTGTGGATGGAGCTAAAGCGGTCCTTAATCAGGAACTTTTTGTCAAGATGAATAAGGCCGAAGGGGATATAGGCAAAATCTCAGCTGCACCTCCCAAAGGAGAACCATTAATGTCGATTAGCTCCACAAAAACGTTTGAGTTAATAAATCAGGTGGTGACCAATCCGCCCAAATCTTTTATGGAGCGATTTGCTACAGTGCTAATCGCTGTGGGTCCGATGGTAAATAATACGGATTTATTTCTTCCTGCACTGCAGGCGGAGTTTACCAAAACCGCAGAATATGAGCGAGCTTTTGCAATTGTAAATTCGTTCAAGAAAGCCGGCTCACGTAAAGTCATTCAAGCCAATAAAGCCTGGGAATTTTTGGTAGAAAATGATGTCTTTGAGGGTAGGATCAGTGATGATTTTGATGAAGGAATCTATGGCACTGTCAAGACTGTTAATTCTGATTTTCAGTTTGAAAAGCAAATTCTGTTCAAAAAGAAGTCAGCATCGACCAATTCCACCCTGATTCAATTCCAACAGGTAGAAATGTTGAAAAGTCGGATAGAATATTCAAATAGCTTTTCTACGGTTTTTAATATCAATGCCGCCACCGATCCTGCTGCATTTAAGGTGTTGACCCGACCAATTAAACCCGTATTGGAGGCGACGTTCGTGGCTACGCTTCAAGGAAAACTGGATCCAAAAGTCAATTTTAAGCGAAAACTTGGGGCATTTTTCAAAGGAGCGGCACCGGAAAATCATAAACCGATCATGGCCTATCCAAGGTTTCCATTTCCGGTTTATCATTACCTCAAAGAAATTTCTCCGGATTACATTATTCCCAATATTTCTGAGATCGAGCCCAATACCATTACCTTGATGGAGCCAAATTGGAAATTTGTGGAGTCATTTCTTGTGGGAATGAATCATGAGTTTTCTCGCGAACTCTTATGGAGGGAATTTCCTACCGATATGCGAGGAAGTTATTTCAGGCATTTTTGGGATTATGAAAATAATCCGAATGTAGGCTCAATGGCTGATTTGAGTGAACTAATTGAAAATCAGGATAAATGTGCAGATATCAATAAGATCCACCTTTGGAATTCTTCTTTGGGAAATAACCAAGCCAAGAAGGGGATAGGTTTGGTCTTATTGATCAAGGGAGACCTATTGAGGAAGTATCCAAACACATTGGTTTATGCACAGAAGGCAGTATACCAAAATGGCAATCCAGCTTTGCCTAGGAAGTTAAGTGATTATGATGATCTTCAGAATGTCAAATGGCCGGTCCTTAGTGGCACATTAGAGCCGGATGTTTATTTCTTTGGATTTGAGCTTACTCCTGAAGAGGCCAACGGAAATCGAACTGGGGATCCAGGTTGGTTTTTCGTGTTGCGAGAGCGTCCAGCCCAGATCAGTTTTGGATTAGATGATGCTGCCGAAACCTTGCCTTCACTAAATAGCTGGGACGATTTAGCATGGCAGCACATTACTAATGATATTAACCAGTATCCTCCTTACCTGGAGGTTAATGGGAAATTGCAGGTTAATGGGAATAGTATTGGATTGGGTTCTCCTAAAGTCAAGTGGAATGCCAGTAGTAGTGACATGGCCTATATTCTCTATCAGTCTCCAATTCTTTTTGCACGTCATGCGTCCACCATGCTAACCGAATAATGCCATGCCCACCACAGAACTCATAGGAAAATATAACGATCCCACTTTTCACCATATCAAATCGGCCTTTAACCAGCGCAGCGATGATTTTCCCGTATTGATGCTTCCTGTACGGCTTGAGACGAAGTTTGTGAAATATGCCCGGATAATTACTCCTGAAAAACCCAATCAACCTCATGTAGGTGGGATTATTCAAGATTTATACAAGCTTCATCATCAGATCCGAACTTTCTTTTTACCCGAAAGAAAAAAGCAGCTAAACGCTCGACAGATCCAGTCAAAAATCACAACGTTTAACAGCGTAATCAAAAAACAAATCTCCCAAATCGAAGCGTTTGATCAGGCTACCCGAGCAGACAAAATAGTCCTTCGTGATGCAGCTAAGGATTTGGACTCTTTGGCCAAGCTAATAGAAAAAGATTCCCTATACAGTGGGAAAATTGGAGACCTTTCTTCAGCAATTGGAAGGCTAACCAAAACAATTGAGAAGCTAAAGACTCCCTCAGTTTCCATTTTTGAGAAGGGTAAAAAGTACCTGGATTCATTAAATAAACTGAATAAGAGTATTGATGCGATTTTTGTCTCCAATAAAATCAACGCTGCCAAATTAGACGCCGAGCTTGATAAAATTGATCTTCAAATCGAAGAACTTGACAAGCTTGCAGATGAGCCGGATTTCGGGGCGACTGAGGAGGTGATTAAGGAAATTCAAAGTAAGATTTCGTATATCAAGCGGCGTCATAAAAGCGGAGATGTACGGCTGACTAATTTCAAAATTGGCTATACCGGGATCAGAGACCTCAAGAAAGAAGAATATAACCTCCGTAATAAAATCAATGGGCTCAAAAAGCGAATAGATGAAGAACATGTTCCGGTGATCAGGTCTCGAGGACAGTTGAAAACCTATCCTGTCAAGCAGTTGAATGCGGAAATCCTCAAAGCCATGAACAGGATGATGGGGCAATCCAGATTTTCTTCCCTCAACTTACGAACTGTATCAACTACACAAAAAGCGCTATTTCCCCAGCTGAAATCTATCCACGAACATGCACAGATTCCGCTTGAGGGTAGTTTGACAGAGATTAAAGAATTGAAGGCGAATTTTCTGAAATTGAAGAATCAATTGGTTGATTTTCAAAAGAAGATCCGAAGGGTAAAAGTCGTGACACCAGCTCAAAAGGCTTCCTTGACCAAGGCTTCAAATCAGATTACGAGCTACCTGAACCAATTAAGAGAGCTCGATCCGGAACTGGTCAAAACCGAAAACCAAATCATAGCAGATGATCGAATCCGACTCAGTGCCCGAGCAGCAAATGACACCCGGATCAATTTGCTTAGAACCCGAGAAGTAATTCGTTCAAGTAAGGCCTCAGTCCCCAAAAAACAACTTGATGTACTGACCAAACAGCTTGGAGAGCTTCAAGAAAAAATCAAAATCTCTTCATCCAATACGATTTTGCTTCCAAGAGGGGATTACAATCAGCTGAAAAGTGCCTATTACAGTTTGAAGGATCAGGTGAATAATGTCCTCACTGCCAATCCGAGGCCGGATGCTACTGCTGCCAGAGTGGAGGCGGAGAGTAAACTGCTAGCAATAGAAAATCATATTTTGGATCAATTGGTGGATATAAATGATCCTCGTGATCGGTTTTATGAGCTAAATCGGGACAGGGTAGTATTTCGGGTACCTTCTTCTGTCGAGGTGATGGAATTGTGGGTACGCATTTTTCCGGATGATATTGCCATCGACAATCATGATGAGCGGTTGACCGAAAATGAAATCAAAATGGCTCAAGACTTTTATCATGAGGTATATCGGTTTTTGCCAGCTAATCGAAAAAATGCTGAATTGGGTGCTTGGCGTGCTGCCGCTGCTAGTATGGGGGCACGAAGAGCAGCTTATGCTATCAAGATTTTGGAGCCGCAAGAGGTCAAATTAGATCAGGTAGAGGAAATCAAAGATGAATTTTGGGACATTCTTATCCGAGAATTATTCTATGTGCCGAAAAGAAGAGACTTTGTTCGCAATACGACCGATTTGCAAAAAATGGTAGATGCCTTTGCGGCTTGGTCAAGTAAGGTTAAAATTTACCTTCAGCCGAAACGGTTTACAGTTTGCCTGGAAAATAAGGAATTTCTTGATCAGGCTTTGGCACACTGCCGGGAAGCCATTGATTGGGCAGCCACCTGGAAACGCTCACGGAGCAGAAGCCTTCAGGAATCGGATATCAAGGCTTTTGTGAAGCAAGTCAACGAAGTTGGAAAACTGATCTATCAATTTTATCAATCGAATTTGAAAGGCTTGAATCTGCCTTTTAAGCCTAAACTAACCTTTCCTGAAGTAGAGAAAAAAAGTAAAGGTTGGGATCGGGCTGGATTTACCGAAGCGCTGCCGGACCGGTTTGTGGTTGTGACCAAGCGTGGAGATGAATACCAGCACATTGTCACTGGTAAAACTATCCCCAATCCACTTCCTCTGAGTCTTGACCCCAGTGGAAATCAAGCAGATGAGTTTGATCACTTGGAGGATGGCGAGTTGAAAGTTCCCCAATCGCTGAGTTGGATGTTTGATTTTGAAGCAGCAGTAGAAGTTGGAATGGGCTTGAAGATTCCTCTTGACAAGACTGATTTTGAAGAGGGCTTTGATCTGGTGATGGCCTATGGCGTCCAAAACAAAGATGCTCAATCCAGTCAACAATTGATCGATAAGCTTTTTACCAATCACCTGTATAGTGAAGGTGGATTGGAATTTTTGCCATTGGGCACAGCGACCAACAATACAGAATCTGTCAAATCACCCTATCGGGGACTAGATAATGATTTTGACGAAGCCTACCAGGTGTTTTTTAATGGGGACCAGGCCGAGTTTGTCAATAGTGCTTTGGATCAAAATGAGCTTTTGATATCGGACGGTCAGTTTTTCAAAGAGGGCTTAGGGATGTCTGAGGATTTGATTCGATTAATGAAGCATTTCGACAAAAAAGATATTTGTAATGGAAGAGCAATGAACCGTTCGCTCTTTTCGGCCTCGCTGGAGTACTATTTCAAAAATATGGTGGACAGCCTGATGGAGGACTACGATATCAGCCAGACCATGCTTTTCATGCTTCGACATGTTTCAGGGATTGGGACTATTCCTAGTTTTAAAATCGATAATCAGCCCTATGGTGTTTTGCCGATCAGTCCGGTGAAATCATTTAAATCTCAAGGGGCATTAAATAAAGGTTCAGAGGCCAACTATATTAAAAACCTTACCCTGTTTTTGAAACAGACAAAAGCAGCGTTTGAGCATTTCCCAACTAAGCCCATTTCCATCAATGACCCAGAATATAAAAATGATCCTCAAGGACAGTTTTTAAAGATTTTGGGATTGGAACCATTTTCAAAGGAGTTCTTTTACCGATTTGGAGTCAATGCAGCGAGTCGCTGGAAAGAACCAGAAGACTCCACTTTTGTGATTAATTGGGATTTGGAAAATGATGTTTTTGCACCTACCAAGGTGGCCAATAATTATAATCAACTGCTCAAAAACCTGGATCTTACCACTTCTTTTGCGCAAAGCAATGCGATCAGTAAAGCAGACATTTACAAAAACCGATTTACTGAAGGGAACTTCATCCTCGGGCCGCTGGTCCAAGATCCAAGATTAGGAGAGAAGCTAGCCATCACGGATAAGGGAGTTAACTATATCGAATGGCTACTCAAACCAGAGAATCTCAGTAAAATCACACAATTGCAATTTGATGAACTCCCCAAAGTCACCTTTGAAGAAGAAGAACTTACTCAATACACAGCACTTTTTGCGATGCTTCGTGGAGCCTTAGTTTTTGATCGTTCGACCTTTGCCAAAAATGCCCTTGAAAAATTGGTTGACCTTGATGTAGAGTTATTAGAGCGACTTTTTGCCTCGCATATTGATTTGGTGAGTTATCGACTGGATGCTTGGTTGACTGGCTTATCCAATTTCAGACTTCGCGAGTTGAGAAAGGAAAACGAAAAAGGTACTTATTTGGGCGCTTTCGGTTTTGTGCATGATTTACGTCGGGAAAAATCTCCTCAGCAGCTTATAAATACCCTTCCCAAAGGCCTGGAGCCTATCAATGGCGGATTGGTCAGTCGGCAGCCGGATAGTCAGGGTTTCGTTCATGGGCCAAGTATGAATCATGCCGTGACTGCCGCAGTTCTGCGTGCAGGATTTAATGCGATGAAGAATCAAGAAGGAACAGCCAATCCCCTGGCTATTAATTTAACATCGAGTAGGATAAGAAAAGCACTTCACCTGCTGGAGGGAGTTAGCCAAGGCCAGGAATTGGGAGCTTTGCTAGGTTATCAGTTTGAGCGGGCACTGCACGAGAAATATGATAATGGTGCAGGCAATCCGCTAGAAATGGATAAATACATTTATCGCCTTCGAAGGAAGTTTCCAAGCTACTCAGATGAAAATATTGAATCGGCAAGTCAAGTTCAAAAGGAGAGCATACGCCCCGCTAATGTCGTGGACGGAATTGCTTTGATTGATCATTTTGAATCCTACCTTTTAGATGATAAGACTTTGGTCGAAAGTGTCATTACGTCTAACTCAGGTACGATTGGCTTTTCTAATTATCCCTGGGGATTGACAGGAAGTCTCCCCAATCCAAGTGCTCCTGATGTGGGTTCTACAGCTGATTTGGAGCGCAAAAAAATTAGGGCCATCATTCATGAAATAGACAATTTGATGGATGCACTTGATGCTCTTGGTGACCTGATGACTGCTGAGGGCGTATATCAACTTGTTCGTGGTAATCATATTAAAGCAGCGGCGATTTTGGATGCCATCGCAGAAGGGAAAAGCATCATGGATCCGGATATCATCAGAAGTATGCGACAAGGTGTGATGGTCTCACACCGGGCTATTCTTCAGATCCCGATTTCAGGTTCTGTTGGGTCTCCTTGGGCTGGAGTTCCAGAAAGCCCACGAGGCAAAGCCGAACCTGCGCTCAATCACTGGCTAGCTGCCCGAATCGGAAATCCTGCTAAAATTTCTTGGATGGTCAAACTCGATTCTGGAGATTTTCCAGTCAATTTGATTGATTTGGGACTTCAGCCGATCGATTTGGTGATGTTGGTAGCTGCGGGAGGTGATGAAAGTCAGGAAGAACTTCAGGCTCGCTGTTTGGACTATCTTCGAGGTTTGGGGCAAAGTACTGAAGGCGAAATCGAATTCAGATTTAATTCTCCCGGCAATCCCGGGGATTTGAGTTTTGGGGAGTTGATTTCATTGATTCAGCATTTGGGCAAAGTCATCGGATCTGCTCGAAGCAGCGATGCACGTGATTTTAGAATCGCTGAAGATGATGCAAACTTTGGAGCAGAGGCAACGGGGATCAACATCAGTAAAATCAAATCGAGAATTAATTCGATTCTCCAAGACTATAAAAATCTTTTGGAGACGCTATCTCCCTTTCAATCTGGTAAAACTACCTATACCGAAATTGAACGAAATCTAGCCATTGATTCACTAAAGTCCCTCTGTCTGTTCGGATTTGCTGGATTTTATCCATCAAATCCAACTGAAGATGTGCTGACTATGGCTCAGCGGATTGTTTCAGCAAAAGCGAAAATGGAACAGCAGATCTCCTTTGCAGAGGGGAAACTGTCAGCCTTGGATTTAGAGGTTGAGCAGGCAAAATGGTTGACCTTTTGCCAGGACTTTAGCTCCAAGTTTTTGGGAAGTGGGTTTAAAATTCTTCCAGAAATCAGTCTAACCAATGCTGCTCAAATCAGTAGCCAACTGGCTATGCCATGGGGTGAAAGCCCATTACGAAATCTTTCTGGAGAAAGTGATTTAGTGGATTGGTGGGCTGAGATTTCCCATGTTAGAAAACCAATGTCTCAGTTGGAGTCCGTTTCTATGCTCGGTGAACTCCTTTACGAAGACCCTTTGAATCTAAAACCTGTTCAACTTCCCTGGGATATGGACAATCTTCCCCCATTGAATGATCGAGATTATTGGTTTGGAGCGGCCTACCCAGATACCTACCAGCCTGATGGCGACCGATTGTCACTTTTGATACTTGGCCAGCAGGAAGTGGAGGAAAAATGCTGTGGATTGGTATTGGACGAATGGACAGAATTGATCCCTATTGCCAAGCAAACCACGGGGATTGCATTTCATTTCAATCAACCTGATGCAAGGGCTCCCCAAAGTTTGCTCCTTGCAGTACCGGCAGAAAAGAATGGCGCTTGGGACTTTGAAGAACTTGCTCATTGCATAGAGGAAGCATTTAGTCTGAGCAAACTCAGGGCGGTCGAGCCAGAGCATGTGGAGGAGTCCATGTATTCCCAATTACTCCCTGCCACAGCGACTTTGGCCTACGGTAATACGGAGCATGTCCAACGGCTGCTAGATGAGGAAATCGATGAAGATAGCGATTCCAAAATGGGATTGTATGTAGATTTTTCTAGGATAAACACTGGTTATGAACCAGAATAGCTATGAGTAATATTTATTGTGCGCCATTTAGGGCCTTTAATCGAATAGAAGGTAGACCACGGGAAGAGGAGCTAGAAGATGCGTTGGCTGCTCGTGTCCATGATCCCCTGTGGATGCTTGCCCGACAGTACCAGTTTGGTGAATTCAAGGGTGAAGATGCAGGTTCAGCCATATTTGCCAAAGTGGCGGTAAATTCTGTCCGGATTTCGAATTTGGAATTTCCAAACGGTTCTAGTCCATCCTATTCCGAAAATATCCCTCTTGAAACACAGATAGAGCGGCTTATTCCTCAGGTTGATTTAAAAAAAGCAGCAAAATGGGGTCGGAAATTTCTTCAGCTTCTGGATGAGCAAGGAGCAAATGCCCCTGAAGAAGATGGCTATAACCCTGGACAATACAAAAATAACCTTTTAGCCAAATTCCCATTTGAGGTTCCTGAATTGAATAAAGACAATGAGTCGGTGGGCGAGGAGATTTCCAAAGCCCGTCAACTGAGTCTACAACAAGCGACGGCCTTTCTTCGAGCCTTGGCTGGCAGGGCCCTAAATGGTTTGGAATTATGGGTGTTTTTAGCCGGAGATTATACTAAAATCAATTCACTGGTTTTGGCAGAAAACCAAAGTCCAGATAAGGATCAGTTTGTCCATTTGAAGCATCGAGGGATCTTAGAGGTGGCTGCGAGTAATTGGATCCAATTTGTGAGAGAGGAATTGAATATTCCCGTTGATCCCGAAGACAACTGTTGGTATCAGGAGCGGTTAGAGTATAGTTTCAAAGCCAAGGTGGAGGAGGGAAATGGCGGACAAACTGAACTTTCTGCCGCAGCGTATTTTCAGGGACATTTGGATTGGTATTCATTTGACGTAAGCAAGGAAAATTCTTCTTCAGGTAGCGAATTTGACGAATCGGTAAAAACCAGAAAGGTCATCAGCTTGATTCCGACTGAGGCAGCATTTGCGGGAATGCCCAATTCCCGCTGGTGGGAGATGGAAGACGGATCGATAGATTTGGGTAATTTGAAAGCTTCCGATACTGATATCGCCAAAATCCTCGTCACTCAATATGCCATGCAATACAGTAATGATTGGCTTTCTATCCCTTATGATATCCCTACCGGCTCTTTTGCTGAGGTAGAAGGGATTGTCGTCAGAGATACTTTTGGACAAAATTATTTCATAGAGCCTGCTCATCAAGCTGGAAATGACTGGAACGATTGGAATATGTTCTCCCTTTCTGTAGAAAAGGGAGAGTTTGAAAAGCCTGATTTTGACAAACGTATTTTGCTGCCTCCGGTAGTTGCCCGAACCATGGAGAGCGAGCCTATTGAGGAGATTAAACTGATCCGTGATGAAATGGCTAATCTCGTTTGGGCGATCGAAAGTCAAGTTCCTGACGGTTTGGGGGGATCGATCGACGGCTATGAAGCTGCCCGGAATTTTCAGCAAATACTAGAGAAGCTTCAGGAGGAGCCTTCGGCAATGTCAAGGATAGCCCTTCCCGAGATTGATTCAAATTCCCCTGAAGCTAAAGCACGTACTTACAAAGCAATGCTAAAGTATCAACTGGGTAATACAATCAGTGAGAATTGGATTCCATTTATCTCGGTACATCGGAATGGCTCCAATCGGGAGGTCCATTTTCAGCGAGCATCCATGCCTCGGATTACAGCGTTATTCCCTACGCATGCAGTCAGACCCCGCACGCAGTTGCTTCGAGAAGGTATAAATCCGAATGATGAACAACTTCAACCCCTATTTATTGATGAGGAGGAAGTACCTCGGTCTGGAGTTAAATTAACGGGCACCTATCAGCGCACGCGTTGGTATCATGGTAAAATCGTCACCTGGTATGGGAGAAGAAAACGTACCGGAAGAGGCGAGGGAAGTAGCGGATTAAATTTTGATCAAGTCTTGGAAAATAATACGTAATCGCTTAATTTAGAACAAAATAAGAAACCAGTCTAAGGTAAAGATAAATGCACCTTGAGTGTTAGAAATCTGAGTAGGCATGCAGAAGAAAACGGAAAATTGAAGTCTGAGTAACAGCATAACGAAGAGTAATGCAATAATTCGGTGTCAACACAGTGGCGTCTTCCATCGGGAGACGTTTTTTTTGCCCTAATAATTTGAATAAATTTGTGACAATAAGGTGTCAGCCGACTCCTGTACGTTACCATTTTCTAGGGTGGCAAAGAGCTCTTTTTTTTGCGGCTTTTGATAGGAATCGGAGTGATCAAAGTATGCTAAAAGCCCTTCCGCCACGGATGCATAATTTTTCCGTTTCAAATGGGAAAGAATTTCTACTGATTTTTCCTTTCCTATTCTAAATTTTAGAGTTTCTATACCCTCAGCTAGCACCCCGTCATTTATGCCTGCGTATTGGGAAACCAGCCGTTCGACTCTTTTTTTATTTGACAGCGTAAGTAGGATCATTTTTCCTTTTTCAAGTTGCTCAGAAAGTCCTAAAGGGATTATATTTTTCCCTAAACTTAGTTTTTCTGACTCGGTGAAGACGGGAAGCTTTGGGTCAAAGGAATCTAATTTGGCGGCTAGTTTCAGCAGGAAGGTTTCTTGTGGGGCTTGGTTCTCCTGTCTTAGATTGCCGAAAGTAGAACCTTGATGATTTGCCAGAGATTCTAGATTGAGGACTTGTTGGTTTTTTTTGAATAATTCTTCCAATAAGTCCGTTTTTCCCACCCCAGTAGGCCCGCAAAGCACCATGAAATCATAGTGGCGTGAAAACACAGTTTCCGCCTCAAGAAGTAGTTTTTTCATTCCTCCTTTATAAATGAAAACTTGATGTTGGGGACGAAAATGTTGCCAAATGGCCTGAGCCATAAGCTGGGGGACCTCGTCAAAAAGAAGAATTGGGGTGTTGGGTTGGAAATAATGGCTTAGTTTTTCGACCCGTTTCATCAGTTCACTTCCTATTTCGGAACTAAAACCCTTCCTTTTTAATTTTTGAAGTTCGGAATGAGTACAAATACCCAAAGGTTTAAATAATGGATTAGGGATTGCGCGGATCGTGTTCAGATCCCGGACATCTAGGCATTGAAAAGTCTCTCTCTGACCAAAAAGTGTTTGGATGTATTTTACTTGGTTCATGGAAAAATTATTTTCCTCAATTTACGGAAATCCGATTTTTTGAGAGGGAATTGATGATTATTTCTTAAGGATTTTAAGAAGGGGAGGTTTGATTGTACCTTTGGCAAAAGAAACCAAAAAATCCATGAACCGACGACCCAGAAGAAATCGAAAATCTCAAGCAATACGAAATTTGGTAGAAGAAACATCAGTTTCTGTAAAGGATCTGATTTTTCCGATGTTTTTGGTCGAAGGCCAAGGAAAAAAAATTGAAGTGAGCTCGATGCCTGGGATATTCCGTTTTTCTATTGATACCCTACTGAAGGAAGTCGAAGAGTGCATGAAGCTGGGAATTGAAGCAATCGATGTATTTCCCGCTTATCCTGAGCAGTTGAAAAACACCACTGCTACTGAAAGCTACAATCCAGAGACATTTTACCTCAAGGGATTGCGTGAGATCAAAAAGGAATTTCCAGAAATCTGCCTGATGTCAGATGTGGCGATGGACCCATACAGCAGTGATGGTCACGATGGCTTGGTCAAAGATGGTAAAATCCTCAATGACGAGACTTTGGAGATTTTGGGAAAAATGGCTTTGGCGCAGGCAGAGGCAGGAGTGGATATTCTGGGCCCGTCTGATATGATGGACGGGAGGGTAGGATTTATTCGTGAGCTACTGGATCAAAATGGATTTACTGACACTTCTATCATGTCCTACACTGCCAAGTATGCAAGCGCATTTTATGGGCCATTTAGGGATGCGTTGGATTCAGCCCCGAAGTTTGGGGATAAGAAAACCTATCAGATGAACCCGGCTAATAGTCGAGAAGCTTTGATTGAAGCTGAACTTGACCTCATGGAAGGAGCCGATTTCTTGATGGTCAAGCCTGCTCTTGCATACTTGGATATTATTCAGCTTTTGAATACAAATTATCCTTTGCCAATTGCAGCCTACAATGTATCGGGAGAATACTCCATGCTGAAAGCCTCGGTTGAAAAGGGGTGGTTGGAGAATGATCGAGCGATTGTAGAAATGCTGACCAGTATAAAACGGGCCGGAGCTAAGGTCATACTAAGTTATTTCGCGAAGGAATTTGCTCAGATGCATCGCCAATAAAATTCAGGTTATTCCAAGTAGGTGAGATCTCCATTTTTTTAGGGAGATCTTCTTTTTTGCCTTTAAAAAGGAGGCTAATTTTTCAAAAAAATGTAAAAAATTGATTTTTAGGTTAAAAAAATACCCAAGGATTAAAAATTTATATTTTTGATAATATCCACTAAACAATATGATATTGTAAAAAAATATTAAAAATAGAATTTAATTCCGTTAGTATCCGTAATAATTATTTTTTATACTGATTCTGCATTTTCGGAATCGATTTCAAAAAATTATCTATATGAAAACAGAATAATATTTTTTTAACTAGAAGGTTTAAAAATCAGCCAAGAAATCCATTTTTATTGAATTATTTTCAATAATAGGTATTAAAAACAATCATAAAATCAATAAAAAATGGTTATAAATGAAAAAGTGATTTTTTTTATTGAACAAAATTACTTTACATTCGTTTGGGCTGAATTTCATTTTAACCCAATAAAATTTTGAAAAAAGTTCAAATTTAATCTCAAACCTATGAAGAATTTTGCAACCCTGTTGGCCAATGACATGGCCGCGATGGATCTCTCTCTGGAGATATCCCAAAACATCCTGACCACAAACAATGTCTGGATGATGTTGTCCACGGCGCTGGTATTTATCATGCACCTGGGTTTTGCCGGAGTGGAGGCCGGCTTTGGTCAAGCCAAAAACACGGTGAATATTCTGTTTAAGAATACCGTGACTCCCATTATCGGGATAATTTCCTATGCTGCCATAGGGTTTTATTTAATGTATCCCGGATTTGATGTTCCAGGCTGGTTGAGTTTTGACTCAGCAGGGTGGAATATGTTTTGGTTTGCCCCGGGCTCTGCGGATATCACATCCGGATATGCAAATGGAGGCTACACGTACTGGACCGATTTTCTGTTTCAGGCGATGTTTGCAGCCACCGCCGCCACGATAGTTTCCGGTGCGATTGCCGAGCGGGTCAAATTAGGAGCATATCTGTTTTTTACCCTGCTTTTTGTCGGACTAGTTTATCCAATCATTGGAAGCTGGAAATGGGGAGGTGGAGCTCTGAATGAAATGGGCTTCTATGATTTTGCGGGGAGTACGCTTGTCCACTCAGTGGGTGGATGGGGAGCATTGGCTGGAGTGATTTTGGTCGGTCCCCGAATTGGAAAATATGTCAATGGAAAAACCATCGAAAAACCAAGTGCGAGTGTTCCTCTTGCTGTCATCGGTGTCTTTTTGCTTTGGTTGGGCTGGTTTGGGTTCAATGGAGGCTCTGTCCTTTCGGCAGACCCGGGATTAGTGTCTTTTGTATTGGTGACAACTTCACTTGCGGCCTGTGCTGGTGGGTTGGGAGGATTTTTAACGGCCTACTTTACCTTTAAGCGACTGGATTTGGGTATGGTGCTGAATGGTATTTTGGCAGGCTTGGTGTCGATTACCGCAGGTGCGGATGTCATTAATCCAGGATCTGCGGTATTGGTAGGATTTATCGGAGGAATTTTGGTGGTGCTTTCGGCAATTTTATTGGACCGGATGAAGCTAGATGATGTCGTAGGCGCTGTATCGGTTCACCTCACCTGCGGAATCTGGGGGACCTTAGCCGTTGGGATTTTCTCCACAAATCCTGATCACTCCTTTATTACTCAGCTTATCGGTGTGGCCATCTGCGGGGCTACTGCCTTCACTGCGGCATTTGGTATTTTCTTCCTGTTGAAAAAGACTGTGGGAATCCGGGTTTCAGAAGAGCATGAGCGAACTGGACTGGATTCTCACGAACATGGAATCCGAGGATATACCATCGTCTTTGACGAATAATCAAAAAAAATAAAGAACCCTGCCCAAAGAAAAAAAACGCGACTCTCTTTCGATTGGGTCAGGGTCCTATTGGTCAACTCTATCATTCACCAACATTCAAAAGTAAAATGAAAAATATATTCTTACTAATTCTATGCGTAGCGATTAGCTCCACTCATGTAGTATTGTCTCAAGAAACCTCAGAAAGTGATACTCCTACCCTGATGCTTTCAGGTTCAGTTGATGCCTATTTTCGGTCCAACTTAAATGCCCCAAACAAAGGGGAAAATACCATGGCTCCAGCCACTTCATTTGGGAATTTACCCGGTTTCTCCCTAGGGATGGCCAATATTATCGCCACTTACGAAGGAGAAAAAATCGGGGCTGTTGTAGATTTGGTCTTTGGACCAAGAGGCGAAGATGCAGTTTTTGGTTCTCCGCTTTACGGGGGTGGAGTAGCGGGTAGTTCTCAAATCTTAAATCAATTATATGTGTATTGGAATGTCTCCGAGAAGGTGACATTCACAATGGGTAATTTTAATACCTTTCTGGGATATGAGGTCATTTCACCAACCGGTAATTTCAATTATTCTACCTCCTATATGTTTTCCTATGGTCCTTTTTCCCATACCGGACTTAAGGTTGACTTTGCCTTGTCAGATAAATTCTCCTTGATGACATCGGTGATGAACCCGACAGATATGACGGAGTTTAACCTCAACGGAACCTATACACTCGGCGCTCAATTGGGGTATTCTACCGATGCGGGGAGTACCTACCTAAACCTAGTCTATGGAGATCAGGATGGAAAGCTGGTCAACGACGGATCCTTAGTTGATGGACAAAGTTCGGGGGGGAATACCTTTCAGATCGATTTGACCACTGGTTTTAATCTAACCGAGGCCTTGTATGTGGGAGTGAACACCACCTACAATAGTACGGCATCCGGCGAATTGTTCAGTGGATCGGATATTCAAGAAATCGGAGGGAATGGCTATGGCTTTTATGGCTTTGCAGGATATCTGCAAACGACTACATCTGAAAAATTTGGGTTGGGATTGCGGGGAGAATATTTTAATGTCTTTAATGACGGTCTCGATGGAGTGGTGGGAATCGATGAGGATGGAGACGGATCTGTATTTGCGGTGACATTGTCTGGAAATGCCAAAATCGGAAAAAATCTGACACTCATACCAGAACTCAGACTGGATACCATGAAAAATGAGTTTTTCATGAATAAAGATTTGGCAGCATCCAAAAATCTTTCTTCGGTTTTACTTGCTGCCGTTTTTGCATTCTAATTAAAAACAGGGTCTATTGTTAGAAAAGCCGGGGTGATTTTCACCTCGGTTTTTTTAGTAAAGAGGGTTCTTTGAAAGGTTGAGGGATTAAAAATGATCCAAAAGAGTGAAGTTTAGGGTGTTGTTTTACAAATTAGCTTAAAATTTAACCTTGTTTTTAGCTTGAAAAATTTCGTATTTAAGAATAAAATTTTAAAAAACAGGATAATACCTAAAATAAATACTGATTTCCGAAACAAAAAAGTCTTATTTCTGTATACTTTTGTGTACCCAATTATACAGAGATATGAAAAAGACCCTTTTATTAGCTGCGACTCTCATGATAGGAGGTTTTTCTTTTGGGCAGGATTTGCCCAAAGGCCCGAAAGCAAAAAATCAGAAAATTTGGGAGAAAAAAAGAGAAGTTAATTTACTCACAGCCTTTGAAAGCCCCCAGTTTGAAAAAGGAGTAAATGCCAAATCATCTAAATTTTGGACTAGTGAATCTAAAACACTGAATGTCCAAACCCGAACCGAAATCAACAATCCAAAAGGATTGGAAGCCAAGAATCAAAAAGTTTGGGAAAATTCTAAGAAGGTCAAGGTAAATTCAAAAGCTTCCTATATTGAACCCAAGGCCCTGAAAAAGAAAAAATTCTGGTGGCATTAAAAATAAAAGAGCTCGTAATATCCGAGCTCTTTTTGGTTAATTCTTTTTCTCCTTCATTTAAAGATCTTGTTCTCTTTCGAGCATTAAAATAGCTCCTTGGGAAACGATAAAATATTTTTCTCCTTCATAAACCACCTCATGGGCTCCGGATAAAAGAAATATAGCTAGATCTCCTTCTTTGGCCTGAAGGGGGACGTACCTGACTTTTTCATCATTTTCCATCCAAGGCTCGTGCTCTTCCACAGGAGAAGGGATAGGATAACCCGGTCCGGCTTTGATGATATATCCCTGCTGTACTTTTTCTTTTTCCTGTACGCCAGGAGGCAAGTAAAGTCCAGAACCGGTCTTTTCGTTGGGTTTTTTTAATCGGATCAATACCCGATCCCCTACGACAATGAGATTTTTTAGTTTGTTATCGGCTGTGAGCTGCATGTGGATTTTCGATATTTAAGAAATAAGAGCCAAGATTCTCGATTTTCATCTTGACTCTTGGCTCTCAAAAGAAGAGATCCTGAGCGATATGCTCAGGCGCTCTCATGTTGGTTTAGATCTTTATTTTTTGTCTTCGTTGACTTCTTCGTAATCTACATCCGATACTCCGTCACTGGATTCTGATGTGCCTGAGCTTGCTCCGGCATCTGGACCTGGCTGCGCTCCAGCACCTTGAGTGGCGTTGTAGATTTCCTGAGAGGCTGCTTCCCAAGCTTTGTTCAATCCCTCCATAGCGGCATCAATTCCAGCTAGGTCTTGAGCTTGATGTGCAGATTTGAGGGTTTCCAAAGCACCTGAGATGGCGGTTTTGTTTCCTTCAGAAAGTTTGTCTCCGTATTCTTTCAGTTGCTTTTCAGTCTGGAAGACCAAGCTGTCAGCTTGATTGAGTTTGTCGATTTTTTCTTTCTCCGCTTTGTCGGTAGCTGCGTTTGCCTCTGCTTCTTTTTTCATTCTGTCGATTTCCTCTTGAGAAAGTCCAGATGAAGCTTCAATCTTGATTTTTTGCTCTTTGCCGGTTCCTTTGTCCTTTGCAGATACATTAAGGATACCGTTGGCATCAATGTCGAAGGTCACTTCGATTTGAGGTACGCCGCGTGGTGCAGGTGGAATATCAGAAAGCTGAAATCTTCCGATCGTTCTGTTATCCTTGGCCATGGAGCGCTCTCCTTGTAATACATGGATATCTACTGCAGGCTGATTATCAGCTGCGGTGGAGAATACCTCGGATTTTTTGGTAGGGATAGTAGTGTTGGATTCGATCAATTTGGTGAAAACTCCACCCATTGTTTCGATACCAAGGGATAAAGGAGTCACATCTAAGAGAAGTACATCCTTCACTTCTCCAGTCAATACACCACCTTGGATCGCAGCGCCGATAGCGACCACTTCATCAGGATTTACCCCTTTAGATGGTTT
The DNA here is from genome assembly GCF_900113375.1 of Algoriphagus hitonicola. Taxonomy (GTDB): domain Bacteria; phylum Bacteroidota; class Bacteroidia; order Cytophagales; family Cyclobacteriaceae; genus Algoriphagus; species Algoriphagus hitonicola. Next base: position 126,916 of record NZ_FOPC01000009.1, on the reverse strand, counting down.
CTTGCCAAAGAATTTCTCTACTTCTTCTTGAATTTTTGGTATTCTGGTAGAACCACCCACCAAAATCACCTCGTCTATTTCTGAAGGATCCATACCTGCATCAGCCAAGGCTTTTTTGCATGGATCCATGGATCTTTTTACAAGATTTTCAGAAAGCTGCTCAAATTTTGATCTGCTCAGCGTTCTGACCAAGTGCTTTGGTCCGGTCTGAGTAGCCGTGATATAAGGCAGGTTGATTTCTGTGGAAGAAGAGCTAGAAAGCTCAATTTTTGCTTTTTCAGCAGCTTCTTTCAGACGCTGAAGCGCCATAGGATCCTGCTTCAAATCAATGTCTTCTTCAGACTTGAATTCGCTGGCTAGCCAGTCAATAATTACCTGATCAAAGTCATCCCCACCCAAGTGAACGTCACCATTGGTAGATTTTACTTCGAAAACACCATCACCGAGCTCGAGAACAGAAATATCAAAGGTACCACCACCAAGGTCATACACAGCGATTTTCATATCTCTGTTTTTCTTGTCCATACCGTACGCCAAAGCGGCGGCGGTAGGCTCATTGATGATACGTTTTACCTCAAGACCTGCGATTTGTCCGGCTTCTTTGGTCGCCTGACGCTCGGAATCGTTGAAATATGCCGGAACGGTGATGACGGCTTCAGTCACTTCTTGTCCCAAGAAATCTTCAGCGGTACTCTTCATTTTTTGAAGGATCATCGCCGAGAGCTCCTGAGGAGTATAAGAGCGGTCACCAATTTTGATGGCTACTGTGTCATTTGGTCCTTGCTCTACTTTATAGGAAGCATGCTTTTTCTCATCAGAAACTTCAGAGAATTTCTTTCCCATAAATCGTTTTACTGAAGAAATGGTATTGGCTGGATTGGTAATGGCCTGACGTTTCGCTGGGTCACCTACCTTTCGCTCTCCATTTCCATTGTCCAGAAATGCCACAATTGACGGTGTGGTTCTTCTGCCTTCACTGTTTTGGATGACTACAGGCTCATTTCCCTCCATGACTGCTACGCAGGAGTTGGTAGTACCCAAGTCAATGCCTATAATTTTTCCCATAATTATAATTTTTATTTAGTTGCTAATTCGATATGCTTCCCTTTCTTCAATGCTTGTGCCATCCCTTAATTGCCGAATTTTCGTGTCAGATTGTCAGAATCGTTGGCAGTTTTTGAGTTGATCCCGCTGTTTTTGGCACGAAGAATTAATCGGTAATTGTGAAATTGGCAGTTTTTTTAATTGAGCGATTGATCATGCAACTTTTGACCGGAATACATCATCTCTAAACTAAGATGAAGATGAATTTTACTCACAAAATAGCCGAGCGACTTCGATGGCTCGCTGTAGGACTTCTGATTGGATTGATTTTCTATTTGGAAGAAAATTCCGGGCTTTTTGGCTCGTTTTGTTTTTGGTAGTCCCAAATCCACTGTATTTTTCTTTGCTTTTCAGCAAAGCCATAATGTAAGATACTTTATATTAAGCCGAATTTGGTTTTTCTCCGAGGTGGGCTCTGGGTAATTCAGGTAAGCCAGAAAAACGAATGATCAACACTTGATAATAGAAATGAAATGAGTGAAAAATTAGAGGTACAAGATATTTTTATTTATCCGATCAAATCGCTCGGAGGGATCCGAGTGGAATCCGCGGAAGTCAGAGAAAGAGGCTTTCGCTATGATCGGAGATGGATGTTGGTCACTCCTGATAGGATGTTTGTATCCCAACGCAAAATTCACAAGATGGCTTTGCTTCAGGTAGAAATCAAGGCAGATGGACTTTCTGTATTTCAAAAGAATGATCCGAAAAGTCAAATTTTTATTCCTTTTGATGAATGTACAGAGGAGTCGATCTTGGTGACCGTTTGGGATGATCAGATGGAGGCGAAAAAAGTCGGCTCGGACTATGATCGATGGTTTTCCGATAGCTTGGGTTTCGATGTAATCCTAGTCAAAATGACTGAACAATCACATCGTCCTGTGAGTCCAAAATATGCAGTAAATGGCGAAACTGTCAGTTTTGCAGATGGGATGCCTTACTTGGTCATCGGTCAGTCGTCTTTGGATGATCTTAATTCGAGACTGGATATCCCCGTAAAAATGGATCGTTTTCGCCCCAATATTGTCTTTTCGGGAGGGACCCCTTACCTGGAGGATTCTATGCGGAAATTGAAAATCGGAAACTTGAACTTCCAAGTCGTAAAGCCCTGCGCACGATGCGTGATGACCACAGTGGATCAGCAAACGGCAGAATTAGGCAAAGAGCCCTTGAGAACTTTGGCGACCTACAGAACCAATAATAACAAAGTGCTTTTCGGGCAAAATGCCGTGGCTTTGGAAGCCGGAGAAATCAAAGTCGGGGATAAGATCCAACTTATTGGATAGGATCAAAACCGATAAGTTTTTCAAACCAAGTTCGGGTTTTTCGGTGGTCCGAATTTAAAACTCTTTGACCGTTTGGATAAAGATTTTGACCATCTCAGGATCAATGTCGGGATAGACACCATGGCCCAGATTAGCAATGTGCCGTGAGCCTTTGAATTGTTCCATCATTTCCTGGGTAGCTTTTCTGACTTGATCCGGATTGCCATAAAGCGCCGCAGGATCGAGATTTCCTTGAAGCGTTTTCTCTGTCCCAATTAATTTTCGGGATTCGGCGATTCCCATATTCCAGTCCAGACCGATGGTTTCACAGGTTAATTTTGCCATTTCCTCCCGCGCAAAAAATGCTCCTTTTGCAAAAACAGTTTTAGGGACCTCATCGATGGCATCACAGATTTGAGCGATGTATTTCAATGAAAATTCATGGTATTGCTTTGGACCCAAAATTCCAGCCCAGCTGTCAAAAATCTGGACCAAATCCGCTCCGGCTTGGATTTGAGCTTTCAGGTAATTGATGGTGGAATCGGTGATCATCTGCAACAAGCGATGCGAAAAATCGGGTTGGGTGTAGAGCATTGCACGAGCTTTGGAAAAAGTCTTACTTCCGCTTCCTTCGATCATATAGGCAAAAATGGTCCATGGCGCTCCCGCAAATCCGATCAACGGAACTCGCCCGGCCAATTCTTTTTTGGTGATTTCGATCGCTTTGATCACATAGGAAAGGTCGTTGGCTCCATCAGCGATCCGTAATTTTTTAAGGTCTGATTCCGATTGAACAGTCTGGGGAAACCAAGGTCCACGTTTTTCAACCATTTCATAAGGCAACCCCATCGCCTCAGGAATCACCAGAATATCCGAAAAAATGATCGCTGCATCTACTCCGAGTAAATCTACCGGCTGAATAGTAACCTCAGCAGCCAGTTCTGGAGTTTGTGCGAGCTCTATAAAACCCGAAACTGATTCTCTTACTGCACGGTATTCAGGAAGGATACGTCCGGCTTGCCGCATCAGCCAAACTGGCGTGCGCTCTACTTTTTCACCTTTGGCTGCACGAAGCAGCAGATCGTTTTGGAGTTGCATGCTGCAAAGATAGGAAGCAAATAATATTTGGAGGTGAAAAGGAGAGCAATTAAAAAAACAGGATCGTCGCAAAGCGTCAATCCTGTTGATAGTTAAGTTGGTTTAGCGATTATTTTTTCTTGGGAAGCAAGGTATTGTTTTTGAAGTCTTCTTCGGTGATTCCCAAATACTTGGTCACGGCTTCGTAATTAGTCAAATCGATTCGAGCATCTGGGAAATCAGAAGGGATTACAACGATTCGAAAAACCTGATTGTCTGTCCATTCAGGTCCAAGTAATGTTGGATCTATCGCACCGTCTAAAAAAAGTCTGACATCAAAAACCGTGAAATCATAATTATAGACTAGTGGTCCTTCCTCAAAGAAAACAGTTTGCGGAAGTGCTCTCCAGATTTCTGTGTCATTTCCATCAGTTTCCCAAAGGATGTAAGCCTGGACCGCATCGCTTTCGAAGATGGGTTCTGGCCAGTCAAATATGGCCTCGTAATTTTCCTCTTGAGTAAAATCAAAGTTTACTTGAAATGTCGTAGCAACGATATTCACCCCATCCTGTCCGTCTTGCCCGTCAAATCCGGGAGGGCCTTGTGGACCGGGAGGGCCTTCACAAGCCTGAAATAGGACTAAGGCCAAGAAGCCAAAAACTGCGCTGAGTCGTTTCATATATTTAGGGTTTAAAGAAGTAATAAATTCTTCCACGCTAAAAGAATGCCAAGGGTTGGTTAAAAAATGTAAAACAGCATTAGTCCTTGATCAGCGCAATGACATGAACTTCCCGCTCAGAAATGATTTTATCAATGTAAATTTCTGATAATTTGAGGTTTGCCGAATCTGCAAAACTTATGATTTTTTCTTTGACCGTATTGGGGCCTGGCATGACCCATTTACTTCCGTTGACCTTAGCGAGCAAAAATCGGGAGGACTCAAACTGTCTATATTCCATCAAATCCGCAGAAATCAGGGCGTTAATTCCTATAAATACCCGCATGGTATCCAACTTGCCCGCAGGTTCGATTTCATAAATCGTATGTAAAGCAGTCCCAGGATGAAGGCTTTTTTGGGCTTCTATCGTTTCAAAAGCTTTCGCTAAACGCTCGTCTCCCGGCACGCCGACAAAATAAATCCCTGATAAAGGCTCCGGTCTTTTTTCGACTAAAGAAATTTCAATGGGATTATTACCTCCCATTTGGTCAAAAAGCCAAAACCCCATTCCTACTACGAATATGAGGATTAGGGAAATGATAAGAAGTCTTCGATTCATCGGTAGGTTAGAAAAGGTATCTGACACCAATTCCTCCTTGACCCTTGATGTGTCCAACCCGGTCTAGAAGTTCTAAAAACATACCAATTTCTACAAAAACGGCAATTGGAAGTTCATCAAAATAGTATTCTGAACCGACAAAAGCCTCAGGACCAAAATCAGCATTTGTTCGTTCTTCACGCATGGGTTCAATACCACCTCCCACCTGGCCTTCGGTGTAAGTATAATTTACCCGGGTAGTCCGTAGCTGTGCACCGACTCCACCATAGGCCAAAAGATAGCCTTGCTCAATCTCAAACATATCGGTGATGTCCTCATGATAGGCCATTCTGGCATGAAACGAAACGCCTTTTCTAGCAGTATGCCCCACATAAAAAGCATTTGATGAGGGCGGATTACTGTCAAAATCCCGCTGAAAATACCCGTCACCATTGATTCCTCCACTTCCGATCATCACTTCATAAGAAAAGTAATCATCGATAAAATCCTTGTAGGTCAAGGTAAATGGTTCTCCGATTCGTACGCCTGCTCCGCGCTCTTGAGCTAAACTGATAAAAGGTAAAAGAGCAAAAATTGCCAATAATAGATTTTTCACGGTATGGTTGGTTTAATTTTTCTCGGGATAGAAAGCAAATTCCAGGCTAGATTGCCATGGACTTGAGTTGCATTTGATGCAGCTGGGTATAAAATCCGCCTTTTTCCAATAAAACTTCGTGGGTACCCTGCTCAACGATTTCTCCTTTGTGCAATACAATGATCTGATCTGCTTTTTGGATGGTGGAAAGGCGATGCGCGATCACGATGGACGTTCGGCCCTTCATCATCTTCTCAATCGACTCTTGAATAAGTTCCTCCGTTTCGGTGTCCACTGAGGAGGTAGCCTCGTCAAGAATAATAATCTCAGGATTGTAAACCATCGCCCGAACAAAAGAAATTAATTGTCGCTGACCTACTGAAAGCGTAGATCCACGCTCCATGACATTATAATCCAGGCCTCCGGGAAGGCGCTCGATGAATTTTCGTGCCCCGACCATATCTGCAGCTTCCATGACTTGCTCGCGACTGATGTCTGGATTTCCCAAAGTGATATTGTAATAAATGGTATTGGAGAATAAAAACACATCCTGGAGGACCACTCCGATATGCTTTCTCAAGGTATCCAATTCAAACTCCCGAATATCAGTACCGTCGATTTCGATGGCGCCCTTATCAATCTCATAGAATCGGGAAAGGAGATTAATAATGGAAGATTTACCAGCTCCTGTGGCACCGACCAAAGCGATGGTTTGTCCTCTTTTAACTTCAAAATTGATGTTTTTCAGGACAAAGTCCTCGTCAACATAAGCAAACCAGAGATTTCGAAATGATAAATTTCCTTGGACTTTTTCAGGCTTAAAAGTCCCTTCATTGGCGATGTGTTCTTTGCTGTCCAAAAGTTTGAAAATACGAGACGAACTCACCACTCCCATCTGAAGCGTATTAAATCGATCGGCGATCATACGGATCGGTCTAAAAAATAGCTGCAAATACATGATGAAGGAGATCAAAACACCGATTTGGAGTTCCATCCCCAATACGCCAACTGCTCCGTACCAAACGACCAGACCGATTCCAATCGCTTGGATGATTTCCGCTACAGGAAAATAAATGGAATAATAAAGAACCGAACGGATGTGAGCTCTTCGGTGCTCCCGATTGATTTCTTTGAATTTTTCAAATTCCCGTTCTTCCCGATTAAATATCTGGACGATATTCATTCCTGTGATATGCTCTTGGAGAAAGGAATTGAGGTTGGAGACCGCGTTTCGAACATCATTAAAAGTGACCTTTATTTTTTCCTTGAAAATGTATGTCGAAATAATCATCAACGGAAGGGTACACAAACTGACCAAAGTCAGCTTCCAATCGATATAGAACATTACGGCCAAAATGGTCACCAATTGAAGTAAATCTCCGATGATTGCCGCCAACCCTTCACTGAATACATCAGCCAATGTCTCAATATCTGAAATATTTCTCGTGACCAGTCTTCCGATGGGCGTATTGTCAAAAAACTTCAGCTTGAGTTTTAAAAGATGTTTGAATAGTTTGATTCGAATATCCCGAATAATCACCTGTCCGATCCAGCCTGAATAAAAGGTGTGGGCCCACTGAACTCCAGCTTGTAGAATCATGAGTCCCACCAAAATGTAAATCATTCGAATCAACCCCTGACTGTCCCCAATCGCCACATAATCATCAATCGCCACTTGGATAAAATAAGGGCGTGTCGGTGCCAGTAGAGCTAAAGCAATGGTCAGGAATATCAATAAATAAAATTTCCCCTTATAAGGCTGCGCATAGCGATAGAGCTGTCGCAGGACACGGGTGTCGACGATTTCTCCAGATGATTCTTTCTCTTTTTCTAAGCTCAAGGTATGCTAGTCTAAATAGATTTCGTTAGGATAGATGATTTTACTGAGAAACAGTCCTTTAGCTGGTGCTGCTTTACCTGCTTTGGATCGCTCACGGGATTTGATGATTAGATTCATTTCATCCGGATGGCGTTTGCCCAAGCCAATTTCCATCAAAGTTCCTACAATTGCCCGTACCATTCCACGTAAAAAACGATTAGCGGTTATATGGAATAACAATTCCCCCTCTTTTTGTTCCCAATGGGCAGACTTAATTTGGCATCTGAAGTGTTTTACTTCTGTGTGAATTTTGCTAAAGCATTCAAAATCCTCATGATCCAAGAGATACCGGGCTGCCTGGTTCATTTTATCCAGCTCAGGGGAATGAAAACAAACCCAGGCAAATTGATCCAAAAAAGGATTTTTTCGGAAAATCACCCGATAGAAGTATGATCGTTCTACCGCATCAAATCTTGCGTGCGCATCAGGATTGACTGGGCGAATAGTATGAATGGCGATGCTTTTAGGGAGGATTCCATTAAGTGCTTTGACGGTCCGTTCCAAATCAACAGTCCCTTCAAAATCAAAGTGACAAACTTGCATGGCCGCATGTACGCCAGTATCCGTGCGGCCACTTCCCATTATGGAGATGGGTTTGCGAAAATAGGTTGAAAGAGCCGATTCGATTTCTTTTTGTACCGAATGGGCATTTTTTTGGGATTGCCAACCGTGAAAATCAGCCCCATGATAACTCAACTCCAGAAAATATCTTTTGGATGTATTCATCGGCCACAAAGATACACTTCCTCTCTGATTCTGATTTAGCCTTTTCTTGTGAAAGCGGGGAATTGGACTTTTCTTTGCAAAAAAATAAAAATCATGATTCAACGGGTTCAAACCATCTTCCTTTTTCTTATAGTCGTAGCCATGGGGATTACTATTGGTACCTCGCTTTGGAGTCAGTCTGAAACAGGGGATGGAACTGGGAGTTCTTGGGAATTGACTGCCTTTATGCTGACTAATTTGGATGCCAATAGAGAAGTAATCCAATCTTCCTCCAAATGGTATCTTTCTGCTTTGGCGGCATTTGCTGGATTTTTGGCCTTAATTTCTATTTTTCAATACAAAAGCAGAGCTAAGCAATTACTATTCAATATGATCAACAGTTTGGTGATGGTGGTGTTGATCGTGGCGGTTTTTCTCACTACCAATGGAATCAATTCTGAAATTGAGGCCACAAGCGGAGGAACTTACCATTTCGGATTTTGGGTGATTTTAGGGGCCATGGTTTGTAATATGCTGGCTAATCGATTTATCAAAAAAGATGAAGCTTTGGTTCGTTCGGTGGATCGGATCAGATAAAGAGAACAGCGCCCGGTTTTCGCCGGGCTTTTTTCGTACATTATTTTCAGCTATTTTTTTTGTCAAGTGACTCAAATCATATTCTTATGTCCGAGGTTTTCTTAATTTCCCAAAAAATATTCAAGCTATGAAATTTGAAACCCGATCCATCCATAAAGGCAACCATATCACCGATACCAACCGGCCGGTTGTTCAGCCGATCACGTTGAGTACCACTTTTGAGCATGAAAATGAAGCCGGAATGCTCTATACCCGAGCCGGAAATCCCAATCGACTGGCACTGGAAGAACTGGTTGCTTCCTTGGAAGGGGGAAAAGTTGCTGCGGCTTTTTCATCAGGTAATGCTGCGGGCACGGCCGTTTTTCAAGCTTTGGAGCCCGGTTCTCATATTATTGCACCTGACGATATGTACCATGGTCTCCACAACTCCATGAGCGTACTTTTTAAAGGGATTCATGAAGTGAGTTTTGTGAATATGGCGGATCTGGAGGAAGTGAAAAAAGCAATTCAACCGAATACGCGACTGTTTTGGGTGGAGACTCCATCCAATCCTTTACTGAAAATCACTGATATCCGGAAAATCGCTGAAATCGCTAAAAGTCAACAGGCCGTCCTAGCATGTGACAATACCTTCGCCACGCCTGTATTTCAGAATCCACTGGCACTAAGTGCGGATATCGTGATGCACAGCAGTACCAAATATTTTGGGGGCCATAGTGATATTTTAGGAGGAATCCTGGTGGGAAAAGAAGACAATGAGTTTTGGGCAAAAATCAGAACCGTGCAGCGAGTAGGAGGGGCGGTACCTGCGGCATCAGATTGTTATTGGCTTAGTCGAAGTATCCGAACGCTCGCTTATCGCATGCGTGGACATGCCCAAAATTCCATGATTTTAGCAGAATACTTGTTGGCTCATCCCAAAGTAGATAAAGTACACTATCCGGGACTAAAAAATCACCCCGGGCATGATGAGGCGGCAAGTCAGATGACAGGATTTGGCGGCGTGGTTTCTTTTGAGGTCAAAGGTGGGGCAGATGCTGCCGATCGACTCATTAAAGCGCTTTATCTTTTTGTGAATGCTACGAGCTTAGGAGGTGTAGAAAGTATCATCGAGCGAAGAGCAGCCGTTGAAGGCCCCGATACCCTGATACCTCCAAACCTTATCCGAGTTTCGGTAGGATTGGAACATAGTGATGATTTACTTGAGGATTTGGACCAGGCCTTTTCGAAGATTTAAAGACGCTCCAGCGGAAGCCCGTTTCGAGTCCAATCCCCAAGTCCTCCTTTCAGGTGAAAAACTTGGGTATAGCCATTTTGAATCAAAAAATTGGCGGCTTGCTCACTCCTAATCCCCGCGCTACAATAAATGTAAATTTTCTGATCTTTGGGTAGTTCCAATACGCGCTTCGAAAAGTCATTGGCATAGATGTCTATGATTTTGGCGTTTTTAGAAAGAAGTCCTTGGTTGATCTCGGCGGGTGTGCGGACATCTAAGAGAATACCTTCACCAGTCTGAAACTTGGATTGAAAATCGATTGAGTTTAAGGAAATGACTTTTGCCACGGAGTTTTCATTCAAATTATCTTTTTGGGTTTCTCCGCTGGAGCAACTTCCTAGAGTAAACAGAATAGAAAAGGCAAAAAGCAGGTTTTTCATGGTTGGGACTTTAATTAGTAAAAGTATTTAATTCTACCAATTTTTCTCTGTGACTCTAAGCACAAAAGTGAAACAGGACTTTTTTCTGAATTTCTCCTCAAAAGAAAAAAGCAGCCTTTGGAGCTGCTTCAATGGTAGTTTTGATAAAATTTTAATTCTCCGGATACCAGTTTTTCAACCTGACTTCCACATTTGGAGCGGATTTGTTGACCAAGGTTTTGAATTGATCCACATCGGCCAATCCATCTCCACCGCGGAAATGATAAGGATAAACGATGGCAGGCTTAAATTCTGAAACTGCACTGGCTGCTTGATTGACATCCATGGTATAGGGCAGATTCATGCAGACAAAAGCCACGTCTATTCCTGTGAGCGCTCTCATTTCGGGAATGTCTTCAGTGTCACCAGAAAGGTAGATTTGCTTTCCTCCCAGCGTAACTATATAACCATTTCCTCTGCCTTTGGGATGCCGACTGTCGGCTGTCTCGGGAAGGTTGTACATGGGAATGGCACGGATATCCGCTCCTGAAATTGCTTTTTGCTCACCATTTCCGATGATAACGATTGCTGCGTATTTGTCTTTTGGAAGTTTTTCGGCCACAGCCGAAGGAGCGATAACAGTAGTCTTGCTTAAATCCAAGCCATCGAGCGTTTCCTGATTGTGATGATCGCCGTGAATATCGGTGATCAAAACCAAGTCGGCTGGGTTTTGTCCGGAAAATAGCTCAGCGCCACCGTAAGGATCTACATAAATGGTGAGATCTTGATAATCAATCACCAAGGAACCGTGAAGTATGGGATTGATCTTTATTGCTCCATTTTCGGCAGGAATCTGGTCCTGTCCGAAGCTCATATAGGAGATAAATACTAGGAGAAAGGTGAATTTTTTCATAGGTTAAATGCTTTGATGGATAACTCCATTACTTAAAATCTGTTTAAAATTGTCTAATCAGCAGGTTCAATCGTGAAATTTCATAGTTGCTACCTGGTATTTTCTTAAAAGTTATGAAAAAATTGTTGGTTTCTACCGGAGGTGGGGATTGTCCCGGCCTCAATGCCGTGATCAGAGGAATAACTAAGCGAGCTGCTCAATCAGGTGAATGGGAGGTTTGGGGGAGTTTTGAAGCGTTTAACGGAGTGATGGAAAATCCTCCCCGAATCATCAAATTGGACGAGCAAAATACCGCTGGAATCCATGTAATCGGAGGGACGATGCTGGGAACCACAAATAAAGGAAATCCACTTCGTTTTTCGGAAAAGCAGGCGGATGGCTCCGTGAAAATCATCAATAAAATTCCCGAGTTGGTAGCTGATCTTAAGCGAAAAGGGTTCGATGCAGTGATCAATATCGGAGGAGACGGTTCGCAGGAGATTTCTCAGGCAATGCACGATGCCGGGATGCCTGTAGTCGGTGTGCCCAAAACCATTGATAATGACCTGTCCTCGACGGATTTCACCTTTGGATTTCAGACCGCAGTTCAGATTGCAACCGACTCTTTTGATCGCTTAGTGACTACCGCCGCCAGTCATCATCGGGTGATGATTATGGAAGTAATGGGAAGAAATGCCGGTTGGATCGCCCTATACACTGCCATTGCGGGTGGGGCAGAAATCTGTCTGATTCCTGAGGTCCCCTATGATCTGCAGAAAGTCGTCAAGCGAATTGAATCCCGCTATGCCAATGGACGTGGATTTGTGAATATTGTCATTGCCGAAGGTGCACATGCCAAGGAGGGATCGGTGACCTCAAGCAAAGGTGAGGAAGGAAGAATTGCCGTTCGGCTAGGTGGGGTTGCATATACCCTAAGCGAGCAATTAAAAGCTGCTGGCCTGGATGCGGATATTCGAGAAACTGTTTTGGGACATACTCAACGTGGAGGAACGCCGATTGCTTTTGATCGGGTGATTGCTTCGGTTTTTGGAGTGAAAGCTTTTGAACTGGTTTTGGAAGGAAAATTTGGGGAATTGGTCGTTTTGCTCAACAATGAATACACCTCAGTCCCGATCAAAAAGGCTATTTCAGCCTATAATTATGTGGACCCGAAAGGTACTTTGGTGCAGGCTGCAAAAGGCATGGGAATTAGTTTTGGGGATTGATTTTAGGAGAAATGCATCGAGAAGCATAGTCTCGATACCATTGGATGGGACATTCTTGGATATATTCCTGGAATAGTTTATTCCGTTCTTCTTGAGAAATATCTTCTTTGACCTGAATAGTTCCGAGACGAATATTCCAAGTTTTATTTAACTGCTCGAGAAACCTCACCAATTCGATGGTGGAGAGGTTCTTTTCTGGAAATCCCAAGTCCTGAATCACCTGATGGATATGGGGTTCGTAAATTGGGTCAAAAGGCCAAACTGCATCCTCGCAGAGATTAACATAATCTTCCAAAAGGTCCAAGATTTTAAAAGCTTTTGGATTTTGGTTTTGTTGCTCCATTGCTCCTTCAAAAACCGAAAGTGCCTCCTTGTAATTTTTTAGGAATCGGTGCGTCCGAATGAGTAAGGAGGTGTAGAGGTGTTTCCCCGCAGTTTTCTCCGGGGTCTCCTTTTCATTGATTTCTTTTAAAAGGGGAAGAGCCTTTTCGTATTCCTGCTGATCGAAATAGATATTAGCTAGCTGGGTTTGAGTCATGTACTCTACTAGTTCTAGCGGATAATTTTCTTTGACGGTCTCGATGTAGTTAAGCGTAAATTGGATTTTGGTTTTGGTATCCGCTTCCCATAGCTCTCGATACAAGGTGAGCATAAATTCTTTGGAGAAAAATTGGTTTTGCTGGGGCATGAGAATAGGTCAATTATTCTTTGAATTTCTGAAAATAGTTTAAGTCAACATCATAGACTGTTTTTGGCTTAAGCCCCAACTTCACCATTTCAAACATTTGGATAAGCTTTTTTCCGTCCACCAATTCAATGGGAGGTGCTCCGTCCCGGGATGCCTCTTTTTCGGCATCTCTGGAAAACGTTCCTGTAGTGAGAATGATCCCTTTTTCAGCACGGCCTAGCATTGCATTTCGGAAATCTCCTACTTGTGCTCTAGAGACAGAACCTTCATATCTCTTACATTGAAAAATCACTTTAAAACTGACAAAGGGATTTTATTCTAAAATCCCAAAACCATCTATTCCTCCATCATGAGACTTTCCGGTGACTTCCACATTCTCAAAGCCATGTTCTCTCAGTAACTCTTTACAAACATTTTCAAAACCTGAAGGAGAAAGAGATTTCAGAACGGAAAGTAGGTTGTTTTCAGCAGTTACTTCCACTGTCTCAGGTTCTTCTTCCTCTTGGTCTTCAATAATTTCTTTTTTTGATTTTTCTTTTCTTATTTTTTGATTGATCTCGACCCATTTCAAAAATATTTCTCGAGACTCATCTGGAGTTAAGTGAGTATTTTTTCCCTTTTCGGTTAGTTTCCATGTTCCTCTTTCAGAAGAATTCAATAATCCTTCCCAAATAAGGTATTGCCTGGCCCATGCCACTTGATTGTGAAATCTATTTCCACCAGACTTAAGTGTTTCATCCAAAAAATCATTATCTAAATTGAGATTTTGGGCAATTTTTTCTGATACTTCTCTGGGTTTTCCTGAGTACCCTAATTCCCGTAAAGCATCTAATAAGGGGCCGAACCATTGGACAAACTCAGCTTGACTTTTCTTTCTTCTCATAAATTGCTATTTACTTCATTTAAAAGTACTTCTACAAAATCATCCATTCTTGAAAATGCAAACCATTTCTTTCCCAGATCTTTAAGTGATGCTCCAAAATGGTAAAGTTCCGATTTATCAAGGATTAAAAACCGATCATGGCTTTTGGAAAAGTTCGAGACTTCGATTTTTGGATACTGCGAATTGTACTTTTCTAAATCCAAAAGAAATCCTTGGGTACTATTTTTTGTAAAAATTGTGGCTTTGACATTATGATTACGTTTGCTAAATAACGTGAGTACGGATTCATTTACATAATTGTCAATCAGTATGATTTCCCTTTTGGCTTTTTTAATCAATTCAGAAACAAAAACATAAGCATCAAAAACCTGCCCCTCGAAAAATATTCCTTTTTCTGCTTTTAATTGCCCCTTTTCCAAGGCTTTGAATAATCGGTCAAACTTTTTATCGTTTTCTAGTTGCCTGATTTCAAGTTGATCCAATCGTTGAAAAAGCGAGGCGTTTTGAACTAAAAACTTCCGCATCTCTACAAAGGCTTGAATAATTTTTATACTTACTTGAATTGCCGTTTCGGTTTGTAAAACAGCAGATAGCATCGCAATTCCCTGTTCTGTAAAGACAAATGGAACGGTTCTTCTACCACCATGTGAATTTGAAGTTCCAATCTGGAACCTCAAGTTTTCCCACTCTTTTATTGATAATTGAAAAGTAAATGCTGGTGGAAATCTCTGTTGATTTCTTTTTACCGCCCGATTGATAAACTTGGTCTCCGTGCCATAAAGCTCCGCCAAATCACTATCGAGCATCACCTGTAGTCCTCGGACGGTATGAATTCTATTTTCTATTTCTTTTCTTTCTAAAGAAGTCATATTTCACAAAACAATATAAAAAGCATCTCACCCCGCCCAGCCTTCTCGATCCAAACTCCGATATTGAATTGCCTCAGCGAGATGCTCCACTTTGATTTCCGGACTGTCTACGATATCAGCGATGGTGCGGGCAACCTTGAGTATGCGATCGTAAGCCCGTGCTGAAAGTCCCAGTCGCTCCATGGCCGTTTTGAGCAGGGCTTTGCCTGCTTCGTTGATTTGGCAGACTTCCTTGACCATATGAGACGGCATCATGGCATTACAATAGACTTCAGGATTATTTTGGAAGCGCTCTTTTTGTTTTTCACGGCCTTTGATGACTCGCTCTCGAATAGCTTTGCTGGATTCGCTTTTTCGGGTAGAGGTCATCTCGTCAAATTTCACCGGAGTCACTTCCACATGCAGGTCAATTCGGTCAAGCAATGGCCCACTGACTTTATTCAGATAGCGCTGCACGATACCTGGCCCACAGACGCATTCCTTTTCGGGATGATTGTAATAGCCGCAGGGACAGGGGTTCATACTGGCAATCAACATGAAATTGGCCGGATAATCGACCGATACTTTTGCTCTTGAGATGGTGACTTTCCGCTCTTCCAAGGGTTGGCGCATAACTTCGAGCACGGTTCGTTTGAATTCTGGCAATTCATCCAAAAAAAGCACCCCATTGTGCGCGAGGGAAATTTCACCCGGCTGTGGATTGCCTCCTCCACCTACCAAAGCCACATCCGAAATGGTATGATGGGGACTTCGAAAAGGGCGATTGGCCAGCAGCGAAGCATTGTTTCCTAGCTTTCCAGCGACGGAATGGATTTTGGTCGCTTCTAATGCTTCCTGCAAAGAAAGGGGTGGAAGAATCGAAGGTAATCTTTTGGCCAGCATGGTTTTGCCTGCACCGGGCGGTCCGATCATGATGACATTGTGACCGCCTGCAGCGGCGATTTCCATGGCTCGTTTGATGTTTTCCTGACCTTGGACGTCAGCAAAGTCAAATTCGATATCATCCAGGGAATGATAGAATATTTCTCGGGTATCCGTCACCAAAGGGGTGATTTCCAGATCTCCCATCAAAAAATCCGCCGCCTGCTGAAGGGTTTCTACCCCTATGATATCTAGGTTGTTGACAATCGAGGCCTCTTTGGCGTTTACCAGCGGAAGGATAAAACCTTTAAATCCCTGTTTGCGAGCTTCGATGGCAATGGGAAGGATCCCTTTGATCGGGCGGAGATTTCCGTCAAGGGAAAGCTCACCCATAATCACATAACGATCCAATTCGGGGAATTCGACTTGCTCGGAAGCTTGCAATATACCCATGGCTATCGGTAGGTCATAGGCAGAGCCTTCTTTGCGGATATCCGCCGGAGCAAGGTTTATAACCACCTTTTGTCTCGGCATGCGAAAGCCGAAGTATTTTAAGGCTGACTCTACCCGCTGCTGAGATTCTTTTACGGCAGAATCGGGTAGTCCTACCATAAAGAAACTGGTGCCCATGCCCACATTGACCTCGATTGTGATCAAGTTGGCATCAACGCCAGAGACCGCACTTCCAAAAGTTTTTGCTACCATAATGAAAAAAGGAAACCTGTTTTGGTTTCCTTAATATACAGTTTTCTGAAAATTAACTCCTTATTTATCAGTGAAATTTTGTCTCGGAGGCAAATTACTGGGTTCGGCATCCTCGGCACTTGGTGCAGCAGATTTGGGCTTTTCGGTGCTGACCGGATGCTCAATATCGTAAATTCTTGCTTTTAGGCTGTTCATCTCAGCCTCCATTTTTTTTATTTTTTTCTCCAATGAGGACCGCACTCCCTGTCCAACCAACCAAGAAGCCAAAAATAAAAGAAACCCGACTAATATAATTTTTACCACACTGTCCGAGGTCACTTCTTCCATACCGAATATTCCTCCGATCGTGTCAAAGGCAATAAAAAAGACCAAAAATAGTGAGAAGTAAACCAAGAGAATGATTTGAAGTATTTGATGAAGTTTTTTCATGAATAGTAAAATTTGCTTTCCTAAATATACTAAACGGACTGAATACTCGAAAGCTTTTGATAAAGGCCTTCTTGATTCATGAGCTCCTGATGGCTTCCTCGCTGAACGATCTGTCCCCGCTCGATTACCAGGATTTCGTCTGCATGTTGGATGGTACTCAGGCGATGAGCGATCACCAGGGTAGTCCGGTTTTTCATCAAATGAGTCAAGGCCTCCTGTACCAATCTTTCGGACTCTGAATCCAAAGCTGAAGTGGCTTCGTCGAGAATGAGAATCGGTGGATTTTTTAAAACCGCACGTGCAATACTCAAACGCTGTCGCTGTCCTCCCGAGAGCTTTGTGCCCCGCTCACCAATCGACGATTGATAGCCATCGTCCATCTTGATGATAAACTCATGCGCATTGGCGATTTTGGCAGCCTCGATAACTAGGTCTTCGGTCGCTCCTTCGATTCCAAATGCGATGTTGTTAAATACGGTGTCATTGAACAGAATGGATTCCTGTGTGACGATTCCCATCAGTTTTCGGAGTTCTTCGAGCTTCAGGTCTCGGAGATCATTTCCATCAAGCGTTATCTTCCCTTTTGTTGGGTCATAAAAGCGCGGCACCAAATCCGCCAAAGTGGACTTTCCGCCCCCTGAAGGACCAACCAATGCGATGGTTTTCCCTTTTTCTAGCGTAAAATTGATGTCTTTTAGAATCAGCTGTTCCTCATAGGCGAAGTTAACTTGCTCAAAGTTGATTCCGCTCTCGAATTGAGCTATGGAAATAGGGTGAGACGGATTTTTGATTTTTGAATCAGTATCCACAACTTCAAAAATCCGCTCCGCCGAAGCAATGCCCCGCTGAATGCTGGAAACGGCACGTGAGATTTCTTTGGCTGGATTTAGCACTTGGGTGAAAATGATGATGTAGGTGATGAAATCCGAAGCACTCAAATCCGAGTTTCCACTTAAAACCAAACTGCCCCCGTAAACCAAAATTCCCGCAACCACCGTCACTCCCAAAAATTGGGAAATCGGGGAGGCCAATTCATTTTTCCGGGCCATATTGACATTGACATCTGCATAGTGGTCGGTTTCCTGATCAAATTTGCCAAACATAAAGCGCTCCGCATTGAAGGCTTTTATGACCCGCATTCCACCTAGCGTCTCGTCCAGAATATTCACAATTCTACCCAAGGATTGCTGACTTTGGACGGCTCGTTTTTTTAATCTCCGCGTGATACCACCGATGATCGCTCCGGAAATGGGTATGATCAAAATGGTAAAAAGCGTCAGTTTGACCGACATAAAAAATAAAACTGCAAAATAAAGAATGATTGTTGCTGGCTCGCGAAAAACTACCCGGAGTGATTGAACGATGGTGTTTTCGACCTCTTGTACGTCATTGGTCATTTTGGACAT
Source organism: Algoriphagus hitonicola (assembly GCF_900113375.1). Taxonomy (GTDB): domain Bacteria; phylum Bacteroidota; class Bacteroidia; order Cytophagales; family Cyclobacteriaceae; genus Algoriphagus; species Algoriphagus hitonicola. The sequence goes on along the minus strand of NZ_FOPC01000009.1, from coordinate 108,847 downwards.
GAGATCGCCTTTGCGCTCATCGGAAAAATAACCTATGTGTAGCCCGCTCACTTTTCCAAAAATATCCATCCGCATCCGCTTGATGACCACTGCGCGGACTTTGGCCAATACTACTCCTGAGAGGTAAGTGAACAGGTTGGAAAGAAAGACCGAAACCACGATGATCATACAGACAAAAACCAAGGTGCCGACCTTGCCATATTCTCCCGAAACCTCCAGAAAATGATGGTTGAACAAGCCTGTAAAGTAGTCTATTGTAAGGCTAAACTCCGGTAGCTCTCGATACTGGTCCAAGGTCTTTGGGTCCACCTGTTCAAAAATGACATCAAAAAGCGGCTTGAGTAGCGTGAAATTGATCAGTCCAAAAATGATGGAAAATAGCGTGTAAATAATATAGGTGGGCACAAACTTTCCATAAGGTCTGGCATAGGAAAGAATCCGCAGGTAAGTCTTCATGAAAATCGATTCATCAAATGAGGCCGCAAGTTACGCAAAATAGCTGTTGGACTAGAAATTGAATTCGGGTCGGATAAAGTTCCACCGGATACCCAACTGAATCAATTGAGATCGGCGGTGGTCAGATCCCTCGATCCGCTGATGGCGGAAAGTGTGCGATGCGTCAATAAAGAAATTATGCTTCAGCATGTAGCTCGCAGTCAGATTCGACTGAAACACCTTATTTTTAATCCCCTGTCCGATGACATTGCCAAATAATCCAGTGGGACTTCCATCGAGACGATTTTTGAGCACATTTCCTCCCCAGTTCGTTTCTGGATCTGGATCGGAACCGAAGAATTGAAACATCCCCAACGCCGTTATATTTAATCGCGGAAGTGGTTGATAGCGTAGGATTCCGAGAAATTCTCGGAAGTTTGCGCCCAGTGGGTGGGTGAGGGGAGTCCGCCAGTTGGAGTAGGATTGATAGTCGATTTTTTCCTGAAAAGTATAGGGTCGGGCGGTATTGAATTCGAGCTGAAGGTCCAAATTAGAAACTTCAAAGGCGTTGATGTATTTGTAACCGGCTTGTACCCCGTATTTATTTCGTTTTGATCCCTTGCCGTCAATCCCAAAGAATTCACCAAAAACAAATTCATCCAAGGCAAATTGCCCGTAAAGCTGCATTCCGGGTCTAAGATTCCATTTGGCATCCATCCCCAGCATAACCTTGTCCGGTGTGCCGATTTGCTGCTCAGCCCAGCGGAAAAAGACCACGGGATTGAAGTAGTTGAAGTTAATCTGATCGGTCATCACCGATTCAAAAAAACCAAGATTAAGCTTTTCCCCTACATTGAAACTCAGTCGATGCATGGAGAAAAACTTTTGCGGATATCGTCCATCAGTGGGTCTTCTTCTGTTATAAAAAACATCCGCGGTCATTTGGGACCATAAATTCGTGAGCTGAAACTTCCAGATTTTGGTATTCAGCTTGACAAACATATAAGGATTGGAAAAATCCGAAAGCAGAAAAGAGCGATATCCTTCCCCGACAAAATTTCGGTCATGTCCCACTTGCGCTTGGATACTTTTAGTCAGATGAAAATTGACATGGCCTCTGGCAGAAAAATAGCTGTAGCCGTCTCGTTCATATTCTTTCCAAAACCCTTCACCGGGAACTGCCAGGTTTTGGGTAGCATAGGATTTTGCCCAAGAGGGAAAAAATACCTCCGAGGTAGTTACGTAGGTGTAAAAACTGACTTTTTTGTCGATGGCTCCCCGGACGACGATTCCGCGGCTAAGTTGGGCGGGCTTGCGATCCTGATCTGATTCTATTCCTCCGCTGAGAAAAAGTACCGGACTGAGATGAATATCAAAATCCTCGCTGTAATAATGGGCAAAATCTCCGGGTCTCCGGTAGATTTTTCTCAAAAAGGGTTTTTGGGATTCGGGAGTTTCTTCAGACATAAATTCCCAATTATCCTGAGCCAAATATTCCCAGTTGAACCGGTCTGAGGCCGATTGAATCACCGGGTCATGGCGTAAACTATCCAAGTATTGAGCTAAAATATCCCTTCTAAAAGGTTTGAATCCGGTAATAAAAAAAGGATTATTTGATCCTTGGAGGATTTCATATCGCTCGATTTTGTGATAATAATCCCGCTCGAAAGGGATATAACTCCCTTGGGCAAAAATTTGATGTTGATTTATCAAAAGAAAAACTCCAAGGAATAGCAGGTACCTTAGGGCTAATGATTCAATTATTCGCATGTGATTGAGTGGGGATTAACATCAAAAATTTCCAGTTTTCAACTCGAAAATACAGTTTTCGATCAGATCCTGCGTTTTTTAAGAAAGAATTATTGAAGTGGCATGAAAAATCCTGCACATCATTACCTTTGTGTCAGCATAAAACTGATTCATTCAAGTGGAAATTTCCGACAAAGATTTGGTGATTTTTACGAAAAAGGATAACTTTGTGCCTCATTTGAAAAAGGTACTCCAAAAATACTAGTGATATGAAAGCTGATATTCATCCAAACTACAGAGACGTGGTGTTTTACGACACATCTTCTGAGTTTAAATTTATGACCAAATCTACCATCGAAACTTCCGAGACAATCGAATGGGAAGATGGCAAACAATACCCTGTGTACAAAATAGAAGTGAGCTCTGAGTCTCACCCTTTCTACACCGGTAAGAAAATGTTGCTCGATACAGCTGGTCGAGTGGAGAAATTCAACAGAAGATACAAGAAGTAATTCGAAAGAGTCTTCAGCGAAAAAGTCTCCCGGAGCATGGATTCCGGGAGACTTTTTTATTTTTGTCTCATGGAGCAGATACTATTGTTTGACGATCCCTCGATTCGGGGAGCCTTATTGCCATTTACTTTTACTCGGCCGATTGGAGCTATTCGGGTAGGAATCCTGCAGATCGCCGAAAAATGGGAGCTTATCAGCAAAAGCCAGGTTTCTTTTCTCACTCAAGATTATTTGCAAGAGAAGTTTCCCCGCAATCTCGGTGACGCGCTTGCAGTTAATGGAGCGCTGATTCCGACTGCTGAGATAGTGGCTTTCCTCTGCAGACTGGAAAAAAACCAGTCGCTTTACTTTGGAAAAACGCTGATCGCGACTTATATCGGGGAAACGGAAAAAAACCTTGCTTCAGCTGCCGAAAAGCAACAAATCCAACTGCCTGAAGCACCTCTGATGATTCAGCATCCTTGGGATATTTTTAGTTTTAATGGAAAAGAAATTACCCGGGATTTTCATTTGATCACCGAAGGTCGAAAAAGCCAACCTCTCACTGACCCTTTCACGCACACCTACGGACAGGATATTTTTATCGAAAAAGGAGCGGTAATCAAGTCAGCAGTACTCAATGCCGAAAACGGGCCTATTTATATCGGGAAAAATACCGAGATCCAAGAAGGAGCGCTGATCAGAGGGCCATTTGCATTATGTGAGGGATCCACGGTGAATATGGGTGCTAAAATGCGTGGAGATATTACCGTGGGGCCCCATTCCAAAGTCGGTGGAGAAATCTCCAATTCAGTGATTTTTGGCTATTCCAACAAAGGACACGATGGTTTTTTGGGAAATTCGGTCATCGGGGAATGGTGCAATCTCGGAGCGGATACCAATACCTCCAATTTGAAAAATAATTATGCTCCTGTCAAAATTTGGAATTATGTCAGGGGAGGATTTGTGTCCACAGGTTTGCAATTTTGTGGCTTGATGATGGGGGATCACTCCAAATGCGGAATCAATACGATGTTTAATACAGGCACGGTGGTAGGAGTAGGCGCAAATATCTTTGGAGATGGTTTTCCCCGTAATTTTATCCCGTCCTTTTCTTGGGGTGGAGCGGCAGGTTTTTCTACCTTTCAATATCCAAAATTTGAAGAGACAGCCGAGATCGTTATGCAACGGAGAAAATTACCTTGGACCAAGGTGGAGTCTGCTCTTTTTCAAAAGGTCTTTGAACTGACCAAGAATTATCGAATTTGGGATAAAAACCCTGAAAAATAGCCTCATGCAATTTGCCGATATACCGGGTTTGCCCGAAACCAAAAAACATCTGATCAATGCCGTAAAGCAGAATCATTTGGCGCATGCCTTGCTTTTTCATGGGCCTGAGGGATCTGCCAGTCTGACGATGGCTTTGGCCTTATCCACCTTTCTCTATTGTCAACATCCGAGTGAGGAAGATTCTTGTGGGACCTGTCCCCCTTGTCAGCGGATGGCAAAACTGGTCATGCCTGATTTGAATTTTGCTTTTCCGCTAATCTCTAAGGGAAAAGAAGAGAAAAAGGAGGAAAAAGAAGACAAGGTGGACCATTTGGCAAACTTCCGAAAGTTTGCGCTAGAGCAACCCTATGGAAATATCCACGACTACATTTATTTCAATGGCTTAGAGAAAAAACAACTGAATATCTCGGTAGGCGCTGCTCGAAAAATCATTCAGACGCTCTCGCTGGTTTCCTTTGAGGGAGGCTACAAGATCATGTTGATCTGGGGAGCAGAGTATCTCAATACGGAAGCATCCAATGCACTGTTGAAAATTCTTGAAGAACCTCAGCTCAAAACGATTTTTATGCTGATTACCTCTCAACCGGAGCAGTTGCTGACGACGATTTTGTCCCGTACCCAAAAAGTCATGATCCGAGCGTTTACAGACGAAGAGATCCATGAGCATTTGGTCAGTGGTGGATATTGTGATGATCAGACTGCCAGTCAAATAGCGATGATCGCAGACGGTAATCTTCGAGAGGCGGTGCGATTGGTCAATCAGGTGGAAGATCAGCAAGTGGCTTGGGTGAGAGATTGGTTTAGGTTGTGTAATCGGCGGAATTTCAAGGAGATTTTTGCCCTTTCGGACGCTTACCATAAATATGACAAAGAAGCCCAAAAATCCGTTTTACAGACTGGAATGAATGTGCTTCGAGAAATTTTACTTAAAAATTCTTCCGTAGATTCCCTCCTTCGGACCAAAGGTGAAGATCGGGACTTTATAGAAAAGATCAGTGGAAATGTACTGAAAGAGGATCATATTCCCGGGCTTTATCATTTATTCAACCAAGCCCATTATCATTTGGAACGAAACGGAAACGCGAAATTAATCTTCACGGATTTATCAATGGAAATTGCCAGACTTATGATGAGAATCAGTCAACATGGATAAAAAAATAATAGGTAGAAAAGAACGGATTTCACTTCCTGAACTAGGATTGAAACTAGTCTGGGCAAAAGTAGACACTGGAGCTTATACCAGTTCGGTTCATGCCGAAAACATCCGTGAAGAGGTCCGGGAAGGAAAAAACGTCCTTGTTTTCGAAGCGCTTCTTCCAGGACATCGGGGATTTACAGGAAAAGAAGTAGTTGTGGAAAACTACAGAGAGAAGAAAGTGAAAAATTCCTTTGGGCATGCAGAGGTTCGTTACCTAATAGAAACGCCAATGGAATTAGCCGGAGAGAAGTTTATCGCCGAAATCACCCTGACAGACCGGTCCAGTATGAAAAACGCCATTCTACTGGGAAGAAAAATCCTCAGAAATCGTTTTCTGGTGGATGTATCCAAAATCAACCAAGCCAAAGCTTACCGCAATTAATATGAAAATAGCCATACTCTCCCGAAACCCTAATTTATATTCTACCAAGCGGCTTTATCATGCCATTCATGCCGCAGGGCATGAGGGAATAATAGTCAATCACAGTATCTGCGATCTGATTATCGAGCAGGAGGGGCCGTCGATTATTTATAAAGGAGAAAAGCTCACGGATGTAGATGCCATTATTCCGCGGGTTGGGGCTTCGGTCACATTTTACGGAACAGCGGTAGTTCGGCAGTTTGAATTAATGGGGACTTTTTCTGCGGTAAATTCCCAGGCCATCGTCAGAAGCCGAGATAAGCTGAGAAGCCTTCAGATTCTCTCCAAGGCAGGCTTGGGGATGCCAAAAACCGCTTTTACCAATTTTTCTAAAGGCGGTGAAAAACAGCTCATTGAGCATGTAGGTGGAGCTCCGTTGATTATCAAATTGCTCGAGGGCACTCAGGGACTCGGGGTCGTTTTGGCCGAAACCAAGAAAGCTGGACAATCGGTGATTGAGGCATTTCATGGATTGAAAGCGAGAATCATTGTCCAGGAATTCATCAAAGAGGCAAAAGGAGCCGATATCCGTGCTTTTGTTGTGAATGGTAAAGTAGTCGGAGCAATGAAACGACAGGGGGCCGAAGGAGAATTCCGGTCAAATCTGCACCGAGGTGGTAAAGCAACCATCATAAAATTGAGCAGAGCTGAGCGTCAGGCTGCACTAGGAGCGGCCAAAGCTTTGGGACTGGACATTGCCGGAGTCGACATGCTTCAATCGGCCAGAGGTCCGCTGATTTTGGAGGTAAATAGCTCGCCGGGTTTGGAAGGGATCGAAAAAGCCACGGGTATTGATATTGCTGCCGAAATCATCAAGTTTATTGAAGAAGGTGTCAAAAAAAGATCTCCAAAAAGAGCAGCTGAGCAATGAAAAAAATCAAAATAGGAACACGAGGCAGTAAACTCGCACTGTGGCAAGCCTATCATGTGGAGGAGTTGCTGAAAAGAGCAGGAATTGACTCTGAAATCGTGATCATTGACACCAAAGGCGATCAGATATTGGACGTTTCGATTTCTAAAATCGGCAGTAAAGGAGTTTTTACTCAGGAGCTCGAAGATCAACTTTTGGATGGGAGAATCGATATTGCGGTTCATTCTGCCAAGGATATGCAGTCCAAACTGCCTGAGGGTTTTGAAATAATCGCCTTTACCAAGCGGGAAAAAGAAAATGACGTGATCCTTTCTCATAAAAATCAAATTGATTTGGCAGATAAATCCAAACCGATCCTTTTAGGAACGTCATCTACCCGAAGAGTTGCGACTTTACAACATTTTTATCCTCATGTGAAGACGGTTGAAGTCAGAGGAAATCTTCAAACCCGAATCCTTAAAATGGAAGAGGGACTTTGTGATGGTTTGCTTTTGGCCTATGCCGGGGTACATCGGATGGGATATGATGATCAAATCGTGCAGGAGCTTTCGCTCCAAGAGTTTACTCCCGCTGTGGGCCAAGGGTCCGTGGCAATTGAAATTGCCTCGAAAATGGAGACATCTTTGAAGATTGAACTTACTGAAGCTTTGAATCATTCTGAAACCGCCTTAAAATTGCGCGCCGAGAGAGCTTATCTTCGGGTTTTGGAGGGAGGCTGTAGCATTCCTGTTTTCGCCTTGGGAAATCTCAGTGGAAACCAGCTTAGCCTGAATGGAGGAATTGTGAGTTTGGATGGAAAAGAGCGAATTTCTTTGACTGTGAATGGCTCAATCCATGATCCCGAACAGGTGGGTCAACAACTTGCCAAGGAAGTCTTTGCGGCTGGTGGAAAGAAAATTTTAGACCAAATCAAATCAACATTAACCCAATGAAATTATTCAATCAGCTAGTAGTAGGTGCTGCGGCAATGCTGTTTTTTGCCTGTGCAGGACAAAAAGACCAATTGGTCCGGATAGATACTAAGCACGGTCAGATCGTGGCGGTGCTTTTTGATGATACCCCCATTCATAAAACAAATTTTATTGATTTGGCTGAAAGTGGGCGATTTGATTCAACGGAATTTCATCGGGTAATTCCGGATTTTATGGTGCAGGGGGGAGATGTATTTGGGAAAGAAGACATGCCTTCTGAGGAATGGCCTCTTTTGGAAGCAGAGATTTTGCCTGAGCATTTTCATAAAAAAGGAATGATTGCGGCAGCAAGACAAGGAAACAATATCAACCCCGAGCGAAAATCCAGCGGTTCTCAATTTTATATTGTTTTGGGGAAAGTTTACTCCGAGCTGGAATTGACGACCGATATGCCGAGGCTACAATCGGCTTTTATGCAATATATTCAGGTGGAAAGTCAAGAGGAGCTTAGAAATACTTACACGCGTCTTTACGAATCTGAGGAGTATGATTCCTTAAATCAACTTCTGCTTTCCAAGCGGGATGAAATCGAACAATCGCTAGGCATGAATCTAACCAAGGACATTCCACAGGAAAGAATTGAAGCCTACACTTCAGTGGGTGGGACTCCCCATTTGGATGACGAATACACTGTATTTGGGGAGGTCATTCAAGGCATCGATGTGGCCGAAAAAATAGCTCAGGAGCGTCGTGGTTCGAGAGATAGACCACTCGACCCCGTGTACATGACTGTGAGTGTAGAGCGCATGTCAAAGGGAAAAATTGAAAGGGAATTTGGATATAAATATCCGGATGGCAACTAAAAAGAAAATATTGATTACCGGAGCCAATGGTCTTTTGGGACAAAAACTGGTTCAAAAGCTTGTGGAGGAAGGTGAGTTTGAAGTGTTGGCTACTGGTAGAGGTCCATGTCGATTGCCGGGAGAAGGATTTAAATATGTTTCCTTGGATATCGAAAATGAAAAATCAGTCAGGGCAGTTTTATCCAAAGAACAGCCATCGGTGATTATCCATGGAGCAGCGATGACTAATGTGGATACCTGTGAGCTTCATCAGGAGGCCTGTTACAGTGCCAATGTACTGGCCACGAAATATCTCGTGGAGGCAGCAGAAGAAATTGATGCACATTTCATTTTTGTGTCCACGGATTTTATTTTTGAAGGAGATGAGGGACCACTTGATGAAATGGCAGCGCCAAATCCGGTCAATTTTTATGGACAGACTAAGCTGGAAGGGGAAGCCATCGTAAAAGATTCTAAGCTGAAATGGGCGATAGCCAGGACGGTGCTGGTTTTCGGAATCGCCCATGACCTGAGCCGTAGCAATATTGTCCTTTGGGTTAAAGAAAGCCTGGAGGCAGGAAAAGAAATTCAGGTAGTCGATGACCAGTTTCGCAGCCCTACTTTAGCGGAAGATTTGGCAGAAGGATGCATTTTGATCGCAAAAAAAGGAGTTGAGGGGATTTATCATATTTCAGGTCCGGATTTTCTGACACCCTATCAAATGGCTCAGATTACGGCCGAATATTTTGATTTAGATGAGTCATTGATTAAGAAAACTGACTCGAATAAATTCACCCAAGCTGCACGAAGACCGCTCAAAACAGGATTTATTATAGAAAAAGCGCGAAAACAGCTCGGATACGAACCCAAAACTTTCCGAACGGCAATTGGTATTTTATCAAAACAAATTATCTTAGCCCGCTCTTAAAAAGCAGTTTATACCCTTTAATTAACTTTAGCATTATCTATGGCAGTAAACGCAAACCCCGACGATAGAGATCAATTTGGCTCGAGTCTCGGCTTTATTATGGCAGCAGCCGGTTCTGCAGTCGGTCTTGGAAATATTTGGAGATTCCCCTATCTCACTGGTGAAAACGGAGGCGGTGCCTTTGTTTTTGTCTACTTAATTTGTGTGGTTTTGATCGCACTTCCCCTATTGTTCAATGAAATTGCCCTAGGAAGAAAGTCGGGAAAAAACCCCATTGGAGCGATTCGGGATACAGGAGGGAATAAGTTTTGGCAATTAACAGGCGTCCTTTGTGTGATGGTCTGTTTTTTTGTTTTTAGCTATTACTCGGTGATTGCCGGGTGGACGGTTGGTTATATTTTTACGGAAATAATCAATATTCCCGTTGATTTTGAGGTGTTTGTAGAAACTCCAGAATATGTCATTCCCTTAACATTTGTTTTTATTTTAGTGACTATTCTTATCGTATTGGGTGGTGTATCAGGAGGAATCGAAAAGGCAGCCAAATTTATGATGCCTGTTCTCTTTATTATTATCATTTTCATTGCCGGTAGATCAGTCACCTTGGAAGGCGCTGAAGCGGGAATTCAATATTATCTCAACCCTGATTTCTCAAAAATCAATGGTACTGTAGTACTTCAGGCTTTAGGTCAAGCCTTCTTTTCCATGTCCGTAGGATGGGGATTGATGATCACCTTTGGTTCTTATCTTCCTAAAAGATCAAATATTATTCAATCTTCGGGATGGATTGCGGGGATGGATACAGCCGTAGCCTTATTGGGTGGTCTGATGGTGTTTCCTGCCTTATTTGCGTTGCTACCCGGTAAGGATCCTTCTGCGGGTCCAGCTTTGGTATTTGACGTGTTGCCTCGGGTATTTGATCAAATGCCAGGAGGAAACTTCATCGGAGCACTTTTCTTTTTGTTATTGATGGTAGCGGCTTTGACATCTACGATTTCTATGCTGGAAGTACCCGTAGCGTACCTGATCGATGACAGAAAATGGAACCGTAAAAAAGCGACCTGGATAGTCGGAATAGGAGCCATGATCATGTCTGTACCGTCTGCATTATCCAATATTGAAGGCAATTTCTTTGCTGAAATTGAATTCACATTCCTAAGCAATCCGATAAGAGGATTTTTCGGAGCGATGGATTTTATTTTCGGGACATTTGCGGTAATTGTGATTTGTTTGATGCTGGCGCTGTACACTGGCTGGGCAAGGAAGATTTCAGACTTTGCGGATGAATTGGCATTGGGAGCACCAGGATTTAAAGGACCTTTCCGTTCGGGTTGGATTTTCTTTATCCGATGGGTTTGTCCTATTGTAATTATCCTCTTGATTTTGAATATGGTTGGGATTTTTGGAGCTCCACAAGCTGCATAATCTCCTCTTTGACAAATAGAAAGGTTGACTCTGCTTAGGGTCAACCTTTTTTTTGCTCTTAAATGAATATTAGATTTGTCTGAAAGATTTATGAAAATTTCCAGTTTTCAGGATTTCTCACCTCTGATGGGTTTATAATTTCTGGAATTGTACTTTTTATGATTTAGCTAGCTATTGATCAGTACATTATGTAAATTAGAATGCTTTTCGAATTAGTTTAACTGTTTTTAATACCGCCATGAGAGTTTTAGTAGTCGACGACAATGCCCTTCATTTATTGATACTGCGAAAGATTTTTGAAAAATCTGCAGATACCGTTGTGATTGCAAATAATGGAAAAGAGGCGCTGGACGAACTTCGTAAAAATCCGGGGTTCAATGTGATCTTGACCGATATTATGATGCCAGAAATGGATGGAATTGAATTTTTGAGCGAGGTAAAAGGGAATAGTATCACGCATAGTATTCCGGTAATTGGCTTTACAGCAGGGGATGTGGATTATTACAGACAGAAGACTCCTATTCCTTTTGACACCTTAGTTCCTAAGCCCATTGATTTTTGGGAATTATACAATTTAGCCAAAGCCAAAGCTACCGCAGGATTGAATTGATTTAAAGTCTGGCAGTAGAATTGCTACTTTTTCAAGTAGTATTTCGTTATGGTTTTTCAATTAACCTTCACTGCTATGAAAAAATTACCAATTATTTTATTGTTGATCGGACTGGCCTTTCAAGGCTTCAGTCAAAATTTCGGATTCGGAATCAAAGGTGGGCTGAGTAGTACCGAGATCGATTTTGATTCTGACCGATTCGTACCGCAAGGAGCACAAACAGGATATCATCTCGGTGTTTTTGCTAGGCTCGGCGGAGCAGGGTTTTATGCTCAACCCGAATTGCTATTTACCCAAACCAGTGGTGTATTCATATTGGATCCTCAAGGCTCCGGCTCCGAGAGATATCAGGCAGACTTTAACCGGATTGATATTCCGGTGATGCTCGGTCTGAAGATGTTAAAAATACTACGCTTACAAGCGGGACCAATTGCCAGTATCAATGTGAATTCTAATTTGGAAGATGCAGGTGGTACCGTGAGTGATGTGGATTTTAAAGCAGCTACGCTAGGATATCAAGCTGGTTTGGGAGTTGATTTTGGAAATCTTTTTATCGATGCTAAGTACGAGGGAGGATTAAGTAAAGTGACTGAAAATATCGCTGGGTTTGGTACGGATAATCGATTAAATCAATGGATTTTATCGATTGGTTTTAAGCTGTTTTAAACCCCTAATTTATAATACAAAAAGCCCGAAAGAGTAATCTTTCGGGCTTTTCTTATTCAGTTTGAGGTGGACTTAATCCATTACTTTTTGATCTGGTTTTGCCAATTCATGGATTTGCTCCAATTCTATAATGTAAACACTTCGGCCATGTGTCCCGATAACAAGGTCATTTTCCCGTTCTTGGATTACCATATCGTAAATAGGGACATTTGGAATCTGTCCTTGGAAAAGATTCCAGTGGCTTCCACCATCCATTGTTACATAAAGTCCGTGGTCTGTTCCAAGATAGAGGATGGCCGGATTGAGATGATCTTCCAAAATGATGTTTGTCGATTCCTCAGGTAGATTTCCGTTGATAGGAATCCAGGTTTTGCCGTAATCCAAGCTTTTGAATATATAGGTTTTGAATTCATCATAGCGATAACCATTTAGCGTGATGTAGACTAGCCCTTCCTGATGTTTAGATGGAGCGATAGAGCTTACCCAGCGATCTTGCGGAAGGCCTTCATTAAGCGATTCCCAGTTTCCTCCATTGTTTCGGGTGATCCAGACATTTCCGTCATCAGATCCTGCATAGAGTGTCCCAAATTCAAATGGGGATTCTTCTACCACAGATAGGGTGGCAAAGGGAACATTACCACTTTTTTCGTTTTTGGTCAAGTCTGGGGAAATGGTCGTCCAGGTGCTTCCCTGATCCAAGCTTTGGTACACATACTGCGAACCCATATAAATGATGTCCTGATTGTGATGGCTCAGTCTAGCGGGTGTTCGCCAGTTCCAGCGATTGGGATCATTTCCGATATCGTGACCCGGCGTGATTCTTTTTCGATCTCCTGAAGCTTTATCGATACGGAAGTAATTGCCAAACTGAAAGCCCGTGTACACAATATCATTGTCCCGGGTATCCACTGCTACGACCATTCCGTCCCCGCCCATCAAGGATTCCCAGCGATCAGCAGGGTCATTTTTGGAGCTACCAAACCACACCCCATTGTCTTGCATACCACCATAAACATTATACGGCGTGGCATCATCGGTCATGATTGAATAGAATTGGGAAATCGGCATTTGCGTATTCAAGTGATCCCAGCGTGCACCGCCGCCATAGCTTCGATACAGGCCTCCGTCATTTCCGAGGAGTATATGCTTGCCATTTTTGGGATTGATCCACATGGCTTGATGGTCAGAGTGCGGTCTACCAATGGAGTCCGTTCTGGTGAAGTTTTTACCTCCGTCTCTTGATACCAAAAGCGGAACTCCCAAAACAAAAACCTCATCTTCGTTTTCTGTTCCGACTCGAATTTCTCCAAAATAGTAACCATAGGTATTGTATAGTCTGCTTAAGTCGGATTCGGATACTTTTTTCCAGGATTTGCCTGCATCCTCAGATCGGAACACCTCCGCTCCAATGATCGAAGCATTGGTTAGTGCGGCATTGGCATCGTTAGCCTTTTTATTGTAATCAGCGATTTGACTAGTGGTGATTTTTCCGGTACGGAGCTGACGCTTGATTTCGGCTGAAGTGTATTTGCTGGCAACTTGATTTCTGCGTAAAAATGTATTTAGCCTTTTCTCATCCAGTCCCATAGCGTCTTCTACGGACATACTCTCAAAGTCTTCAAATTTCAATGGATTTTCCTCTTCCTCTCCTCGTCTTCGGGGTTCTTGAGGTTCTTCCTCTGATGGACCTTGGTTGTCATGCAAGGCATAGACCACATCTGGATTGCTCTGCGAAAAATCAAACCCGATCCGGCCTACAAATTCATTTTGAGGAAAACCTTCGACTGCTTTTTCCCATGTTTTTCCCCCGTCTTCAGATCGCCAAATTGCGGAGCCTTCCCCATTGCCAATGAAGTCATGAGCCTGTCGAAATCGCTCCCAAGAGGCCGCCAAAAGAATATCAGGATTCTTTGGATGAACTTTGATGTCGATGATGCCTGTATTGTCATCAATGTAAAGCACTTTTTCCCAAGAAGCACCGCCATCGGTGGTCATGTATAGTCCGCGTTCTTTGTTTTGAGAATAGAGTCCGCCCATAGATCCCACCCAAACGATGTCGGGATTGGTGGGGTGAATCTGAACCGAGCCGATATGCTGCGAATGCGGCAACCCCATGAATTGCCAGGTTTTTCCAGCATCAGTGGATTTATAGACACCTGAGCCCGCGTAAGTGGATCGGCTGGAATTATCTTCGCCGGTACCCACCCACAGGATATTGTTGTCAGAGGGAGAAAGCGCAATGTCTCCTATTCCCAACGCACTTTGATGATCAAAAATCGGGGTGAACGACTGCCCGTTGTCTTCCGTCTTCCAGACACCGCCAGACGCCGCAGCGATATAAAACGTATTTGGGTTTTGCGCTACTTCGAGATCCACGATTCTGCCGGACATATTGGTTGGTCCGATATTTCTGGCTTTGAAGTCTTTGAGCGGAGTAGAGGCGTATAGTTCTCGGTGTTTTTCAATTGCTTCCACCAGTTCTTTTTCGGTGGTTGGTTTGATTTGCTGAGCCGAGGCTGTGCCCATCAAGAGCATTCCCGCAGCAGCTAAAATCAGGTAGGTAGATGATTTTTTCATACGGATTTATTAGATCAGGTTGGAATATAAGCATAAGCGGGCAAAACCGAATTGGAATTGCCCGCAAATGGATAGGGAAGGAGATAAATGGTATTTATGGATTGACTAGTCTAGTTTTGTAGATCACCGAATAATCATTTTCTGCCTCCGAAAAATTGAGGGAAAACCAGATTTCATCTTTGGAAACGAATTTATTTAAGTTGCCAAGAATCTCCGGTTTTTTGATAATGGGGCTGAGTTGGGAGCCATCGAAAAGGACAAAGCCTCCGGTGTTGTATTTTTCTGCGAATTCAAAAATTTTATTGAAGTCCCCGTCAGTTTCAGCGCTTGCTTTTTGGAATTCTTCCTCACTCAATCCAGACAAATAATTAATTAGAAATTGCTGATCTTCGGTATGGTGTATATCGTTAATCGTACCTACGAAAAAATCATTCATGTTAAATGAATCCGAAACCTTGTCGCTTTTAGGTTCATTTTCAATAAAGGTTTCAAAAGGGATAGTTTTGATAGATGGAGATTGTCCGAAGTCATTTATCGGATAGCCGTAAATTTTCGGTTCATTTCTAAAGGCCAAAAAAAGACTGTCTTTGCTCACTGCTAACTGCCGAAAATAAAGAAGATCAAAATAGGCTTGGTCCGCACTACTGAATTTTGAGGATTTAGGGAATTTGATTGCTGGCTCAAATTCACCTGTTGTCAAATCTAAAACTTCAAGATGTCGAGCATTCTGCTGATAATCAATACCTCCAGCGCCCCATTTATCAATATCTCTTCCTGAAATGTTCGCAAAAACCTGATCCCCTAGGACCTGAATATTATTGCCATTCGTGATTTGTAAAGTAGAAAAAACAGAAAAACCCATCTTATATTCCTCCTCCAAGTCTCCTGTATTCCTAAATTGATAAAATGAGGAGCCTGTAGATAAAATAAATTCTTGGTTGGAAATAAATTTAGCAAGCCCCCAACGAGAATCTTTATATAATCCAGGGCCTTCACCTTTCAGAAAAAGTTTTTCTTGGATTTCCCCCTCTGGATTGGTCACAAAAATGGTATCTGTATTTTGATCGATCATTAAATAGTTTTTCCCATCAGGACTGATGTCCATCAATAGTAAATTTCCCAAATAATCCACGACCAAAGAATCATAAATTTCAAATTTTAATACCTGCTCGCTTAAGGGAGCTGCGGTTTGTTCTCTTTCGGCTTTGCCACAGCTGCCGAGCACGGCTAAAAAGGTTGAAAAGAGGATGAATTTGGTTTTCATTTCTGGTTTAGTTGAAGTTTATAAAAGGTCAGGTAATCCTGTTCTTCGCCAATAAATTCATCGTTGCGAAGAGCGAAAAAGGGTTCATTCAAAGATTCGATATTTAGAATTTTATCAATTTTATTGGCGACAACTATTTCATTGGAAAGGGTCGAATCAGACTGGATTATTTTTAGGATTTGCCGTTGATGCTCGGAATATAGGGGGAAGTTTTTGGGAAGATTTAATTCATATTGGGCAAAAATATCCTCATCGATCCCTTCTTCATAGATGACGGGGATTCCTTCCGGCGTAGGAAAAAATTGACGGATTTTGCCATCGAGCATTTTTCTGCCGGATATATACTGATAGGCTTTTTCGTGTTCGCCATTATCTAAAAATTTGGAGGGAGATAGATGAATGGTATTCAGGTATTTTTCTTCATCAGATAAATCGTAAACGTGGACCATGGGCTCATTGTCCAATACGAGAAACAGTAAATCTTCTTCGATGCCAAACTGGATCCAAGGCCTTTCGTAGTAGGCATCGCTTGCATATCTCGAAATAGGAGGAATTTTAATAATGGGCTCAGATTGGCCATTTTCAGGATTGATTTTTTCAAGCAAAAAGTGATTCTTCACAAAATGCGGATCGTAGGGATTGGTCCCATCTCTACCCGGATAATAGAGAATTAAATAATCTCTCCAGGTGTCTATCGTTCTTAAAGTTCCTCCCCCATCTCTAGCCTCGGTGGGGAATTCGAGTTTAATTTCCCGGTTAAAAGATAAATCCGAATTAAGCTCATAAAGCCATCCCACGAAACTGGCGGCATAAATAGTGCCTTCATCCGTCATTTTTAGTTGCATGGGATAGTGAACCATCTCCGGGCCGTCCGTGGGATAAGATATTTCATTGAGAATTTTTCCAGTTTGGTCAAATTTGATCAATTTATTCTCCTTGAAATTGAAGATAATTCCCTGGTTTTTATAAAAGTTGCCACCATCTGCTGTACCCAGGTAGTCTACCTGAATCGAATCCAAAATCTCTAGCTCCCATTCATTACTTAGGTTTTCATCGCTTTCTGATTCCCCACTGTCTTCCTTGCATCCAAAAAATAAAAATGAACAAAGAAAAAGCGCAATTGTAAATCTCATATTCCTTCCAGTTTGTATTTATAAAATCGTACGAAATCTTCTTCCATTTCCTCGGAGGGGGCTTTTTGAAACCAAAGGAAGTTTCCCCCTGCAGAAAGTCCCCCTTCATTCATCCCTTTGGGAAAAGGTAAATTAGCCAGGAATTTTTTGGTTTTCGGATCAAAAATCAAGAGTCCTTTGGAAGCTTCTCGTTCCAGTTTTTCAAATAACAACTCCGCTTCTTCTTCATTTCCAGACATCCAAAGCTGCTCGGCTTCTTCCGTGGCGGCAGGATCCAACCCGCCAAAATAATGAATGACCAATAGATCATTGACTCGATGGATATTTCGGATGGCGGGCGTGCTTCCATTTAGTGAAACTGTCCCTTCTTGGAATTCGCTCCGCTCTGTGAGGACTAATTCCTGAAATCCCGCGATATCCATCAAGATGGTGGTATCTCTTACAAACTCATTATCAGAAAACTGATAAATATGCAATTTTGGGTCTGCCCCCAAGCTTAGATAAAGTTTTTCGTTCACCCACTCAAAAGCCGGAGTGTAGTCACTCACAATGTAACCGTAGCCGTTTTTGAACAAACTTCCTTCTTCGAAAGGGATGATTTCTTGGGATTCTCCGGATGCTACATCTACCCATTCCAATGCTCTGAATCGATCGTAAAATGCCTGCTCACCCGGATAAGTACCTCTGGTTCGGACTGATTTTGGCAATAAATATTTCTTCCCGTTCCAACTCACCGTCTCAAGCGATTTCCCAGCAATAGGCATAAAACCCACTCCACCGACCGATTCTGGATGATCGATTTTTGTAATCATGTCGCCCGTCAGGTTGTAGGTAAAAATGCCTCGCATTCCACTCAGAGCCACTTGGTCATTTCCGATAAAACCGGGTAACTCCATCATAAATCCGTAAGCATCGGGTGTGTCTTCTTGTTTTGAAAATTTCCCCAACAGCTGACCATTTTGATCGATAGAGATAATCTCACTAGAAGCGTAGTCGTAAAATAGGATTTGACTCCCATCATCTGAGACATCAGAAAGTATGGGATCACCCAGCAATTTGAAGTCTACAGAATCTACTTTTTGTAGCTGAAAATCGGATTGAGAATTACCAGGGCTATCCGATGATTGGTTTGTTTCATTGGACTTTTCATTTCCGCAGGAAAATAAAATAATTGCCAAAAAGATGTAAAAAGTATATTTCATAAGTAAAAGTTGAGATTAATTAGATTGAATCTGTTGGTTTAACAAATTGGCATTTTGAATCTCCTGATCCAAGGTTCGTACGTAATTTCTTGCCTTTTTTAAACCGTATTCTGTATATGCCCGACCAGCCCATTCCTTGGCTAGGTCCAAGCTGCCCAAAACTTCATAGCCAACAGCAATGTTAAAAAGTAGCATGCCGCCGGTCTTTTCGTCAGCATTGGGTAAAGCTGACTCCCAGGTTTGGATAGCTTGCTCCCACTGATCTACCTCCGCTAAGCGGGCCCCCTCGGCTACAGCTGGATGGGTCTTGGATTTGGGATAAAATCCCCGGTTGATATCTACATACATGGGAGCAATTTTGGTGGCATAGCCTGCTCCAGCCAATTCTCCCACGATGCGGGTGGCGTCCGCTTTTGCTATCAAAAGCGCTAAGGCCTGGGTTTTGGTTTCGGCTTCGGCAGACCAGGTATTGGTTTTTTGAAATCGCTGCTGGTCAATGATACTTTTTTGGAAAGGATCATAGAGACGAAATCCTGCCGATACATCAGCCACACCTTCCAAATATATCCCCTTCACTTCAACCGTTCGCTCATTATTGCCTTCACCGACAGTTTTTTTGATGAGTTTTTCTTGATCAGTGGTAACAAAGTCCGCACTGAAATTTTCCAATACCAGCACCGCATCAGCTTGGTATTCCTCGCAAAGTCGCTCCACCGTATACCAATCCAGTGGATTGGGAAAAATCTGACCAAACATTCCCCCGGTCAATCGCTGATTGGCCCGAACGACTTCAAATCGTGGGCTGGTATTCAATGTTTGCTGAAGGGAGGAAAGGGTCGCTTCTATAGAGTTACGAACTTCAAAAGGCAACTCTCCGGTGATTAATCCTTCGATAACGCTGACTACTTCATTTTGAGGTTTGGTTCTGTCAACAATCACTATTTTTTGGATTTCGGGTGAAACACTGACCGCTGCAGGTACCAATCGGGTCATGGTCACGGTTTTGGAGCAGCTGGAAAATTGGAGCATCAATCCGGTCCCTAGGATCAGACCTAGGATTTTTTTAAAAGGTGTTTTCATCGTGTGGGTTTAGTTCGAAAAATTACTACGAAATTAAAAATCCACGGTTGCTTGCCGTGGATTTTTTGTCATTTTAACCAATAATATTTCCTTCATCATCCCATTGGACCACTTTGGCTCGGTCCTCCGGTTTGAGATAAAAGTCTGCATATTGGCTGGGATTGGCTAGGCCGTGTTTATCCAAAACTTCCTGCGGAATTCCATCCCAGACATTGGGGGTGTTTCCCTTGTAGCCCATGTATTTCCAACCTGCCTCGGTCGTAAAATACCCAGTACAAGTCAGGTTTCGCAGCAAATTAAACCACTTCACGCCTCCTTCGTATGCAGGATCGGCTTTGTCAGGCCATGCAACTAGCTCTATGATTTCGATGACTTGGCCTTTGGAAAGCTCATTGAAGGGTTTGCCAAACTTTTCGTCAGCTTCGAAATCCAGCCACATCAATCCACCCCGCATGGGAGTCTGATAACCCGGCTGGTCCAGCATCATAAAATCCATGAAATCGGTCACTTTCAGTTCGGTGGCCGCTGGGGATTCTCCATCGGCAGGCATGATGATATCCACCAAGGTGTCCAGTTTTTTTCGCTCCTCATCTGTGAAAAATGAATCAGCAAGAAGTTTTGCATCTCTTTCCTTTTCTTCAGCCGTGCGGCCTCCGGGAGTCCCGCCTTCGAAGACTTGTCCGGTAACGACCTGTTCCTCCGGTTCACATCCGGTCATCAATAAGCCAGCTCCGATTGAGCCAGTGAATAGCAATTTGAGATTTTCTCTTCTGTTCATGGCTTAGATGTTTTTTTGTTTCAATTGATCTACGATATAATCTGAGGTTCTCCAGGACAGTGCCAAAATAGTCCAGGTTGGGTTTTTGTCTGCTTGGGAAACAAAAGGCCCTGCATCCACCACGAAGAGATTTTCACAGTCATGTGCCTGACAGTTGGTATTGACCACTGATGATTTTGGGTCCTTGCCCATTCGGGTAGTTCCTACTTCGTGAATGATTCGACCAGGTGCTGCAAGGCCGTACTTACTTTCAGGACCTGGTTTGGTTCCGAGAAGTATCGCTCCAGCATTTGTCAGGATCTCTTCAAACGTATCCTGCATGTGCTTGGCCTGTTTGATTTCCTGATCAGTCCAGTTGTAGTTGAAGCGAAGGACTGGAATTCCGTATTTATCGACGACGTTGGGATCGATTTCGCAGTAATTATCATAGCGAGGAATACTTTCTCCACGACCGGACATTCCTAGCGTGGAGCCGTAGATTCGACGAATGTCTTTTTTCAGACCTTCTCCATATCCTCCGTTTGGACTTGGATTGCCAAATTCATCTTTGATATATTTTCGCATGCTGTCCATACTCATACCAGTACCGTATGCAGGTTGTCCCATACCGCCCCAATATTCGATGTGATAGCCACGGGCAAAATCCAGTTTTTTATTATCTAGCCACCAAGGAGTGTACATATGCATGCCTCCCACGCCGTCTTCATTGTACCGCTCCCGGTCGATCAGGTCAGGCATAATTCCCATTCGATCAGCACCGGTGGAGTCATGAAGATATCGACCAAGGGCATCCGAATCTCCACCGATTCCATTTGGATGTGATTTTGATTTGGAGTTCATCATTATCCTTGCTGATTCGCAGGCCGAAGCACCTAGGACAACTACTCTTGACCGGAGTTTGTACTCTTTCATGTCCACTTTGGATACAAAAGAAACTCCTGTGGCTTTCCCTTGATCATCTGTGGTTACTTTTCTCACCATAGAATGTGTAAAGAGATCAACTTTTCCTTTTTTCATCGCCGGATGCACCAGACAGGTGCCCGCAGAGAAATCGGCATAGGCTTGACAGGCTCGATTACATTGATTGCAGAAAAAACAAACTCCGCGCTCATCATTGACAGGTCGAGTAAGCATAGAAAGCCTCGAAGGAATCATCGGGATGGCACCTTTATCCGCTCCTTTTTTGATGAAAAGCTCGTGAAGGCGTGGCTTGGGAGGGGGAAGGAAAAACCCATCCGGTTCGTTGTAAATCCCTTCTTTGGTGCCAAATACTCCGATGAGTTTGTCTACCCGATCGTAGTAAGGTTTTAAATCATCATAACCTATTGGCCAGTCATCTCCAAATCCATCTATACTGGCTCTTTTGAAATCGTTGGGTCCAAATCGAAGGGAAATTCTACCCCAGTGATTGGTTCGGCCGCCGACCATTCGGGAGCGAAACCAGTCGAACTGGGTTCCGTTTTTTCGGGTGTAAGGCTCGCCTTCGATATCCCATCCTCCGATGGCTTGATCAAAATCACCGAAGGGACGGATTCTGGTACCTGCTCCTCTTCGAGGCGATTCCCATGGTGGTCTCAATTGGGTTCGATCTTCGTCTTTGGCAGGGTCGAAATCTCCACCAGCCTCAACTACAGCTACTGCAAGCCCTGCTTCGGAAAGGACTTTCGAAGCCATTCCACCCCCCGCTCCCGAACCTACGATGATCACGTCGTAGCTGTCAGGAGTTTCTTTGATTTGAAAGCTCATTTTTTAAAAATTTTAATGAAGTCCAAAATATAGGGCAAAAAAATAGATGATGAAAATACTACTTATTTAAAGTATGGATGGGCGGTTGAAAATAATTTTAATCGATTTAAAATAAGTCTGTATTTCTTAGATTTCTTTCTCAATAAAAGGCCATACCGTTTCGAAAACGATCTGGTGACCTTCTTCTGTCGGGTGAATGCCGTCTGGTAAATTTAATTCGGGATCTCCCGCTACTCCTTCAAGTAAAAAAGGGATTAGAGTTATGTTTTTTTCCTTGGCTAACTCGGGGTAAATCGTTTGGAATTCATTGGTGTATTCTGGGCCCATGTTCGGCGGGATTTGCATCCCCGCCAGAATGATTTTAGTGGAAGGGTATTTGGTTCGGACTTTATCAATGATTTTTTCAAGGTTGGATTTCGTCTCTGATAATTCAATCCCACGCAATCCGTCATTTCCTCCTAATTCCAATACAAAAATATATGGCTCATCTTCTAGAAACCAATCCAGGCGATTTAATCCGCCCGCTGTGGTTTCACCACTCAATCCTCCATTGATGACCCGATAATCCAGTCCTAAACTATCAAGGCGCTGCTGAATTAATCCAGGGAAGGCATCATCTTTTTCTATCCCATATCCTGCTGTAAGACTATTTCCAAAGAAGAGGATGGTTTTATCAGATGGGATAGTTTGAGTTTCTTCTGCGGCTTCTTCAGCTTGGTTTGTGGTCGACTTTTCATTGGAACTGGAGCAAGAAGATGCCCACAAAAGAGCAAATACGGCAAGAAATGATGCAATAGGTTTTAGTATATTCATATGGTGATTTTCAGATTTATTTCCTCCAGCCAAAGTTGGACCATTTTAGGTTGTTAATTACTTCAAAGAATTGATTTTTTTGAGCACAAGTTCAAAATTCAAACAGATTTTAGGCCGACTATTGCTTTTGAGTCCTTTACTGAAGTGATTTTTTTGTTACTTGCTAGAGTCGAAAAATCAAATCCCCAGATAATTTAACAAAGCGTTGGGCTTTTCGTTTGAGAAGAAAATCATCTTGCACCATACTAGTAAAAATGAATATACTTTCCATTCAGAATTTGAGTAAAACCTACCAAAGCGGAAACCGAAAATTAACGGTTTTGGATGATGTAAACTTTGACCTTGCGATAGGTGAGACCATATCTATCGTAGGTCCTTCGGGCAGTGGCAAGACCACGCTTTTAGGACTTTGCGCAGGGTTGGATTCCGCTAGCTCTGGTTCTGTAGTATTAAACGGGGCGTCTTTGGAGAAACTCTCAGAAGATCAACGCGCCGCAATTCGTAATCAGCATGTAGGATTTATTTTTCAAAATTTCCAATTACTGCCCACCCTCACGGCCTTGGAAAATGTGATGGTGCCTCTCGAACTAAAAAAACGAAAAGATGCCCGAACTAAAGCCATGGAGTTGCTGGAAAAGGTGGGTTTGGGAGACCGAATGACTCATTATCCTACGCAGCTTTCCGGAGGTGAACAGCAACGGGTCTCCATTGCCCGAGCTTTTGCCAATGATCCCAAGATTCTATTTGCAGATGAGCCTACCGGAAATCTTGATACCGAAACCGGGGAGATGATTGAGCGGTTAATTTTTGATTTGAACAAAGAAAAAGGCACCACGCTCGTTTTGGTCACTCACGATACCGAACTCGCAGCTAAGACACAGCGAATCATCCATATCAAAGGCGGAAAAATACAGGAGGATAATCATGCCTGATTTTGCTTGGATTCCGAAAATGGCCCTTCGGGATTTTCGGAAAAACATTTCTCGTCTTTTACTTTTCGTCTCTTCGATTGTCGTAGGTATCGCTGCTTTGGTAGCCATCAGCTCCTTTGGTGATAATCTGACAGGGGATATTGACAATCAAGCGAAAGAACTCCTCGGAGCCGACTTGGTCTTGGAAAACAATAAACCGATCGGAGATCAGCCCATTGATTCTCTGGCTACCCTGACGGCCAGTGAGGTGAATTTTGCTTCCATGGTCGCTTTTCCCCAGACTGGGGCGAGCAGACTTACTCAAGTGCGAGCACTGGAAGGAGATTTTCCATTTTATGGAAAATTGGAGACCATTCCCGAATCAGGGGATGCGGACTTTAGATCGGGTGGGCAAAAGGTACTGGTAGAAAAAGTCCTGATGGCGCAGTTCGATGCGCAAGTCGGAGATAAAATTAAAGTTGGAAATCTTGAATTCGAAATTGCCGGTGAGCTTCAGGGAGTCCCCGGACAAACTGGAATCACGGCAACAGTAGCTCCGGCAGTGTATATTCCAATGGCTTACTTAGAGGAGACGGGATTGGTTCAATATGGGAGCCGAGTCGAGTACAATCGCTATTTCCAATTCGAAACCAATACTGATGTAGAGGCGCTTATTAAACCTTTTGAAGAGGAGTGGGAAATCGACCGGGTAGATGCGGATACGGTTGAGGACAGGAAACGCTCCACGGGAAGGTCTTTCGAAAATCTTTCTAATTTCCTGAGTTTGGTTGCCTTTATCGCCTTGCTTTTGGGATGTGTGGGAGTCGCTTCTGCGGTCAATGTTTTTGTAAAAGAAAAACTCGCATCCGTTGCCGTTTTGCGTTGTTTGGGCGTTTCTTCCCGAGATGTCTTGTTAATTTATCTGTTTGAAATTGTAGTCATGGGATTGGTGGGGGCAATCATCGGTTCCATCCTGGGTACAGGACTTCAGTTTATATTACCGGCCGTATTTGCGGAATTTTTACCTGTAGAGGTGAGTGTGAGAATTTCTTGGTTATCCATTGGATTTGGTGTGATCACGGGGCTTTTTGTATCGATTCTTTTTGCTCTTTTACCATTGTTGAAAGTACGGAAGGTCTCGCCGATGGCTACATTGAGGCCAGAAACTGCGGATTCTACACTTTTCAAAGATCCGATGCGATGGCTGGTTATTCTCGGTATTTTAGTATTTATCTGGGGATTTAGTTATTATTTGCTGGGACAGCTCGATTGGGCTTTTGGGTTTACCGGATTTGTGGTTTTTGCCTTTGGCATACTTTGGGGAGTAGGTCAATTGATCATGTGGTCGGTTCGAAAGTTCCTTCCGATTACGCTGAGATACACCGTGCGTCAGTCTTTGGCCAACCTTTATCGGCCAAATAATCAGACGATTTCACTTATCGCCACCATAGGACTGGGTACAGCGATGATTAGTACACTTTTCTTTCTGCAGAGTCAGCTTTTGGAAGAAGCAAAATTTGCGGATAAAGAAGATCAACCCAATCTGCTGATGTTTGATATCCAATCTCCTCAACTGGATGAAGTGAGGGAAAAAGTGCTCAGCAGAAATCTTAAAATCATACAGGAAGTGCCGATTGTCACCATGCAGCTGAATGAAATCAATGGGATAGACAAACGGGAGAACGAGGAACTTTCTGAGGAGGAGAACTACTCCCGCTGGATGTATAATCGGGAATATCGAGTAACTTATCGTGATACCCTGATTGAGACTGAGAAAATAGTTGAGGGAGAATTGATTCCTTACGGTGCTCGGGGGGATTCTATTTTTGTGAGTTTGTCAGAAGGGTTTGGAGGAGACAGAATGAAAATAGGAGATGAAATCGAATTTAATGTGCAAGGCAGACCGATCAAAACCTACATTGGTAGCTTTAGGGACATCAAGTTCAATCAGATTTCGACCAACTTCATTGTGTTGTTTCCTGAGGGAGTTTTAGATCAAGCACCGAAGTTTCATGTGATTATTACCCGAACCAATAATGACCGGGAATCTGCGGCTATTCAGTCAGAAGTGGTGCGTGAGTTTCCAAATATTTCCGTGGTGAATCTGGGAGCAATCGTGGAAACCCTGGAGGATATTTTGAATAAGATTAGTTTTGTGATTCAATTTATGGCCTTGTTTAGTATAGTTACTGGAATTTTGGTGTTGATCAGTTCGCTGATTATCAGTAAGTATCAGCGAATGCGGGAAAGTATTCTTCTCCGGACGCTCGGTGCGGACTCGGGTACGGTGAGCAAAATCAACACCCTAGAATATTTCTTTTTAGGAAGTTTGGCGTCATTATCTGGGATTATCCTGTCCTTTCTTGCAACTTGGCTATTGAGCGTATTTGTTTTTGAAATGAGCTTTAGACCTGCTTGGGGTGCCGCTTTTGGACTTTATGCGGCGATTACCTTGCTTACGATTGTTTTGGGCTGGCTCAATGGTCGCAAAATCATCAATCAGCCTCCGATGGAGATTTTGAGGGGAAATGGTTGAAATTTCGGGGTAAAAACAGAAAGCCTTCCAAAAATGATTTGGAAGGCTTTTTTGTGGAGCTGGCGAGATTCGAACTCGCGTCCAGATAAGGAAACACCGTACCGTCTACATGCTTAGTCACCTGTTGGTTTTTCGACTAGACTATGCTGGGTGACACACCTGAGTCTAGCTTAGCGATTGGGACTTAAGCTTGCTTAATCGCATCACAAGCTGCAGTCTGACCTGATCGACACCTCAGTTCCGCCCGGATCAGACCACAGACGGTGAGATGTGGCCGGGGAATCCGCCACGGCGGACTCAACCCTTTAAGCTTTCTATCCTGTTAAGGTTAGATTAGGCAGCCATGGCGTAAGAATTTTCGCCATTTATGGTTCGTATGAATCTTTCAAGGCCGTACATACTCCAGCCTGCATGCGAGCCCGATCCTTACACTTACTGTCAAAACCGGTCAGCCCCATATCACTTGGGATGACAAAAGTAAGTCAATTTTGGTTCCCGATTTTGAATTTCCTGATATTTCATTTTTTGGCTTTATTGGAATCGGAGTTTCTAATTTTTCAATCTTCTAATTCCCGAATGAGGAGATTTTTATATCTTGCAGCGATGGAAAATTTCGTTGTTTCGGCAAGAAAATACAGACCGGCAGATTTTAAAAGTGTGGTAGGCCAAGAGCATATCACGACCACACTTCAGAATGCAATCAAAAACAATCATTTAGCTCAGGCTTTTCTTTTTTGTGGGCCTCGGGGAGTGGGTAAAACTACCTGTGCGAGGATTTTGGCCAAAACCATCAACTGTGAAAATCGAGGTGACGATCAGGAAGCCTGTAATACCTGTGAGTCCTGTATTTCTTTCAAAAACAACTCCTCTTTTAATATTTACGAACTCGATGCCGCGTCTAATAACTCCGTAGATGACATTCGGAATCTTGTAGATCAGGTTCGCTATGCTCCTCAAAAAGGACAATATAAGGTCTATATCATCGATGAGGTGCACATGCTTTCGAATGCAGCTTTTAATGCGTTTCTGAAAACCCTGGAGGAGCCGCCCAAATATGCCATTTTTATCCTAGCGACAACCGAAAAGCATAAAATCATACCGACGATTCTTTCGAGATGCCAGATTTTTGATTTCAACCGGATTCAGATCAAGCACATTGCTGAGCATTTAAAATATATCGCAGATAAGGAAAAAGTTGAATATGAAGATGAGGCCCTTCGGCTGATCGCAACCAAAGCTGATGGAGCGCTTCGGGATGCACTTTCGATTTTTGACTTGATCGTAACTTATTCCGCAGGAAAGAAAGTAACTTATCAGGAAACAATCGCCAATCTTCATATTTTAGACTATGACTATTATTTCAAAGTCGTGGATGCGCTAGTAGATGGGGATATTTCCCAGTCCTTGTTGATTTTTGATGAAATCCTGAAAAAAGGATTTGATGGGCATAATTTTATTGTTGGGCTTACTGAGCATTTCCGCGATCTGTTGGTTTCACAAGACCAAGTGACCTTGAATTTGATCGAAGTCTCCGAGACGGTCAAAGAGCGATATATGGCTCAAAATCAATCTACCAGTCAGTCGTTTTTGCTTTCGGCACTTCATATTGCCAACCAATGCGACATTCACTACAAAGCCAGCAAAAATCAGCGGCTGCACGTGGAATTGGCTTTGATGAAAATGGCAAAATTACCTGAGGCCCTTAGCTTGGCGGCCTTGGTTGCGGAGGATTCTAAAAAAAAAAGCTAGCTGATTCCCCTGAAAGATCCGTAGGCTCAACCGTCGTTCCTTCTGTGGCAAGTATCGGGACCAAAATCACCCCGGTCCAAAAGACCATTTCGATCCCATCGAGTCTTTCTGCGACCAAAAAAATCATAAAAGATCAAGGTCAACAACCTCAGGTAGAAATAAAAGACGAAAAAAGACCTGTTGAATTTGTCTCGACGACAGAGGAACTAAAACCGCTAACCCAAGAGCTTTTGGATCAAATCCTGATCGAGGTCAAGGAGCATTTCAAAGGCTTGGGAAAAAACTTAGAGTTGGCCATTTTGAATCAAGCGGTGAGAATAGATGGAGAAGAGGTAGTGCTGGAAATTATGGGACATGTGCAGGAAGAGATTGCGCTGAAGATGAAGCCCGATTTGATTCAACTTATCCGTTCAAAAGCCTCTGTCGGTAAAATTTCCATTCGCTTGGATATCAAAGAGGAAATCGAATCCCAATCCTCAAAATTGTATACCGATTCAGATAAATTTCGCTTTTTGACCGAAAAACATGCAGCCTTTAAAGAGTTTACCAAGCGTTTTGGTTTGGAAGCAGATTATTAAAAATCCAACGAAATACCGAAATTAATGAGGTTTTGTAATTGGACGGCTTGTTTGGAGCTACCATCATCCTGCTTGATAAAAACCTCCTCGTCATAGATTAGGGTTGTTTCGATCCGGGTAGATATAAATCGGTTTACTTTCATCTGAATAACCGAATTGAAATTCACCACCATATTTCCAAAGCGCTCATAGTTGGAAAAGAGGTTCAGATCAGCCTTCCAAGAAATGTTTTCCATCAGCTGAATGTCTGAAACTGAAGTCGCAAAAGACATCCCTGCCTCTGCACGGACGTTTTCTCCCGGAGTGACCCCAAAAGCACCTACACTGCTCAGAGAGTCATTCATCACAATGGTAAATCGGCCTGTGAAAGGGGATAAAATCGTGGAGATTTTTCCTTTGTTTTCATAGGTCTTTCGATAATTGAGACCGGTGGAGGATTGGATGTATCCGGGTGAAAGCAAGTCGGAAATTTTTTCACGAACCTCATTTTCACTTCCAGATGGGCGAGAATATTTGTATCCGTCTAGGAGCTGGGTCCGAGCATCAATTTGGGTAGAGAGATAAAACATTTCGGAAAGCTCTCGACCATAGTTACTGCTGAAATTAAAATTGTCATTGGTTTTTCGCGTACTGTAATCCCGGTCTGATTGTCGGTTAAATCCCAAATTGATATTCAACTTGGTATCCCATACTTTCTTGTCTTTTTTGTAATTCGCAAAAAGGGAAAACCCCGTATTTAAGGCAAAGGAACTCGCTCCCCCCGCTGCCCAGTTGGTCAGTGTGGATTGTTGAATGTTTAGATTGTAATTTCCTCCAGTCTCCCAAAAAATCTCTTTAACTGGCTCATCGATCAGTAGCGAATCTCCCAGCATCAATAGCGTATCTCCTCCGATCAAAACAGTGTCAGGAATGATTCGTCTGTCCTGAGCAGTCGACTCATGGGATAGGCAAAAGTATAATAGCCCTACCGAAAGCAGAAAATAACGCATAGAAAAGAAGTGTGGAATCAGGGCTTGAAGATAGTTAATTTCTGGCCAACGCTGATGATATTTTGGCTTCCGATTTGGTTCCAGTTTTTGATTTGATCTACGCTCACACCATATTTTCGGCTGATTGAATAGAGCGTTTCTCCGGGAGAAACGGTGTGAATGAGTTGATTAGCTGCCGAAGTTGGTGGAGTTTGTTTTACGCTATTGGTAGTTTTAGATGCCTGGGTAGAGGCAGGGACAGATCTCGGATTCTGGGCTACACTTCTATTTTGATTGACAGGTACGATCTGAATATCTTTCCCTCTTTTACGATGCTCCTGAAGGTTCAATACCATGCCTGCTTTGAGATCCCGATCTTTTCGAATTCTGTTTTTGGCTTTCAGAGAAGAAAGTTTGATACCGTATTTTTGGGAAATGCTCCATAATGTCTCTCCAGGCTGTACGACGTGAGTTTCCACCACTGCCCGAGGTTTCTTTTTCTGTGTGTAATAATAGTTGCCAGCTTCGACCCGCTCATTGGGGTCGAGGTCATTCAGGCGACGTAATTTCCGCTCCTTGATTCCTACCTGATCAGCAAATTGCTCCAAAGAGGTGGTTTTAGCCGCTTGAACTCCATCTAGATTATTGATAGTAATTTGATTGGGTTGAGTAGCCTTATTGGTATTTCCAGCAATTTTTGGAAAAGCTGAGCTTGTTTTTGTCTCGGTCGAATTTGTAGGCTTGGTGGGTGCGGGCTTTGATTCCGGTTCGGTTTTGATGACCGCGGGCTGATAGTCCGGATTTACTTCTTCTATGTAAAAAAGGGAAAAGGTGCCCGATGGAATACGCCCATTTGAGGTCCATTTATTCATTTCTTTGAGATGCTCCTCGCTCACTTGATATTTTTTTGCCAAGGTGGACAAGTTGGTCGGTCCCTGAATTTTGGTTTCGACCAGTCGCTGACTGGATGAAGTCAAGATGCCGACCTGATTTTCAAAGGCGATTTTATGCGCTAGAAACTTCTTGAAATACCAATGACTATTTCGGTCAATGTCCATGACCCGTTGGCCATTGTAGCGATTGCCAAAATAGGATTTTGCTCCTCCCAAACCCATTTGATATGACACCAAGGCACATACCCAGTTGTCAAATGAATTATTGTGTTTTTTTAAATATAATCCTGCTCCTCGGCTGGAAGTGGCGATATTTTTCCGCTCATCGATTTGTCCATCGACCCGAAGGAAAACCTCTTCTGCCGTCCCTTGCTTAAATTGCCAAAAACCTACTGCATTTGAAGTAGAGACAGCGTCTGGAATCAATCCGCTTTCTTGGATTACCAAGTATTTCAAATCTTCCGGTACTCCCACCGCTCTAAGTTCTCGTTCGACGTAGGGCATGTAAAGGTTGACTCGATCGAGTTTTACCTTGAAATAGGCAGGGTTTCGGTAGAGTGCATCTACATCTAGCTGAATTTCTCGACGCGCTTGTGGATTGATGCGGATAATCATATCTGCAAATTCCAATTCCGCTGGTACCTGAGGGATAGGACCTTGTGCAAAACTTGATACAGAAATGAATACAAAAAATGTAAAACTCAGGATAGTATTAATTCTCATGTTTTTTGGCTACAAACTTATGTTTGCCTACTCGCAAAAATGATTCCTAAATTTTATCAAATCAGCGTTTTCTGATCAACATCAGCCCATCACGGATGGGTAGCAGGCAAGTTTCCACGCGTGGGTCTTCGGCGACTTTGCGATTGAATTCCAAAATAGCTACAGTATCCTTATCGATTTTTTGTTCTTTATCTATCAAAATCTTACCTGACCAAAGGACATTATCTACCAAAATAAGACCGCCTGAAGGTATTCGGTCTAAAATCAGATCATAATATGCAGCATTGTTTTTTTTGTCCGCGTCGATAAACGCAAAGTCAAAATCGCCCTCTAGCAGCGGGATAAGATCGAGTGCATTTCCCAGTCTATAATCGATTTGTTTGGCTAGTCCGCTTTCCTTGAAAAATCCCCTGACCATATGCTCCAGTTCATCATTTTTGTCCAACGTGATCAATTTCCCATTTTTCCCTAAACCACGAGCCATGCAGACGGCAGAATATCCGGTGTAAGTACCGATTTCAAGAATGGTTTGAGGTCGATGCATTTTCACGAGAAGTTCAAGAAATTTCCCCTGAAGATGCCCAGAAAGCATCCTTGGCATCAATACTTTAGCCTGGGTTTCACGAACTATCTTTTTTAACAGCGTATCTTCCTCACTGGTATGTGCTTCACAATAGGAGAGTAGTTCGGGATCAATAAATTCCATGATTAATTAGGGGTGTAGGTCAAATAGCTCAACTGCTCAGGGTCAAAGATCTCATTGGAAATCTCCAAAAGTTCTTCGGCCGTGGTTTTTCTGATTTGCTCAAAAATACGCTCCAAAGGATCTATTTTCCCATGATCGATCAGACTTTTTCCAAAGACCAGCATCAATGCGGCATAGTTTTCCTCTGCCATAGCCATTTGACCAATAGCCTGTTCCTTGGCCATGTGGAGCTGCATAGTTCCTAGTTTTTTGATGCGAAGTTTTTGCAATTCTCGCTGTACGATTTGCTTGGATTTTGATAGGGTTTTTTCCTCAGTTCCAAAAAATATCCCAAAGAAACCAGTATCCGAAAATGGCTGATAAGTAGATTCGATGCTGTAAACATAGCCGTATTTTTCGCGGAGCGCGAGATTTAACCGACTATTCATCGATGGTCCACCGAGGATATTATTTAGCAAGAAGAGTTTGTAGCGTTTTGGGTGAAACTGCGAAAAGGCGGGCCTTCCCATCGCTGCTAGCGCTTGGGAAATTTCCCGATTGATGGTTTTTGATTTTGGCTGAAAATGTTTGAATTCACTTCTAGCGTACAAAGTCCTTTTGGATGGGATTTGACTAAGCGGTCCTTCGATTGCACGCAAGGCTTTGGTGAAGGAAATATTTCCAATAATGGAAAAAACCACCTGACTCGTATCCAATCTACTGGAAATAAACTCGAAGAAATCCTGCTGGGAAAATCCTCGGACAGTTTCTTCATTTCCCAAAATATTCCTTCCCAAAGCGTGGTTTTCAAAGACCAATTCGTCCAATTCATCCTGAATCGAATCATCCGGAGAATCCCGGTACATGGCCATTTCCTCAAGAATTACCTGCCGCTCTTTTTCGATTTCTTTGAGTGGAAAGGTCGAGTTAAAAGTGATGTCAAAAAGCAAGTCCGCGGCTTTGGTATAATGCTCCTTCAGCACCGAAGCGTAGAAACATATTTTTTCCTTGGTGGTGTAGGCGTTAAGTTCACCGCCGAGCGATTCCAGACGATTAATGATGTGGAAGGTTTTCCTTCGCTTGGTTCCTTTGAATGCCATGTGCTCCCAGAAATGCGCCAAGCCTTCCTGCTCCTTGGATTCATCTCTGCTTCCAATATTGAGAATAAATCCACAATGCACCAGTCGGGTGTGGGCGACTTCTTGGTGTACGATACGGATACCGTTTGACAGCTCTTTGATTTGAATCATATATGCAATTAAAATCCAAAATGGATCCCTTTTTGGGCAAAGGGTTCATCTGAATCTATTTTATTTTAATCTAAAATTCGAGGATGTAAGCCTTTTTAACAGCGACTGAGTTGATTTAGTTTTGCTGATAAAAAGTAAGACAATTGGCTTTAAAACAATACAATTTGATGAGAATAAATTCCCTGAAAATTCTCACCACTGCTCCTTTTCTTTTAATTTCGAATCCATTTACTCCGTTAAGAAAATTCTCAGCATTTGACATAATATATTTATTTATGAAATATCAGCCAATCCCATCTTCAGTTTATCAAAAAAACCGTCAGAAACTCGCCTCAAAGCTCGCTGAAAACTCCCTAGCGGTTTTCAATTCCAATGACATCATGCCAACCAATGCGGACGGTACGATGAAATTTAGGCAAAATAATGACCTCTTTTACCTTTGTGGGATTGATCAGGAAGAGACGATTTTGTTAATCGCGCCGGATTGTCCCAATCCAAAATTCAGAGAAGTTCTGTTCTTGCGGGAAACCAACGAACACATTGCTATTTGGGAAGGGCATAAATACACCAAAGAGGAGGCAAAGCAGGCATCAGGGATTGAAAATATTCAGTGGTTAAATGCATTTGATCAGATTTTTAATACCGTGGTGGCTTTGTCCAAGCGAATCTATCTCAACACAAATGAGCATCTTCGTGCTGGAGTTATTGTTGAAACCCGAGATGCGCGTTTTATACAAAGCTGCAAAGAACGGTATCCGCTTCACGAATATGATCGTGCGGCGCCCATCATGCATGAACTCAGGGGAGTCAAAGAACAAGAGGAAATTGATCAGCTGCAGATCGCTTGCGACATTACGGAAAAAGGCTTTCGTCGAATTTTGAATTTTGTCAAGCCAGGTGTCACCGAGTATGAAATAGAAGCCGAATATCTTCATGAATTTGTCAGAAATAGGAGCAAGGGGTTTGCCTACGAACCGATCATCGCCTCTGGTGCTTCTGCCTGTGTACTGCACTATATCGAAAATAACAAGGCCTGTCGTCCTGGTGAGCTGTTGCTGATGGATGTGGGGGCAGAATATGGAAATTACAATGCCGACATGACCAGGACAATCCCGGTCAGTGGCAAGTTTTCCGATCGGCAAAAAGCCGTGTACAATGCAGTGCTCAGAGTACAGCAGGAAGCTATGAACATCCTGAGGCCTGGTACAACTATCCAAGACTACCATCGAGAAGTAGGACTTATCATGCAGTCCGAATTAGTAGGTTTGGGACTCATTGATCAGACGGATATTAAAAATCAGGATCCTGACTGGCCGGCATATAAAAAATATTTTATGCACGGGACTTCCCATCATTTGGGATTGGATGTGCATGATGTGGGGACTATGCACGGACCGATTACCCCGGGAATGGTATTTACTGTAGAGCCGGGCATTTACATACAAGACGAAGGTTTGGGAATTCGTCTAGAGAATAATATTGTCATTCAATCCGATGGCTATTTTGATCTGATGCGAAATATTCCCATCGAAGCTGATGAAATTGAGGATTTGATGAATTGAATTAAATCTTTTAAGAATTGAAATTAATTCCTATCAATTTTTGTGTATAAAATAGTTTATTCTGGTGTATATTTATTCATGATGAATCGAACTAATATTGAAATAGACGAAAATTTGATTGCAGAAATTCAATCGCGATCAACGCTTAAAACCAAAAAGGAGATTGTAAATCAAGCCTTGAAGGAGCTATTGAATCAATTAAAAAGGAAGGAATTACGCAGCCTTGCCGGAAAAATCAACTGGGAAGGTGATTTGGATTCCATGAGAGAATTGAAATGACAAGGGTTTTAATCGATACGAGTATTTGGATTGATTTTTTTCGAGGAAAGAATAAAGCTCATGTGCAGGAAGTTCAAAGGCTTCTCAAGGAAGATCAAGTTTGTATTTGCCCACCAATCTACCAGGAGATACTTCAAGGACTAACCAATGAAGAACAATTTGAGCAGGTCAAAGACCTTTTGGACGGGTTGATTTGGTTGGAATTGCCATATCGCGATTTGGCTTTAGAATCTGCCCGGATTTACATTTTGCTTCGAAAGAAAGGACTCACCGTAAGGAAAAGCATGGATTGCCAAATAGCATATTTTGCGTTGACGTTTTCTGTAGAGGTTTTTCATTATGATCGTGATTTCGATCAAATTTCAACTGTGTTTCCACTGATTTTACACAAAACTTTTAATTAAAATTCGATCTCCACCATCACGGGGAAGTGGTCTGATGGATATTTTTTACCGTAATTATCGGTCAAGATGCCATGTCGGATGACTTTAACATCCCCATGGACAAAAATATGATCGATGATGCCATCGGGCATTTTCTCCCAATCAAAACCGGTGAATGTTCCCTCCGGGCCATAAGCGGGGATTTCTGATATCAAACGGGCATCTTGCCAGTCGGCTGACTTGGTGATCGTGGTATATGCAGGATTATCCGGTGTAACATTAAAATCTCCCAATAAAATTACCGGTAGGTTTTGCGTATTGATTTCGGCGATTTTTTGGATTACCAGTTTACTACTTTCTTCTCGGGCTTGCTGTCCGATGTGATCATAGTGAATATTGAATACATAAAAAGATTCTCCGCCCTGATTTTTAAATTTACCCCAAGTACAGATTCTGTTCAGAGCGGCATCCCAACCTTTGCTGGGTTTTTCAGGAGTGGGCGAAAGCCAAAATGTACTTTGATCAAGTAGTTCGTATTTTTTTGGATCGAAAAGGATAGCTGTGAATTCCCCTTTTTCTGCACCGTCATCCCGGCCTACACCGAGGTATTCAAAATCCAAAGTTTCGCTGAGTTCTTTGATTTGATGCTGAAGTCCTTCTTGGGTGCCAAAGAGTCCGATTTGATGAAATTGGATCAATGAAGCGACATGAGGAGATCGGTCCTTCCAAAGATTTCCTTCGTCACCGGCATTGTCAAATCGGATATTAAAAGTGGCGAACTGATGGCTTTGCTGGCCAAATGAGCTTCCAAAGGCCAGTAAAAGAATAAGAAGAGCTAGGGTAAACTTTAGGGTTTTTATAGGTTTCATCGGAGAACTAATTAAGTTCTGTTTGTTTATCTTTTAAAATAGCGCTTTAATTTGCTGAAAAGAAACCGATTTTTACATTTCTTCAAATTTGGATTTAACATTTAATATAAACGTAATTTAATGAAAACCATTTACCCCAATGATCTGCCTGTACCTGAGTTTCATGCCTTACTTCAGGGAAGTGTAGCTCCCAGGCCGATTGCTTTTGCCAGCACGATTGATCGAGAAGGGAACGTGAATCTCAGTCCTTTTAGTTTTTTTAATCTGTTTAGTACCAATCCGCCCATTTTGATTTTTTCACCTTCTAGAAGAGTGCGTGATAATACGACCAAACATACCTTGGAAAATATCCTCGAAGTTCCCGAGGTGGTAATTCATACCGTGCATTTTGGGATGGTCGAGCAAATGTCATTAGCGAGTACTGAGTATCCAAAAGGTATAAATGAATTTGAAAAAGCCGGGCTTACAACTGTCCAATCCAGCTTGGTAAAACCTCCAAGGATTTTGGAAGCTAAAGTCGCTTTTGAATGCCAAGTCAATGAGGTGAAACCCTTGGGGGAAAGCGGGGGAGCGGGTAATCTGGTGATTTGCGAAGTGAAATGTGCGCATGTTGATGAAGATATTTTGGATCAAAATGGGGTAATTGATCCAAATAAAATTGATCTGGTCGCACGCTTGGGAGGCAACTGGTATTCTCGAACCAATGGTCATTCACTTTTTGAAATACCAAAACCCCTTCGGACCATGGGGATAGGAGTGGATCAGATCCCTGACCACATTCGGAATAGTTTGATTTTGACCGGGAATAATTTGGGTCGATTAGGAAACGTGGAGCAGCTTCCCGCTGTGGAGGAGGTAAAAAAATTCGGAGTTAATCCTCAATTGGAAGAAATGCGGATACGCTTTCAACATGACCCTGCTAGCTGGCTGGATCATTTGCATCTTTGGGCCAAGGATGAGTTGGATGAAGGAAATGTGGAAAAAGCCTGGTTGATTTTGCTTCAAGAGCAATAAAAACAAAGGCCTCAGAAAATGACTGAGGCCTTTGCTGACTTATCTGATTTTAAGTTCCTGTGGCATTCGAGCCTGGATGCCTTGATAGTTTTTCAGACGTTCTACTTTTTTCAAAAGTTCATATTCAGTTCCCAGCTGACTTTTAAGGAGTTTGATTTTTACATTATCGCCAAAATCGCTCATCAGCGTTTCAAACCAAGGCCTTTGCTCAGGATAGTAAATAACGCGGTAGTCATCTCCGGCTTCGATTCTTTCTACTGCTATTTCGATGGCTTTTTCCAAACCGCCCAATTCATCCACTAAACCACGCTCAATGGCTTGATTTCCAGTCCAAACTCTACCTGAAGCAACTTCCTTTACTGCTTCTGCTTCCATTCCTCTTCCTTCTGCTACCCGGCTGATAAACGTGTCATATCCATCTTCGATTTGTCTCTGAATAATGGATCTTTCCACCTCAGTCAAAGGCCGGGATGGATTCATAAAATCTGAAAGTTCACCGGTGGCTACCACATCGGTAGTCACGCCTAATTTATCATTGATTAATTCCTGTACATTAAACCAAAGACCAAAAATTCCAATGGATCCGGTAATGGTATTAGGTTGGGCTACGATGACATCAGCTGGAGCAGCAATATAGTAGCCACCTGAGGCGGCAACTTCGCCCATGGATACGATCAGAGGTTTGGCCGCTTTTGCCTCTTTCATTTCCCTCCAGATCACTTCGGATGCCAAAATAGAACCACCGGGAGAATTGACCCGAAGGACGATGGCTTTGATATCCTCATCTTTTCTGGCCTCTCGGATTTCTTTAGCAAATTTTTCTGAGCTGATGACTCCTTCCGCATTTCCTCCGACGATTTCGCCTTCGGCTATGATTACCGCAATTCTATTTTTGGAGGTGATATTTTTAGACTTCGCGAGCGAGCCGAGTTTTGTGGCGTTGATGGTGGGGATTTCGTCTTCTTCATCCAGTTCCAACTTTTCCCGGAGTTTGGCATGGACTTCATCCTCATAGGTCAGCTCATCCACCAAATGAAAGCTCACTGCATCTTCTGGTCTTCTGACCAGCATCTGATTATTGATGATCAGCGTGCTGTCCAAAGAAACACCT
This sequence comes from Algoriphagus hitonicola, assembly GCF_900113375.1. Lineage (GTDB taxonomy): Bacteria > Bacteroidota > Bacteroidia > Cytophagales > Cyclobacteriaceae > Algoriphagus > Algoriphagus hitonicola. Next base: position 70,906 of record NZ_FOPC01000009.1, on the reverse strand, counting down.
CTAGAGTCACTAACAGCGGTAAGCATTTGCTGATTGATGTCATCGAGGAAATACTGAGTTTGAAGTCGATTTTCAGGGCTCATTTTATCCAAAATAAATGGCTCTACCGCACTTTTGAATTCCCCCACGCGAAAGACTTCAGGTTTGATGCCTACTTTTTCGAAAAATCCTTTCAGGAAAATACCCTCTGATGAAAGCCCGTTAAAATCGATGCCACCCAATGGGTTGAGGTAAATTTCATCTGCTACAGAAGCTAAATAGTATCCTCCTTCGGAATAAATTTCGTCATAGGCAATGATGAATTTTCCCGAAGTTTTGAAATCCTCCAAAGCCTCTCTGAGCTCAAGCAGATTGGCCTGTCCCGCGAAAATCATCCCCGTATTCAGGTAGATTCCCTTGATGTTTTCATTGGTTTTGGCTTCCTCGATGGCTTTTTTAAGGTTAATTAATCCAGCCGACATATCCTGACCAAAGGGATTGCCAAAACCAGCCAAATCAAAATCATCCTCCGAGGTCCGCTCCACTAAAGTACGACCGTTGAGATTGAGGTGGAGAACAGTGTTTTTTTCGAGGGACACTTCCTCATCTGATGATGCTGCAATGATTCCAATTACCCCAAAAAAGAGTAAAAAACTCAAAATACTGAACACGAATAGACCTACAATTACGGCCAAAACATTTCCTAAGAACTTCATAATTAGATAAATTTGACCGTAAAAATAGACTATTTCAGGGAATGAATAAAATAATGTTTTTATTACATCATGGTTAAAGAAGTTACTTTGATTTTAGGCGGAAATGAAGGTGACCGACTGGGTTTGCTTAAGCAGGCTGTAAGAATGATCTCAGAATTCGCCGAAATCCTCAAATTTTCTTCCATTTATCAATCCGAATCTTGGGGAGGAGTGGCAGAAAATGATTTTTTAAATCAAATTTTGATTGTGAAAACCGGCACAACGCCGATGGCTTTTTTGGCTCATATTCAGTCTATTGAAATAGCTCTAGGGAGAAAAAGAGATATTCACTGGGGAAACCGGACCATGGATATTGATATTTTATATTGGGAGGATGAAGTGATTCATTTGCCAGAATTGAAAGTTCCTCATCCGCTATTGGATCAGCGGCGATTTGTTTTAGTCCCTTTGATAGAAATAATGCCTGATTTTATTCATCCTCTGGCTAAAAAAGATCAACGAAGCTTATTGGAAGTCTGTGAGGATAAATCCCGTGTTGAGCTTTTTTGCAAACCATAAAAAAAAGGCTGCCTTTTAGAGACAGCCTTTTATTCAATTTTAAAGACCTGAAACCTGAGCTTCGGGATGGATTTTTTTAACCAAACCCTGAAGTACTTTACCGGGACCACATTCTACAAATTCGACTGCTCCATCCTTGACCATGTTTTGGACAGATTGTGTCCATTTGACAGGAGCGGTCAATTGAGCGATCAGATTCGCTTTGATCTCGGAAATATCAGTGACCGCAGTGGTGCTGACATTTTGATAGACAGGGCAGGAAGGTTGACTAAAATGAGTGTTTTCGATGGCGCGTTGAAGTTTTTCACGAGCGGGCTCCATCAGCGGTGAGTGAAAAGCTCCACCTACAGGTAAAGGTAAGGCCCGTTTCGCTCCAGCCGCTTTCATTTTTTCACAGGCGATTTCGATTCCTCTATTGCTTCCAGAAATGACTAATTGACCGGGGCAATTGTAATTGGCCGGAACGACGATTTCGTCTTGAATTTCGGCACAGATCTCCTCTACTTTTTCATCAGCTAATCCCAAAATAGCCGCCATAGTGGAGGGGTTGATTTCACAGGCCTCCTGCATCGCCATAGCCCGCTGATAGACCAGATTCAACCCATCTTCAAAAGCCAGTGTACCATTGGCGACCAATGCTGAAAATTCCCCCAAGGAGTGACCGGCAACCATATCCGGCTTGAAATCAGGAGTGGTTTTTGCCAAAATTACCGAATGCAAAAAGATAGCTGGCTGAGTTACTTTGGTTTGCTTGAGTTCCTCGTCAGTTCCCTCAAACATGATATCTGTGATCTTAAAGCCTAAGATTTCGTTGGCTTTTTCAAAGAGTTCTTTGGCTACAGAACTAGACTCGTACAGTGATTTTCCCATTCCGGGGAATTGGGCTCCTTGGCCCGGAAAAACAAATGCCTTCATGAAATATCGATTGGTTTTGGGGCAAATATAAGTCTTTTTTTTAGGGTCGTTTTTAGCAAAAAGATGCTAGACTTTTTCAAAATGATCATTGAAAACTTTTTCTTTATTCTCCGATATCCACCTGATAAAAGCCTTGACTGCCGGTGGATGTTTTTTTTGTTTGAGCCATATGAGTTTCCATTCGGCTTTTAAGGGTATTCCCTTCAATGGCAAAAGTTTTATGCGGCCTTCTTTGACTTCTTTACTCATAGAATAGATTGATAACAGCGAGATGCCAAGTCCGGCCATAACGGCTTGCTTGACGGCTTCGTTGGTAGCGAGTTCCATTTTGCTTTGAATGTGAATGTCCCTATCCTGAAAAAACTTTTCCATCATCACCCGCGTGCCAGAGCCCTTTTCCCGTAGGATAAATGGGATTTTATGCCATTCGCCTTTTTCGATTTTTTGTTGATAGTGGGAAGCATGTTCTGGACTGCTGGCTAAGTGCCAGTGATTTTCGGCCAAAATGATATTTTCCAAGTCCAAATCTTCGGGACTGAGGGAGACCAATGCCAAATCGGTGCTGTTTTCTTCTAAATGAGAAAGCACTTTGTACCGGTTGGACACTTCAAGGCTGACTTCGACATGGGGGTGTATTTTCAAAAAATCAGCGACCAAATACGGGATAATATATTTACCGGTCGAAACGGCCGAAATCCTGATTTTTCCTGCCAAAAGTCCTTTTAGCTCGAGCATGCGCTGTTCGATTTGGTCCATTTCGGCAAAAATCCGATCTGCCATTCCGACCATTTCCTGACCAAATTCGGTGATGTGGATTTTCTTACCAATGATCTCCGTAAGAGGAACATCAAATTGTTCCTGAAGATTTTTCAGCTGCATGGAAACCGCCGGCTGAGTCATATTGAGCATTTTGGCGGCCTTGGTAATGCTTTCGTGCGTATGTATTGCCTGCAAAGCCCGCAACTGTGTAAAAGAAATATTCATAAGCAAATCTAATATTTATAGTGTTAACGATAATAAAAAATTATGTTTTTGTTTTTTTTGAGATTTTTATCTCAAATATTTGCGGCATGGATTTTCAGATTTTGATAAATAACCTCACCAATCCGAGCTTGTTGTTCTTTGTGTTGGGGATTGTAGCGGTAAGGTTAAAAAGCGATTTAGAGATTCCGGGTACTTCGGCAAAATTCATCGCGCTTTACCTGATGCTTTCGATAGGTTTTAAAGGAGGTCAGGAACTCTCCCACAGTGAATTTGAAATCTCAATTATCTGGGCCTTACTTTTTGGTCTTGTCTTATCTGCAATAGTACCGTTTTATACCTTTTTTATCCTGAAAGGGAAATTGGGTACCGCCAATGCCGCTGCTATTTCTGCTGCTTATGGATCTATTTCTGCGGTGACCTTTGTGGCGGCAGTTTCTTTTTTGGAGAACCAAGGCGTGAGTTTTGGAGGTCATATGGTCGCGGTGATGGCACTGATGGAGGCTCCGGCAATTATTTCCGGTGTTATTCTTCTGCGAAAATTTTCTGAGAACAAAGGATCCGGAGGAATGAAGAACACGGTTATTCACGCTTTTACCAATGGCTCAGTCCTGCTGATCCTTGGAAGTTTGGTTATCGGGTTGATTGCGGACGAAAAACAAGCGGAGGGGATCAAACCCTTCGTGACTGATATTTTTAAGGGATTTTTGGCCGTATTTCTTTTGGATATGGGAATAAATAGTGGACGGAAGTTGAAGACATTTTTTAAAAACGGCTATTTCTCTACTCTTTTTGCCATATTGGTTCCACTTTTCAATGGATGTGTGGTGGCCATTTTAAGTTATTGGATTGTATCCGAACCTGGAGACCGATTTATTTTTTCGATCTTGGCAGCAAGTGCTTCCTATATAGCAGTGCCTGCAGCGATGAAACTGGCAAATCCGGCCGCCGACGAAGGACTTTATATCCCGATGGCTTTGGCGATTACCTTTCCGTTTAATATCACACTCGGGATGCCTATTTATTGGATTATAATTCAGCTGTTTTAATAGGAGAGTTTTCGCCACTCAAAAATTTAGCTTCCTCTTCCGGGCTTGGTAGACGACAGGTGTTCTTCTTTCCAAACCAACGGTAACGGTTTTTTCCGATCCAATCGTAGACAGGATCTCTTAGCCATGTAGGCAAAAAAATTAAAGGATATAAAGCCGGCCATAATCCGGATAGGTGCTTAGCTATTTTAAGAGCAGCCGTACTTTTATAAAAGATTTTTTCATCCTCCAGCAAAACCAATGAGTCGAGATAGTCGGCTTTGACCTGATAGCTGGCAAGAATTTTTTTACTGAATTGGTCTTGCAATGCTCCCACAAGAAACCGGTCTTTTCGATCTCTATTGATTATAAAATCTATGGAAGTATTGCAAAGATTACACACCCCATCAAAGAAAATGATGGATTTGCTCAAACTCATCGGATGATCTGGACGGTCCCTTTTAAATTTTGGCTTTGTTCGGAAGGATCAAGCACATCAAAGAACACTGTGCCGGAGTAGAAATAGGTCCCCGCCGGTAATTCGCTGCCATTTTTATCTCTACCATCCCAACGGATGAAAATATCGTTTTCGTTAGATTCCAAGCTGTTGTAGGTAAATACTTCTGCTCCCCAACGGTTTACGATGTTGATCTCCACGCCGGTCACAAATCTTGGGCATTGTGAGAATGGATTGTCAAATGCGATAAAGGTGTCATTCAAACCGTCTCCGTTTGGCGTAAAGGTATTTGGCAACTCGTAGTTAGGGCAATTTTCCACACAGACAATATTGCTTGGTTCACTTTCATTTCCGGATCTATCCACCGCAGTAATATAATAGCAACCTCGATAAGTAGTCAATTCTGTGACTCTCGTGGATAATTCCAAGGCGGATAATTCCTCGATAAATTCAAATTGTCCTTCTTCTCCATCATCGGTGAAATACAATCTATAGCCTGCAAGTTCATCATCACACTCTCCGGAGAAATCCGGTTCCCAACTTAAATCATGGAAAAAGTTGTTTGAATTGCAGGGGAGTTCGGCTACGTATTCACTGCATTCCGGTCCCTCAAACGTCAACACAGGTGGACAAGGTAGACGATTGTCATCCGGTTTTGCACAAACGATTTGTGATTTGTTTTCCAAGGGATAAACCAAGCCTTCAACGTTATACGATCCCTTGGTAATCACATAATAACAGTATTCGATTTCTTTTTCCAAAGGCTGACTATTGAAACTTCCATCGTCTAAAAACCGGAAGCCATCCGCAGTGACATCGACTTCTGCGATTAGCTCGAAGGTATCCTCGTCTTCTCCTTCAGGATCAGTACGATTTCGATATACTTCATGTCTAAAATCGCCGACCGCATTGTTCCAAGGGACATTAAACTCCCAATTAAGCTCAATCGCTTCATTGATAATCGTCGGTTCGAGCCAGACTGAAGATGCGCTCGAGGAAGTATCGATTTTAGTACCTTGATCCAAGAGTACCACCTCGTAATTGTAAACGAGGTTTTCTGTATTTAATCCGGTATCGGTAAACAAGGTGTCGGAGGTAACGATCAGAGAAATCCTGTCATCATCCCCTGTATACCCCGTACTTCTTACCAACTCATAGGTAAATGGACCGGGGAATTGCGTTCGGTCAATGTCATAAGGAGGAGTCCATTTGACAAAAATTTCACCTTCATTTTCATCCGTTTCTTCCACGCTGACATTCGTAATGATCGGTACATCCACGTCAATGGTGATGCAGATTTCCTCAGAAACGATACTTTCACCCAATCTAGGTTCTGGGAAAGCCGCCACCAAGCGATAGCAATACGTGTTGCCAGGAGCCAAACCTTCCCCACCATTGAGATCTTCAAAACTGAAGGTCTCCATATCTGTAGTTCCGATCAATTCATAACCGGGTCTGATTCCTGTTTCACAACTATCAGGCTCATAAGGATCCGAATTAATTCTGCGCCAAATCTGCATTTCATCCGCAGAACTCGCACAGGCATAAGGATCCCAGTTGAGCTCTACTGCTCGTCCGGGCATTTGTTCCAGATCATTCCAGACTGGGGGAGGGCCAATGACTTTGATTCGCCAAGTTTTGATATCAACCAATGCGGGACCTGATCGTGGTTGATCGGTGATTCTGACCCGCACATCGTACTCTCTTGCTCTTACATGGTTGCAGACCGTCTGCCAATCAAAGTTTACGATTCCCGGGGTAGGCTGAAATTCAGACTCGGGATTATAGTTAGCCGGAGAGGTGGTGATTTCGAGAGGTTCACCAAAGACCTCAATTTTAATGGGATCCCCATCGGGATCTTGCCCCTGGATGATTTCTTCGATCAGTGTGCCTGCTTCCACGCAGAGATCTGGAGGTAAGATTAATTCCGGCCTTCGATTATTTGAGTTTTCGATAATGATCTGCATGTCCCGAACCACATAGCCGATCTGCACCCACTCTCCATCGAGTTTACGATATTCTTTGATCCGAAAAGCGACATTAAACTGTCCAGCGGTACCGGGAGCATCCCAAATTAAATCTCCAAAAATTGGGTCTAGCTCAAGAAATGCAGGAGATGTTCCATCTTCTTGATTGAAGCTGAATTCGGCATTTGCAGGGCTTCTGTAGTTATTTACCGGACGCTGGAAAAATTGTTTTGGGATGTCCATCTCATAAGCCAAACTATCACCATCAGGATCGTAAGCTCCGGGGTTGTGAATATATCGGACATTGACGGCGCCATTATCTACGGGAGGAATGGTTAATATTGGTGAGTTGTTGACTCCGATAAATGGGTCAATCGTAATCTGAGTTTCTACATAAAACGGAGTGTCCACCGAGTTATCCATATTCAGTGTCAAGTCATTCCGGTTAAATTCTTGAAATCTAATTGTATATGTACCGGGACCCTGGAAAGTATGCTCTATAACAAAGGTGTTTTTTTCGATTTGATTTCCTAAGCTTTCCACAAGTGAAAAACTACTTTCGGTATTCAATTGCTCCTCACGCCCATCGCCAAAATTGATGGTTCCCGGTCCGAAGACCACATTGGACCGAGTATCGGTATAGCCGACCACCGTGATCCTGTAGGTAAGTGTCTGTACTGAAATCCGCTCGGCGATAATCTCTCCTGCACGAATGTGGGTCGCCCAAGAAGAAGAGAGTCCGAGAAATAAGAAAATGATAAAAAGTCCTATGGAAAGTTTGAGTCTCATATTGCGCACCATTGATCCCTAATTTATCCCAAAACACTTCCCGAGTCCAAAAGTTATTTTGCTGAGATTTATGTTTTGATTTTTAATCTATACGAAATAAACGGAAGAAAGTAGAAAATCTAGCTAAAATCAAACAATAAAATTAAACAGTCTGTTAAAAATCCAATTTGAACAGGCTGAAAGGGCTTTTCGAATTAATCTATTTAGAACCTTTTAAAATAAGAGTGGAGTATGTGAATGGATTGTTTGCTAGCTGTTCCAAATGTAAATTTGGCCTCAGTTATAGAAAACATTCGTTTTACACCAATCCTAAAAAATCATATGAGTTGGGTTACAAAAACCTTAAGTAGCACACTGGGAAGAAAGCTGATCATGGCATTGACAGGACTCTTCTTAATCCTGTTTTTAGTAGGTCACGTCTCCGGCAATTTACTTTTGCTCAAGGGAGACGAAGGAAAGTCCTTTAATATCTACGCAGAGTTCATGACGACGAACCCTGCCGTTAAATTACTGTCCTATTTGACCTATATTTCAGTAATCGGGCATGTAATTTATTCTATCATTCTTACCCGTAAAAACAAGTCTGCTCGTCCCATTGCTTACGCCGAAACGAAAGCTTCGACCAATTCCTCCTTTTCATCCAGAAATATGGGGATTTTAGGAACTATCATATTGGTTTTCTTAATGGTTCATATGCAGAATTTCTGGTACCAGATGCACTGGGGAGATATTCCTACTGTAACTTATGATGGGGAAACGTATAAAGATCTATTTGCTGTAGTTTCCTTTTCATTTCAAAATGAACTGCTCGTCTTGGGTTACGTGATTGCCATGGGATTTTTGGCTTTTCATCTTTCTCATGGATTTGCGAGTGCATTTCAGACCTTGGGTTTGAATCATAAAAAATACTCTCCTGCTATCGAAACAGTAGGGAAGATTTATTGCGTAGTGGTTCCGGCATTATTTGCCAGTATGCCACTTTATATCTATTTCACTAGCTAATTAAAAGTCCCGTATGATACTAGATTCCAAAATACCTGCTGGTCCTTTGTCAGAAAAATGGACTAAGCATAAGTTTAACAGCAAGCTGGTCAACCCGGCAAATAAAAGAAAATACGAGGTCATCGTAGTGGGTACAGGTTTGGCGGGCGCATCTGCGGCAGCCTCTCTTGCGGAGTTGGGGTACAATGTCAAAGCCTTTTGTTTTCAGGATAGCCCACGCCGGGCACACTCTATCGCTGCACAAGGTGGAATCAACGCTGCTAAAAACTACCAAAACGACGGTGACTCTGTGTTTAGATTGTTTTACGACACGATCAAAGGAGGTGATTACCGTGCTCGCGAAGCAAATGTCTACCGACTAGCGGAAGTGTCCGTAAATATCATTGATCAGTGCGTGGCTCAAGGTGTCCCTTTTGCGAGAGAATATGGTGGCCTTCTGGCTAACCGTTCTTTTGGAGGTGCGCAGGTTTCACGGACATTCTATGCCCGCGGTCAGACAGGACAGCAATTGTTATTGGGTGCTTATTCAGCACTGAGCCGACAGGTCGCCAATGGAAAGGTGAAACTTTATCCACGAACCGAAATGATGGACGTGGTCGTTGTTGACGGCCATGCGCGAGGTATCGTGACAAGAAATCTGATTACCGGTGCGATCGAAAATCATGCGGCACATGCGGTATTGCTCTGTACGGGAGGCTACGGAAACGTATTCTTCTTATCAACTAATGCAATGGGTTCCAATGTAACAGCGGCTTGGAGAGCTCACAAGCGTGGTGCTTACTTTGCGAACCCTTGCTATACTCAAATTCACCCGACTTGTATACCTGTATCTGGCGATCATCAATCTAAATTGACTTTGATGTCCGAATCACTTCGGAACGATGGTAGAGTCTGGGTTCCTGCTACTAAGGAAACAGCAGACAAGCTTCGAAAAGGAGAAATTAAAGCCAACGATATTGCAGACAAGGATCGGGATTACTACTTGGAGCGAAAGTATCCAAGTTTCGGAAACTTAGTTCCCCGTGATGTGGCTTCTAGAAATGCCAAATATGTCTGTGATGAGGGTCGCGGCGTCAATGAAACTGGCGAGGCAGTATTTTTGGATTTCCGTGATGCGATCAAGCGGGATGGAGAAGATACCATTCGCGCCAAATACGGTAACCTATTTGATATGTATCAGCAAATCACCGGTGAAAATCCTTACCAAGTACCGATGATGATTTATCCTGCGGTTCACTATACCATGGGAGGGCTTTGGGTTGATTATAATCTAATGACCACAGTTCCGGGCTTGTACGCTTTGGGTGAAGCTAATTTCTCTGATCATGGAGCAAATAGACTTGGAGCTTCTGCTCTGATGCAGGGATTGGCAGACGGCTATTTCGTGATTCCTTATACTGTGGGAGATTATTTGGCGCAAATAGGACCAAAGCCAGTAGATGTAAACCATCCGGAATTTCAAAAAGCAGCAAACGAGGTCAAAGATCGAATCAATAAGTTGCTAAGCATCAAGGGTTCCAAAACCGTAGATTATTTCCATAAGAAGCTTGGAAAAATCATGTGGGACGAATGCGGAATGGCAAGAACTGCTGAAGGCTTGTCAAAGGCTAAGGCTGAAATCAAAGCACTGAGAGCTGAATTCTGGAAGGATGTCAAAGTATTGGGCGAGAATGAAGAACTCAATCAATCGTTAGAGAAAGCTCATAGAGTGGCAGATTTCTTGGAATTGGGTGAATTGATGATTGATGATGCGCTCAACAGAGATGAGTCCTGTGGAGGTCACTTCCGAGAAGAGTACCAGACACCTGAAGGGGAGGCATTGAGAGATGACGAAAACTTCGCTTATGTGGCTGCTTGGAAATACACTGGAGACAATCAGGAAGAAGAGCTTCACAAAGAGCCTTTGGAGTTTGAAAACGTGAAGTTGACCCAGCGTTCATACAAATAATTAAGATTTAAAATTCATAGTTCTATGAAATTGACATTAAAAGTATGGAGACAAAAAAACAATACCGATAAGGGTGGCTTTGTTTCCTATCCAATAGATGGAATATCCAAGGACATGTCCTTTTTGGAAATGTTGGATGTTCTGAATGAAGAGTTATCTGACAAAGGTGAAGATCCAGTTCATTTTGATCACGATTGCCGAGAGGGGATTTGTGGGATGTGTTCCTTGTTTATCAATGGAAAACCCCATGGTCCACAGCAAACCACTACCTGTCAGCTGCACATGCGGTCCTTCAATGATGGAGATACCATCACGATAGAACCTTGGAGAGCGAAGGCATTTCCAGTGGTCAAAGACTTGGTTGTAGATCGATCTTCTTTTGACCGAATCATCCAAGCTGGAGGATATGTATCGGTGAATACTGGTGGTGTTCCTGATGCAAACGAAATTCCTATTCCAAAGCGAATAGCAGATGAAGCTTTTGATGCGGCGACCTGCATTGGATGCGGTGCCTGTGTAGCGGCATGTAAAAATGCCTCTGCAATGCTTTTTGTATCGGCTAAAATTTCCCAACTCGCTATGCTGCCTCAAGGTCAAGTAGAGCGAAAAGAACGAGCAGAGAAGATGATCGCTCAGATGGATTCAGAGGGTTTTGGTGCCTGTACCAATACAGGGGCTTGCTCCGCAGAATGTCCAAAGGGAATTTCGCTGACCAATATCGCTAGAATGAACCGAGAGTATTTCTCGGCGGTCGTCAGTAGCGAAAACGTCTAATACAATCAAACCAATAAGAGGCCGGCTAGTCCGGCTTTTTTTGTGCTTTTCCATGGGTAAATTGGATTAAAATATCAAAATCAGGAATAAAACCCAATAATATTTCAGTTTAGGGCCTTATTTGTTAACTTTGAAAAATTATATTCTCTAGAAGTTTGATACAAATCCCAAAACATAATGCAATTGATCGATCTACTGATCTTTTTTATATACATGATAGTGATGCTGGGCGTGGGCTTTTTTTTCATGCGAAAAAACAACAGTCAGGAAGATTATTATGTAGGAGGCAGGTCAATTGGTAGTATCCATATTGGGCTTTCGGTAGTTGCGACGGATGTGGGTGGAGGTTTCTCCATTGGATTGGGTGGATTGGGTTTCGTTATGGGGATTTCGGGTTCCTGGATGCTTTTTACCGGATTACTTGGAGCCTGGATGGCCGCAGTAATTTTGATCCCACGTGTAAAATCCGATCCAGCCTTTGCGCGGTTTTTTACATTTCCTCAGATTATTGGCCATTTATATAATTCCACTACTGCCAAAGTAGCCGCGGTCATTTGTTTTTTGGGCTATGTTGGATTTACCTCATCTCAGTTACTGGCTGGAGCCAAACTCGCCTCTGGCACTTTTGAAGTGTTGGATTTGCAGACGGCTTTGTTGATCATGGGGGCGATTGCGGTGATTTATACGGTTATGGGAGGCCTCAAAGCCGTGATTTATACCGACACGATTCAGTGGATAATTTTAATGCTGGGTTTGATGTTTATAGGGATCCCTGTAGCGTACAATTTTGTAGGAGGATGGGAAGGGATTCATTCTACTCTTCCCCCGGAATTTTTCTCCTTAGGGAATTTACAGTGGCAGGATTTATTTAATTGGGGGATCACGATTATTCCGATTTGGTTTGTGGGGATGACACTTTACCAGCGGATTTTTGCTGCCAAAGATGAGAAAAGTGCCCGAAAGGCATGGATTATCGCCGGTTTATTCGAATGGCCCATCATGGCTTTTATGGGTGTTTCGCTAGGCTTGCTCTCTCGAGTAGCAGTCGAGCAGGGAGCATTGGAGGGGGTCTCCGCGGCGATGGATCCCGAGATGGGATTGCCAGTTTTACTCAGTCAGATTTTGCCTGCTGGGATCTTGGGTTTGATGATGTCTGCTTATTTTTCTGCGGTTCTTTCTACGGCCGATTCCTGCCTGATGGCTGCTTCTGGTAATTTGACGACAGATTTGTTGGGGAAATTTCTCAAAAATAAATCCCATCAGACCGAGATCAGAGTTTCACAACTTTTAACTTTAGGAATAGGAATTGTAGCCATACTTATCGCTTGGCAAATGACTGAGGTGCTGAGTTTGATGCTCTATTCCTATGCCTTTATGGTTTCGGGTTTATTGGTCCCTGTGGTCGCGGGCTTGTTTTTCAAGGTTAGCAATGCTCGCGCTGCGATTTCGGCCATGGTGATCGGAGGATCAATTACTGCTGGATTAACCTTTCTAGAACTTTCCTTGCCCTTGGGTTTGGATGCAAATTTGTTCGGATTGACAGCTTCTTTGCTGACTTTTCTGATCGTTTATAAAATGGATTTAATGACTCGGAAAAAAGATACTATATGATAAAATTAGAAACACTCTCGGCAATAGATACCGCGACATTTCTTCAAAAGAACGAAATAGCGGATTTCTTATTTGAGCACCTTGGAGAATATGGTGATCCGAAAGATGATATCATGAAATGTCTCGATTATGCGCTCGATAGAGGTATCCGTGCGGGAGGTTTTGTGGTGCTGGCCAGAGAAAAAGGAAAAATCGTGGGTGCCCTAGTGATGAACAAAACTGGAATGTCAGGTTACATCCCTGAAAACATCCTGGTATATATCGCTGTGGATGCAGCTCAGCGAGGCAAAGGAATCGGGAAAAAAATTATGGATATGGCCATCAAAATGGCCAATGGAGCCATAGCGCTTCATGTAGAACCCGATAATCCCGCGAAAAAGCTGTACGAAAAACTTGGATTTACAAACAAATATCTCGAGATGAGATTAATTAAATAGGATGGCTTATTTAACATTAAACCGGACTAAGCTCAGAGATAATTTTAATTTTCTGAAAGAAAAATTCGATAAAAGTCAAGTAGCCTGGGGCGTAGTGTCTAAGTTGCTATGTGGGAATCGACTGTTTTTGCAAGAACTGATTAACCTTGGTGTGGATGAAATTCACGACAGTAGGATCAGTAATCTTGCAATGATCAAAAAACTGAACCCGGAGGTTCAAACCGTTTATATCAAACCTGTTTCTAAGCGTAATGTGGGCAAAATGGTCGAGTTTGCCGATGTCAGTTTGAATAGTGAATTGGAGACAATCCACTGGATTAGCGAAGAAGCAGTGAGGCAGGACAAAAAGCACAAGATTATCATTATGGTCGAGACAGGGGACCTTCGTGAGGGTGTTATGGGAGAGCAGCTGTTGGATTTCTATTCGGAAGTTTTTAACCTACCCAATATCGAGATCATCGGTTTGGGCACCAACCTGAACTGTCTCAATGGGGTCATGCCTTCCACTGACAAACTGATTCAGCTTTCCCTTTACAAACAGATCATCGAATTAAAATTCAACAAAGAAATTCCCTGGGTTTCTGCCGGGACTTCAGTGACGATCCCTTTAATGCTCACTCAGCAGCTTCCAAAAGGAATTAATCACTTTAGGGTAGGGGAAACCTTGTTTTTTGGAGTGGATCTTTTCGAAGAAAAACTAATCGAGGGAATGCATGGAGATGTCTTTGAGTTGCATGCAGAAATAATCGAAATGCAGGAAAAGCCGCTTTTGCCGGTAGGGACTCTCGCTGCCAATCCACAAGGTGAAGTGCTTGAAATTGACGAAACGCTATACGGACAGACTTCCTATCGTGCCATCGTCGATATCGGATTATTGGATGTGGATCCTAAGTATTTGATTCCTTCTGATCAACATATCGAGATTCTTGGGGCCAGCTCAGATATGTTGATTATTAATTTGGGAAAAAATCCAAATGGCTACAAGGTTGGAGACCTTATGTCTTTTCAGCTCAAATATATGGGAGCCTTGAGTGTTCTCAATTCAAATTACGTAGATAAAAAATTGATCGATTAAACTTCTACTAATTCCTGGATTGATTTTTTAGTCTTGGATCGAATTGATCCAGTTGCTGATTAGTTCTATTCCCTCCTTGTCGACAGTAGTTCTTCCTATTTCGGGCATAGCGATTCCCACTTCGGTACTATTCATTCGATGCAAAAGGATGGATTCCTCAGCTTTTCCAGGTAGAATGTCGAAGGTGAAATTTCCTGCACCTGCTCCCGCCGCCACTGGGGTTTTCCTTATTCCCAACTTCATAAGGTTGGATTCATCATACGTTAAAAAAAGTCCAGATGTGCTGGCAGGTCCCTCCGCTCGATGGCAATGCGCACAGTTGATGTCTAGATATGCCCGAGCTCGAAGTTCGAGGGATTGGTTCTTGTCCTCATAATTGACCATTTGAGGATGATTTTCCTCTCCCATAAATCCTTCTAATTTCTCCAATTCAGTCCATTTTTCCAGTTGATTGGCTTTTTGACCAGCTTCATCAAGCGATGTATTTAAGTATGCAACGGAGATACCGATTGGAGTTAGCTTTTCATTTTTGTTATGGCAGCTTTTACACTGGTTTTTGTTTGGGATTAGGTAGTTGATGATTTGATCCTCCCCGTTTTGATCAGTGAATGCTACAGTGGTTTTTCCTCCTGCAATTTTTAAAACTGCATCGGTTTGGGTGTCATTCCAGACATAAGGAAAGGCTTCCCATCCGTTTTCCTGATGAATCATGATTCGGGTTTCGATGATTTTTCGAGTTGAATTGGGTTTTCTGAAATCTTCCGGATAAAAGAAGTTTTTGATCAACATACTACCAAGAGGCAGGTTCAATTCATCCGATTCGATTTTTACTTTTTTTTCTTCAGGAATCCATACAAACCGGCTTTTCTGAGCATAATCCGTGAATAGTGAAGATGCTGGCTGATAAAAAATGACTTCAGAACTCGGGCTAAGGTTTTTTAAATCTCCCTGAAAAAAACCATAGGTCGAAAGCCGCTGATAAGGAAAATTGCCATCAACAAGTTCCTCTTTGAGGATTTCTTCTGCCTTTGGGATTTCAGTTTTAGGGTTTTGGCAGGAAAAATTAACCATAGCAATAAATCCCAAAAGGACTAGGCTAGTTTCTATTTTTCCCTTGTAAAAGTACATGTAGCTTGAGGGTATATTTTAACGTGCAGCGATCATGCTGACATCAGTGTTGATTTCAACTCGGCAGTTGGTAAAAGGGCTTGGATCATCAAACGAATCAATTTTATCCTCACCTTCCATTAAATAAAATCTTGAAAATCTAAGTTCGGAAAGATTGTCTTCGCGGATGCAGAGATTCATCGGATTATCTTCGATTGATTTTCCTTGGGTATTTTCCCAAAACCCATCATAGATGATATCTTGGGTTTTGCCTTTGCCATGGGCATTGTAGATACTTACTAACTGGCCAAGTTCTCTGCTCAGATCAGGAATCCCAGCTCTTTTTCGATCGTAAGTATTACCATGGATGGAAATATTTTTGGAATAGGGTGACCAATTCGGAGCTTCCGAAGGAAATCCGGTAATCTGATAACTCGCGATGCCGATCCCAAAGGTTTTGTTTCGGATGAGTTCGTTTTCAAATATTTCCACCTCCTTAGCTGCTAGCAGTACAATGCCAGATCCCGGAGGGATCATTGTGACCGTGTTTCCATTGGGGCCTTCGCCCATAGGAGTGGCAAAGTTTTTATGGTTATTTTCGATGATTTTGTTTCGGTAAATTTTGGTGCCTCGCCCATCGGATTTGGGCAATCCGGGTAGGTTGAAAACCAAAATGCCTCCTGCATTATCCCTAGCGACATTATCAAAGACCTCAGCATTGTCACAGTTTTCGATTTCGATTCCCGCCACATTGCCAAAAGCTAAAGAGTTTTTGACGATGATATTTTCTGACTGGCCAACATAGATTCCGGCATCCCGAGAATGTGAAGCGATGCATTCATCGATCATGATATTTTTGCATTGGACAGGATAGATGGCGTAAGTGCCGTTTTTGGACTTGTCTCCGTGAGTCCAAGTGACATTGATCCGTCGGAAAGTCAACCCGTCAGTATGTTGGGCTTTGATCCCATCTCCAGGCGCATCTTCTACACTGAAATCCTGTAGAATGATATTTTCGCCGACTATTTTAATTCCCTCGCCTCCGCTTTTCAATTCACGGAAAGAAAGCACCGTTTGCTCCATACCAGCCCCTTTGATGGTCACATTTTTTTTATTGTCTAAGATCAGCTGCGTTTCTAATTCATAAAATCCAGCTGGAATTTCGATGATAGCTCCGTCCTCTGCGAGAATAAAATCCTCAATCAATTGTTCGACTTGTGCTGAACTTACTCTGGGTAGCTTGGCGGAATCAAAAATTTGTTCGTGGTTGGTTTTGCCGCAGGCAGCAAATAGAAAAATGAGGAATAGACTGAAAAGATATTGGCGTTTCATAAATGCGGGGTTTGGCCAAAGGATATTTGAATAAATTTACCTTTTTGCCAAAAGAAATGCATTGATGAAAGTCAAAAATCTAAATTTTTGCTCGAATGCGACTTAGAGTTTCAATGGTCATGTCCAAAAATGAAGCAATCTGTCCCACGGATGCTTTTTGGATGATCTTGGGTTTGTTGTCCATTAGCTCAAGGTATCGATCTCTGGCCGATTTGAATTTGGTGAAAATCTGTCGCTCCTCGAGTGCGATGTAGTATTTCTCCAAAATCATGCGATAGGCCCGTTCCATTTCTGGAAATTCCTCGAAGCTGTCTTGTAAATCTTTGTGCGAAATCCGGTAAAGGATAGATTTTTCAAGAGTTTCGATGGTTTCATAGCTGGGTTTTCGCGTGATAAAGGAATGCATGGCAGTCACAAATTCGCCTTCAAGCGAAAACGAGACGGTGATATCACGATTTTCACGAATGTAAAAACTCCGTGCCGAGCCCTCTGAGATGTAGTACAAATGATTACTTACTTGACCTTCACGCTCCATTTTAAAGCCTTTTTCGGCTTTAATTTCTTCCAGTTTCGCGATAAAAGCCAACCTCGCCGCCTCACTAACGGTGGTAATATTTTCAAAAAGGCCCGATGATTGTTTCATGTTTTTTGAGTAAAAAAAGAAAGAGTGTTAAAGCGGATTCAAGTAGATCTGCTAGTTTTAACGGAAATTTAAAACATTAAGAACATATGAGAAAGATTTTAATCTTATTCTTCGTCCTAGGCTTCTATTTTACTGCTGAAGCACAGTTTGGAATTCGGGCTGGATTCTCCTCGTCCAATTTTTCAAATACCAATTTCAATGCAAATCCCGGCTTCCATTTCGGGGGATATTATACCATTTTAGCTTCGGAATTCATCAGTGTGGAGCCCGGTATCCAATTTTCCCAAAAGGGATTTGAGACAGTTGATCCTCCGACAGCCAATGATGTAGATGAGCGCTTGAATTATTTAGACGTCCCTCTGTTGTTGAGATTAAACTTTCTGCCAGCAGTCAATGTTTTTGCCGGACCTCAGTTCGGTGCCTTGATTTCCAGACAGCGAACAGAAGAAGGGAATAATCAGACCTCAACCGAGCCCGTTCGTGGCTATGATATCAGCGGAGTAGTTGGCCTGCAGGCGCTTTTTCCTGCGGGAATCAATCTTCAGGTCAGTTATGACTTGGGCTTGACCAGTGTCAATTATTTTGGGCAGGATGCCAATAATCAAGTGTTGAAGCTGTCGATTGCATACGATTTTAATTAAATCTGAAATACGCATTAGATAATCTACTCCTAACTCAAAATGCTGAAAAATCAGCCGCCTTGCTTCACTTTTCGATCTTACCGTAGCGGTGACGCATCGACCTCCAAAGTGACAAATTTTCTTACATTTTGAACTCTCGCAACGGATTCTTATGCATAGTTCATATTAAAAGTAAAGGCTTGGTAATTCAGGCCTTTATTTTTTGATGCGATCGGGATTCTCGTCAATGAAGGATTTCCAGCCTGCATTTCTTCCGCGGGTTTGGACCCTTCCTTCGTGAAAATGATGACAAAGCGCCACCGCAAGTGCATCGGTAGCATCGAGGAGTTTTGGGATTTCGGTCAGATCAAATAGCGTCTGAAGCATTGCGGCGACTTGCTCTTTTGAGGCATTGCCGTTTCCGGTGACAGATTGCTTTACTTTTTTGGGAGAATACTCGGTAATTGGGATTTCCCGGGCCAATGCAGCCGCCATCGCTACGCCTTGGGCCCGTCCCAGCTTGAGCATGGATTGGATATTGACTCCGTGAAAAGGTGCCTCCAAAGCGACAGTGTCCGGTAAAAATTCGTCGATTATTCCCGTGATTCGCTCAAAAATCTTTTTGAGCTTCAGTTCGTGGGTTTCGTATTTTTTTAGATGTATGACACCGTATTGGAGGAGTTTGTATTTTTTGCCTTCTGTGAGAATCAATCCATACCCCATGACCGTAGTGCCGGGATCTATACCCAAGATGATTTTTTCCTTTGTCTCTTTTTTTGCTTCTTTACTCACCCTCGCAAGTTAGTCGAAAAGATGATCAATTTTTACCTGTTTTGGATCATAATCTATTTCCTTTCTCTTTGGATTATGGCCAGAAAATGGTCAGTTCAAAAAAAAATGGATTTGCCAGAAACCGATAAATCTCAGGTATCGCTGATTATTCCCTTTAGAAATGAGTCTGAGAATGCAGAAGAACTTTTGCGGCAGCTAGCAAAGATGGAGGCTAATGTAGGGGAGATCTTGTTAGTCAATGATCATAGTGAAGACGATTCACGAATTATTTTTGAAAGAGGTGCTGGGGATAGTAATCACATCAAAATTTTGGATAGTCCGGGAATTGGCAAAAAAGCCGCAGTTGAATTTGCCGTCAAGCAAGCTAAAGGCTCCATTATTTTGGTTTCAGATGCGGATTGTACATTTTCTGAAACTTGGGTGAAAAAACTACTTGCTCAATTTTCCGATCCCACCGTTCAACTGGTTGCCGGTCCGGTGCTTTCTCAGATGGAAAGGGATGGGTTTCTAGACCGGTTTCAGCAAATCGAATGGGCTAGTATTTTATTGCTAACCCATTATTTTTTTCATATCCAAAAACCGCTCATGTGCAGCGCTGCCAATTTGGCGTATCGAAAAGCTACTTTTATAGCGGTAGGGGGATTTTCTGGGAATGCCAACATCGCGTCTGGAGATGATGAGTTTTTATTAAAGAAAATAATGAAAAAATACGGTCCTGCTTCTTGCCGATACCTTAGAAATCAGGAGACCTTGGTTTGGACACGTCCGCAAGAAGATTTTTTTGCCTTGCTCAATCAGCGCATGCGGTGGGCAGGAAAATGGAAAAAGCATTCCTCATTTTCACATCTGATGACTTCGGTAGTTTTTGCGGCATTTCAAATGGTATGGATCTCGAGTTTTTGTCTTCCATTTTTTGGAGGGTTTTTTACTTTGATTTTTTTGGGGATTTGGGGAGTCAAAATTGGGATGGAGAGCCGGGTTTTGGGTAAAGTGCTAAGAAGTTTTGGAATAAGTATCCCAATTGAGTACTATATCAAAACCGGATTTTTTCATCCATTATATGTGCTATTGACAGTTTCTGGTATCTTTTTCGGGAAATTTGTTTGGAAGGGGAGAAGCGATTGATTTTGCTTAATTTAGCGTTAAGAAAAATAAAATATGAGTGACGAGGAATTTGACTTGCTGGATGAATTGTATTTTGTTCAGCCCTATTCTTATTTGAAAGAAAGTTTGGGATGGGAAGATCAACGGTTGTTGGAAACGCTAGCCCATTTATACCAAAAATCTTTTATTAAGTGCCTTTCAGCGCCTGATTCAGAGCGATTTGATCAGGTTGATTTAAAGAATGAAGGAAAAAACCTCTATTACCTGGCCACCAAAAAAGGCCTCATGGCCCATAATGCCCTTTGAAATTGATATCCGAAAACCACAAATACCAACGAAAAGAACTGGAATTAAAGGCCTTGCTTGAAATTACCCAAGCGATCAATGAAAACCAGTCGGAATCCGTCCTTGTCAATATTTTTAAATTCACCTGTCTGGTCCATCTGAATATCAATTCCTTGGTGCTGTATGTGTTGAAAGAAGGAGGTTTTGAGAAAAAGATTGCCCACGGAATCAAAGGCTCGGTCCCCGAGTTTATTCCAGAAAATGAAGTCACAGATAGTGGCGCGAAAAGTCAGTTTCGACTGGATTTTGAGGAGCGGAGTAATTTTTCGGAATTTGAAACAGCACTTCCCGTCTACCATAAGGAAAAAATGCTGGCGATTTTGTTTTTGCGAAGCAAAGATCCTGAGCTTGAATTGAATCTAAACTTTACCCAAGCGATTGCCAATATTCTGGTGGTGGCTTTAGAAAATAAGCGCTTTGCACGAAAACAAGTGCAGCAGGAAGTACTCAACCGAGAAGTAGCTATCGCCTCTCAGGTGCAGCAGATGCTTTTTCCTTCGGTTTTGCCCAATCAAGAAAATCTAAAAGCAAAGGTAACTTATATCCCACATAGCATGGTGGGTGGGGATTATTATGATTTTATCCAGCAATCCGAGGATGTAATTTATTTTTGTGTGGCGGATGTTTCGGGAAAAGGAATTTCCGCAGCGCTTTTGATGTCCAATTTTCAGGCGGCACTACGGACTTTGCTCCGAACAAACACCGATCTGGAAACCATCGTACATCAGTTGAATTTCACACTGTTCGAAAACACCAATGGAGAGCGTTTTATTACTTTTTTTCTTGGAAGATTTAATCTGAAAACCCGGCAGCTTCACTATGTCAATGCGGGGCATAATCCTCCGATACTTTGCTATGAGGCCAAACAAAGCAGTGAGTTGCTTGAAGCAGGGACGACGATTCTGGGAGCTTTTGAGCGGTTGCCCTTTTTGGAAGTGGGCCACCGTGACTTACCTGCCAATTTCACCATTCATCTTTATACCGACGGCTTGACGGAGACGTTGGATGAGTCGGAGCAGGAGTTTGGAGATCAGCGACTTCAGAATTTTGTAAGTGGTCATCTTTGTATGAATCCCGAAGACTTTCACCGGGAATTTTTGGATGTTTTGTCTCAGTTTTCGGGCAAAGTGCCATTACATGATGACTTGACTTTGTTTAGTATTCGGGTTAAATGAATCTGTATTTTCATCGGACCCCAACTTTGCTTTCGGTACTTTTTCCGAAGCGAATTTGGTCTATGCCATCGACAGATCGTCGTATTTTTTTGACCTTTGATGATGGACCGGTTCCTGGGGTGACTGATTTTGTATTAAATGAATTGGAAAAGCGAGGACAGAAAGCCACATTTTTTGTGGTAGGGGATAATGTCCGCAAGAATCTCACTTTGGCTGAGGATATCTTAAAAGCAAATCACACAATTGGCAATCATACTTTCAACCATTTTAATGGGTGGAAGACCAACACCGATCGCTACTTGGAGAATGTGGACCGCTGTCAAAAAATTCTTGAGGACCAACTGAATTTTAGTCCCGGTTATTTTCGCCCTCCATACGGATTACTTAAATCTTCCCAAGCGAAAGATCTTCAGAAAAAATTTCAGATCGTAATGTGGAGCTTATTGTCAGGTGATTTTGATTTGAATTTGTCAAAAGAGATAATTTTAAAAAAATCAAAGAGTGGAACGAGGCCGGGTACTGTGGTGGTTTTTCATGATCAGGAAAAAACCAAAGAGATCATTCGAAGGGTGCTGCCTGAATATTTGGACTTTTTAGGTGATCAAGGTTGGAAAACGGAAAGCTTATGATTTTTTCCGTGCTAATTGTTTCAATTCTGCTTTTACAGTTTGCATTTCTGTGGATTTACATTCGTTTTTTTTCTAAAAATTTTAGAAAAGAAGTCCATGAATTACCCATGGTATCCATTCTTGTGGCAGCAAGAAATGAACAGAGCGATCTTCCCAGACTGCTCGACTCCTTTGCTGAGTTGGAGTATCCTCAGGATAAAATCCAGTTTTTGTTTGTAGATGATAATAGTCAGGACGCGACTGCTTTGATTTTGGAGAATTGGTGTGTGACACGTGAGAATGCAAAGTGGGTAAAGCTTGATGCTAAAGATCTATTTAGGAAAAGCCCAAGTCCGAAGGCCAATGCACTTGCTTTTTTGGACGAGTATGCGATTGGTGAATATTTGTTTTTTACCGATGCGGATTGCCAGGTTCCGAAGTCTTGGATCGAAGAAATGTGGTTGAGTTTTGAAGATCAAACAGGAATTGTTTTGGGCATTACTCAAGTAATCGGCGTGGATTGGCTTGCTTACTTTCAAAGAATGGATTGGTGGTTTACCTTGGGTTTGGTGAAAATTGCCTCAGATTTTGGATTGCCGACGACGGGTTTGGGAAACAATATGGCGATTAGGAAAGATGCTTATGAAGCTTGTGGAGGATTTTCTGCAGTTTCTGATAGCTTGACAGAAGATCTGGAAATTAGCCGTGCTATTCAGCAGGAACGATATCAAATCCGTTTCCAACTCAGCCCGGGGACTTTGGTGGACACCAAAGCTGAAGCCGATTTGTCCAGCCTACTTTCCCAAAGAAAGCGCTGGATGTCCGGAGCGATGACTTTGCCTTGGTTTTGGAAGGCGGCTTTATTTCTTCAAATCCTGTATTTTCCTGCTTTAATCTATATTTTAATAACAGTGCCTATTCTTGGAATTGTTTTAGCTGCAACGAAGATGGTTTTGCAAAGTCAGTTTTTGAAACGAACTGGTCTTAAAGCCGGCCAAAGCCTATCAACAGTCTTCACCTTACTTTTTGATTTTTACTTTCTCCCATTATCTGTGCTGACAATTCTTTATTACTTTTGGCCTTCTGCAACTGAATGGAAATCCCGAAGGTATTCATGAATTTGATTGATACACACGCCCATATTTATTCTTCTAAATTTGACTCCGATAGAGATGAGGTCATCGACGCCATCAAAATGGCTGGCGTAGAGCGGATTTATATGCCCAATGTGGATGTGGAGACCATCGATCGGATGTTGGATTGTGAAAGACGCTATCCGAATTTTTGCATTCCTATGATGGGTTTACATCCCTGTGATGTGAAAGAAGATTATCAGGAGCAACTGAAAGTTATGAAATCCTGGCTTGATAAACGTTCCTTCGCCGCTGTGGGAGAGATTGGGCTGGACCTGTACTGGGATAAAAGTTTTTTTGAGCAGCAAAAATTGGCTCTGAAGGAACAAATCGAATGGGCTAAAGCATATGATTTGCCGATTGTACTTCATTGCAGGGAATCTATGGACGAAACGATTGAAATCGTTCGTGAATCCCATGATGGAAAGTTGAAAGGTGTTTTTCACTGTTTTACCGGAGATTTAACTCAGGCCATGCAGATTATAGAAATGGGATTTTTGCTGGGAATCGGAGGAGTAAGTACCTATAAAAACGGAGGACTTGATCGGGTCATTCCACATTTGTCTTTGGAAAATCTTGTATTGGAGACGGATGCACCCTATTTGGCTCCGGTTCCTCACCGGGGAAAGCGGAATTCTCCCCAATATTTACCTTTTATTGCGGAGCGGGTCGGGGATTTGCTACAGGTCAGCGCTGCAGAAGTGGCTCTTCGGACCAAGAAAAACGCATTGGGACTTTTTAAGGAATTTACACATGAATTATAAAATCGTACGACTGAATACCCGGATCAAAACGAGTCGAACTTCCTCTGTTTTGATTATTTACACCGGGGGTACTTTAGGCATGGCCTATGATGATAGCGGTGCGTTGGTTCCCTTTAATTTTGGGCAGATTCTGGAGAAAATCCCCATTCTATCCAATATGGATATTGCCATTACAGTAATTTCTTTTCCAGAGCCCATTGATTCCTCCAATGTTTCAATGAGTCATTGGGTGGATATGGCCTATATTATTACGGAGAATTATGACAGTTACGATGGATTTGTAGTATTGCATGGTACAGACACGATGGCCTATTCTGCATCAATGCTCAGCTACATGCTTCAGGGGTTGAATAAACCGGTGATTTTTACCGGCGCTCAGTTGCCGATTTCTGCCATGCGCTCAGATGCCCGTGAAAACCTGATGACTAGTTTGGAAATCGCCACTGCCAAGATTGACGATATTCCCATTGTGCCTGAGGTGTGTATCTTTTTCAATCATATGCTACTCAGAGGGAACCGGGCCAAAAAAGTACAGTCAGTTCATTTTGACGCTTTTGAATCCGAAAATTATCCCTCATTGGCGGAATCGGGAATTGTAATCGATTACAATACGGCTGCTATTCGCCCTCATGAACCGCATCGAAAATTGGTGAACAAAAATCAATTGGACAATCGGGTGATGATTCTAAAGTTATTCCCAGGAATAACAGAAAAAGTCATGGATGCCTGTTTTGCGATCGAAGGCTTACGCGGAGTAGTTCTAGAAACTTATGGCTCCGGCAATAGTCCAAGTGAGGCGTGGTTTATGAAATCTCTGGAGCGGGCGATCAAAAAAGGGGTGATTATTTTAAATGTGTCCCAATGCAATGGAGGTCGGGTGATTCAGGGTCGATACGAGACTTCAAAAGAACTCCTTCAGGTGGGCGTAGTCAGTGGAGCAGATATGACTACTGAGGCCGCAGTGACTAAATTGATGTTTTTACTTGGTCAGGAAAAAGCGGTCAGCGAAATTCGATCTAAACTGACTTTACCCTTGGCTGGAGAAATGACGACCTAGAAAAAGGTCATTCCTTTTGGGATGTAAATTTGGAAAGGGGGAGAATAATTAATTTCTTTGCACTCCGATTCAGAAAAGGGTCGGAAAATTCAACTAGAGAGGTGTCCGAGTGGTTGAAGGAGCACGCCTGGAAAGCGTGTATACCCCTAAAGGGTATCGAGGGTTCGAATCCCTTCCTCTCTGCAAGTCAACTTTAGCAATAAGGTTGACTTTTTTATTTTTTGTAAAATTCTAGGTTGTCGACCAAGAAGGGATGAAAACCCTCGGGTTTGAAATCGACCGGGCCGTACGGCATGGCTTCCCGTATGAGCAATCTCTTCCTCCCTCCCATAAAAATGAAACAAAAGGACACCGAGCGACTGTTGGTGAGCGAAGTCGAACCAAGTCGAGGTGGATATAGAAAAAACTTAGGTACAGGCAGAATTCCGTATATCCACAAAATCAAAATATAGTAATAGGGTTAAACAAAAAGATAATTTTGCCTTAAATATGGATTGCTTTGCTTTTTATTGCCGAGAATGAGCCGTTGGTATTTTTTCAGTGGGATGAATGGCGCTTATTTTTCAGAATTATATTTCAATTATTTGCTGAATACGCAAGATACTTCTGAGTGGAGAAAATAAGTTGACCGATCACCAAAATTCTTGTTTATAATCACATTTTTATTTTTGATTCTGATAAAAAATGAGAACCTTTCGAGCGGTTTTAGAGGAAGTCAAACTTTCAAAGAGGAAAATAAAAATTGTCCGCTTGTGTAAAAAATGCCTAATTCATGCATTAAATGCGGACTTTTCGAAAAAAATCTAAGGAGGTACATTGTTTTTTGAATATAAAAAATGATAACTTTAAAACTCGATTTTACTTAAGAAACCATTTAACCTTTATCAAAAGTCTATTTAAAATTCACATTATGAGAAAGTTAATCGCTTTGTTCATGCTTGCAGGTATTCTATTTGCGCCTGTTTTCGCTAACGCACAAGAAGCAGAATCAGATTCTGTCGTTCAGGAAGAAGAAACCACCCCAGTCGTAGAGGAAGAGCCTGAGGCTACTCCTGCTATGGTAGATGATGATATCGTCGCTGAGGAGCAGAGTTTCCACCAAGTAGTAAAGGAGAAGTTCATTGAAGGGGATCCCCTTTACATGACTCCTGTATTAATCTGTTTGATCCTTGGATTGGCAGTTGCATTAGAAAGAATCGTAGTTTTGAACCTTTCTACTACCAACACCAAGAAATTGTTGAACAAAGTTGAAGAGGCTTTGGCATCAGGTGGTATTGAAGCTGCTAAAGATGTAACCAAAAGCACTAAAGGTCCTGTTGCATCGATCTTTACCCAAGGATTGATGAGATACTCTGAAGGTATCGAAATGGTAGAAAAATCAATCATTGCCTACGGATCTGTGGAAATGGGTCGATTGGAAAAAGGTCTTGTTTGGATCTCTCTATTCATTTCTCTAGCTCCGATGTTGGGATTCATGGGTACAGTAATCGGTATGATTGGTGCATTTGACTCAATCGAAGCTGCCGGTGATATTTCTCCATCTCTTGTGGCTAGCGGTATTAAAATTGCACTTTTGACCACAGTAGCTGGTTTGATCGTAGCGATTATCCTTCAGTTGTTCTACAATTACTGTGTAGCAAAAATTGATTCTTTGGTTAATGACATGGAAGATTCCTCCATTTCTTTGGTGGATATTCTAGTAAGACACAAATTGACGGGTAAGTAATTGCTTGTAGTCCCTAATCAATTTAAATTAACTAGTTAACCTCAAAGAACAAACAATATGGATACCTATGATATTTTACTATATGCAGGTTACCTACTGATTGCTGTCGGAGCAGTGGTTGCGATTATTATGCCTTTGATTAATTCATTGGATAATCCAAAATCTCTGTTGAAGACTGGTCTAGGTATAGTGGGCATAGTAGTATTGTTCTTTATTGCTTATTCAGTTTCGAGCAATGAAGTATTACCTAAATTTGAAGCAGATCCTTTCAACCTGACCCCTCAAGGTTCGCAGTTGGTTGGGGGAATGCTGATCACAACCTATATTTTGGCGATCATCTCCTTATTAGGAATTGTGTTTACTGAACTAAATAAAGCTATTAAGTAATATGGCCAGAAAGAAAAATAGAATGAGTCAGGAGGTCAATGCAGGATCTATGGCAGATATTGCTTTCCTGCTCCTGATCTTCTTTCTCGTCACCACTACGATCGCTTCGGATAAGGGGATTCTAAATGTCCTTCCTCCAAAGCTGGATCCCAATAATCCTCCTCCGGAAATTGATAAAAACGAACGAAATATCTTTACGATATTAGTTAACGCCAACGATCAACTTTTGGTAGAAGGTGAGTATGCTGAGCCTGAAGGTTTGGATGAAGAAATCAAACTATTTGTGTTGAATTTCGGTCAGCCGGATGAAGAAGCTTCAGCCTTGTACAATTCGTTGCCTGCTTCTTTAAGAGCGCTGGCTCAGCAAGATCCTGAATCTTCGGATCACCCCAATGAGGCTGTGGTATCGATCAAGACTAACCGGGGTACAAGTTATGAGCGGTTTTTGGAAGTGTTTGATTTAGCAAAGAAAGCTTATTTCGACATTTACGCAGCCCGAGTGAACTTGACTACCGACGAATATCGAGCCTTGAGTGGTAAAGATGCTGCAGAGCAAGCCTTGATTGATAAAGGCAAGGAAAATCTACCCATGGCAATCTCGATTGCGGAACCAGATAAAATAGGAAGTTGATATGGCAAAGTTTAGTAAGAAAACAAAGACTTCTGAAAATATCCCAACCTCGGCGTTGCCGGATATTATCTTCATGCTTTTGTTCTTCTTTATGGTTACCACCGTATTGAGAGAGCAGGAGATATTGGTAGAGCAGAAAATTCCTCAGGCCACTCAGCTTCAAAAACTTCAGAAGAAAACACTGATCTCCTATGTTTACATAGGTAAGCCTAAAAACACGGCGCTTTATGGTTCCGAACCTCGCGTTCAAGCCAACGATGCCTTGTTAAATACAGCAGATATCGTTCAGTGGGTCAATAGAGAGCGAGATGCTTTACCCGAGGCAGATCGTCCGATGATCACGATTTCTATGAAAGTGGATAGAGATGTGAAAATGGGGCCGATTTCTGACGTTCAGACTGAACTTAGAGATGCAGACGCACGTCGTGTACTCTATGCTTCGGTAGGAAAAGTAGCAGGGAATTAATTAAGAAATTAAACTTAAAATATATAAAGCTGTCTCTTTTGAGATGGCTTTTTTTATTTTCACTCCATGCTTTTATCACTTCAAAATAAAAAGAAGGTCCAGAACTCCTGGGCTATGTATGACTGGGCCAATTCGGTGTACAGTCTCGTCATTACTTCTACAATTTTCCCAGTGTATTACAATTCGGTAACAAAAGGACTGAATGATCTAGATAGAGTTTCTTTTTTCGGATTTGAGATTGTCAATACAGTACTTTACTCGTATTCTATTTCGTTCTCGTTTTTGATTATTGCGATTATTTCTCCATTGCTTTCTGGAGTAGCTGATTCGAGTGGAAAGAAACTTCAATTCATGAAGTTTTTCGCATACTTGGGATCTTCCGCATGTGTAGGACTTTTCTTTTTTGATGCCAGTAATATCGAATGGGGGATTATCTGTAGCGTCACTGCCAGTATTGGTTATGCGGGAAGCATTGTTTTTTACAATGCCTATTTGCCTGAGATTTCTGAAGAAAAAGAATACGATTTATTAAGTGCCAAAGGATTTGCTTTGGGTTATATCGGGTCAGTCATACTTTTAATTCTCAACCTCCTGATGATTCAAATGCCTCATTGGTTTGGAATTCCTGAAGGAGGTTTTGCTGCTAGACTTTCCTTTTTGATCACTGGTTTATGGTGGGCCGGGTTTTCTCAGATTCCGTTTCGGTTTTTACCTAAGAACCCTTACAATAAAAAGATTAAGCGAGAACTATTATTGCACGGGTATCAAGAAATCAGAAAGGTTTTCAAAGAGGTCCGTCAAATAAAAGTCATGAACCGCTTCCTTGCTTCTTTCTTTTTCTATTCCATGGGTGTCCAAACGGTGATGTATCTGGCGGCAACCTTCGGGGATAAAGAATTAGGACTGCCAGGTGATCAGTTGATCATTACCATTTTGATCATTCAATTTGTAGCGATCATTGGAAGTTATTTCTTCGCTTTTATTTCCAAGCAATATGGCAATAAAATCAGCTTGGTAATTATGGTTTTGATTTGGACATTGATTTGTGGTGCAGCCTATTATGTTTATACCGTATATGAATTTTTTGCCTTGGCTTTTGTGGTGGGATTAGTCATGGGAGGAATTCAATCTCTTTCTAGGTCTACTTTTTCTAAATTGATTCCACAGTCAACCACACAACACGCAAGTTATTTTAGCTTTTACGATGTCACTGAGAAGTTGGCAATTGTAATCGGTACCTTTTCCTATGGCGTGATCGAACAAGTCACGGGAAGTATGCGTAATTCAGCGCTTTCCTTGGGGATTTTCTTTCTGGTAGGATTAGGTTTCTTACTTTTGGTAAGTATCCCAAAACGGGAATTGGCGGCTCAACCTGTGCTAAGCGATGATTAAAATCTTAAATGGAAATTCGGTTGGTCAATTGGATAAGCTTCACTGTGAGGTTTCAGGTCAGCATAGCTTGGATCTAATGGAACAAGCAGCTGATTCTTTCGTCACTTGGTTTCTGGAACATTTTTCTGACAGGAAACATAAAATTGCAATTTTTTGTGGTGCAGGTAATAATGGTGGTGATGGATTTGCCATCGGAAGATTACTTAGGGAAAAAGGTTTTGAAGTTCATATAATCAAGTGTTTTTCTCCCGATTCCAAGCTGAGCGAAGATGCTCAAACTAATTTGGACCGACTTCCTTTAGAGGTTGATTCATATTTCTTCAATTCTAATTTAGAAAAATTAGAAGTCGATGTCATTTTGGATGCCTTTCTTGGGGTAGGATTAACTGGAGACTTGCGAGAAAACGCCAAGGGAGTGATCGGATTTATGAATCAATGCGATGGAGTCAAAATCGCAGTGGATATCCCCAGCGGCTTGCCTTCAGATGGGCTTGCTTCTGAACATGCCTTTAAAGCTGATTTTACCATTTCATTCGCTTTTCCAAAATTGAGTCTACTTCTGCCAGATAATGCCCAATTCAGTGGAGACTTAGTCGTCCAAGACATTGGAATACTTCCCGAGCTTTATGACAAATTTGATAGTGATTTTTATTTTTTGACTGCAAAGGATATTCCTCAGTTTCATCGCAAATTTCATCGGTTTTCCCATAAAGGAGATTTCGGAAAAGTGCTTTTAATCGGAGGAAGTCCAGGGAAAATGGGTGCGCTCCATCTTTCTGCAAAGAGTGCTTTACGAACGGGGGCTGGATTAGTCTCTTGTCATTTGGATGAAAGCGAGCGATTGATACTTCAATCTTCTTTGCCTGAGGCGATGTGTCTTTGGGGAGATTTGCCTAATCTGGGATTGTTTGATGCTATTGGCATTGGTCCTGGATGGGGAGTCGAGCCTAGAAAAAAAATATTGGAGGAGTTGTTAAGGCAGGTTTCAAGGGCTCTGGTTCTGGATGCAGACGCAATTACTATTCTAGCAGAGAATAAAAAATTGCTTGATTTACTTCCTGAAAACAGTATTCTAACCCCGCATCCCGGAGAGTTTGATCGACTGCTTGGCAAATCGAAAAATCATTTAGAGCGTTTGGAAAAAGCTAAAGAATTTTCCGAAAAACGAAAAGTAGTAATGGTGTTGAAAGGTGCGAATACGGTAGTTTCTTTGCCAGATGGTCGACAGATTTTTAATAGCACGGGCAGTAAGTTTATGGCCACAGGAGGCTCAGGAGATGTATTGACTGGAATGATTACCGCATTTTTGGGGATGGGATATCAGCCCGAGCATGCCGCACTGTGTGGGGTTTTTCACCATGGTTTGGCTGGAGAAATTGCAGGTTCGAAAACACGTAGAAGTACCATCGCCAGTGATTTGATCGCCCATATTTCCGAAACCTATATTCAGCTAGGTATCGATTAAAAATAGAACTGATGGGTAAACTAATCTTGGGCATTCGGGGTTTTGGCCTAAAGCATTTTTTATGAATCGGGAAAAATTACTCCTTTGGACCCTGGCGGCCATCAATTTTATCCACATTGTAGACTTTATGATTTTGATGCCCTTAGGGCCTCAACTGATGCGGGTATTTGATATTTCTCCAAGAGAATTCGGGTTGTTGGTTTCCTCCTATACTTTCAGTGCCGGGGTTTCCAGCTTTTTTGGAGCTTTCTTTTTGGATCGATTTGATCGAAAGAAGATTTTAATTTGGGTTTATGTGGGATTTTCCATCGCTACTTTAGGTTGCGCACTTTCACCCAGTTATCCGATTTTATTAATTGCTCGCGTCATATCAGGTCTTTTTGGAGGATTGACTTCAGCTTTGATTTTAGCAATTATCGGTGACGTGATTCCCAATGAACGTCGGGGACGTGCGATGGGATTGGTTATGGCGGCCTTTTCAGTTGCTTCTGTGCTTGGAGTCCCAATGGGCTTGTTTTTAGCGAGTTTATCAGATTGGCATATGCCATTTTATATCTTGACAGGGCTATCGGTGGTTAGTTTAGGAATGATCTTTCGATTTATTCCAAAAATCACGGAGCATCTGGGCAAGGAAATTAAGCGACCTCATCCACTCCAGGTGATTCGCAGAGTGACGAGCAATCCCAATCAAATGCGTGCCATTACCCTCTCCGTGATGATGATGTTTGGACAGTTTATGATCATTCCTTTTCTCAGTCCTTATACCGTCGCCAATGTCGGATTTACCGAGATGCAGTTGACTTATATCTACATGGCTGGTGGAGCATTTACCATATTTACCTCTCCTTGGGTGGGGAAAATGTCGGATAAATACGGAAAGCTAAGAATTTTCACCATTTTCATGTCGCTGAATGTGGTTCCTATTGCGATCATTACCCATCTTGGGGTTACACCGATTTTCTATGTACTGTTGGTATCAACGCTGTTTTTTGTGACTTCCAATGGCCGTTATGTTCCGGCAGCAGCTATTATCACGGGTACGGCAAAGCCCGAAAATAGAGGCAGTTTTTTGAGTTTCAATTCCGCCGTGCAGCAGTTGGCTACGGGAGTAGCTTCTCTAATTGCAGGAATTATCATCGGGGAGACTGCCACCGGAGAGCTGACCAATTATAATGTAGTGGGATATATTGCTATTGTTTTTAGTGTGCTTTGTATTCCTTTGGCAAGGAGAGTTAAAATAATTAGCTAAAAAATCCCCGACATTACTGCCGGGGATCGTGACTATTTTGAATCTTTAAGAATATTAAAACTCTGCATTTCCCGGAGTTCGTGGGAATGCAATGACATCACGGATATTTCCCATACCGGTGACAAACTGCACCATTCTTTCGAAGCCCAAGCCAAAACCTGAGTGAGGGGTAGACCCGAATCTGCGGGTATCCAAAAACCACCACATTTCATCAGTCGGGATTCCGAGCTCTTCCATTCGGTTCACCAAAAGATCCATTCGTTCCTCCCGCTGGGATCCTCCTACAATCTCGCCGATTCCGGGGAAGAGGATATCCATCGCCGCTACTGTTTTGCCATCTTCATTCTGTCTCATATAGAAGGATTTGATTTCCTTCGGATAATCAGTCAAAATCACAGGTTTTTTGAAATGCTTCTCGACCAAAAATCTTTCGTGCTCGGATTGCAAATCTGCTCCCCATTCTTCAATCAGGAACTGAAACTTTTTCTTCTGATTGGGCTTTGATCTTTTCAAAATCTCAATGGCCTCAGTATATGTGATTCTGACAAATTCATTTTCTGCGACAAACTTCAGCTTATCCATCAGTCCCATTTCTGAGCGCTGATCGGCTGGCTTGGATTTTTCTTCATCCAAGAGTCTGTTTTCCAAAAACTGAAGATCTTCTTGACAATTTTTCAGCGCATAGTTGATCAAGTATTTGAGAAAGTCCTCGGCCAAATCTGCATTATCTTCCGCATCATAAAAGGCCATTTCTGGCTCGATCATCCAAAATTCAGCCAAATGACGGGTCGTATTGGAGTTTTCGGCACGGAAGGTCGGTCCAAAAGTATAAATTTCCGACAGTGCTAAAGCAGCCAGTTCACCTTCCAATTGTCCGGAAACGGTGAGATTGGCTTCTCTTTCGAAGAAATCCTGCTTGAAATCTACCGAACCAGCTTCTGTTCGTGGAGGGTTTGCAATATCCAAGGTGGTCACTTTGAATGTTTCTCCTGCTCCCTCCGCATCCGAGGCGGTAATGATGGGCGTATGGATGTAAAAGAAGCCCTTGTCATTGAAGTATTGGTGTACTGCGAAAGCCAAGGCATGGCGGACGCGGAAAACAGCTCCAAACGTGTTGGTGCGCATTCTGAGATGAGCGATTTCCCGCAAAAACTCCAGTGAATGCTTCTTTGGCTGAAGGGGATATTTTTCGGGATCTGCTTCTCCGAGCACTTCTATACTTTTGGCATTGAGTTCAGATGCTTGGCCCGCTCCCTGAGACTCGACCACCGTACCGCTTACCTTCAAGCATGCACCCGTCGTACATTTTTTAAGGATATCTTCTGCGATCAAATTGGGATCAGCCACCACTTGATAATTAGTGATAATGGAGCCATCATTGAGTGCAATGAAAGAAACATTTTTGTTGGAACGCTTAGTGCGGACCCAGCCCATGAGGGTGATTTCACTGCCGATTGGATGTTGATCCAGGATGGTCTTGATTTTGACCCGTTTGTTGAACGCCATGATATTTTTAGATTTTAAAAAAAGACGGAACGCCGAATTTTTATTGGTTTGCAAAAAAACGATTAAATCAGCTTTTTATCAAAAAATTGCTTGTTTTTCCTAACTTTGGCTTCGGGGCTTTTTCACTGAAAAAGTCCTTTTTTGAACCCAAAAAGCAGGTTTTAATCGATTCAGATGCAAAAGCTAAATCTTAGCCAGTCACTTTCACAAAAACTTTCTCCCCAGCAGATACAGTTTATCAAGCTGCTGCAAGTTCCTACGGCCGAATTGGATACCCGAATCGAAGAGGAATTGGAGATCAATCCTGCGCTGGAAGAAGGAAAAGAGGAGAAGGAAGAAGCTACTCAAGATGAGTATGAAGATACTTATGAGGAGGATATGGGATCAGATGACCGTGACCTAAACCTCGACGACTACCTTGATGATGAGTATGGAGGGTATAAAATGCAGGGAGATGGTAATTACAACTCGGACGAAGAAGACCGGGAAATTCCCATTTCCTCCCAATCTTCTCTCCATGAATTGCTGATCCAACAACTAAATTATTTAAAGCTTGACGATAGGCAACGCATCATCGGTCAGCAACTGATCGGAAGCATCGAAAATGATGGGTATATCCGCCGAGATTTGGAGGCAATTATTAATGATCTGGCTTTCAGTCAAAATATCGAATCGGATATCGATGAGGTAGAAGAAATTTTGCGAAAGATCCAAACTTTTGATCCAGCAGGAATTGCTTCACGGAATCTTCAGGAGTGTCTGATTTTGCAATTGGAGCGAAAAGAGCACCCAGAAGACCCCATTGTACAGCATGCACTTCGGATCATTCACGATTGTTTTGAGGAGTTTACCAAAAAGCATTATTCAAAAATCCAGCGGAAATGTGACCTGAATGAGGAGGAGATTAAAGATGCGGTGAATTTGATCACGCGACTTAACCCTAAGCCGGGAGGGGCTTCTGACGGATTGGTGAGGACGCAATACGTGATTCCGGATTTTATTTTGACCAATAATTCGGGAAAACTGGAGATCAGCCTCAATTCAAAAAATGCTCCGGAACTTCGGATTTCCCGTTCTTACGCGGATATGTTTGACGCCTACGACAAATCCGACAAAAAGGATAAAAAGCTCAAGGAAACTGTATCATTTGTCAAGCAAAAGCTGGATGCGGCTAAGTGGTTTATCGATGCCATCAAGCAGCGGCAAAATACGTTATTGAGGACCATGGAGGCGATTCTGCAATATCAGAAGGAGTTTTTTATCGATGGAGACGAAACTAACCTTCGCCCGATGATTCTGAAGGATATCGCCGAAAAGATCGAAATGGATATTTCGACTGTTTCGCGGGTGGCAAACAGTAAGTCGATTCAAACCGAATTTGGCGTGTATCCGCTGAAATATTTCTTTTCTGAGGGAATTGCTACGGATAGTGGGGAGGACGTTAGTAACCGTGAGGTAAAATCTGTCCTCCAGGCTATGGTAGACGCTGAGGATAAGAAAAAACCGCTATCAGATGATAAACTGGTCAAGATGCTGAATAAAAAAGGGTATAATATCGCCCGCAGAACTGTTGCCAAATATCGTGAGCAATTGCAGATACCTGTGGCTAGATTAAGAAAAGAATTGTAGTGGGGAGAATTTTAGCACTGATTGTCACGATCGTATTCCAACCTCTAATCATGCCGACCTTGGTATTTGGTTTGATACTGTTTGGAGTACCAGAGGCAAGTAGTGTTCCTACTGAATTTAAGCTCCGTATTTTTTATTTGATCTTACTTTCTACCTTGGTCATACCCATGATCACCATCATTGGGTTGCGATTGAGTGGAACAGTTAAAAGCCTTCACATGGCTGAGCTAAAGGATCGTTTGATACCTTTTTCGGTGACGTCACTTTATTTTTTGATGACAGTTTATTTTATGAGCCAAATAGGGGAATTGGACCCTATCATGTGGCAATCTTTGGCGGTCATAGCGGGAGTTGTGGTTGTATTGACTATCGTGACATTATTTTGGAAAATGTCAGCCCATATGACGGGAGTAGGTGGAGTATTGGCCTTGGTAGTTGTTTTTGGGATGAAATTCCCCAATTTTTCTGCTTTGTATCCATTGCTTTTATCCATTGTGCTAGCCGGAATCATTGGAACTGCGCGTTTGGCTTTGGATGCCCACCGTCCTTTGGAAATTTATGTGGGAATGGCCTATGGATTTGTTTCGTGTTTTGTCCTGTATTTTTGGCTTTGGTCCTGATTAAGCTTGTTCTGAGTCTGTTAGATTCCTTCCATGTTGAACTTGCGAAATAAAAAAAACGAATCCTTTTGAGATTCGTTTTTGAAATATTTTATAAGGAAAGCTTAGAATAAGTTCACAGCAATTCCAAAACTCACTTGCTGTGCTTCAGTATTGAAAGGTCCTTGATTTTCCTGGAACATTTTATTCAATCCAATATAACTCCAGACATAAAAGCCCGGGGTGCCTGCTTTGATACTCACTCCGTATCGGATTTTCTCTAGGCCATAGTTCTGGGCATCTTTGACTTTTCGCTCAAGACCCTCTCCGTCGGTATATTGAATTTTGCTGTGCGCATTGTAAAGAAAACCAACTTTGGCACCTATACTGGCTCGAAAACCTTTGGCATAATTGTCCTTGTTTGCGTGGTAGGTTAGGTCTAGTGGGATATCAAAATAGTTTACAGCAAAATTATTTTTATCCACTTGGATATCATCTCCCAAAACTTCTGTTAACTCCAGGTATTCACTAGATTCAGTTCCTTTAGTTGGATCATTGAATAGGTTTTGTTCGTCCTGAAAGGCGAATTTGTTGGAGCTAATTCCAAACCCCGGATCAAAGGTAAATCCTGAAGACTCTCCGAAAATGGCAATGGGGTATTGGTAATAAATATTGAAGGATCGGGAGCCAAAAAAATTGGTAGAAATGTCTGCAGGTCTGTTATTGAGTAAGTTAAAGCCAAATTCAACTTTCAGATCGGCGGGGATATTGGGTCTCCCACCGATGGGAACTTTTGGGGATTTGACTTCGTCCTGGGCAAATGCAAATTGGACAAGGCTAAAAGCGAGCAGGAAACCGAATATTTTTTTCATTAAATCAAAGCTTAATTAGATTCTATTGCGGGCAAAAATAGAAAATCTCGTAGGATTAAACCTGCTTTTCCTCTTAATAATTCTTAAGGCTCAGATTCAGCAGGATAGGAGAATGCTAAAAAATCCCCGAAAAAGAAATTTGCAGAAAAATGATTTTTGGGTACCTTTGCAATCTGAAATGGCTTCGTAGCTCAACTGAATAGAGCACCTGATTACGGCTCAGGAGGTTTCAGGTTTGAATCCTGACGAGGTCACAATATACGACAAACCAGACGGGTTTTCTAGTGTTTTTGTCTCCATTTCTTGTCTCCCTTTTTTCGATGGAGACACAAAAAGGAGACATGGAAAAAAGGGGAGAGCTGAGGCGTCTCCCTTTTCTTTTTCTAGTGTGGCTTGTTCGGTCTGCTTTCAGCGAAAATTTTTACAGGAAACCATCTCCTCTCCAGACCCTCTATCTGAGTGTTCAGAATCTCAAAGTTTCCCCTCATCCGCAAAGCTGAAGTAACCATTGTCAGCAGTTACAATGAGATGGTCCAGTAGCTCGATTTCCACATGCCGACAGGCTTCCCGGACTCTCCTGGTCAACCGTATATCCTGCTCGGATGGATTGAGCCTTCCCGATGGATGATTGTGCGCCAGGATGATCCCAGATGCCAGCGTTTTCAGCCCCATGGTCAGTATCAGCTTGGTGTCAGCCACTACTGAAGCTACACCCCCTTGGAATGCTTTGTAGAATCCGATTACCGTGTTTGTCCTGTTCAGATACAGGATGACGAATTCCTCACGGGCCTCGATCAGATCCCTGTCAAATACCCCCTCTAAGACTCGGAAGGCATCCAGACTTGACTTGATCGAACCGTATTTCTCTTTCTCCCCAGTCCTGTGGTAGCTGAGCTTGAGTTCGTACAGAAAATTTTTCATGTTGCTTCTCATAAAGAAACCCCACCGCTAGAAACGATGGGGTTTGCTGTTTAACTCAAGTACCAAAAGTCTGGGTGAGAGGAATCCAGTGCCCTCCTGACCTGATGAGTGAATTCATGCCCGTTCACCCCACGTTCCAGAAACTTGTCAATGTAGGACTGCTTGTTGGCTCCGGTGAATAGGTTGAAGAATCGCCACAGGTCAATCGAACCGTTTTCCGATCTGGAGAAATCAGCGTCATCGTAGAAAGCCTCCACGATTCTCGAAACCTGGGTGTCGTTGATCAAAAGCTCTGGGATCTCGTTTCTGAGAACTCTGGGGAGAAACTGATACATCCTGCAACGTCCGATGATCTGTGCGAATTGACTCTCCTCTAACTCGTAAGCGGTGAGCATGGCCAGATTTCTGACATAAGAGACGGGATCGAAGCTAGCGATGAGCTCCATCACCTGATGGAAAAGCTCCTCAACTGTTCTTGCTTTCAAGTCCAACTTCACGCCGTCAGTAGAAACACACAGATTCGTGCAGACTCTGTTCTTGAACCCGATGAAGACTTTGAAATGTTCGGGACTGCCCTTGCAGGAATTCAGGTTGTCCAAGTGAAAGGCTTTAACCCCACCCACGGTCAGCTCAAGAAGATTCCCAGAAACCTCATCCCGTACACCCGGAATGGTGATCATGAATGCCATCCGCTCGTAGTAGATCGTTTTCTCATGCGGGAGTAATTCCTGGGCTTTCTTGTGACGGGCCTCATACACCCTGCCCTTGACGGGATGAGAAACTCTGATGCTAGCCTCGGGAAAAGCATGCAGCCCGAAACTCTCCTGTGCAGCCTGTGAAACTGCCTCCACGAACTCACAGTGAGAAATCGTAGGCTCATTGTCCTTCAAGAAGACTGGTATCACATGCTGGTCACGCATCTCAGAGAACTCGACGATCTCTGTGTTGGCTTCGATGAATCGGGAGTCCAGCTGTACCTCGTCCTTCTCGGTGGTTGTCCGAATTGCTGGTAGTTGATCAATGCGCAGTAGTTCCATTTTGTCTAAACTTTGAGAGTGAGAGAAGGGAATTTTTCTGCGCTATGAACTCGTCACGATAAGCCTCCTGCAGCTTCGGGTTTGCATTGAACAGCTTGATGAGCTCATCCATGTTCTGACAGGCGTGGATCGAGTCAAGGAAACTCAGGCTCTTCTCAAATTCCTCAGAAAGAGAAAAGACATTTGGTTTCTGAGAAGCTTGGTTTCCATCCATGCACCAATTCAAGATCTTCTTTCCGGTTTCTTCTGAGATCTTGAACTCCGGCTGGTCCACAAACATACCTGTCCTATCTTTGGAGGCGGAAGCTTGATGCTTGATGTTCACGTCGAAGACGATAGTAAAATCGTACTCCAGCCCATCGCGCTGTACGCCCTTCATCCCAACTTTCTCAGGAACCATCTTTCCGTTTTTGTCCGTGAGCACGTAATCCTGTTTGCTCCGAACAGTCGCAATGACATGCGCAGAGGAAGAAAGGATTTTGTTGATCAAGGCATTGTGACGGGGAGTGATCTTTGCCCAGTTGGTGAAGCTGTTGCCTGGCATGCTGGACTGGATGTCGAGGAGAGTTTCCCACTCATGGGAGATGCTGTCAATGATGATGACCTCCATGCCCGCTCCTTCGCAAAGGTCGATGGCCTCCACGTATTTCTCAGGGGTATGCGGTGAACTGATGGAGACCACATTGTACTGACCCAGATGGGCATAGAGATCAGCGCTCTGGTTCTCGGTGTCTATTACGGCAATCTTTGACCAGTTGCCTGTAAGACCGTAAGCTAGCAAGAGAGAGGAATAAGTTTTTCCTGCCCCACTTGGACCCTGTAACGCTAGTCTGATGCGTGCTTGGGAACGTTTCGATGTACGTAAATCCATGGTGTTTTTAAGTTTAGGTTTAACACTGGATTTGTTGGGGGGTAGGAATCTGGGTGGAAAGAGCAAAAGAAGACCCCCGGGGGGTAGGTCCAAATGCTACCGATGCCGGGGGTTCTTCAGTGGGGGGTACTTATTCGCTAACGTGTTGGTCGATTTCCTCTGACAGGGAGTCAATCAAGATCTCATCGATGGCTTCTTCGATGAACTGATGTGAGCGCTCCAAATCACCCCATAGTTTGAGGATAGCCTCTTCCAAGCTGATGGGTGAAATCAATCCACAGGGTTCTACTTCGCAGACCTGCAACTCCAGCATCAATCCATCCAACTCGTGGTCAGTGATGGAGCGTGGATTTGGTGTTTTCAGTAGCTTGAAAAGGAGATCGCGGTAGGTTTCAGCATCGGTTTTTGACTTGAACTCATCGGACACGATG
Source organism: Algoriphagus hitonicola (assembly GCF_900113375.1). GTDB lineage: Bacteria > Bacteroidota > Bacteroidia > Cytophagales > Cyclobacteriaceae > Algoriphagus > Algoriphagus hitonicola. The sequence continues at coordinate 30,807 of NZ_FOPC01000009.1, read as the reverse complement.
AGGGATTTTTCGACAGTTGCCGAGTTGAGCCTAATGTGGTAGTTTTTGGTCATGAGTTAAACGAGTGTTGTTATATATAAGATACGGAAAAACCGGCTAAAAACCATCTTAAAGGCCAGAAAATCAGTGTCTTTAGGCCTTTTTTTTCGATTTGAGCACGTGGTTTTTGATGATGATTTTCAGGATTGAAAGCGCATAAGACCTCGGTTCTGACAAACGGGGTTTCTTGAACTCGGGGGCTTTTGAGCTTTTTCTACCCAGACCACTGGTGTTTATCCGTAAGGTGATCAATCTGAGGTTTTCTCCCAAACTTGACTTGCTGTCCCGGGTGGGGGAGACGTCTTGGAGTTCTTCTGTTCCAGTCGGATTTTGGACACTCTTCCACAAAACGGGTCAACATTTCATCCACGGCTCTGGTGTCGGTCAAGGGCTCGATCTGTTTCTCCGGAGTGAGGTACATTCCTGTTTTGTGAATGCTCGGCAACACTTCCTCAAAGATCAAGTTCTCGAATCTCTCTGCGGCAGGCAGTTTGGATTTGGCGATCAAGCGGTACACGTCGGGTCTGGGGATGATTTTGGTGTTTTGAATACCGCCTTCCGAAGGTAGTCGCAAATCGCGCCCCCCTTTACAATGCTTTGATATTGCGTCTCTTGTGTTCTTGTACCCCAACACTTCGGCAACATCTTTGGCGACAAACCACTCCTTGCCGTTCTCAACCTCGAACCTTTACCCAGAAGAAACCGTGTTTTGCTATTTACTTTTTGAGCAAGTTCAAATTTGCACCGAAAGGAAAGAGACGAAATAAGTATCAACGGTGATCACCTTCAAACGCGGAGTCGCAGAGTTAACTTTTAACATGTCCTGAGAAAACTGAAAAGGGCAACCTACCAAAAAGACCGTTATGTATTTCTGGCGCTATATATAATCGTCAGGAACTCACCTTAATCAGGGATGTAATCTTCCGCTGCAAAACCGGGGAAAAAGTACTTTTTTAAACCAGCCGGAAGACCTTCCACGATCTTTCTTCCTTTCAGATAATAACCATCCCGCTCATTATTGTTACTTGATCTTGTTTCAAATATGGCCTTGATGTCCTCAAGAATCATTTTCTCCACGTCTTCCTTCGTTCCTGGTGGTATCAGTTTTCCAGAAATTGCAGCGGCTTGTTGATACTTATGGATCAGGTCATCGTTGGAGTACCAAACACCTTTTTCGGGTGAAAGTGGAATTTTCTGAAAAAGCTCTTTTAGGAAACCAGTTGTCGGATCTTGGATGGCGAAATCCAATTTGGTTTCTAACCTTTTCAGGTTTCTAACTGATGTGCCAGATCTCTCTTTGCTAAGGGTTTTTGAAATGGCTTCAATCAATACATCTTCATCGATGTATTTCCTGAACTTTTCAAAGATACTCAGCCCTAATACCACAGCCTTTGTTGTGGCTTGTTCCTCATAAGCTTCCTCAAAGCTCATTTTCCTTTTCGCGATATTGTAGAGCAGCGTTATCAGTTTTTTCTTTTCGGTAGAAGCCAATTTCGCTATATGCGTGTCAGTTTCGCTGGGGGTTAAAGCCGAATGTTTTTGAGAAATATTCACTACACATCCACTAGTTCGAAGCGCTTCGGCAAGCCCGTTTTTGGGATGATAAACAGTTTTTGCAACTCGTGAGTACTCAAGTAAGGCGTCGATATTTAAAAAGGACACCGAATAATCACCTTTTAAATTCTTTCGAACCAGCCGGGAAGAGTCAACAGCACCATTTGTCAGCATGGCTTTAAAGGTACTTTCGATTCGTGCTTTCATGATAGGACTTTTACTGTATGTTTTCTCAATGCAGTTCAGGCTTTGGAGTTGTGATTCCGCTGCTTCCTTCAAGTCATGAAAAGAAAAGAAAGGGCCTTTCGGAATATCTTTTCTTTCGTAGATGATAGTTTCGGACAAGAGTCCGTTTCTTCCTCTTCCAGCCACTTGTTTGATTTTCTTCTCAGAAAGCCGAAGGACAGACTCTTTTGATGAAACATATGTGAAAAGGTGAAATTTATCCTGAAGATCAAGCCCCGTGAAAAAAGCAGACGTAATAAACGTCACTAAGCCAGGTAGATGCTCACCTTTTAGCTCATGGTATTTTATGACTTTGGCCTCACTCGAACTGCTGCACAAAACATTTATCTGTGCGATGTCAACCCCTCCACTAAGCTTGTCGTCGGTAATAGCTTCAATCACAGAGTTTATCAACGATAAACTGTTCAAGGCTATGACTACTTTTTCGAAGTTCGAAGGGTCACCAGAAAACTTTTTCAATATTGACTCTACTAGAACTCCAAACCCATTGTCGCATTCAAAAAGTTGAACATCCCTCTTATTGCCGTGCTCATACCGTATAGTGATTTTCGGTTCATTTAAAAGCTCAGGGTCAGTAAACTCTAGTGGTGTTGCAGTAACCATCGACCTTCTTTCTGGTTCGATCTGTTTGTAGATGTCCAAGCATTTTTCCATACCATCCCGAAAGGTTGAATCGAGCTGAAAAGAATCTGATTCATCGATGGTAAAGTGGTATGTTCCCAGCTCCTTGGTTGGAATTTGTTTGATAAGTTTGGTCAAGCTTTCGGCGACTACAAGAAACTTTTTGAAGGGATTTTTACTCCTGAGGTAGCTTTTGATCATTGACGGCTCAATCCCTTTTCTGGTTTCGATATCCGATCCGACATACAACGCTGGGAATGGGTTGTTTGGGTTATTTGCTTTTTGAAACGCTGTACTTCTTGTAGGTTCCACGATGATTGAGTTTCTTAAACTGGTAAGCTCCAGCGTTGTTGCTCCCATTCCGGTTTCAGCTTTGTAGATGATTCCTGACGGAAGAAAGTTTAAGGCCTCTGAGAGCTTTGTGTTTTTACCTGTTTTTGGATTTACGGTTTTGATAGTTAGTGTGTTTCCTGATTCTGAGACTATCAAATCGTTGGTCTTAATATCAAACATGTTGGTTTTGGAGCTTATTTCTACACTTGAGAGGTTCTGAAAAAACGTGTAAAAGTAGAAAGATCAATCGCTAAAGCTTCTGTCTTGGCTGGATAATTCTTCCAATTTTTTTAAGCAGCCGCTATCCCACTGATAAAAGTCTCCACGAAGTCCACGATTTTTCCAATCACCCGCTCGGCTGTGGTTTTTCTTTTTGAGAGGCTGGGCTTAGCCTTCATGATGGATACCACCTCGTCTCGGAGGGGTTCTTTCTCGGTGTAGATGTAGCGTGAAATGATCTCTTCCAACTGCTCAGATTCGAGTCCTTCTTCTTCGCTGAGTTTTCGAACAGCTTCAATCCGTTCTTTGGTCCAGAAATCGGCAAACTCATCAGGGATTTGAGCTGAGTCCTCGATCTGTGGTAAATGCTCGCGTATGAATTTTTCCACCAGTTCGCGCTTGCTTCTCAGCTGTGACTCTCCCACCATCAGGTCAACGATGGCTTTCTGCTGTTTTTCTTTTTCCTCTTCCGGTGCATCCTTCAGTTTGGCGAGGAGCTTGATGATATAGGCCACATTGATTTCATCACGATGGATCAGTTCCAGCTCGAAGTCCACGTCTGAGAGAATCGAAACCTTCTCTTTTTGATTATGACCTTTGGCTTTGTCGTAGAGATCGAGGTATTTGCTCTTGTAGTCTTCAAAGGTCTGCTCTGGCATTGCCAAATCTTCAAAACTGAACTCGGTGTAGGTTGTCATCACGTTTTTCAGACGCATCAGCTCCCGAAAAGCTTTGATAAACTCCATTTCCTCCACTTCGCTCGGGAGTTTATTGACGCTATTTACAGTGGGTGTGATTTTCAGGAGATTAATAAAAGCTTCGTTGAATTTCTCCACGTAGTCCTCGTAGGGTTCAAGGATGATTTCATCCTTTGCCTCGATATTTGAGAAAAGTGTGATGGCTTCATCGGTCGCATCTTTCAGATTTCTGAAGCAGACGATATTCCCCTGGGATTTGAGGTCGCCCTTGATTCGGTTGGTGCGGGAATAAGCTTGGATCAAACCGTGATATTTCAGGTTTTTGTCCACGTACAGCGTGTTCAGCGTTTTGCTGTCAAAGCCTGTGAGAAACATGTTCACTACTAAAAGGATATCCACCTGCTTTTTCTTCACCCGCTTGGCTACGTCGTTGTAGTACTGGTAGAAGAGCTTGCTGTCTTTGGTGGAATAGTTGGTGCCAAACTCGGAGTTGTAGTGGCCTATGAACTCGTCCAAGTATTCTCTGGGATGCTTTTGTCCAAGGGTAGGGTAGAGCTCTCGCTCTTGATCAGCAGCCATGGGGAAATCGCCTTCCTCCCAGTCGTTTTCAAATCCACCGTCTTCAATCAAGTCTACATTGGCACCGTATGAAAAGATCGTGGCTACTTTGAGGTCGTGTAGCCCCTGTACTTTTTTCTCGTGAAAGATCTGATAGTAGTCGATGAGGACGGGTACACTCGGCACGCAGAATATGGCGGTAAACTCTTTGTTGTGGGTTTTTCTTCGGTGGTTTTCCAAGATGTACTCCACGATATTTTCGAGTCGTTGGGGAGCTCGCATGACTTCCTCCTCGTCAATTGCCTCCACGTTGATGTCCAGGATGTGTTCCTTTTTTTTGAAAGTGCTGATGTACTCCACGGAGAACTTGAGCACATTGTCGTCTCGGATGGCATCCGTGATCACATACTTGTGGAGACAGTCCCCGAAGAGCATGGTGGTTGTCCGCTTGCCGTAATTGTTGGATCCTGCATTCTTTTCGAAGATCGGAGTCCCGGTGAAACCAAACATCTGAGAGCCATGGAAAAAGTTTTTGATTTCCTCGTGGGTCTTCCCAAACTGGCTTCGGTGGCATTCGTCGAAAATGAAAACGATGCGCTTGTCCTGAAGGTGCTTGATTTTGTCAAGGTGCCTTGTTTTCGAGACAGCCGTGTTCAGCTTTTGGATGGTAGTGACGATTAATTTGTTGTCTCCGGCAAGTTGATTGACCAGCGTTTGGGTGTTGTTGGTTCCGTCGATGCTCCCTTTGCTGAAGCTGTTGAATTCTGTGATCGTCTGCGTGTCGAGATCTTTTCGGTCCACCACAAAAACGACTTTGTAGACCTCGGGGAGATTGGTCAGGATTTGGGCTGTTTTGAAGGAAGTCAATGTTTTTCCTGAACCCGTCGTGTGCCAGATGTATCCGAATTTGCTGGTAGTCTTGACTCGCTCTACCAAAGCCTCCACCGCATAATACTGATAGGGGCGGAGCACCATCAGTGACTTGTTGGATTCGTTGAGCACGATGTACTTGGTGATCATCTTGGCGATGTGGCATCGCTCCAGGAAAATATCAGCAAAAGCTGAGAGCTGGGTGATCAGCTGATTTTTTGGAGTCGTCCAATAAAAAGTCTGTTTGAAATCCCGCTCATTCATGGATGAGTTGGCGTAGTACTTCGTGTTGACCCCGTTGCTGATGACGAAGATCTGAATGAACTGGAAAAGCCCTTGGCCTGAGCCGAATGAATGAATCCCGTAGCGCTTGGTTTGGTTGAAAGCTTCTTTCAGTTCCAGCCCTCTACGCTTCAGTTCGATTTGAACCAGCGGCAGCCCATTGACCAAGAGGGTGACATCGTAGCGGTTTTTGTACTTGCCCTCCATGGAAATCTGCTGGGTGACCTGAAACTGATTCTGACACCAGTGGATCTGATTGATCAGCTCAACGGTTCGATGTTCGCCCTTGTCGTCTAGGTAGGGAACCCGATCTCTGAGAAGCTTGGCCCGCTCAAAGACATTGCCCTTGTTGATGAAGTTGAGGATCTGAGTGAATTCCTTCTCACTGAGCTGTTCCTTGTTGTGAGCCTCCACCTGCTTTTTGAGATTTGCGAGCAGGTCTTTCTCGTCTCTGATCAGGACTTTTTTGTACCCCAGCTCTTCCAGCTGGACTACAAGATTGTTTTCTAGGGTCTGTTCCGGTTGTATGGTCATGAAAGCTAAAAAAACGACCCGAGAGCAGATCTTATGGTATGCTACTCAGGTTTTGTTGGCCCTAAGATGCTAATTTTAGTGAACAGCTACAAGTTTCGACGGGAAATCGAGAAAAAGTCAAAGCCGTGGCTTTTCAGAAACTTGACGAAGCAAAACCTTCGGCTCTTTTACAAAACTGAGTGGTGGTTGGATCACTCTTCTCTTAAGCCAAGTAGCCAAACAGCTTATGGAAGCGGTTGAAAGCTGATTTGGTAACTACGCCTCTTACATGAGGTGTCGGAAGAGATTTTCTACTTCTATGAGGTTTTCCTCTTTTTCGGATTCATCGAAGCTGTCCAGTACATCCTGCTTCTGCCTCTCGCTAAGATCCTCCCATAGGGGCTTTCCTGCCGATTGTTGATTTTGCTTGGAGAGGAATTCAATCAGCGATTCGAGGAGTTCCTCATTTTGAATATCCTCGACCAACTTGATAAGCTGGGCTTTGAGTTTTACCACTGACATGATTTTGGAGGTTTTGTTCTGTCAAGATAGTTGAGGACGCAGTACTTTCAAAGTTCCGGCGTTTCTCGCTAAGGAGTCAACAAAAAGGAAAGTAAACTCAATGCGTTTAAACCAACGGTGTTTAAACAGGAGAAGTTTGATTTATTAGCTCTTCGTTGCGTTTCACAAGTTGTTGTAGAAACTCAGTTCTAAAGCGGCGATTGATTTAAAGTTTTCTCTTGTCGCTAGGATTCGAGCTTCTTCGATCACTTTGATGTAATCATCTTCTTCCATGTTTTTTGTCCAGTTTGTGGGATTCTTGATCTTCATTTTTTGTTGAATCAGTCTGTCAACCGGAAAGTGAGGTGGTTCCTGGACTAATCCGAGGCACCAAAGGTACTTGAGGTAAAGGTTTAAAACTTTTTGTGCATGACCAAAGCGAAAGTTTACAAACCCAAAACGTGTTGTGTATTCTTTGAGCTCTTTTATGTTTTTTAGGTGTGTTGGTTCATCTAGAGTCGTGGCCTCATAATGGTTTTGGATCATTTCAGTCACAAACTCGTGAAGAGCTTTCTTGAAGCTTTTCTTGTCCTCACCTGTTGTTCCGACCTTATAAATATTACCCGCCCGGCTTGTTGCAGCTCCAATGGTAGATGACCAGAGCTGTTCTTTCAGAAACTCTTTTTGCTCTTGCTTGATATCTTCTGTCATAGGGTTTTTAGATGCTATCCACACTTCTTGATCAACCAATCCACCAACCCAGCTGAAATCGCAAGTTCGGCAAGCTTGTCGCTGAAGTATAGGACTGTTCCAGTTTCAGATTTCAAATTCTGCAATCCTTTTTCAGGACGAGGGCAAACGTAGAATACTTTCTGGTAATCTTTTCGAAACCCCTCAAGCTCTTTTTCATAAGCCCGGAATTCCTCCAGCGTAGACCGTGCTTTTACTTGTACGACTCCTCTTTCACCTGTGACAGTGGATTCCAAGTCGAGATCGATTGTCTTTTCTTGTTTTCCAAGGTAGCTGACTCTCCTCCACCCAGACTGTCTGAACACTAAATCAACGAACAGCTCTAGGTCGTTCCAATACAGCTTTTGGATCAAGCCCGCAATTTTGGTCTGAAGTGCTGCAGTCAAAGTCTTGATTTCTTCGGCATCCCCGGATAACTGATTATTGATTTTGCGGAGGACATACTCAGAAGGAACCTTGCAAATCGTTCCACGGTAGGCCTTTGTGGTCAGAAGTTCACCTGAAAGATTTCCAAACAAAAGTTTTTCACCGGCAATATTCTCATCTGACCATTCTCCTTTCACCCTCCTTGATTTGATGTTTTGTTCATCTATGGTGATCTCTGTTTCAGCTTGACACCACCATAGCTTGTTGTCATGAAAGGTCACCCAAACAGTACTCTCACCTTCTTCGTAGAAAGAGCGGATTTGCCTCAGGTGGTTAGTTGATGTACTTGCAGAATGGCCTTCTTTCGTAAGAAATTCATGTACAGCCGACCAGTCGCCATCCATACAAAGAGCATGTGGAACTGTCCGATAGTCGAGCTTCATTGTATGAGGATTTCCTGTGAAGCATTTTTTTACAAATTCACCACCTTGCCCGAGCTTGATGTAGAGTATAGTTTCTGCTTCAAGTAATCCTAAGGGACTTGATTCATTGTTCATGTTGCTGTGTTATTTCTTACTGATCAGGTATCTTCCCGAACTATCTGCTGCAGAGGATGTTGTTTCAACGGACACTATTTCCCCTGGAGTAAAAAGGTTGTAACTATACGGTTCTAGTACCTTTCCATGTTTGAAGCTTGCCAAAGGACCTAGGTTAACAATCATTCCCAGCTTATCTTCAATAAGGTTTAAGCTAGAGTAGGAACTGCTGGTTTTCTTCAGATGAACCATCATACTTCCCTTTGCTGATTGGAAAGCTTCTTCAAACTCCCACTCTCCACTAAGCATCGGAAATGATGATCGATTGTAGGAAAGGTAGCTTCTTTCAAACATTTTTGGGCGTATTGGTTCCAAGCCCAGCGCTTTCAGTTTGCTTTCATTAGCACTTTTTACATCAAGTTTTCGAAAGTATTGTTTCCCTCCAAATGCCACAAGGATCTCCTCATCAGAAAATTGCTGAGAGATTGTATGGTAGTTGCTCACGGTTTCATGAGTAATGTGTTTCATCTCAAAGGTTTTCTTGTTGAATGTGGAAAGTTCTACCAAAAAGTCATACTCTCGAACACAGAAGTCTTCCATGTTTTTGATGGCCCACTCTACATACCCTATATCGAACTGAAATAGATAGCTGATGGGTACACCCTTATACCAAGACTTGTGCATTTTGTCGTAAATGGAGGTGACACAGTTATGGGACTGATTAGTAGTGATGAAGGGTTTTGATTCGTCAAGCCCTTTGTTTTTAAAATACACTTTTGATGTTGCCCAAGATGGTTCCGTTTGGTAGGTTAGAGTGCTTTCTTCTTTATTGTTACTAACTTCTTCGGCGGAGGTAGTCAATAGGCTCTCTAAGTGGTGGATCACATCAATCTTCTTTTTCTTTGAGGAAAGCTGGTTGATAAAGTCCTCGCTATCTAGTTTTAGTTTACGGATTTTTGAGTCTGATAAGCTATCCTTATAAACCTGGAAATAGGGGAGAAACTCAGAAAGTACTTCTGCTAAGCTGAGTGTAAGAAAAAGCCATCGGTTGCTTGAGGTGTTAGTTGATTTTTCGTAAAATTCCTTTAAGAAAAAAATTAACTCTATCTCACTTTGAGGTAAGAGAGAGTGTTGAATGTAGGCAACTAGTGCCTGCAACTGAGAAGTAGTGAGCCTTTCCTCAAATATCGTTTCACTGAGTCTTTTCACTTTTTTCACACAAACATTTTTTGAAGCAGCCCCTTCTTCCAGGTCTGCGTGTGAGTGATCTGTTGATTTAGGTTTTCGATACTGCGGTCCAAGCTTGTTAGAAACTGGACGATTTTTTTCTGCTCTTCAAGTGTTGGGAGATTTACCAAAAAGGTTTTAACATCTGAACTGCTTACTGCGGTAAAAGTGCTCCCCTGTTCGATGGACTTCCAGTTTGGCTCCATGAACACCAAAGTTTGAAAAAGAAAAGGCTGAAGCGTTTTTGATTTTTTGGTTGTAATCGAGCAAATACCTCTACCTAGACAGGCTTTAATGTGATTTAATCCAATGTAGCCTACAGGAGCTCTCACTGTCATGACAATATCTCCTGGCAAGCTTGTTTTTGTTGGCGAGGATGTCCATTGTCTGGGTTCAACCTTTCTGTTTTTCAAGTCAGCATTTCCTTGAACAAGTGGAAGCCCTTCATGGACATCATTGTAAGATTTTGAATCTGGTGACTGCCCCATAATTATATCAGCAACCTCCCCCAACTTCTTCTCCTCCCAATCTGGAAACTCAGATCCATCCTCGGCTTTGAAGCGCAGAGTTTGTGAAAAGATCTTTTGCATCACGCCCTTTTTGTAGGCTTCCAGCTTTTCCTTCTTGGCCTGAAGCAGTTCGATTCTCCGGTCCACCGCTGTCAGAAACTCGGCGATCTTTTGCTGCTCGGGGAGGGAGGGGAAAGAGATTTTGAAACCTTTTATCGACTCAAAGTTCAGACCTTCACGACCACTTCCAGTTTGTCCTTGAAAAATTAGCTTTTGACCCCGATATGAACTCAGGATAGCCTGAAGAAAGCTTGGAGAATCCTTTTTTAGACGGATTATGCATACGTGCTGGTTGACGTTTCCTTCTTTGAAATCTTCAGGGGTGACACAGCTCCGACCTATTGAACCACCTGTGATATTGAGCAAAATGTCCCTTGGGAGTATTTTGCTCCCGGCCATTTCTTCGTGAACGTTTGTAGGGATACATACTCCGTCAAGCACTAGCCTTGAATCCAATACATTCTGGCTTCTGATGAATGGGATTCCCAGAGACGTGTAAATTTGCTCACCGCCTCTTGGTGTTTTTCCACTTCCGATCTTAGCGGTAATTTCCCCAAGTTTTTTCTCAGACCAGATATCTGAAAACTCTGGAAACCTCAGCTTCGGTACGTTTCTGTTTTCGCTCATGATTGATGTCTTGTTTGTGATCACTCTTATTTGCACTTAAGCCGTTTTCTGCAAATATGGATTTCCTTATTTGCACTTGCTGCCACATCAGAAAGGCGTTGAGATTCCGAGTTGCTTGCAGAAACCGATCAGGGAGGCTTCGTTGGACTTGAGTTCTGAGTCCAGCGTTCTGAGATCCTCGGCCACTTGATCGATGTCGATTTCTTCCTCTTCCTCGAAGGTGTCCACATAGCGGGGGATGTTCAGGTTGTAGTCGTTTTCGGCGATTTCGGCAAGTGTCGCCACATAGCTGTATTTCTCGATGGTCTCCCGATTGCGGTAGGTGTTGACGATCAGCTCCACGTCGGCATCTCGCAGTTCGTTTTGATTGCCCACTTTGATATAGTGATCGTCTCCACTTGCATCGATAAAGACCACGTTTTCATCTTGCTCCCGGCACTTCTTCAGTACCAGAATACAGGTCGGGATACCCGTGCCGTAGAAGATATTGGCCGGAAGGCCGATCACTGCATCGATGGCGTTCATTTCCCTGATCAGGTACTCACGTATCGTGCCCTCTGCCGCTCCACGGAAGAGCACCCCGTGTGGGAAAACAGATGCCATGATTCCGTTGTCACTGAGCTGAAAGAGCATGTGCTGTAAGAAAGCGAAGTCTGCTTTGGTCTTGGGTGCCAGTCGTCCATAGCGGGCAAATCGCTCATCGGTTTCATAGAGCGGATTGGCATCTCCCTTCCAGTGAGCAGAGAAGGGAGGATTTGCTACGATCGCCTCAAACCGCTCCTCCACATGATGAGGATGCTCCAGCGTATCCTCCTGCTGAATATTGAAGTTGCGAAAGTGAACGTCGTGAAGGATCATGTTCATCCGAGCCAAGTTGTAGGTGGTGCGGTTGAGCTCCTGTCCGTAAAACTCCGCGACCTCTGCCTCCTTCGCCACCCGGAGCAAAAGCGATCCAGAGCCACAGGTCGGATCATAAACCGATCGGATTCGGCTTTTTCCTGTGGTAACCAGCTTTGCCAGAATCTTGGAGACCTGCTGTGGGGTGTAGAATTCCCCTGCGGATTTCCCCGCACCAGCGGCAAACTTACCGATCAAAAACTCGTAGGCATCGCCCAGCACATCAGACTCAATGTCTTCCAGCTTGAAGTCGATCTTGTTGAGGTAGTTCAGAATCTGGGAAATGATGGAATTTCGTGCACCTACGGTTCTACCGATCTTGGTGGAATTCAGGTCGAGGTCCTCAAAGAGCGCATTGAAATCCTCCTCCGAAGCTGTCCCCATGGTGCTCTGCTCGATATGGTTCAGGATGGCTTTGAGGTCTTCCAGAATGTAGTTGGACTCACTTTCCGTGTCTGCATTTCCCCGAGCTGCGATAGCGTCAAATAGCTCGTTGGGTAGCAAAAAATAGCCGAGCTTGTCCAGTGATTCCTCCTTGACGGCTTCCAGCAGTTCGGGATCCTTGAGGAGTTTATAGTCTTTGACGGCTTCGGTCTCCAGGAGACTGTTGGCGTAGAGGTATTGCTTTTCGCTGAGGTACTTGTAGAAAATAAAGCCGAGGATGTAGTCCCGGTAATCATCAGCGGAGATTTTTCCCCGGAGTAGGTTGGCGATCCCCCAGAGTTGGCTTTCCAGCTGTCGTTTTTGTTCTTCGGACATGGATGGTTTGGTTTTTTAAAAACACTTTTTGGTGCTGATCCACAGGCATACAGAAAAAGGCCGGGTAGAATACCCTGTCGTGGAGCTCTTCCAAAAAGTCTTTCGGATTCCTAAAAATAGGCTTTTCGGTGGAAAGCGAAAGGGTGTTGGTGGAAAAAAAGAGCCCTCTTTTTGGGAGGGCTTGGTTAGCTACTGCAAGTACTTTGCTGAAAAGCTTCCTTTGATAGGGATTTTGATGGGGGTTTGGGTTCCGGTCTTGTAGACTTCTCCTTCAAAGGTTCCTTGAATTAGTTTTTGGCTGAGATCTTTTTTGGTGATAGTCACCCTACCCTCCGATGGTGTCGGAGTTTCATCGGATTCCCCATACCAAAAATGGGAAGTATAGCTACCTGATGGTACTTGGATCATCTCGACCTGCTCCCATTGTTGCGAACCTGAATTTCCAGCAAACAGCATGTTGATGAAAAAAGGAGAGATGCATTCATCGGGGGTACAGCCCTCATTGATCTCTGTAAGAAAACCACCGTCAAAAACCAAGGGGTGATTTTCATCTGGCAAATCAGGGAGCAGCTCTTGTCTAAATTTTTGCCCTTCGACCTCCACTTCGAAATAGAAGATTAATGCCTCGGGCTTTGGTTCGACGGGGTCAGTACAAGAGATGCTAAAGAGCACCAGAGCGATCCAGATTTTTCTCATATTCAGTCAGTGTTTTTTACCAAGATAAGTAAACTGATATTCCAAGTACAAGAGGTACGGAGAATCTCTTGTAAACAGAAGTACTAAGCCGTTAATTCACGGCTTGATAATTTCACCAGAAAAAGCAAGGCCCCAAGTTGTCTCACACTGGAAAGATCTTCCCCAAGCTTGTGAGAAATGTGATCTCTAAGAAGTTTTTCAAAGCACCTCATTAGCTCGGTCTATTTCAGAGCTGGAAAAACTGTCGAGATATACCTGAGTGATTCTGGTATCAGCATGTCCAAGCGCTGCAGATATCAGTGAGATCGGAGCATTATGCTTCATGAGCACGGTGGCATAGGTATGCCGGGCCGAGTAAAAGGTCAGTAACTTCACCTGGCCTGAATCGTATTTCAAGTGAGCTTCGGCCAGCTTCCGGATGTGTGCATTGATGACTTTGGCTCGCTGCTTTCTCACCTTGTTGAGGAGAGTCAGGTTCTCCATCTGTTTATCTGTCAAGTGATCAAAGACTCGGAAAATGAGCTTTTTGGCAGTCTCGTTCTTGATCAGACCAGCTTCCAGTTTTTCATCAAGAATTCTGCGCTGTTTAGCAAGAATCCTTCCGTGGGCACGTGGGATCATGCGAATGGTGAAAAAGTCCAGTGTCTTTCCGCGAGAATAAAAGATCCGATCGTCTATGATATTTTTGTCCCAGCGCAGCTCGCACATGTCCTTGAAGTTCATCCCCTGACAGTAGTAAGAAAACACAAACATGTCTCTGGATTCATCCATGAAGGGTGTTTTGCTGAGGTTTACAAGGGCTAGCTTTTTCATTTCCTCCTGTTTGATCGCTTTTTTGGGAGTTCGAGCGGATTTGATTTTGAAGCCCTGTCTTGGATCGGACTCGGGTTTGACCAGTTTCCTGCTGATCGCTCTGCCATAGACGGCAGACATGGAACGCAGATAAATCCCGATGCCGTTGGTGGTTTGTCCTGAGTTGACCATGAAAATCCGAAACTTCTCAAAGGTGTGCTGTGTAATGTGTCGGATCGGAATGGGGCGCTCTTTCATGAACTTCTTGAATTTGTTGAGCGCATTTTCATAGGACGCTGCAGTGCCCATTCTTTTTTCGGCACGAAGTTCCTTGACGACCGTTTCCCAGAAGGAAATGAAGTTCTCTCCCGACTGGAGCGGTGAAGAATCTGAAAACTCTTTGGAGAAGAGATCGAAGTCAAACTCATCATGGAGGATGAGGATTTTCTCCACGGTTTCTTTCGCTTTGTGGAGAAGTTTCTGCACCACCTTGTTGTCTCTGGCGGGTTTGATTATTTGAGAGGTGGGTTCGTCCCAGTTTTTGGGCTGTACAGAAATTCCGGTTCTGTAGTACCGTCGTTTCTGTTGGTGGTAGACTTTGATGACTACGGGGAAGTCTCCACTTTTGGTGGGCTTCCAGCTTTGAAGTGTGAGTGTGACCTGTGTATCTTGCGATGCCATAACGAAAAGAGTTTTGGTTAATCGCCGGATCCAACCTTGGACCTCACGCAGCTGCTCGGAGTATAAAAGGACAGGTTTTGTCTCCCTTTTATGTCTCCCTCGACTTTCAACAGTGAAACCTTGAGGATTGGTGCTTATCTAACTATCTGGTTTACAGTTCGAAAACCGAAATGGCTTCGTAGCTCAACTGAATAGAGCACCTGATTACGGCTCAGGAGGTTTCAGGTTTGAATCCTGACGAGGTCACCAAGCTCAACTATTTCAAGTTGGGCTTTTTTTATTTCTTCAGGGTTTGAAAAAGTCAGTTTCAGCCCAGGATGACTATCGGGGTGAATTCCCGCTTTGCGGGACAGGCTCTGAGGAGGTCACCAAGCTCAACTGTTCTAATGGGGCTTTTTTTTTGTGTCCTTTGTGCGTACTTTTCTAACATCAATTATACAAAATGAAGCAAATTCGATTCTGTACCATACTTGTTTTACTTTCGTTGACTTCTTGTGAAAGTTGGCTTCAGGATATCGGACTGAAAGATATTCAACGCTTCGATGGTCCATGCACCATTATTTTGTCTGATGGTTCAGTGGTGGAGACTCCCTATAATATTGAAGTTACTATTCGGACCGAGGCCATCACCTATCGAGATGAAGATGGAAAACTGTGGTCTTTGTTTAGGGAAGATTATGAGAGCTTCTCCTGTGGAGGGAATTAAAAAAAAGCTGCCAGATTATCTGACAGCTTTTTTAGGTTTTAGTGAGCGGTTACTATTTTGGCGGACTTAATATTTTTTTGCCAAATAAAGAAGATAATAAACAGTACAATTAGTATTGCCGGAAAAGTGGTCAGTTTAAGTAATGTTTCTTGACCAGTAGCTAATTCAAGGGCTGCTCCTTCCAAGCCCTCAGCTAGATTACTGGCACGGGCGGAATCAATCCATCCCCCGATGATTGGTTGCCAAATCGCCGTAGAGAACATGCCTACTCCACCTATTATTGACATTCCTAAAGCTCCACTTAGTGGCACTCGTTGGGCAACAGCACCGACCATCACCGGCCAGAAGTAAGCAACACCTAATGCGAAAATGATTGCGGCAGCATAGGCCATTGGGCCTTCTACGATAGAAAATAAATAAACACCGATGGTGGCGAGGACTGCGCCTCCCAGAAGTACACCTGTTTGACCTAATTTCTCGACTACAGGACCTGCAAAGAATCGGGCTACTGCCATTACTCCTGTTGTTAGAGCCAAGATCAGCATTCCACTTGCTCCGGAGTTACCGAGTACTACATTGGCCCATTGCTGAGTGCCGAATTCGGTAATTGCAGTCAAAGACATGCAAATAAATAAGAAAATGAATACTGGGCTTAGCATTGCTTTGAAATTGCTGGAAAGTGAAGTAACACCTTCTACGGATGGTTTTGGGAAAGCTTTTCCAAAGAAAATCACCGCATAAGCAACTGTCGGGATCATCATGATCCAGATTTGTGATTCCCATCCAAATCCCGCATCTGTCATAAATTTAGAGATCAATGAACCCAAGACGATCCCGCCGGGGAACCACATATGGAATCGATTGAGCATTTTGTTCATTTTTACCCCAGTGTACATGTCTGCTATCATTGGATTACAGGCCGCTTCGGTACAACCATTACCAAATCCAATGAATAAAGTCGATATCAACAGTGTGGTATATCCATCGGCAAAAACGGTCATTAATATCCCGATCGTGTGTGTGACAAAGGCGATATTCATAATGATTTTAGGTCCTACCGAGTGGTAGAAAATTCCTCCTAAAATCATAGAAATAGGAAAGCCTAAGAACCACATGGAATTAATAAAACCGAGTTGCTCGGCAGAAAGGCCGAAATCTTCGCCCAATTGGGGAAGAATACCTGCACGTATCGCAAAGGTGAAAGCAGTGGTAATGAGGGCTAGACAGCTCGCGTTGAATAGCGCTGTCCGATTGATAGCTTGCGTCATAGAATAGGTTATTTTGGATTAAGAGTTTTTAAAGCTGTGTTTGAAACAGCTGAAAATAGGAAAAATATTGGATACAGACTTTTCCAATAATAAAAAAAGTTGAAATCAAGCTATTGGATGACGATTAATAAACCGGTTATCTTTTCCTCAAATCCATAAATGGGGTTTCTCAGGACTAAAACAACAGCATAGGTTCCTAAGGGAATTAATTCTCCATTTTGCAGAGTTCCATCCCAGTTTAGTATAGGGGTATTTGGGGCGATCTCAGTAGTTTGGGCCTCATGAATCAAAGCTCCTTGACGGTTAAGGATGAAAAGTTGAGCATCGGATACTCCCTCTGAAACTACCACCCGAAAATCGCGATTTGGGTCCCCTAGAATCATTGCATTTGGAAAAATCACCTTGAAATCGCAAGCGTCAAAGGTGGTAAATGTATCGGAAAATGAACATCCGTCTTCCGTAGTGACAAGTAGTTGATAATTTCCGACTTGAGTAGGTTTGTAGATTGAAGAGGTAGATACAAGCACATCGTCAAAATACCATTCGTAAGTTGCAAACTCCCCTGGATCAATTCCAGGTAGGGTATTTTCTTTTGAGCAAATGGCATATCGATCTTCTAGTTGAGGAGGGCTGAGTAGTGTGCTTCGTTCTACTTCAATAAGATTCCTGCCTATTTCGCAACCCAATTCATTGTAGGCGACCACTTCATAGGTGCCGGGTAAATTTACTTCGATTTCGAAAAGCCCATCAAATTCTACAAGTTCTTGACGATTGTCCAACGAATCATAAAAAATCCATTCTGTAGTCTGAACCAAATCTTCCTCGATCTCTAATGTGATCAATCCAAATTCCGGATCTGGACAAATTTTAGAAGCGATTAATTCCATCGAAACAGGGATGATAGGTGCCACAACCTCAAACTCTACCGGATCTACTGGACAAAAACCACTTTCCAATGGTTGAACCAAGAGTGAATAGTAGCCGAGTGAGCTAGGGAAAAATTCTTTTGCTCTACCAACAATTTCTCCTTGATCATTATACCAACGAATACTGGCATCTTCAATGTCGACCCCTTGCGCATCAATTTCATATTTGATCGGATCAAAGCATTCCTCTATTGCCAATACAGGTTCAAAGGAAATAGTAGAGGAAAATGTCGCGGTGAATGTGTGTGTTTTAGGACAAAGGTTTGCATCCGAGCCAACTCCTTCCCCAATGATGGAATAGGTTCCAGCCTCAGTCAGACTGAAGGGCTGACCGGAATTGAGCGTTTCTTCGCTGCCATCAGGATAGCTTAGGATAAATTGAAGAGTTTGTTCAGTGTCGGCTTCAAGCTCGAATGACTCACAAATATTCAGACTTTCCGGTACAGTAAAGTTTACTTGGGGAGACTTATCAACCGTAAAAGTCTCCACAGGATAAGAACAACCCTCGACAATCACCAAAAGCAGATAAGTTCCACTGGATAATTCCAATTCCAAAAGTCCATCAGCGGGGATATTTCCAGACTGCACTTCTCCTTTTTCAGAGGACATTAATCGAAAAATACCATCAGGAATGTTATTTCCAAAATCAATTTCAGCCGATCCCAAAATGGTACCGTTTGATCCACAGGATTCTGAAGATACTCGAATGGATGGACGGTTTTGATCTGGTGGATTGGGCGTCACAGGAGGATCTTTGGAGTCCAAACTCACCAAAGTGGCCGTTTGACAACCGGATTGCGTCAAAATGATGGAGTAGATATTGGGATCCAGATTTGAGAAATTGAATTGCTGTCCAGCAACAATAGGTCCTTGGGAGAAATTCAGTTCGGGAATTGAAAATTCTTCCACATCTGAGTTTATCGTCAACTGAAATTCTCCATTGGATGCCAAGCAATCATCGGGTTCTTCAAGAATCACCGTATCGACTTGTGGAGCCTCCAAGAGTTCAAATTCAATGGTACGTTCTGATATGCAGTCTGGAAATTCTTCAGTAGTAGTTTGAAAAGTGATAAAATATCGACCTGGGCCCGATAGGTTATCTGCATCTAAAGAAATATCAAATCCACTGGAAACTATACTCCGAGCTCCTGTAAGGCCCTTTTGGATCAGCCAATCTCCTGAAAGTGGAGTGTCCAATCCGAATTGGATGGACTCGCCCTCGCAAATCGTTTCTGCTGAGGGGATGATTTCAAAATCTACCGGTGGACCTACAAAAGTGGATGCATTTATTATGCAGCCTGATTCTCCACCACCACTGTTTCGGGCGATTTCCACCAAATAAAATCCTTCCGATGTGGTAGAAAACTCATTGCCAGTACCCAAAAGATTTCCGTCTATATCATTCCACTCTATGGTATATTGATTTAAACTTGGAGTAGTAGGATCCAAGGCTCTCAACAGCGTAGACGAGCCTGCACAAAGCAAATAATCTGGCTTTAGTTCTAAATCCGGACCATTTAGGACCGTGACAACTTTCGAATCTTCAAAATAACTTGAGTTTGTGCCTCTCCGCACTTGGAGTCTCACGGTGTAATTTCCCGGAGTGGAAAAAACCACATCTATTGATTCCAATTGATCACCGGCAGTATCTTCAAATATTACATTTCCACTTGGATCGATTACTGACCAGGTATATACATCTCCTGGATCGCCACCAGCGCTGAATGTTCCTAAAACCTGTCCAAAAATTATACATAAGTCATCAGGGCCAACCAGTTGGGGTTCGGCCAAAATCGATTTTGGGAGCTGAAAGTTAGTTTCTTTGCGGTCTGATTTTTCTTTTGAAAAGCCGATACTAAGGAAACTGAAACTGCAAATCAGGATAATCCCAATCTTCCAAAAAGGAAATTGAGTCTTGGCGGACAATTCGGTGAATTTTATGGGTTAGGTTCCCAAGAATTTCTTGGTATCACGATTTTGGCAAAAAACATTCCAGAATTTGTGGACGAGTTTTGTCCAGATTATTCGATCACCAAAATTGACCCGAGATATTCGCCGCTAATATTTTTCTCAATATTTCTGAAATTGATTCGAACAGAATACGATCCATTTGGGATTTTCTCTCCATCAAAATAACCATCCCATTCACAGGTAGATTCCTCAGAAATGAGGTTGGAGTTTTCACAATAAAAAATTAATTGTCCCCATTGATTAAAAACCCAAACTTCAAGCTCATCAATTAAATAATTGGTATATACTAAAAACTCACGCTCCGGATCACCGGGAACGATAGCGGTTGGAACGGCTACTCTAAGCTCACATTCCTCTTCCGTGACAAACTCAGCCTGATAAGCACAGCCTTCCAAACTGTATACAGTAAGCGTATAACTTCCAGCTCGAATAGGCTTGAAGGTAGGACTGGTTGAGACAAGGTCTTCGCCCAAATACCATTCATAACTGGCAAAATTTCCTGGATTTATCGTCGGGCCGATTTCGTATTCCTCACAGACTTGATAGCTTTCTTCGACTTCCGGTCTCACAGGGTCCTGACTTCTCAAAATGAGCGCTTGATCTGAGCCAAGAAGGCAAGGTAAATAATTGAAAACGCGAACTTCATAGGTTCCTTCTTCAAAAGCCAAAATCTCAGTAAATCCCCTATTTGTCACCAATTCTGACTCATTTCCATTCAAATCGGTAAACCACCACTGTATTTCACTGATTTCGGTTTGATCTGCTTGTAGCGTAAGTACAGTTGAAGCTTCATCCGGGCAAAGTGGCTCAGTGAGCATGGTAACGTCCACGTTTAACACAGGCTCTTCAACCGTGAAATTAATAGGCTGAGTCGATGGACAGATAGTGGAACCACCTGGCTGCACTTCAAGTGAAAAATCACCATAAGTAATGAAATCAAGAAATTCTTCATCGCCGATTTGATTTCCTCCAGCGTCAAACCAAAAATAATCCACCTCCGAATTTGAATAGTTTGTGACTTGAGCTTGATAGGTCTTTAATCCATTACAATCTTCAGATACTAAAACAGGTTCGAAATCAACTGGCTCGGTAAGGGTGACGATAATCTCTTTTTGTTCGGGGCAAATATTCGAATTAGGATCTGTGTCAAAAGCCAGAAAGGTATAAGTCCCTTCTTGGTCTAGGGTAAAGCTCTCACCTGTTGATCCTGATTGGGTATTGCCTGCTGGATCAGTTACTGTGAAGTCAAGAGATTCAGTGGTCTCGGGAGCCAATTCAAAGCTTTCACATACCGTTAATTCACTTGGAATGTCAAACAAAACCTTGTCGGGAATCAAATCTAGCTGGATGGTTTCCCTTCCTAGCTCACATTCTTCTAAACTGATTCCAGGAATAAATCGGAAAAGAGAAGCCTCATAAGTGCCGGGAGTCCGGGTTTGAAACTCGGTCAGGTCATCGTATTCCGGCAATTCTTCGATCGTTCCGTCTTCATTAAATCTTCTCCATTCGATATCAGTTACTGCATCTGGGAAAGTCGATTCTAAGGTAACTATAGCCTCCGGGCCAAATTCACAAAGCTTGGTTTGGGTTAAGGTCACATCCACACTCAACACGGGCTCCTCGATAGTAAAACTTTTGGGAGGAATCGGGCAGGCTTGTGCATTAGCCGGCTGGACATCAAGTTTAAATTCACCTGTGGAAGTAGGAAAAAGAAATTGACCATTTCCAACCACTTCATCGTTTTCATTAAACCAAGTGAAAATGGCGGTGGTAGGATCCACCCCGAAAATATCGGCTTCAAAAACCCGGTTTCCAAAACAGTCTTCTTGGATTAATTTGGGCTCAAAATCGATTGGATCGACTAGGGTGACATTGATTTTCCTCATAAAAGGACACAGTACGTCCTGTCCTGGTATTCGCCCTATGATGGTGTAGGTCCCGGCTTTGTCAATTAAACCTGGATCTCCATCCTCAAAAATAGTTTCAACTCCATCGGGATCAGTGAGTAAAAATTCTAAAGGTTGATTTGTTGCTGGGAATAATTCAAAGCTTTGACATACATTAATGGTAGCAGGGACTGAGAAACTCACTTGACTTAGTCCTGGGATTTCGATTTCCTCACTTCTCGGAAGAGAACAACCACTTTCATTAAAAATCTCGAAGAAATAAATACCACCCGATAATTCTATAAAAATAGTATCATTAAGATCCGTTGTGTCTTGTGCTACTACAGGAATTCCTCGTTCATTTAAGACTTTAAATCCTGCTTTGGTAGGTCCATTTGGAAGAACTACGGTGAAACTGCCCGGTAATTTGCCCGTATCGGTACAGGTTTCAGGTAAAATCTCAGAAATTTCAAAATTCAATTCTGAAACAGGGTTTGCAAGAGGGACGACTGACGCAATCGAATAGGAACAGGATCCCAAAGAAGTATTCAATGTATAAGCTCCGGATTTTAAGCCTGGGAAATCCACTATTTGTCCAGCAGTGAAAGGGCCTAGGCTAATTCCTAAAGAATCTATTGTAATCCGATCCACATCGGTCAAGGCTCTAATCCTGAGTACACCATCATCTACCGAGCAGTCACTTGCCCCAAAAGCCTCTTCAAATATAATTCGGGGTTCTGGGTTATAGGTGAAATCTGCCGTAACCTCTGGAATGCAATTGGGGTTGTTGGCATTTGGAATCTGAAAGATCATGGTATAATCACCAATTACGGAAAGGTCCCTGCTGGGGAAAAGCGAAAATTTCGAACTTGTTCCCAGATATTTCCGACTTGTTTCTCCCACTTTTTGTACGTACCAATCTCCTACTATATTAGGATTAGATTCAAATTCGATGAATTGGGTAGTGCAGACTTCTGATTGAGCCGGACTTATACTGAATGAATTGAGATCAACGACTGAAGTCGAAAGTTCAGTGATACACTCGTTTTCTCCCTGGGAATTCACGAAAAAAAATTCAACACTGTAGGTTCCGGGTTGACTGACGCTAATTTCATTATCAGTTCCTATGACATCACCGGACTCATTTTTCCACTCAAATACATAATCCCCAAAATTTGAAGTTCCCGGATCCAAAGCTGGAATCGTCAAATCAGTTCCATTACATACAATATAAGATTCCTCAAGAGTAATGGTCGGCCCCGGTAAGACATCAATCGATTTGGTCTCATTGCCTATTTCTACATTTCCCCGGAGAATTCTTAAGCTGATTTGATGTGTTCCGATTTTAGAGAAAGTTTCAGAAATTGTCTCAAATCCCCCCGTTCGGGAAAACAAGATATTCCCGTCGGGTTCGATGATTTCCCATTCATAAACATCTCCTTCTTCTCCCAAACCTGTGTATGTACCGATGACACTACCAAATACGGCACAAAGTCGCTCAGGTCCGTCTATTATGGAGTTCGAAAAAGGCCGTTCAACCGAGGTAGAATATAATTTTTCTGCAGTACTTGAAAAAAATAGCAAAGTGCAACAGAGTAAGAAAATTACTCCTATCCCTCCCTGCCAAAGGTTTATTTTTTTCGTACGTATATTTTTTTCTATCACCTGAAAAAAACTTGAAAATCAGGCTACTAAGCTACAATAAAAAGCAGTCCCTAAAAAGTATGAAAAGCTTTGAATGATATTTTAGTACATTTTTAAGCTTAGGAATGCAGTTTTTTACCTTACAAATACCCAATCTGATGTTGTACTCAATTGATCTGCAAATTCATAGCCAGATTCGTTGAATGTTTTTAGTTTTTCAGGATCTGTAATTTTGTTTTTAATCGCATAGTTGGCCATTATTCCCCGGGCTTGTTTAGCAAAAAAACCAACGACTTGGTACTTCTCGTTCTTAAATTCTTTAAAATGGATGGTAATGACAGGGACTTTGAGCGCTTTTTGGTCCACAGCTTTGAAATATTCCTGAGAAGCGAGATTTATCACAGGCTTATTATTTGATGCTTCATTGATCGCTTTTGCAATCTTTTGACCCCAATATTCATATAGATTTTTGCCTTTATTCGTCTCTAACCGGGTTCCCATTTCAAGACGATAGGGTTGGATTAGATCAAGCGGTTTCAATAAACCGTACAAACCCGATAAGATCCGAAGATGGTTTTGGGCAAATTCAAAATCCTCATCAGTGAAAGTATCTACATCAATCTTGGTATAAACGTCTCCTTTAAAAGCTAATAAGGCTTGTTTTGAATTTTCTGGAGTAAATTCTTTTTGAAAAGTTTTGTATCGTTCCTCATTAAGCTGAGCCAGATTTTCGCT
Source organism: Algoriphagus hitonicola (assembly GCF_900113375.1). GTDB lineage: Bacteria > Bacteroidota > Bacteroidia > Cytophagales > Cyclobacteriaceae > Algoriphagus > Algoriphagus hitonicola. Next base: position 7,337 of record NZ_FOPC01000009.1, on the reverse strand, counting down.
TACATGCATCAAGTCCGCAATGTCTTGAGCTGATTTTTTCTTCATCACCGATACCAAGGACTTGATATCTGAGGTGAATTCAGGTTGGCTGTGTTCTTGAAAATCGGGCGTACTGTAATCTAGGGTTTTGGCAGGGGATAATAAAATAAGCATTACTGAATGATTGTTATTGCAGAGGTGATTTGTTCGGTTTTATTTTGATCTCTACTGGTAAACTTCACGACGACGGCATATGTTCCGTTGGGGACAAAATTTCCGTTATACTGTCCATCCCAAGGGCAGAAAGGCTGCGCGGGTTCCAGGTTTTCATGTTCGCAATGGAAAATCAATTCGCCCCATCGGTTGAAAATAAATACTTCTGCCTCATCGATGTATTCATTGGCATAAAGAATAAAATTCCGCTCCGGATCATCTAAAACCACACCGGTGGGGAAGCTTACTTTTAGGTTACAATCCTCAAATACTTCAAACGATTCCACAAATTCACAGCCTACATTGTCTGAAACGATCAGTTCATAAACTCCCGGATCGGTAGGGGTGAAAATGGCATCTTGTGAAACTTCTTCTCCATTAAGTAGCCAGGAATAATTGTCATATTCCCCCGGATCAATGCTTTGGGTGACTCCCTCGATCGCACAAATGGTAAAATCATCGGGTACGATAGGGGCGATGATGGACGACTTTATTACGGTGGTATTTGCCCTGCCGATATCACATCCTGCTTCACTTCGCAAAACCACTTCATAGGTGCCTTCATTGGCTACATCAACAATCGGTAGGCCATCCCATTCAAAAATCCGAGTTCGAGTTCCACCTTCTACGCGGTACCATTCGATCCCTTCCACGGTGTCCAAATCTGCATCAACAGTTATGGTAGTAGATACTAAATCCCCACAAAAAGGAACCAAATCCAAACTGACATCAACATCCTCTGTGAGTGTAATCGCAGAAAATGGGATCTCTGGGCTAGTGCATAATCCGCCTGTATTTCGCTGAACTTCCAAGGTATAATCTCCTTCGACGGATGGAGTAAAGGTTTGTCTTCTACCTACTATTACCCCCAAATTATCTCTCCAAAGGAAGGTGACTTCATCCGGGTTGGCATTGTTGAGAATAGCTTCATACCGAACGCCTTCCTGACAGTCTACGATTGGATTTGACACTTCATAATCCAATGGCCCCGTAATATCCAACGCGAAGGTCCGCTCCCTAGGACAGTCGACTCCATCGGGATCGGTGGCTACCATCGAATAAGAACCACTTTGCGTAAGCGTGTATTCCCAAGTCGCGGCATCGATAGGATCGACTATACTGCCATCTTCGAAAGTCAACTCAAAGATCAAGTCACTGTCTTCAAACTCGGGAGAAAAGGTAAAACTTTCACAAGCTTCGAGTTGCAAAGGTACCGAAAACTGAACCGGCTGAATGTCGCCGACAGGATAGGTATCTGGATCTGGAATCGCACATCCGGCTGCGATTACCTCCACAGTGTAGCTGCCATCAAGCACTGGAACTTGAATGCTGGTTTGATCAGTGAAGTCTACTGTATAAACTTGCCCATCTCCCTGACTGAGGATCTCAACCGTTCCTGAAACTGGAACTCCAGCCGTAAAATCAAGCTGAATGGCTCCGGATGCCACACCATTCGCATCGCAAGTTTCATCAATAGGGGTTACAGTAAATTCAAAACCTGATGGTGGATTGAGGTTTTCTACTGATCCAGTCGATGTAAAAGTACATCCTGCCGAGTTGCTCGCCTCAACTGTGTAATTTCCTGGAAGTAAACCGGTGATTGAAAATATTTCACCGGCGTTCACACTGGTGAATGTTTCTCCTGTTTCTACGATTAATACCTCGTCGGCATCTGCCTGCATTTCTATTTCAAAACTTCCATCGGCAGTACTACAATCGGTAGCCGGATTTAATGGGGTAGTGGTCAAGGCAGGTAATTCATTGACTCTTAATTCCATCCTTTTTTCAATCGTACAGCCTTCTAAAATTGGATCTTCGGCTAGGAAATAAATCTCATAATCACCCGGCCCGGGAAGATTATTTACCCATAGCTCCAATTCGAAAAATTCACCCAAACTTACCCGGTTTCCATCCTGATTAAGTTCGTATTCCCACTGACCGCTCAATGGAGTATCAGGAGCGAAAGTCACCAAAACTTCCTCATAACATACCTCTTGGGCATCTTGATTGATGTCAAACTCAAAAGCCGGACCGACAAAAACTTCCGCCTCAGCTGGGCAAGTTTCAAAAAGCAAGGCTTCTTCATCTGTCAAGTCTTCTGGTAGCCGATAGGAAACTGAAACGCTATAAATACTTTCTTCAGTTACCGTGATGCTATTTGAATTTTCATCTCCTAAAATTTGTCCGGCTGCATTGGTCCACTGAAAATCATACAATTCCTCGGCTGGATCATATCCTTCGATGGCAGTTAAAGTAACGGGCTCTTCAGCGCATAAGGTCACATCCGATTCCAAGGTTAAAGTCGGAGGAGCGACCACTTCAATTTCGATATCTTCATCAAAATAGTCTTCCGTAGCACATCGGGTCACATTGAGATTTACGGTGTATATCCCGGGCTCGTCAAAGATCTGCTCCAGATTTTGGAATTGATCTCCCGGACCTCCAAAATTATCTAGGATTACGGTCCCGTCATCACGGGTAATCGTCCAGAAATAGCTGTCAATATCCGGTTCGCCTCCTCCTTCTATCGTGGCTGTAGCCCCATCCTCCGGATCTAGACACAGTCGTTCGGGAGCAACTAAAGAGGGCTCTGGAATGGAGGATCCACTATTTTGAGCAAAGGCAGGCAAGCCCAAATTAGTCGTGCCAGGCATGGGTTCTACCGAATCCTGATTAAATGTGCTGGTAGCATTACAGCCCGAGCCAACAGCAATTTGGCCGATTTGATTGGAACCGACCACTGCGGCATAGACATTTCCGTCAGGCCCAATTTGCAAGGCCCCTAAATCCAGAGAACCGGTACCACTGATAGCATTTCGGGTAGAAAGGATACAGCTTTCCCGCTGATCTGCCGTATCAGCATTATCAAAACATGCCGGGCAACTTGTGGCATCCGGATCGTCGTTTTCTACCGGTTTGATATTGAATTCTTCTATTCCCGGTCCTCCATTTCGGTAGGAGACAAAAATCTTTTCCCCACTATCGGAAAACTCCAAGCCATAAACTTCCCCATCACATCCTAAATCCAATAAAGCGTATTCGGTCAATTCTCCCGTATCCGCATCAAAATCAAAAATTTCCAGTCGATTACATCCTCCTTCGGAAATAGTTACGGCTAATTGATCCCCTTCTGGGCTAAATTTCATAGACCCGACGCCGGAGTTAAATCCGTGATTGCTTCCTACAGAGCTCAAGATAGGTTGGCCGATTCCCTCTTGAGAGACCGGGTAAGCCCGGAAGGTATTGTTTCCTAATTCATGAAAAACCACCCAAGTGGTATCTCCATTAGCAAAGGCAGCTGATTGCTCTGTCGAGGGACTGAACAGGAAATTGTCTTTTGAAACTACATTCCCAACTCCTGTTGGATTTTCTGATTTAATATCGACTAAGGAATATCGAACTTCATTATTTCCATCTGCCGTGGTTTGGGTGGTAAAGAGGTAAAATAGAGTTTGCTCATTGGGTACCCCGATCGCGATGACCGATTGACTCGCATCATTACTCCCACCGATGGAATCCCCATTTGCCATGAGTTGCCCATTGAGATCCCAGACCGATTCTCCGTCGGTAAAAAACAAAACTTCCCCGCTGGAGTCGGTAATTGTGGTTGTTCCTGCCGGAATATCTTGAGGGTGCGGACTTTCTATAGGTCTGGGCGTTGGGGCATTGGGGTCGTCAGGGTCCGGATTGAAATTCAGTCCTGCACCATCCCCAAAATACCAAATGCCATTGCTTTGATCCTGGAGATCCCAGACTTTAACATTGATTTCAGCATAGGCATAGCAGCTAGATCCTGGCTCCCGCACCAGTGCCCAATAGGTGCCGGGAAGGCAGACTTCATTTTCTTGGCGACTGGTCCAACCTTCTTCCTTATAATTAGACCAAAAATATTCGTAATTATCACCGCCCCCAGTGGGAGGAGCTTCCCCGTCTTGTTGACCAGCAGTGTTTTGTGCTTCAAGTAAGGCTCCGATATCCACGCATTGACCTTCACAGATGGTAGTATCCTGTGGGGTAAAATTGGCCTCCAAATTATTTTCTGTCAGCGTAATCGAATTACTGTCGGTACTGTTACTTCCATCGGCAAATTCCACGGTAAGGGTCACATTGATGCTTTGGCCGGTAGCCGCATCAGCTGGAACCAAAAAATGCTCTTGGTTATAATCCGCCGGAACTGGATTACCATCCGAATCGGTCAGTGGTGGGCTGAATTCCCAATTGAAAGAAACAGGTTGGTAATTTTCTGGTGTAATCTCACTTGTAAGCTGAATGGGATTGTTGGCACAGGGTTCTTCGGGTTGCCAAGTGAAATCTACGCTTGCCGAAATGTCGGCGTTGGGCCCAAAAGTCGGAAATACCGTCCCACAAAAATCAGTTCCCGTGAATGGATCCTCTTCCACGTCAATCAATGTCAAATCTTCTTCCTCTGGATTGGTCACTCGTCCGATTAGCTGTGGTCCTCCGTCCGTTTCTTCGTAGATATAATAAAGCTGACCATCTGGCCCAAATTTCAGATCATAAATGGACGAAGGTTGTGGATCCAGGGGAATTTCCTCCGGAGTGGCCGCCAAATCATTACTCGGAACTCGGAATAGCTGATTCCCTCTTGAAAAATAGATGAAATTACCATCAGGAGAAAAGCTTGCTCCTTCGATATTTTCCGATCCACCGGATTGACTGATTGCCTCGGCTGAGCCAAAATTCCCGGATGCCGTATCAAAGTCCAACACCAAAATATCCTCATCAGGATTTTCTGGAATAAGGATCAATTTCTCTTGGTCAGGATCAAAAATGATTGCTTTTGGCGTAAAGGGTATATTTTCAGTATCCGTTTGTGAAAAACTTCCAGCTGTATTTTCCAGTCTTCTTGAAATTAATTGCCCTCCGTCAAAACTGATTAGATAGGAAGGCGATGCGGCAGTTTTTACTACTAGAATTGCACCTTGTGCATTGCCGATAGCTTGATCCTGTTCGGTGATTTCACCCAGTGGAGGCTCGTTTCCGGTCGCTTGTCCCGGGGCATTCATGTCAATTTGAGTATAAAGCAACTGTCCGCCGGGAGAGACATAAAAAAGGTAAAATAGCTTTTCTCCATCGGGTTCATATTCCAAAAACCCAGTGGCAACTTGCTGCCGGCTGTCAATCGGACCATTGAGATTTCCCACTTGCCCTTGGATGACATTTCCATTGTAATCGTAAACCAAGGATCCATTGGAATAAAAGAGGGGTTGGCCGGTGATGGGATCGATGGCGACGGTGTTGCTTTGAGCGTCAAGAATTATACCGTCAGGGAGAGTTTGAACGGTAGCCGAGGTTCCTTTTCCAAAAGAAAGGTAATTGTTATCTCCCCCAGATTCGCAGTATCCAAAAATCCACTCATTATCATTAAACCCTTGGGAATAAGCAGAAATTGCAGTTCCTACCCATAAAAATGAGCTTAAAACTGTGAAAAAAAGACATATAAGTATGGAATGCAATTTGCTTTTCATATTTTTCCAACTGCTATCTAAAACATGCTGGAGGCAAAAACGTTTTAGATGCTGATTGATTATTCAAATAAACGAACAAATCCTTGTTACGGTCTTCGCTACTAATTGTTTTTTTTCTGATTTTGGGCTTTTTGCCCTTCTCAAGTCTGCAAGCGCAGGACCCGCAATATAGCCAATATTATGCTGCTCCACTTTACTTAAATCCCGCTATGGCTGGAGGTGAGTTGACTGGTCGAGTGGGGTTTAATTACCGAAATCAGTGGCCAAGCATAGATGCTCAGTTTACGACTTTCTCAGCATTTTATGATACTTACCTGCCTGAATACAATGCTGGTGTTGGTTTTCATGTGATGCAGGATACCGAAGGCGCTGCCAAATTACGATCCACCACGATTTCGGGAATGTTCTCTTATGAACTAAAACTCGGGGATAATTCCTATTTCCGACCGGGTTTTCAAGCAAGTTATATTCGGAGGGAAATCGGGTTCTACGAGAATCTTATTTTTGCCAATCAGATTAATGAAACAGATCCTTTTGGGCCTACGCTTCCGGGGGCCGATATTCCCGGTCTAGGGGACCCTGTCGGAATGTTGTCACTTTCATTCGGGGGGTTGTTTTTTACCGAAAATCTTTGGGTCGGCCTATCGGCACATCATGTCAATGAGCCGAATCAGTCTTTTATTGATGGCATAAGTCCACTTCCAGCCAAATATTCTGTACATGCAGGCTATCGGATTCCACTGGGTGAGGGCTCAATGCGAGGAGATTTTACCCACATCCGTAAGCAGCGTTATTTTACGCCTACGGTCAATTATAAACGACAGGGGCCTTTTGAGCAATTGGATGTAGGAGGATACTTTTATGTGGAACCTTTGGTGCTGGGATTGTGGTATCGGGGACTTCCTTACAAGCCAGTCAATAACCAAAGCAACCGAGATGCAGTTGTGATGATGGTAGGCGTCAATTTGATAAGTGGCTTGAATGTGGGGTACAGTTTTGACTATACAGTCTCTCAACTGGGGATTCAGTCCGGAGGCGCCCATGAATTAAGCCTCTCCTGGACACTTCCCAATAGCTATCAAGGCAAGCCGCTCAGAAGAGACACGATTCTACCTTGTCCAAAATTTTAATCTACTTACATGTCCGCAGAAAGTTTAAAGCACCTAGTAATAGGAGTGGTAGTTTTTGGCTTTTTGGTAGAGAAAATCTTAAGCTACCTCAATGTAAAACGCCCTGTCCCGCAGGTGCCTGAGACGCTGGTAGAATACCTTACCCTCCAAAAATTAAAAGAATCCAAAGCCTATCAGCTTGAAAACTATCGCTTCGGCTTGTATTCGGGTATTTTTTCTTTCGTCTTGACGATCCTATTTATTTGGAATGGTTGGTTTGGAGTGATCGATAGCTGGATTGGAACATTTGTGCCCAACCCGCTTTTTCAGTCGGTTGTGTTTTTCGCCGTCATATTTATTGGTTCGGATCTGCTGAGTTTACCCTTTGATTACTACGGCACTTTTGTAATCGAAGAAAAATACGGATTTAATAAAACTACGGTAGGGACTTTTTTTGGCGATAAAATAAAAGGATATGTATTGAGTATTTTTGTAGGTGGTGGATTGCTGGTTCTATTTCTCTGGCTGATTCATCAGATGGGAGCCC
>NZ_FOPC01000023.1:7258-23727 GCF_900113375.1 Algoriphagus hitonicola | reverse complement strand
ATCTCCCCTTTTAGATTTAGTGCCTTGATGGCGAGTTGGAGTGCTATGGTACCGTTTCCGACGTAGAGTAGATGCTTGACGCCTAGAAACTCCTTGAGCGAGAGTTCGAGTTCATTGACCAGGGGACCATTATTAGTCAGCCAGTTTCTCTCCCATATCCCATCGAGGTATCGGTCATAGTCTTGGCGTGGAGGGAGAAAGGGTTTGGTAACGGGAATCAAGGGTTTGTGTGATGTTGTTGAATTGTCGAACTGATGAATCGTCGAACTGTCGAAATATTTAACTGATTGTTCGAAATTATTGTCGAATTGGGGAATTGAGGAACTGTTTAACTGAATAGGTTGAAGATTAATGTCTCGGTTTCAGATTGTTAAAGGTTATGGGTTCCCGCCACGGCGGGCAAGAAGAGTTTCCCCACTGATTACGGTTTACTTCTTACTTTTTACTCTTTTAACGACGCAACGGGGAGAGTTCAAGGTTCTAAGTTCAGGGTTCGGAGAACTGTAGAATTGGGGAACTGTTTTACTGATGGTTCTAAGTTCAAGGTTCGAGGTTCCCGCTACGGCGGGCAAGCAGGGTTTCTCTGCCTACTGATTTCAAATTTACGAATTACGATTTACGAGGGGCAGACTGGATTTTAGACTTTATTTCCTCTATTTACCTTTTCAGATTTCTGACTTCCCCCATCGGTCTTCCAACTCCTCTTATCTCTTGATTCTTAGTTCTTGATTCTGTTTCTGGAAAACTGCCTACTGATTTACGATTTTTGATTTACGAATTACGAAGGGCAGAGTAGATTTAAAGCTTGTTTTATTGATATAGCCATTCTGATTTTATTGCTGAGCTTAACCTCATCGAAGCATTAGGCTTTAAACTATTCTCTTTTTCTCTTATCTCTTATTCTCTATTCTCTTATCTCTATTCTCTTATCTCTTAATTCTTAGTTCTTATCTATTCCTTCTCTTCTTGCTACTTGATACTGTTTTACGAGGGGCAGAGTAATTCGAAGAGCTTATTTCCTCTATTTACCTTTTCAGATTTCTGACTCTCCCCTTCGGTCTTCCAACTCCTCTTATCTCTTGATTCTTAGTTCTTGATTCTGTTTCCTGAAAACTGCCTACTGATTTCAGATTTACGAATTACGATTTACGAGCGGCTGAGAGGTCTTTAGAGGTTATTTTCTCAATTTAGCCCTTCAGCTTTCTGACTTCCAAATACTGCCTACCTCTTTCAGCTTTTTAACATTTCAACATCGATTAGGCTTAAGCCATCTATACGTTCAAAATGTTTTCTATTGAGAGTTGCAATATCAAGCTCATTTGCTAATGCTACTGCAGCGATTAGGATATCGGCGATAGCGATAAGCTTATTTTCTTTCTTTAATTGCTTGTAAATTTTAGAGGCAATTAATCCTGCTTTTTGATCAAATGATAAAACTTCTACCTTTTCAAAAAATTCATTCCAAAATTCAATCTGCTTTTCAGTTGACCCCAATAAAATTTCATAGTAGGTTATTGAGGATACCTTAACTATTTGATATTTCTGAGATAAAAGAAAGAGTTTGGATTTTGATTTATCCTTCTTTCGAAAATATTCGATTAAAACTCCAGAATCTAGGTAAATGATTTTAGTCTCCACTGATTCAACTGTTCCCTATGATCTTGAAAAGCCTTCCAATGAGAATCTTCCATTACAGGACCTGAAAGAAGAAAATTAGAAAATTCAGACTGGCTTTTAGATTTGCTCAATCCATGAATATTTTGAATTTTTTTTGCTAGCTGCTCCATTGCTTCAGGGGAAAGCTTTCTCGTCAAATCAAGGATTTTTGAAATAATAGTCACTTCGCTCGATTGGTAAAGATCCAAATCCGGCTCATTGACCTGATTACTGTTTTTTTTCTTTTTGCTCATACTCAAATATAAACATTTTATAAATCCTGTTCCTTTTAAGCTTGCAAAGACGCAACGATTCGGAGTTCAAGGTTCTAAGTTCCCGCCACGGCGGGCAAGCAGGGTTTTCCCACTGATTTCTATATACTTCTTACTTTTTACAATTAATCGGGGAATTGTCGAATCGGGGAACTGGGGTACTGTCGAATTGGGGAACTGATGAATTGTTTAATTGAGTAAGCTGAAGAGGAACGTCTCGTTTTCAGATTGTTAAGGGTTAAGGGTTATGGGTTAAGTTTCCACCGGGGTACTGTCGAATTGGGGAACTGGGGTACTGTCGAATTGGGGAACTGATGAACTGTTTAACTGAATAGGTTGAAGATGAAAGTCTCGGTTTCAGATTGTTATGGGTTATAGGTTCCCGCCACGGCGGGCAAGCAGAGTTTCCCCACTGATTACTATATAATTCTTACTTTTTACAATCTGACCCTGCCAGGAATTGAGTATCAAATATTTTGTCACTTTCAAAACGATTGTACTATCTAGAATCTAAGCCACCTTAAGATTTACTATTTCCAATTCAGCGCCATTTTTAACGGCCTCTTGTCCAGCCTCCAAAACTTTTTTTGTTGTTTCTGTATCAAGGTAGTAGTGCCCACAGTTTTGGCATACTTCTGCGGGTACCTGCTTTAAAAGAACAATGGTCGATCCTTTTTCCAATGTGACGGTCACTTGTCCGGGTTTGGTTTCACCAACCTTACAGATAGAGCATTCCATTTTTTATTTTTTTTCTTTGAAATCTTCTTCCCACAAACCTAAATCTGGGATATACGCTGTTACAATAACGCAATCAAGCGTTTTTGAGTTTTTTGCAACTACTAAATGAATCGGTTTTTCATTTGTAAATCCTAAGATAAGAAAACTGGGATATGGTTTATCTTCAGGGTAAGATTTAATGATTTCCCCTGTTTCTAGGATAGTTTCAACCATTTGTGTTGAGATATCTCTTTTAAACATCTGCAATACAGCATGATCGGAATATTTTATTGAAGAACAATCCATTCAAGTATTTCTACCCATCAAAATCCGATCGGGCTAAAAAGTACCAATGCTACTTTTAGTATAATTTTTAAAGACACAACAACGAAAAGATTCGGAGTTTAAGGTTCTAACTTTCCGCCACGGCGGGCAAGCAGGGTTTTCCCACTGTTTACTATTTACTTTTTACTATTTTCAATTAATCGGAGAATTGTCGAATTGGGGAACTGTGGAACTGTTTAACTGAATAGGTTGAAGAAGAAAGTCTCGGTTTCAGATTGTTATGGGTTATAGGTTCCCGCCACGGCGGGCAAGAAGGGTTTCCCCACTGATTACGGTTTACTTCTTACTTTTTACTCTTTTAACGACGCGACGGGGAGAGTTCAAGGTTCTAAGTTCAGGGTTCGGAGAACTGTCGAATTGGGGAACTGTTTAACTGATGGTTCGAAGTTCAGGGTTCGAGGTTCCCGCCACGGCGGGCAAGCAGGGTTTCTCTGCCAACTGATTTCAGATTTACGAATTACGATTTACGAGGGGCAGACTTGATTTTAGACTTTATTTCCTCAAGCTAACCTTTCAGATATCTGACTTCCCCCTTCGGTCTTCCAACTCCTCTTATCTCTTGATTCTTAGTTCTTGATTCTGTTTCTAGAAAACTGCCTACTGATTTACGATTTTTGATTTACGAATTACGAGGGGCAGAGTAGATTTAAAGCTTGTTTTATTGATATAGCCATTCTGATTCTATTGCTGAGCTCAGTCTCATCGAAGCATAAGGCTTTAAACTATTCTCTATTCTCTTATCTCTTATTCTCTTATCTCTTATCCCTATTCCCTATTCTCTAATCTCTTATTTCTTATTTCTTGCTTCTCTTCTTGCTACTTAAGTCTAGCTACTTGATACTGTTTTACGAGGGGCAGACTGGATTTTAGACTTTATTTCCTCTATTTATCCTTTCATATTTTTGACTTTCCCCTTCGGTCTTCCAACTCCTCTTATCTCTTGATTCTTAGTTCTTGATTCTGTTTCTAGAAAACTGCCTACTTATTTACGATTTTTGATTTACGAATTACGAGGGGCAGAGTAGATTTAAAGCTTGTTTTATTGATATAGCCATTCTGATTCTATTGCTGAGCTCAGTCTCATCGAAGCATAAGGCTTTAAACTATTCTCTTTTTCTCTTATCTCTTATTCTCTATTCTCTTATCTCTATTCTCTTATCTCTTATCTCTTAATTCTTAGTTCTTATCTATTCCTTCTCTTCTTGCTACTTGAGTCTAGCTACTTGATACTGTTTCCTGAAAACTGCCACTTCCTACTGCTCTCTTCCGATAGCTATCGGAATATCCATTCTCTAATACCAAAACAGCTTCGCCCTTTCACTCCCATCTTTTTTACCGATGAAAACTAGCGGATTTGCAGAAAGACCAAGTTTGGATAGTACAAGGCGGAGAGCTCTTGTTCCTAAGCTTGGGACTGAGTAATAAAATTACTCGGTTGAAGAAGATTTACAAATCTTTTGGATTTTTTTCCGAAATCTATTTCAATTCACCCAATTTCTATTCCTGTCTTTTAAAAAAATATTTATTTATTAATTTCCCTATTCATTTGATTATTAAAAAGATACCAACGAACTTGGACTAAGCAATTTAATTTTTTTATTATGAAACAAAGTGAAAATTTTCATTTGGGACTTTGTCTAGCCGGCGCGATTTCAGCAGGAGCTTATACGGCAGGCGTTTTGGATTTTCTGATTGAGGCGCTGGATGAATGGGAAAAGCGCAAAAAAAAAGGGGATCCCAAGAGCGTTCCACAGCATCAGGTTAAGCTTTCGGTGATTGGAGGTGCTTCGGCGGGGGGAATGACCGGGATGATATCGGCCTTTTCCCTCCAAAAAGAATTCGATCCGGTTCACCTTTCCCAACCGGACCTTTATCAACCCAGACCGGATAATCCTCTCTACCAGGCTTGGGTAGACCAACTTGAGGAGGAATTATCCCCCGGCCAATTGAGCATGTTTGACCTGCTCCTCGATCCCGGTGATCTTGATAAAAACATGGCTCAGTCCCTTCTCAATTCCACCTTTGTCAGAAAAATAGCCGACAAAATCCTGGATGCCCAAGTGGAAACTTCCATTTCCCGAGGTTTTGTGGCCGACGAACTGAAAATCTTCTCCACCCTGACCAACCTCAAGGGATTGGAATATAGCCTGGACTTCAAGGGGGACAAACTGGAAAACGATCCCTACCGGATTTATGACCATCGGGATTTTGCCTGCTTTAGTTTGGGTTCACGGGTATTTCCGGGTTGGGAGCGCATGGATTTTACCCATCCCGAAATGCTGGAACGCTATAAGCTCGCGGCGATCGGCACAGGGGCATTTCCCATCGGACTCAGTCCGGTAAAAATGGCCCGAAACGGAAAACTCATGCAGGAACTCCCCTGGCTGAGCCATGTTTCCGCAGGTGGGGGAAACCGCTTTCCAACCGATTGGTACGAAAGCACCTTTGTGGATGGGGGAATGATGAACAACGAGCCGTTTGAGAAAGTACGGGATGCCCTGCTTCAGCTTTTGGGCTACGAAAAAGAGCATTCGGTTCAGGACTATTCCAAATTTGAAAGCACCGTGCTGATGGTGGATCCTTTTCCCAGCACGACCAATTTTATCCAGCCCGGAAGCAGCCTCTTAGGCTATGCAGGAAATGTGCTTTCCGCACTGATGAATCAGGCTCGGATCAAACCGGAGCATCTGATCAATTCCCTGACTTCCGAAATGGCCGGGCAGTATGTCATTTCCCCCATCCGATATCAGAGGGTAAATGGAGAGGAGAAAAAAATCGAAGGTGCCAAAGCCATTGCCTGCGGTTCCCTCGATGGGTTTGGGGGCTTTTTATCCAAAAAATTTCGAATCCATGATTTCTTTTTGGGAAGAGCCAATTGCGAGAAGTTTCTCCGGGATCATTTTACGGTTCCCCTGGACGAAAAGAACCCGATTTTTGAGCGAGGTTACGCCGAAATCTCAGCGGAGCTCAAGCCGCATTTTATGTCCACAACGGATAAAAAACCGGGGGTTCAGATTATCCCCTTGTTTAGCGAGCGAAAAACGCAGCCTGAAATGCCCTACTGGGAAAATGAGGAGCAGTGGCCAACTCTGTCCATTCATGAGTTGGAGCGCTACAGACCTTTGCTGAAAAAACGGATTGAGCAGGTAATCCTCAAAAGTGTCTCCCTAAACCGCTTGGATTATATCAAGCTCTGGGCGGGTGCCAAGATATTTCTCAATGGAAAAATCAGCAGTACCCTGATGCAGGCGATGAACCATTCGCTGAATGGGCATAAGCAGCTGAACTAATAAAATCCTACAGCCATGGAAGGTAAAAAAAATTGGGGATTGGGTATAGCTCTTTTGCTGATCCTGGGTTTGCTGGCGATGTTTTTATTGCATCAGTCCAACAAAAACCTACGAGAACTGGAAATGCGGGCGGAGCGGAATGTACTTTTGGTCAAGCGGAATATCCAGGAATCCTACAGCTCAGCGCTGGAGGAGATTCGCGATCAGTATAAAATCCGGTTCTATTCCTTCAATGGAAACGATGCCGAAGAGCGTTTTTCCAAGTCCATTAGTAAAGATTTTGACTGGGAACAACTGGGTCTGGGACTGGAGAAAAATGATCGGGCTACCCAAAAAATCGAGTTGCGCGGAGAATATATCAATTTTGAAAAATACGATGATCCCAAGACCCTCGACTGGCTGTCCGAGTTTGAAGAAATGCCTTACCTATTCGAGGATCCTTTTGGACTCAAAGCTGACAGAAATTCAGAGGTTGCGATCAAGGAGGATTACAGCCTTTCTTTCAATTTTCCCATATCCAAACTGATCGCGCGGGATGAATTTGCCAATACCTTCTTTGATGAACTGATGGTCTCGGACAGCACGGGATTGATCCATTATCCCGCAAAATGGGCAGGAATCAAGCTAAATCTAAAAGATAGCCTGACGATCAAAAAATTAGGAACTCAGGTGTTGGACATCAGCCTATTGGACCGAAACTACAAGGGATACCTGACTGATATCGAATTGGAGGGCTTACGTTTTAATATTCTGGGGGCGTTATCAGAAGAGTCCATGGATCAGGCTGCCTATCAGGTGAATAATACCATTTTGGTTTTGCTCTTGATCTTACTGGCTTTCATTTTTTTGGGCATTCCCCTATTGGCGATTTATGGGCTTAGCCATGGGGATGTTTTGACTCAAGGCACAGTGATCCGGGCAGTATTTTCCCTCTTATTTTTACTGTTTGTCTTTGGCTGGACGAGTTCGTACTTCCTTTCGGGTGATCAAGGGGCATTTTTGGAGGAGGAAAATGAAACCATTGCCCAAATCAAAACAAAAATCGCCGATCTGGATCAGATCAAATCCATTGTTCAGGGAAAAGATTCCCTGCTTTCGGATGCACCGGATCTGATTATTCCAAAGGAAAAATTGACCATGAATTCGGATGGGGAAATCATTTCCTTTTTGGTTCCTAATTCTGCCAGCAACTCCTTTAAGCCACTTGCACAGGAAGGGGTCAGTGAGTTTTTATCCATTCCCGATCGGGAATATTTTCAAAAAGCAGGTTCGGGAAGTTTTTTTATCAGCAGGCAGTTTTCACGAAAGGACGGGAAGCCGGAATTGGTCATCAGCACCAAACCGGACACTACTACGGTTCAGGCCTTGACCTTTGCCATTCAAAAGGATAGTCTGCGGCAGGATTCCCGGAGGAAATTCCTCGTGATCAAAGAAGATGGGAGTGTGATTCACGCCTCCCATAGCATCAAAGTGCCCATTCTCAAAATTCAGGATTTGATCACGGAGGGAAAGTGGAATGAAATGCAGATTTTACTCCGCAGGAATTCCGAGCAGGAAGAACTGACCCTGCGGATGAACGGGAATGAGTACAGTGCCAAAGTACAGGAGTTGGATTTGGATCAGTTGGAAAGCCCCCTATTCCTGGTTTATTTTATTGATACCAATCATAGCCGTCAATTCAGTAGTATTGTGGCAATCGAGAGTGTACTTTCCTCCCTTTTCTATCTTCTGATTTTGGGTTTACTCCTGTGGGCTTGCATGTTTTTAAAAAACCGAACCCACTACAATTGGAAGCGATTTCATTACTATCCCCTACTCTATAATTCCACCCACGGAGGGATTTACCGAAAGGGAGTGTGGGTATTTTCGGGGATTTTGATGCTGCAGTTGGTCCTGATTTTCAGTATTCCACTCAACCTTAATCTTATCATCTTATTCCTGTTCTTCAATTTACTCCTTTGCTTTGTGGCACTTTGGCTGATTTATTCGGTAGTTGAAAAAGACCCAAAGCAGGTCAAAAATCCCGGGATTGGCTATTCTAAAATGATATTTCTATTTTTTCTATGCATTTCTTTTATCCCTGCTTTTTGGATCTATCAATCCCATTATGCCTTTGAGCATCAGATCTGGAAAAATGAAATCGTGGAAGAGAATGCAAGCATCGAAACCTTTGATCCTGCTTTGGAAGTGGCGAGAAGGGAAATGATCTTTTCATTTTTCGAACCGAATGAAAAGGATTTGGAGAATTTTGCCTTCGCCGACCGGGATGCATTAAACCGGGCAGGATCGCATATCCAGGGGAAGATTCATCTTGGAAACCCCCATCTCTTTTTGTTGTTTTTGGTTCTGATTGGGTTGGTTTTTGCCTATAGATTTACCCATGGATTGCTTTATTCTACATTTTTTGACATTGGAATAAAGCGTCCTCCCTCCCGGATCAACGAAGAGCTACAAAAGTATTTCGGTCAGGAATCGGCTTTCGAAGAAAACACCCTTCAAAATACGATCAAGCCGGAAAAATTCAGAAAACACCGGATTTTCCTTTCCGGTCTGCAGAGTAATCTCATTGAGGAATGGGTGATGATTAACCTGAAGCTGAGTTCGGAGGAATTGATTGTGATTGATTGTAACAAAAGCGGCAATGAGGATGTAGAAAAGGAATATCCGGAATTGAAACGCTTGGCCCGAAAGCAAACCGTTCAGGCGGTATTGATAGTAAATATCCATTGCCTATCCACGAAGCATGACTTGGTCGATCAACTGAGGGAATGGCTCCATGAGTTTCGACCCTATCATTTGATTCTGGGTTCCGGCTATTCGCTCAAACAATTTATAAAAAGCAGGTATGGAGCAACGGAGGCAGGTTCTACTTTGGAGGAAAAGCAGGTACAGATCACCGAATTGATGAGCAACTTTCTTTTTGGATATATCCCTATTCCGGAGGCAGAACCTGAGCCTGAGGAAGAGATGGATTCCCCTTCAGAAGAAAGCAGCAAACGCATTTCAGGAGTTTTGCCGGCAATGGAAAGCTTGTCCAAACCTTATAATGAGAAACTCTGGAATATTATTTTCAATCGAAACGGGGATTCAAGGGAAAGCAAAGAACAAAAGCTCTGGAGCATCATGATTTATCAGCGGCATTTGAAAGCTTACTTTTTAAATCTGTGGTCGGAGTTGAGTTTTGAGGAAAAGAAGCTTTGCTATTATCTGGCCAAGGAGGGATTTATCAATCCAAAGAATGTGCTTACGCTTTCGGAGTTGATCCAAAAGGGAGTCTTGTACTACAAGGACAGAAGAGGGCGCTACTATTTCTTTGATAAGACCTTTCGCTTTTTCATACTGAACAATACGAGCCGGGAATTGATTTCTGCCTTTGAAAGAGACACCCAGGACAAGGGAAACATTGACGGCTACCAGTGGATTTTGGTTTCATTTGTGATCCTGACTTTGGGGGTAATTGCCTATTTCAACCGGGGATTGCTGACCCAAATCGAAGCGATTGCCACTACGGTAGTCGGGGCAATCGGAGTTATTTTAAATGGAATCCGGCAATTTATCCCGAGTTTTAATTTGAAAAAGAAGAAGGAGTAGTGCGGGGAGTGATTGGGTAAATGATGGTTCGACGAGCTCACCAACCTGGTTCGACATACTTCGACAAGCTCAGTACAAGTGCTCAGTACAAGTGCTCAGTGCAAGTGCTCAGTACAAGTGCCCACCAATCTTTAAGAGCTCGCAAAAGGGGCGACGGTTCTGGGTTCACAGTTCGAGGTTCAAGGTTTCCCACTGTTTACTATTTACAATTAATCGGGGAATTGGGGAACTGATGAACTGTTTAACTGAATAGGTTGAAGATTAAAGTCTCGTTTTCAAACTGTTAAAGGTTAAGGGTTATGGGTTCCCGCCACGGCGGGCAAGCAGGGTTTCCCCATGTTTACTACTTACTTTTTACTATTTACACTCAATCGGGGAATTGTCGAATTGGGGAATTGTTTAACTGATGGTCCGCAGTTCAAGGTTCGAGGTTCCCGCCATGGCGGGCAAGCAGGGTTTCTCTGCCTACTGATTTCAGATTTACGAATTACGAATTACGAATTACGAGGGGCAGACTGGATTTTAGACTTTATTTTTCCTCTACTTACCTTTTCAGATTTCTGACTTCCCCCTTCGATCTTCATGTCACTCCCTGTTCCCTATTCCCTGTTCCCTATTCTCTAATCCCCTATCCCATAACTCCTAATCTCCATCCAATTTTTCACCTTAAATTTCTCCATTTATCTGCCGTAAATACCGTTTTTTTCTCCAATAAAAAGCCAGAACAAAAATCCCAAAAGCCAAGGCCATCAAGGCATAGCTGCCAAAAGAAGCAAGACCGTTTTGGTGCATGGCCCATTTCTGTACTGACCAAGAAGACAGGAGATCGGAGGAGCCTCCGGCCAGGTAGGACTCCAGTGCTTCTGAATTTAGAGGAAGCCAAGCCAGAGAGAAGAACAATGCCATTGCCCCCAGAATAATCTGATCTTTGAGGCTCCAGCGATAGCGCTTCATAGCTTTGACTAAAACCAAGGCCCAAAGAGGAATCCACGCAGCGAAGGTTGTTGCCTTGAAAAACAAGCTAAACAAGAGTCCAATTCCAAAGATAATTACCACGGACCAACCCAGTTTACCCATTTCCTGTAAAAAACGATAGAGGTAAATCAAGGTAAGTACTCCCAAAAGTCCCCAATGAAGGGAATTGGAAAGAATGAAATCAGCCGGGAAACGCATCATTCCCTCTGCGGACTCCCTAATCAGGGAAAATAGCCCGAGGGTTTCGTTTTTGCCTGAAAGCAAAATGAGAATTAACAAGATTCCAACCAAGGCCATGATGCCTTTGCTGAGGCGATCGGACTTGGTTCTTTTTTTGAGTTGCACCAGCGCAAGATCCCAATCAATGGAGCTTTGTTTGGCCGCATAAATAATCAATACGGGAATAAACAAAAGGGCTCCGATGTGAAATAGTTGAGTTAAAAAACCGGCTTGATACCATTCTCCCAAGGTCCAACCCAAAACAGCAAACACCAATGGAATTATCAGAGCCATCGCTGCCGGAAAGAGGGATTTGGGACGTTTCCCTTCATGAAGTGGGAGTTTGTCCCCCGGAAGAAAGAGCATCAGCAAACCGGAAATCAGTAGTAAGGGAGAGACGAAAGCTCCCAGGATGGAAACCATTCCCAGTTTGAATTTTTCATATCGAAGAAAATAATTGACTTGACCCATGCCTAGGGCAAAGGCCATGGCATCCGGACTAAAGGGATGATACCAAATGGCTTTTAGCCAGGCGAAATTTCCAAATAATAAAATAAATCCAAGTGTTATAATCGTCGGTTTGAGCCGGAGTTTTTTGGTAATCCTGAAGTACCAATAAATGGCTATTGCCAGGTAGATGACTTGCCATATAATCATTCCATTCTGTAAACCAATATTATCCTTGGCGATATGAAAGGTTGAAAAAGAGAGGTTCAGCAGGGCAAAAGGAAGGATTCGTGTAAGTTGGACCAGGTTATAACCCGATTCTTCCATATTTTCCAAAAAAAATCTACCCACATCCCGATAGAAAACTCCATCCCCGTATGCCCCATCATTAACGGGTATTTTCTCTCCATTAATCTGAAGAAATACGATCAGCGAAAGAACAGAAATTAAGAAAATTGCTCGCAAGTGGCGGTTTAGGATTAGGTAAGGAAGGTGTGTCGGTGTAAAAATAGAATTTTTGTTGAAAAGAGCAGCTATTTGGAAAAAATGTAGGGCAGCCAAGGTGACGACCTAAGGTGCAAAGGTATTTGGGTTGTTCGGTTTTTTAATTTCCGAACTATTATTGTAGGATTTTGAACTCGAATCTGAGGGATTGAATTTCTAATCAAATCATGTCAATCTCCTCGGCATGATGAGGCTGGTTTCCGGCGAATCCTCGGGCCGAGGTGGGATTCCTGTCTATTACCTTAACCCCGCATTCCGCTCGTCGTTCCGCCTCGCTCATACGGGGTTATGAATAGTATCGCTCCTTCGGAGCTGTGTTTCTAATGGAAAAAAATCTAATCTGCGAGATCTGCGATTTTTTCTGCGACAATCTGCGGGAAAAATTTTACTTATCCAATTTTGTCGTCCTCCTCGGCACTGCGAGGCTGGTTTCCGGCGAATCCTCGGGCCGAGGTGGGAATCTCTTTTAATCACTGAACCCCGCATTCCGCAGCTCCTTCCAGTCGCTGCTGCATACGGGGCTAATCAACATTAGACCCCTTTGGGGTCATTGCCCTAATTGGCGCAAAGTCTTTAGACTTGTGCCTTTTATCGAAAGAAAAAAGTATCATTTGGTTCAGGTCTCGTGACTTCCATGATGCAAGCAGACTTGGACCATTTTTCAATGCAGTCTTCAGACTGCTAAAAACATTCCGAAAGATTTCCCAATCAAATCATGTCTCCTCGGTACTTACCTAAACCCTCCGATGGTTCGTCTTAAACCTAAGTTAGTTTTAATCAATGATAAATAACCATCACGAGAACCTTATCCCTCGAAGGGTTAATTCTGATGATAATTATCGGTGGTTTGGGAACTTGGTTCTATCCAATTTTGTCGATCTCCTCGGCATGATGAGGCTGGTTTCCGGCGAATCCTCGGGCCGAGGTGGGGGTCTTGTCTTATCACCGAACCCCGCATTTCGCTCGTCGTTTCGACTCGCTCATACGGGGCTAATCAAGGTTCGACCCCTTCAGGGTCATTGCTCAATACCTAAAATAGTCTAGGAACAAAACTTCGAAATTCATCATTCATTTTTTTTTGGGAATTTGGTTCTATCCAATTTTGTCGACCTCCTCGGCATGATGAGGCTGGTATCCGACAAATCCTTGGGCCGAGGTGGGGGATATCTGGACAAACCTAATCCCCAGGTTGAAACCCGGGGCAAGTAAACCTAGCGCACCTCCCTACCGAAGACAGGTCTATAGAATTGATCGTAATACACAACGTTTGGTTTTCGGATCGATTGGCAACATTTATGGTTTTTGGGGACAATGAAAAACCTCCTTCACTAACTCAGGTAATTCATAAAAAAGAGGAAGGCGAACGAGGCAATCAGAAAAGCGATCGGAATTGGGTAGTTTACGATGGAACTGATCCGGAAAATGGATTTCGGAAAATTCAGATCGATGGAGGGATTGATAATGAAATACCGCTAAAATTCCTTTTCGACCCAATTCCGCGATAAATGAATCTCTTACTTGTCTAGTAGGAAGCAGGATATAAAATAGGTGATAATTACCCGGCCTGGTTTGAAAAGTATAGCTTCGATTCGAAGGCATATTTTCCTCCAAGGCCTCCTGAATTTGATCGAGGTATCGTCTATCCAAGACTTCGGGCTCTAGTTGGGCTTTCGAGAAAAAATTAAAATAATCCCTCCAAATAGCCTTTCTTCTTTGCTGAATTTCATCAATCCGGTCAAGTTGGGCCCAAAGAAAAGCCGCAGTAAGTTCGGAGGGCAAAAAGCTGCTTCCTAAACTTTTCCAACCGTATTTATTGGTCTCTCCTCGGAAAAATGCGGTCCGATCTGTGCCTTTTTCCCATATGATTTCGGCCTTGGAATTAAGGGATGAATCATTGATGGCCAGCATCCCTCCTTCTCCGGCATGGATGTTTTTGGTTTCATGAAAACTAAAAGTGGCTAAGTGACCAAAGGTTCCCAAGGCTTTTTCTCCCAGATAAGAATGAATAGCCTGAGCGGCATCTTCGATAAGAACTAGTCCGTATTTTTTGCAAAGCTGCTGAATAGGATCCATTTCACAGGCAACACCTCCATAGTGCACTACTACAATCGCCTTGGTTTTGGGGGTAATTAGCGGTTCCAAGTTGCTGGCATCAAGCCTTGGAAAGTCGGATTCGCTATCAGCAAAAACCAATTTTGCTCCCCTCAGTGCGAAAGCATTTGCTGTGGAAACAAAGGTAAAACTGGGAACAATCACCTCATCTCCTACCTGAATATCCAAAATCAAAGCAGCCATTTCTAGCGCATCAGTACAGGAGGACGTCAAAAAACACTTTGCGAGGCCATAGCTCTTTTCAAAAAATTCCTGGCAACGCTGAGTGAAGCCTCCATTTCCGGATAGCTTTCCTGATCGAGTTGCTTCCTGCATGTACTCAAACTCCTTCCCAATTAGATAGGGCCGATTAAATGGGATTTGATGGTTGCCGGAAGTGGAGCTTTTCATTTTAAATGAGGAGAAAAATAAGTGAGCTATTAGGTAGAAATCAGTGGTTTATCCGACCAATAATGATAGATATACGTTTTCTTGACGATTTGATAGCCCATTCTTTCGTAGAGCTTCATCGCCAAATAATTGGACTCCTGAGTGGGAATTTCAAGTTTTTTTATTCCTTTTTCAAACAGATGCTTTTCTGACGCATAAACCAACTTTTTCCCCCATCCTTTTTGACGGTGATCCGGATGTACGGCTACCAAGCCAATTTTTCCGGTATCATTTTGTTTGCTGTAGGTGATCATTCCCTCAAATTCATGACCTATGATCAGAGCATTAGTAGAAATTGCCTGTTCAATCCATAACTCATAAAGCTTCTCAAATTCATTATTCGTCAACCTAGGATCGGTTTTGAACCTAGAATATGCACCACTTTCCAATGCCAAAAAGCGTAGCAGATCCTTTTCCTGCTGACTTGGATTCATCGGATTTTCTTTGGAAAATGTCCGGATTCCCTCCATCGAAGGGCCTGGGGACAAGTCCTTCTTAAATACAATTTTCACGTCCACGGGGCGTATTTGCGAACTGGAAAATGATAAAGGATTATCGGAAAATAGATAGACCAATTTGAAATCACTGACCGCTTGGAGAAAATCCTCTTCGTTAAAAGAACTCTGCCAATCTACCGCCCCGACAGGGTAGCCAAAAAGCTGGGTATCAAAAGAGAGGGGGTTGATCATGGGGTTAGATTAGGAATGAGTTTCTTTTTCAACAATGTAGATGGGACGGTTTTTTACTCCTTCGAAAGTCTTCCCAATATACAATCCCACCATCCCCAAAGTCATGAGCAAGAAACCGCTGAGCACCCAAATCGAGATAATCAGCGAGGCATAGCCCGCCACGATAATATCTCCCATCCAAAAGCGCCATCCGGTAAATCCTGCAAATAAAAACCCAGAGATCGCCACGATAAAGCCCAGTTTGACCGTCAACCGAATCGGTTTGTCCGAGTAGGCCAGCATGATATCCAAGGCCAAATTAAAAAGCCGTTTAGGATTATAAGTAGTCTTTCGGTTTTGGTTTTTCCCATGAGAAACTGGAATACTGGTCTTTCGAAAGCCAACCCACTGTACCATGGTCGGAAAATAGCGAATGGACTCCCGCATGCTTACAATTTCCTTGATTACCGTATGATGGTAGATTCCAAAATTCCCGATGCTTTCATCTTGAGGTACGCCAGTCAGCCAAGTAAGGATTCGGTAAAACAGAAGGGATCCCGTTTTTTTGAAAAAAGAATCTTGGCGAAGTTTCCGTTGGGCTTGCACGATCTGAAAGCCTTCTTGTGCTTTTTGGTAAAGTTTGGGGATTTCACTCGGCAAATCCTGAAGATCACAATCCATCACACAAATCCATTCACCACTTGCCTGATCCAACCCCGCGGTGATGGCGTAGTGCTGCCCAAAATTCCTGGAAAGTTTGATGCCTTTTACCTGAGGGAAAATTTCAGTAACCCGCGTAATTTCCTGCCAAGAATCATCCGTACTTCCATCCTCTACCAGGATAATCTCAAAGTCCGGATTGAGTGGCTCAATAGCTTGAACAATCTCTCTCACCAAAGGCTCGACTAATGAAGCGCTTTGAAAAACTGGAGAAATAATGGAAAGGTGGGGCATAAGAGTAAAAATAGCAAATTAGGCTTTGCTCATAGCCTAGAAGAATAAAAAAGTTGATTTCTCAATGATCTTTAAATCAAATCTTGAGAAATATAAAACACGACGGACACAAAAATGAAAACCACCAACGGACACAAAGTTCACAAAGAAAATTTTTATCCTTTTAGTCCTTGGTGGATAAGCTTAGCCGCTGCTCTTGGAGTCCTTGGTGGTTAAAAAAATAGTTCCTTGGGGCTATTCATGGTGAAAAAGGTAAGCCTCGACGGACACAAAAATGAAAACCACAACGG
>NZ_FOPC01000023.1:0-6893 GCF_900113375.1 Algoriphagus hitonicola | reverse complement strand
TGCTCTTGGTGTCCTTGGAGTCCTTGATGGTTAAAAAATAGTTCCTTGGGGTTCTTTATGTGAAATAGGTAAATCCTATAAAAATTATATAATTCATTCTACCCAATTTAGCTTCTTCCATACATGCTGAAAACTGCCACTCTCTAATCCGGAAATTTCAGCATTTAGACATAAGCCTTCTTTCTTTCACCTACACCCCAAAAATCTTGATTCCCTGGATATCACCCGGGTCTTTGGGTAGGATTTCCACCTCCACTTTTCGCTGAACTTTCTCGTAGGTTTTGTCCCGAATAAAATCCAAGTATTCCACATCCAGATTTTGGCCGATTAAGACCATGTGAACTGTCCCGGAGTCAATTCCTTTGGCATAATCCCCAATAATATAGGCCGTTTCCACCGCTCCCATGCGCTTGACAATTTTTTCCATGAGTTCATCCAAGCCGAGAAACTTAGACACCATATTGGTGATTTCCGTGAAAAAAGGGTGTTTCTGATTAGCCTTATAGACCTTGGTTTTTCCTTCATCTTCGGCGACTAAGAGCCCTGCATCCGTAAGTCGGTTGAGTTCGATCCGAACCGAATTGGTGGATTCATCAAATTCCTTGGCCAGGGAACGGAGATAGCCTGAATTTCGATGCGAAAAAAACTTCAAAAGGAGTTTGATGCGGGTTTTGGAAGTAACGAGAGATTCTAACACCGGGAAAGGTTTTATAGCAAAAGGACCTGAGGGTTCTTTTCACATTTGATTGAGTAATAAATTTACTCGGTTTGTTGAAAATCTTGCAAGGGATTGGGAGAAAAATGAAGTAAGGATAGAAAATTACTTTTATTCAAATGGACAAAGCTCCAAGACTTTTCCCCTCAAGTAATGATTTTTATAGGTAGACCAATGGATAAAAACCGCCGGAAACTAGAGGCTAAAAAAATCGGACATTTTGGAATTTTGTGCTAAGTCGGATAATTATTGTATTAAAATGACAAAATAGAAGTATTGATTTTATCTAACATTATATTTGAAAAGTTTAAAAATGTGGAAAACTTTTCATGCTTTACTATAAAAAATACCCAGTACAGGGTATTTTTTTTTAATCTTCCTCTGCTACCTTTGATACGGGTGATTAAGCAACTTTTCTCATAGTTTTTCAACAACCAAATAAGGAAGTTTTTCTCCACACTTTTTGAACCTTATTTACCTTGGCCTAAAAGCCAAAAAGGGCCTCAGGAGAATATCCTTGAGGCCCTTCATTTTTGATAAAGTTTTGTGGTTTTGTTTTGGATCGCCAAAGGGTGGCGCACATCCTGAATCAAAGCAGTTTCTTGGCTATAGAAAACTATTAGGAAGGATTTGCCTATCCAATTTTGTCGACCTCCTCGGCACTGCGAGGCTGGTTTCCGGCGGATCCTCGGGCCGAGGTGGGGGTCTTGTCTTATCACCGAACCCCGCATTCCGCTCGTCGTTCCGCCTCGCTCATACGGGGTTATGAATAGTATCGCTCCTTCGGAGCTGCGTTTCTATTGAAAAAAGGAACCTAATCTGCGAGATCTGCGGTTTTTTCTGCGACAATCTGCGGGAAAAATTTACCTATCCAATTTTGTCGACCTACTCGGCACTGCGAGGCGGGTATCCGGCGGATCCTCGGGCCGAGGTGGGGATCTCTCGTCATGACCTTACCCCGCATTTCGCTCGTCGTTCCGACTCGCTCATACGGGGCTAATCAACATTAGACCCCTTTGGGGTCATTATTTATGATTAAAGTTATCTAGTAAAACACTTCGAAATTCATCATTTTTCATTCGAAATTCGATATTTTTTTCAAAGGTCAGACATCACCAATCTCCAAACTTCCCATCGATTCGACAGTTCCCCAATTCATCAATAATCATTGCCACTTGAAAATTGCTCATTGAATTTGCCCATTGAACATTGTCATCCTCCTCGGCACTGCGAGGCTGGTTTCCGGCGGATCCTCGGGCCGAGGTGGGGACTTATGGGCATACTTAATCCTAGGGTTGAAACCCGGGGCAATTAAATCTTTCATACCTGCCTACAGAACTTGAAGAAAAATCTACCTTGGTCTTTTGCCGCCTTGAGTTTCCTGGTCTCAGGCGGGCTTTGGTAAACCTTGAACAATTAATCCATCGACCAATCAATAAAACCGTACTTCACACTCGGGATTGATTCCTTTGAAGCGATCTACTGCCCTACTGCTGAGGCGGGTATTGAAGCAGGTTAATTTTCTGAGGTTCTCTAATCCCTCAATGGGTCTCAAAGACCGCAAATTGGTGCTCGCTACATCCAGTTCTTCCAAATAGGTCAAGGTCTCTAAGCCCCTCAATACCCGCAGGTTTGTTCCTGAAATATTGAGGTATTTCAGTTCGACCAAGTTTGAAAGCGCGGTGAGGTCTTCGATTCCCGTATTGGAAATATCCAGTCGCTCCAAATTAAACAGAGCGCTTAGGGGTAGAAAATCCGTGATTGGCGCTTGGGAAAGACGGAGCTCGGTAAGATGAACCATTTCCGAAATTGCTCCAATATTAAATATGGGAGAATCAAATATGGATAGCTTCCTCAGATTTACAAAAGCAGTAATCGGGCTAAGATCCTCGATATTGACCCGCTCAAAAATCAACTCAGACTTTGCTGTCAAATTATGCAATTGCTCAGTGGATGGGTTTTCGGTCAGGCTAAATTGCCTTCTCAAGAGCTCTTTCCAATCCGCACTGATTCCTTCCCACCAATTTTCAAGTTCCTCCACCCGATAGACCAAGGTCAGTTCAGATTTTTTGATCATAAGATCAGGAACTTCCTCTTCGAAAAAGTCCGCACCATCCACCTGTAGATATTCCAGATTGGGGAGGTCAATCACCGGCAAGATACTTTCCACCGGACTATTGCTCATTCTGATTTCCCGGAGCGATTCATTTCCCCGGATCGGGTTCAAATCCTTTACCTGAGTATTATTTCCGTTGATTTCGACCAGCGTTTTTACTTCCGAAAGCGGCAGGAGGTCCCCAATGGGATTGTCTGAGAAGTCCAGTTTTTCAAGCTTGACAAATCGGGTCAAGGGATTGAGACTTTCTATTTCAGTACCACTCAAATCCAAGGATTCCAATCCTATCGTCTCGGTGAGAATTTCCACATTGGGCAAATCGGAAGTGATGGCCGCATTTGCTTTTTTCAAAGCCGCTTTCCACTCCTCAGACAAGCCTGACCACCAAGATTCCAAATCCTTCACATGATGAATCAGTAGCACATCAGGGTTGGTTCGGCTAAAATCATCAGCCGCAAAAACCGAAAGTCTAGTTTCGTCCGCGAGTATCTTGACAAGAGATTCCTTATTGTTCAGTACAGCAATATCAGAGATTTCTGTACTGGTCAAATCCAACTCTTCCAAGGAATCCAAATCAGCCAAAGGACTAAGGTCTTGAATATTGGTCTGTGAAAGGTTAAGCTTTTTAAGGGATTTGAGTGAACCCAAGTGATCAAAATTCACAATGTAATTTCTACTTAAATCCAGTTGCTCCAATTGATTGAGCTTTTGGATATTCTCCGCATTGTTAAATCCGCTTTCTGCAAGATTCAGATTTTTCAGGCTTTCGAAGTCATTGAGCACAGCAAAACTAAAAATCGGAGTTTTTTCGCCGTTGAGACTTTCCAGTTTCTTGAGATTTTCCAAATCAGAAATATCCTCAATTTGGGTATTTGAAATATCCAGGTGTTTCAGTCGATCCGAATATTTAATAAACTGAATATCCTTGGTAGGAGTATTGGATACGTCGAGGTATTCCAAAAACGTCACATTTGAGATCGGTCCCAGTTTGGTGATTTTGGTATCGCTTAGATCCACATAGCGGAGATCTCTCAGCGCTTCCATAGGACTAAGATCGAGCAAAGAATCCGTGCCGGAAATATCGAGGGAATCCACGGAAACGAATTTATACAGCAAATCCAAGTCCACAGAATCAACCGGATCCAGATCAAAACGCTCTTGGAAATAGGCTTTCCAATGCGGATTAAGGATTTCCCACCATTCCAAAAGTTCCTCATCGCGGCTGAGTTTGGTGGTGTACATGCTGACGATTTTGAGTTCTTGGCTGGCTTCTTCCAGGTTGACCTCTACAAAGCGAGGTTTGGTATTGGTTGATTTCTTTCCGTCTTTCCCTACGGATTCGATGGTTCGGTCCAAAGAAACCAAAAAGTAGACATCTCCATTTTCCTTTTGTGCGGGTTTGACCTCTCTTATTCTGTATTCGAATACAGCATCCTCAAAGAAAAACTCAATGTCTTTCATGTAGGCGGTCACATTTTTATTGGTTACGACCTTACGGTCAAAAAGCAAATCGTCTTCTACCTGTACTTCGGCATCTCGGAAAATCTTAAGGTAGCTTTCTCGAATGATGACATCTTTATCTCGGGCGGGAGTTTCCGAGGAACCGATGGTATTGAATAGGTATTCCAAAAATCGGATTTGATCTTCCACTTTCGCAGAAAAATCCGCAATTTCTTCATCGCTGTATCCTTTGATGGTTTGAGCGAAAGAAGTATTCCCCCCTATCAAAAGGAGGATTAAAGCCAGAAAAAAAAGCTTACTTCTGATCATAAATGTAATTTTGTATCGATTCCTTATCCCCCGGCTTGAGTTTGACCAAACTGGAAATTAACCAGCCGGTATTGAAACCCGGTCTATTGAACTGACTGACTTCGAAATACCATCCTTCGACTTGAAAGAAATGGAACTTCACATCGGTCACGGTGGCGAATCGGATATTGTTCTGCTTCATCTCATACAAAAACAGTGTCAAAAAATCCGGTTCGAAGGAAGATCGTGTAAAAGATTCCGGAAGATCGGAGTCTTCGAAGGCTCTTCGGAGGTTCATAAACCCGAGTTCGTGGGATAAAGGATGCAAAAAATCCTTGTCATCTCCCTCAGGTTTATTGAATAAATTTTTGAATGGGGGAAAGCTCACCGCATCGATGATCCATTCGTATCCTAATCCCTGGGGTTGAAGTTTGAAAATAATACTGGCCCGTTCTCTTTTTCCTTTAAAAAAGAAATCGGCCTGCACTTCAGAAAACCATCCCTCCTGGTGAAACCGGATGTACTGGGGATAGGTGTCGGAAAGCACATCATCAATGAATTGATTTTTTAGATTATCGGGAATACCACTGGTTTCCTTATCAAAAATAACCTCAAAAAAACCCTTTCTTAAGTCAGGGTTTCGATAAAGGTCGTCACCGGGATTGTATCGGGTATTCCCATCAACGGATTCCTCTGCATTGAATCTTCTAAAAAACTGATTGAGTTGTTTGGTAGATGCGGCTAATCTTCCGTCATCTTTAATTGTCCCCGACGCAGAGCCGAGGCCCTGCGCGGAAACAAAGGTACTGATGGCGAACAAGAAGATCGCCATAAAGCTGATGATTAATCTCATGCGGAGGTTTCAGTCACTCGGACATCGCCTAGCATCACGTCCCAGAACTCGATGGTTCTACCGGCAATTTGAGTTTGTTTTTTCTCTACGTAAATGGTGATGTCTTTTTTGGTGGTATCCTTGTAATTCATCCCGGTCTCGATGGAAGTTCCCTCAAAACGCTGATAGATGGTAATCACCCCTACATAACGTCCGTCAGGCTGTCTTTCCAAGTCGGAAATGTACTGAATATCATACCAAGTGATATTAACCCGATCGTAGTTAAGCGCCATCAACCGCTCAAAGTATCTGCGAACTTTGTAATACGCGATTTCGCTGGTATTGATACTGGAGACGCCCATTTCTGCATCCGGAGCGAAAAGCTCTTCAGCACGATCCATCACCCGATTAGCTTCAGAAAACTGGGTTTCTTTGCTCCCAATGATGGCGATGTATTTGGAAAGATCCTTTACTTTTTCGAGAGCCAAGGAATCGATGGCTTGTTTTCTTGCAGGGCTGATATCATCCGACTGTGCGAACACGGTCAGAGAAGATGCAAGGAAAAGGCCCAAAAACAGAATAAATGTATTTTTCATTTTAAGGTGATTTTCTAGTTGAAATTATTTTCTTCTCAATTCGAGTTCGGACACTTTACCGTTTGCATCCAGACGGATATCACTGATAAAGTTGAGATTCTTTTTGGTGTCCTTGAGGTATTCGAGGTATTTGCGGATGGTCGTAGGCTCATCATAGTCTTTGATTCCATTTTCCTCGTGAATGACAATCAGTACCGGGGTATCCTGATTAGAAAACATTGCCAAGGTTTGCTCGATGGATTGATTGGCCAAAGCCGGGCTGGAAGCGGAGGTCAAAGAATTGAATGAAGATTCGAGTTTTTCGACTGCTACTTCTTCTGCTGTGGGTTCCGGTGCTTCTGCTGGTGCTGGAGTTTCTTCTACTCGCTCGACAGGAGCTGGCTCGGGTTCAGGCTGTGCTGCTTTCTTTTTTGACTTACAAGCACCCATGGCGAGCAATGCGACCATAGCGATCATCAGGGAGCGATTAAGCGAAAATGAGATCAACTTTTGTTTCATTTTTGGGAGGATTAAGATTTTGTTTGGTTTTGGCTCAGGAAAACTGGGTTTTCGGCAGCCGATCTGAATTACGGGACAAAGTAAATAAAAACAGATGATTAACCTGCAAACCATATTCCAAAAAGAAATATCCTTTTGCTAATATTTGTGAATTGGATTTAAACGGTAGCAAGGCGAGGTTTTTTGTTTGGCAATTATGAGAAATGAATATGGGGCTGTGGGACCAATGACCGACCATCTAGCTATTTTTGATTTACGATCAATCGGGGAATTGTCGAATTGGGGAACTGATGAACTGTTTAACTGGATAGGTTGAAGATTAAAGTCTCGTTTTCGGATTGTTAAGGGTTAATGATTAATTCGTGCTGAAATGAAAACTGCGACTGC
>NZ_FOPC01000025.1 GCF_900113375.1 Algoriphagus hitonicola | reverse complement strand
GCGCATCGCCGCTGTGAGTGTCGTCACTCACAGCATAAAAATACCCTAAAAAGATACCTCAGTCAGCTCTCTCTTGGTTCAGAAATAGGGAGGAAATTTATTTTAGGTAAATAAACCTTCACTTTTCCGAGAGATTTTAGAACCTTCGGAGAGTATCGATAGCCTAAGTCTCCAGGATCATCATTTTTCATCCTTATAAATCATCACCTTAGCGGCTTCATTGGCTTTCCGGTAGCCACGATACATACCCTCGGAATTAAATGGCATGGCAATATTTCCATTTTTATCGATGGAGATGATTCCTCCCGAACCGCCCATTTCCACCAATTGCTTCATCACCACATCATCAGCAGCTTCGGCTAGGGACTTCTTTCCATAGCGCATAAGAGAGGCGATTTCGTGTCCGACTACTGTTCGGATGAAGTACTCGCCATGACCAGTAGCTGACACTGCACAGGTAGCATTGTCTGCATAAGTTCCGGCACCGATGATGGGTACATCTCCGACCCGTCCAAATCGCTTGTTGGTCATGCCTCCGGTAGAGGTAGCTGCTGCAATATTTCCATTTTTATCTTTGGCAACTGCCCCGACTGTTCCAAATTTTCGGTCTTTGAAAAAGGGATCCTCGAGCTCCAGTTCCAGCAGTGAAGAATGGTCCAATTCAGTCTTTTCGGTTTCCCGTATTTTTTCCAACTGTTCAAATCGAAAATCAGTGTAAAAATAGCTCGGATCTACTTCCTCCAAGTTTTGGGTGAGCGCAAACTGATCAGCGCCTGCACCGCTCATAAATACATGAGGGGAATTTTCCATCACGGCACGGGCGGCAGTGATCGGGTTTTTGATCCGGGTGAGTCCAGCCACAGCTCCTGCATTTCTATCAGCTCCATTCATAATCGCAGCGTCCAATTCATTTTTTCCTTCATTGGTAAAAACGGCTCCTTTTCCCGCGTTGAAAAGCGGACTGTCTTCCATGACTTTGACCGCAGCGACCACCGCGTCGAGTGCTTCTCCACCATTTTCCAAAACCGCATAGCCGGCATTCAGCGCTTCTTCCAATTTTGCCCGGTATTCGGCATCTTGTTCGGCAGACATATTTTCTTTTTTTATTGTGCCTGCACCACCATGAATGGCCAGCGCAAAATCCACTTGGGGTTCAAAATTTGTAATCGGTTGATTTTCTTTTGGTTCGCTGCAAGAAATGACTAAAATCAAGGCGAAGATCAGGGTGAAATAGGAGCTTTTCATGGGGACGTTGCTAGTGTTTTGTGCTATAATTGGCTTAAAAATCAGCTTTTCTGAGTAAATGGCCAAGAATATTTGATCATCGGTATGTCGAATATTTTTGTAAATCCACGGGAGCCGTGTATTTTAGGGAACTTTATTTTAAAAGGCACGTCCCAGTATTATCACCTAACCAAAACGATATGAGTCAGGAAGGAAAAACCGCTTATTCTCCGGATGAATTAAAGGAGTTTGAAGAGATCATCTTACAGAAATTAGCTGTGGCGAAGGAGGAATTTAACTCGCTAAAAGAGACACTCAGTAAAAAAAATGACAGTGGTACCGATAATACTGCTTCGACTTCTAAGCTTTTGGAAGATGGTGCGGACACACTTGAGCGTGAAAACTTGAGTCAGTTGGCTGCCCGTCAGCAGAAGTTTATTATCAACTTGGAGAATGCGCTCGTCAGGATTAAAAATGGCACCTACGGAGTCTGTGTGGATACCGGCAAGTTGATCAGCAAAGAACGCTTAAGAGCTGTTCCACATACCATGCATTCGATCGAAGCTAAAATGGCAAAAAAATAAGCCTTGGAGTTTCTTCACCGGCATATTGAGGCATTGATATTTTGTAATCCGGGCCCTTTGTCCAAGGATGAAATCCAAAAATGTCTCTCTGAGATGTTTGAGGCTGAAATTCCTATGGAGCATATCGAATCGGCCCTTGAAGATCTACGGGAGAAATTCCAACAAGATGATTTCTCATTTGCTTTGGAGCATCTGGGTGGAGGATACCAATTTTTGACCAAACCGGCCTATCAGACCAGTATTTCGATTTTGCTCAAGCAGCAAAGCCAAAAACGACTCTCCACGGCACAGATGGAAACGCTGTCGATTATTGCCTATAAGCAACCGATCACCAAAGGAGAAATCGAACAGATCAGGGGAGTAAATTCGGATTATTCGGTGACCAAACTTTTAGAAAAAGAACTTATCGAAATCAAAGGGAAATCCGAAAACGTGGGTCGGCCCTTGATTTATGGCACTTCATCGAAATTTATGGAGTATTTTGGGATCAATTCGATCAAGGATTTACCTCAGCCAAAGGATTTTTCACAGCCGGATAATCAGATCGGGGAAGAACGGGAATAGCTTGTGAAGTCAGAAGGCTAAAATCAAAAATCTACGGGAATCTGCGGATTTATCTGCGATTATCAGCGGGAAAACAAAAAAGTCAGAGGGCTAAAGTGAGAAAGCTGAAAGGCTGGTAGTAAGGCTAAAAATTGCGCCGTCTCTCGTAATCGTAATTCAAAAATCGTAAATCCCTAGTCTTCTAAGGGTTTGATTTTGGCGAGTTGAGAAATCAGGAATTTTTTACCTGAAGGAATTTCTTCACAAAGAACCCGAGTGCGGCGGGTTTCTTTTTTTTTGAATTTCCTTCCCTGAAGTTCAAACTGCAATCCCGGCTTTAAATCAGCTAAAAAAACCTCCTCAGAAACGTGATGATTTAAATCGTATTTGCTGAGTTCTTTGTTAAGAAATAAGTCCCCGGCCGAACTTGCCTTTGGATTTCGCATATGCCTTGAGAGCGGAATTAAGATGTCTTTTGGAAAAATTTCTACTTTCAAAAGCGGGCTCATCAATTTTTGAAACGTGATTTTCCACTCCTTTCCATGTGGAGCCGTTTCTACTCCATAGTGTAAATAGGTGTGTAAATGCGCAACCTCATGAATATAGGTGATCAGAAACTGATATGGATTGAGCGTACCGTTGATGGTGATGGTCTGTCGGGAACTGTCTCTTCGCCAGCGAAAATCCCCGAGTTTGGTTTTGCGAGTTGGGGTGACGGTAAAGTTGAACCCGTTTTTGATCCAAAGGTCCAGGCAGTAGGGAATGCTGTTTTGAGGGAGATGTTTGGAAAAAATAAGCCGAAGTTTTTCCGTCGAATTCATGCCTAAAAATAGGGAGTTTTAGCTAAAAAAATCAAGGCTTTGGGAATAGTAGTTTTATGTCTTCAGACTCGGACCAAGCAAAAAAAAAGAGTCCCGAATTTCGGGACTCTCAATTTTCAAGATGGCTTGTAAATTACTTTACCTCTTCAACAGTCTCAACAGTTTCTTCTACCGTAGTTTCAACAGTAGTTTGAGTTGTGTCAACAGCAACTTCTTCAGTAGCTTCAACAGCTTCCTCAGTAGTTTCTTCTACAGTTTCAACTACTTCAGTAGCTTCCTCAGAAGTTTCTTTGTTGCCGCAAGATGCAGTTGCGATCAAGCCAGCGATTGCGAAAATTGCAAATACCTTTTTCATTTTTTGTGGTTTTCTTAATTCGATGCAAATGTACTGGCAATTTTTTCAATAATGCAATAACCGCTCAAATATTTTTTATTTGTTTTTATAAATAATTTTTACAGGAACTCCCTCAAATTCAAAGTTTTCTCGAAGCCTGTTTTCAAGGAATCGAGTGTAGGGATTTTTGATGTATTGAGGTAGGTTACAGAAGAAAGCAAAGACCGGATTTTTGGTCGGCAGTTGGGTCACATATTTGATCTTGATGTACTTTCCTTTCCAAGCTGGCGGAGGGTATCGCTCGATTTCCTGAAGGAGAATATCATTGAGTTTGGAGGTTGGGATACGACGGTTTTTGTTTTCATACACTTTTACCGCCAATTCGATCGCCTGAAAGATTCGTTGCTTTTCTGTCACCGAGGTGAAAATAATCGGGATCCACTTGTGTTCGCCCAATCGATCCATCATATCATCCTTGATTTTGTTCATGGTCTTGTGGTCCTTCTCAAGCAAATCCCACTTGTTGACCATGATCATGATGCCTTTGTTGTTTTTGATCCCAAGGCTAATCAAGTTGATATCCTGTGACTCCAAACCTCTCGTAGCATCTACCATGACGATGATAACGTCGGATTCCTCCAGCGTTCGAAGCGAGCGCATAACCGAGTAGAATTCAATATCTTCTTTAACCTTGGCCTTCTTTCGGATACCTGCCGTATCGGTGATGATAAAATCCTGGCCAAAAAGCTTGTATCGCGTATGAATCGCATCCCGGGTTGTACCTGCTTCATCGGTGACGATGGAACGCTCCTGTCCGATTAGGGCATTTAGAAAGGAAGATTTTCCTACATTGGGTCTTCCCAAAATGGAGATTTTCGGTGTATCCGCATCGGGATCTTCAATTCCCTCATCTTTGAAATGGGTGATCACTTCATCGAGAAGGTCTCCTGTTCCACTGCCACTCACGGCAGCGATGGGGAATATCTCAAAATCACTCAATCCCAAAGCATAAAATTCATTGGCCATTAGGGATTTTTCGAGGTTGTCTGCTTTGTTAGCGACAATATAAATCGGTTTTTTACTGGATCGTAGCTCGTCTGCAAACTCCTTGTCCAGGTCCGTCAATCCATCATTGCAATCCACGATGAATAAGATCACATCAGATTCCTCGATGGCGAGCTTGACTTGTTTTCGGATTTCGGCTTCGTAGATATCATCCGAACCCGTCACGTATCCTCCGGTATCGATTACCGAAAAGAATTTACCGGACCACTGTGCATGGCCATAGTGTCGGTCACGGGTGACTCCACTCATATTATCCTCAATTGCTTTTCGTTCCTCGACCAGTCGGTTGAAAAGGGTGGATTTGCCGACATTAGGTCTACCTACGATTGCTACTATATTTGCCATAATCAGGTTGGGTCGTACCCAAATTTTTTCAGTTTCAGTTTGTTTTTACGCCAGTCAGGTTCGACTTTGACGTGTGTTTCCAGGAATACCTGTTTGCCAAAAAAGGCTTCCAAATCCTGTCGCGCCTCGATGCCTACTTTTTTAAGCATTTTTCCTTTTTCGCCGATGACAATCCCTTTTTGACTGTTTCGCTCGACGAAAATGCTAGCCCGGATCCGGATGATTTTTTCATCCTCGTGAAAGTCCTCGATTCCTACCTCTGCGGAGTAAGGGATTTCTTTTTTGTAGTTTTTAAATATTTTTTCCCGGATGATCTCGGAGGCAAAGAACCGCTCGGGCCGGTCGGTTAGTTCCTCCTTGTCATAAAAAGGCGGATGCACCGGTAATCTATCGAGGATTTCCTGCAGGATACGTTCGGTATTGAATTTTTCCAAAGCTGAAACCGGGATAACTGTGGAGGCTTTAACACGCTCAGTCCAGTACTGGGTGACCTCCTCGAGTTGACCTTCTTTGGCCAGGTCGATTTTATTGATGATAAGCAGGACAGGAATTCCCGAGTTGTTGATCCGCTCGATGATGGATTCGATTTCGGTGTCCTTTTCATACAAATCCGTGACAAAAACGATGATATCCGCATCCTCCAAAGAGATATTGACAAAACTCATCATGCTTTTGTGCAACTCATATTGAGGTTTCAGCATGCCCGGTGTATCCGAAAAAACGATTTGATACTCCTCGGTATTGGTCAATCCGACAATGCGGTGTCGAGTAGTTTGGGCTTTAGGAGAAATGATGGAAAGACGCTCACCTACAAGGATATTCATCAGGGTAGACTTCCCCACGTTAGGTTTTCCGATGATATTGACAAATCCTGCTTTATGGTTTGGAGAACTCATTCCTTGTAAATTTTTCACAAAGGTACTTGATTTTATATAGTTTCTCCTTACCTTTGTATCACAATTCGCCGGAAGGGCGGTTTAAGAAAGAAATTAAAGGCAAAAGTCTTTGAAAATATATCGCGGGGTGGAGCAGTTGGTAGCTCGTCGGGCTCATAACCCGAAGGTCATTGGTTCGAGTCCAATCCCCGCTACTACGAAGGACACTAGAAATGGTGTCCTTTTTTTGTTTACGAAGCTCGTTGGGCTCATATCCGCTACGCCACGGCGCACGGGTGCGGCGGACAAGGGTTCGCCCGCTAGCTATCGGGGGTAATCCGAAAACCCCAAACCTTTAAGATACTTTTAATCCAAGCTTGATCAATCAATTCATTGGATTTACTACAAAAAACTGGACAATATTTTTAAGCCTGTTTTTGAATTGATTTAATGCCGCCTGCCGCGGGGCTACTCAACTAATCAGTGGGATTTAGAAAAAAAATCCCCCTGATTAGTTCGAGTTCAGTTTTCTTCATGCGGCCTTTGTTTTTGTTGTTTCTCCGAACTGCTCAGGAGTGAGGTAATTCAGGTAGGAATGTTTTCTTTCTTTGTTGTACCAGATTTCGATGAACTCAAAGAGTTCAACCTGTATCTGTCTAACGTTCAATACCGGAAGCTGGTAGATCAGCTCAGATTTGATGATTTTAAAGAAGTTTTCTGCCACGGCATT
>NZ_FOPC01000026.1:4648-5159 GCF_900113375.1 Algoriphagus hitonicola | reverse complement strand
GGTCATTGTAAAATACCTAAAGTTTTCTCGACCTTTCAGATTTCTGATTTAAACTTTCAGCTTTACACACACTTCAAAATTCATCATTGGGCATTTATCATTCGATATTTTAAAGGACTGATTTCTCCAATCTCCCACCTTCCCATCGATTCAACTTTCGACGATTCCCCGATTCTCCTCAACCGACTGTTTAACAATTAACTTTTAACCCTTAACCAAAAAAGTAGGCAGTCGCAGTTTTCAGAGTATCAATGAACCCCGAACCTTGAACTCAGAACCCGTTCTACCTTTGCGTCCTTGCGAGCTTTTCAGTTAAACAATTCCCCAATTCCCCAATTAAACAGTTCCTCGATTCCCCAACCGACTGTTTAACAATTAACTTTTAACCCTGAACCGTTCCGTCCTTTCGAGCTTTTCAGTTAAACAATTAAACGGTTAATCAATTCCCCAATTCATCAATTAAACAGTTCCTCGATTCCCCAACCGACTGTTTAACAATTAACTTTTAACC
>NZ_FOPC01000026.1:0-4638 GCF_900113375.1 Algoriphagus hitonicola | reverse complement strand
CAGTTAAACAATTAAACGGTTAATCAATTCCCCAATTCATCAATTAAACAGTTCCTCGATTCCCCAACCGACTGTTTAACAATTAACTTTTAACCTTGAACCGTTCCGTCCTTGCGAGCTTTTCGATTAAACAATTCCCCAATTCATCAATTAAACAGTTCCTCGATTCCCCAACCTTGAACCCTCAACCCCGAACCCAGAACCAAAATCCCTAAAAAACGAGACTTTCATCTTCAACCTATTCAGTTAAACAGTTAAACAGTTCATCAATTCCCCAACCCTGAACCCGTTTCCTTGTCGCGAGCTCCCAATTAAACAGTTCGTCAATTCATCAGTTTTTCAATTAATCAATTCAATGAAATACATTTCCCTGTATTCTAAATACATGCAGTAAATTCTTACCAACACACTTATACATTTTTCATCCCTTTTTATCGGATTTTGCCTAAGTTTGCCCAGTTTTTGAACAGTGAATCGAAACAATAAAATTATGCGGAATCTTTGGACAG
The DNA here is from genome assembly GCF_900113375.1 of Algoriphagus hitonicola. Taxonomy (GTDB): domain Bacteria; phylum Bacteroidota; class Bacteroidia; order Cytophagales; family Cyclobacteriaceae; genus Algoriphagus; species Algoriphagus hitonicola. The sequence continues at coordinate 4,129 of NZ_FOPC01000026.1, read as the reverse complement.
GGATTGCTTTAACCCTGGTATTTTTCATGGCCATAGGCTGTGTATCCAACGAGAAAATTATCTACCTCCAAAACCTGGAAGATTACCCTGAAATTCAGGAGGGAGAACTCATCGAATACGAAATCCCGGACTATAAACTTCAATATAACGACATCATCGATGTCAATGTCCAAACCGCCCAGGATATTATTGAAATGGGATTCAACAATCGAGCTGCTTCAGGAATGAATAATCAGATGGGGAATATGGCCGGGCAAACCGGAGGAGACATTTATTATATGTCCGGCTATACCGTCGATAAAAACGGAACCATTCGTCTTCCCATCGTCGGAGATGTCAAAGTCAAGGATATGACCATTGAGGAAGCCAGAATTGCCATCGAAGAGAAATTGAGAGAATTTCTAAAAAATGAAATATATGTCAAAGTTAAGCTTGGAGGAATCCGATACTCTGCCTTGGGAGAATTTCGAAGACCGGATAAATATGTGGTTCTCCAGGATAGAATGACCATTTTTGAAGCCATTGCCAATGCCGGCGACCTGACACCCATTGCCAAAAGAGATGAGGTTTTAATGATTCGCCAATATCCGGATGGAACCAAGCTTCACCGAATCAACCTCAACGATAGAAATATTATCAGATCCCCTTTTTACTTTATCCAACCCAATGATCAGCTCTATGCAGAACCTATGAAGGTACGGGAAGTAGGAGCCGGTGAAAATGCCGCCCAATCTCTCTCTCTCGTCATTTCTGCCATCACAGTATCCGTGCTTTTGATCAATACCTTTACTAGATAAGACTGATGTATCCGAATCAACCGAATCCAACCAATACCAACCCCAATCCATTTTTAGTCAATCAAGAGGATGAAATCGATCTAAAAGTTCTCCTCTTCAACTACCTGCAGTATTGGCCGATTATCTTAATCTGCATGTTTCTGGGGATTCTCACCGCTTTCCTGTTTAATCGATTCACTACTCCCATTTATAAAGTAGAATCAACCGTCCTTATCGTAGACGATAAACCTACGCTAGGATCGGATCTTTTTGAGTCGGCTGGTTTGGGTTTGCAGAATAAAAGCAACATCGATAATGAAATCGGAATTCTAAAGTCATTTACACTAGCGGAATCAACCATTAGCGAAATGGAGCTCAATGTCTCCTATTTCCGGGAAGATGTTTTCAAACTCCGGCAAATTTATGGCAATACCCCGATTTATGTTTCCTTAGAGTGGAACCGACCACAATTGGTAGGAGGATTGTTTCGTCTGGAAGTGATTGATGAGAGTAATTACGAACTCACCGTGGAGGAAGATGAGTTTTCTGTTTTCAATCCCGCAGATCCATTTTATAAGGATAAGCTGGAAAGTTTTTCCCTCCCAAAATCTGTTTATCCCTTCGGACAGGAGATTTCAGGTGAGTTTTATGCCTTTACCATCAATCAAATTTCAGCCCTTCCGGGTGACATCTTTTACTTCCGCTTAGTTGATACTCCTTCGCTTGCACTTCGAATGAAGGAAGACCTTCAGGCCAATCCACTCAATAAACAAGCTTCCATTTTAACGCTTTCCCTCGAAACACCCCTCCGGCGTTTGGGAGAAAACTACATCAATACCCTGATGGAACAATACCTGCAGCGGGAATTGTACGAAAAAAATCAGGCTTCTGAAAATACCATCCGCTTTATTGAAGAGCAATTAAGTGGTATTTCCGATTCCCTGGAATTCTCCGAAAGCCAATTGCAGGAGTTTCGTTCTAAAAATCGAATTTTCAACCTTTCCGAGGAAGGCTCCTTGATTTTTGAGCGATTATCCGAATTGGAAAAAGAACAAAGTCAATTCGAACTCAACCTCAAATATCTGGAAACCCTTCAAACGTATCTGGATAATAATCAGCTAGAAGATTTGGTGGCTCCTGCCATCGTAGGAGTGAATGATCCCCTATTGACTTCCTTGGTCGAAAGCCTATCTGAATTGCAATCCGACCGGGTTCAGGTTTCGGCAACCTTCAACGATCAAACTCCCCAAATGCGGGATATCAATTCAAGGATTCAAAGCACCTCCAATGCGCTGAAAGAAAACGTGCGCTCAGCCATTGAAAACTCTCAAAATACCCTTGCAGATGTCAATAACCGGATTCGGATGATCGAGCAGGACATCAATACCCTTCCGGCCACCGAACGGAGTTTGCTCAATTATACCCGACAATTCACGATCAACGAAAACATCTATATCTACCTGCTGGAGAAGAAGGCCGAAGCCGAAATCACCATGGCTTCCAACATGCCGAAAAACAAGATTCTGGATTTTGCCAAAGCAGGGCAGGATCCTGTGGCCCCGAAACGGAGTCTCAACTTACTGATCGGAATGATTTTAGGCCTAATCCTACCCATCGGTTTTATCACCGTAAAGGATTTTATGAATACCAAAATCGAGGATCCGAAAGAACTGGAAAAATCCATTAAGGTTCCCCTGATTTCCATGATCGGAAGAAGCAACACCGAGGACAATCTTCCGGTTTTGAACAACCCCCGCTCCACGGTAACCGAATCTTTCCGCTCTCTCCGGGCAGATATGTCTTACCTGAGTCCCAACAAGGAGAAATTCACAGTGCTATTTACCTCAACGATCTCCGGTGAAGGGAAAACCTTCGTATCCATCAATATGGCGTCTGTGTTTTCCTTAATGGGTAAAAAGACCATTTTGATCGGCTTGGACTTACGAAAACCCAAAATCGCAGAGGACTTTAATCTTCCCAATGATAAGGGGATGAGTACAGCCTTGAGTTCGGATATCTCTTGGCGGGATGTGGTAAAATCCACCGGTCACCGAGATCTCGATGTCATCCTCTCAGGTCCTATTCCTCCAAATCCTGCAGAACTCTTGCTTCAGGATAAATTCGGAAAGATCATCGAAGAAATTAAGGAAGCCTACGATGTGGTGATTTTTGACTGCCCTCCGGTTGGCTTAGTATCCGAAACCAAAGAACTATTCAATTTTGCGGATATTTCATTCTATGTATTCCGTCAGGGCTATTCCATGAAGGGAAATACCGAAGTCTTGAATAATTTGGTAGAAAAAGGAGGAGTTTCCAAGATTTACGGCATCCTCAATGACGTTCACATTGACAAAGGCTACGGGTACGGCTACGGTTACGGGTATGGCTACGGATATGGCGGAAATTCTTACGGCTATCATGAGGAAGTTCAGTTGCCTTGGTGGAAACGAGCGCTTCGGAGAAAGGCGTAGAATAGAATTAAGAGTAGGGATCCAGAGCTATTGGTAGGGTGTAGGCAGTCACAGTTTACAGTTGACAATCAATAACCTAGAACCCTGAACTCTGAACTCATAACCCAATCTCCGTCCACATGAGTGTCTCACTCACGTGTTCCAACTTTTGCTCTCATTTGGCCAGATTGTTGAGTTTCCCTAATCAAATTGTGCCGATCTCCTCGGAATTTGCCCCAACCCTCCGAGGGTTTTTCTTTATCCAATGCGAGATATGTTCAAGGATCAATAACCAATATTAGAACTGAATCCCTAAGAGGGTTTTTTTGAGAATTGGTTCTATCGGATTTTTGTCTACCTCCTCGGCACTACGAGGCTAGTATCTGGCAAATCCTCGGGCCGAGGTGGGGATCTCTTCTCATCACCAGACCCCGCATTTCGTTCGGCATTCTGCCTCACTTCATACGGGGCTACGCCACAGGCGCACAGGTATTAAAAGTGTCGCGCCTTCAGTCACTTAAAAAACTTCGAAATTCATCATTGGGCATTCATCATTCGATATTTTATTCAAAGGTCACCCACCAACCTTAGTTTAAGGACCTGCCTTGCAGCATTTACGGTTTTTTGGAGCATTTGAAAACCGTTAAGAAAATGGCTTAGTTCCGATCTGTGATCGGAAATCCAGCCATTTTTAGGTTTGAGAATGCAACAAAAAAATCAAATCGCAAACGGGTTTTTACCTTTAAAAAAAATATTCAAGCGATTTGAAGTAAAGGCTGAGGCAGGAGGCTTTTTGGTCACTTTTTGGCCTCAAAAAGTGACAAATCAAAAGCGGTGAAAACTACTCTGACGGGTTAAACAAATTCAAGATTTTTCCTAATCAACTCCTGCCGATCTCCTCGG
>NZ_FOPC01000033.1 GCF_900113375.1 Algoriphagus hitonicola | reverse complement strand
AATGTTTGCAAAATCCAATATAATTCTGATTTCAAAGATGAAGACTTAATAATGGGGAGCCAAGAGCGAGAGGTCAAAGATTTGTCTACCTATAAAATCCATAGTCAAATACTTAAAGCTGGGGGTAAGTTTTTGGACTTCTATAGACCCTCATCAAATCTATCTATGCGGGTCATTGTATCCACAAAAGCAAAATCGCTTATAGAATCATTTAGAAAAGATAATATCCGGTATTATCCTTGCCCGGTCATCAGAGGAAAAGAACCAGTGAAAGGATTTTGGATTACAGACAAGGTAATCTTTGACGATGAATGGGTAGATTTTAGGAAATCTGAATTCTTTTTCAGAAAAAGAAAACTCATTAGTGAGGAAAGTCAACCTCGTGCCAGATATGAAGTGACTGAACAAATTATTCAATTTAAAAATCTGAATGATTTCATCAATTTCCGAGAAAAGGAAATGTGGCATATGGATGAACGATCTCCTTATAAAATATTTATAAAAGAGGGATGCCCATACCATATTCTATCCATTCATATTACAGGTCCCAGATATCTAATTGTTTCAGAGGAGCTGAAGAATGAACTCCAAAAGCAAAAAATGGACAAAGGTATTGAATTCAAACCTCTGGAAATCTCCGATGAAGAATGGTACGGTCCCAATGGGCTGAGAAAGCAATTCTATAAATAAATCAGAATTCAGCCCGGCGCAATGCTGGGCTGAATTTTCTTCAAACAAAAAGATCCCTTTTGCAACGAAAGCCATGGCCCAGTCTGGAAGAATGGGTAGAATCTGAGCAAAGTCTCCAGCAAAAAATCACCCAACTCTATGAGTCCGACCTTTCTCCAGAAGAGCAGGCAAGGGAAGCTTTAAGCTATCTGGTAGACCGCTACCAACTGCCCCTCACTCCCCTCGATATAGAAGATCGGGAATGGGAAAATGCCGGGGATTCCTGGTATCAGCCGGTATCGATGTTTGAGTTGATTGCACAATTAAAATTCGTGGAACCGAAAAACAATGATCCCCGCTATTTGGTCCTTCAATCCGCCTATTTGATCAAGCACAAACTAATCATAGACCTTTCTCAAAAGTTGGGGGACTTTCTGGACGCAGACGATCTTCAGGGCTTGGGTTATCGAGGGCAGGATATCTTTGAAGCAGAGTTGATTCCC
>NZ_FOPC01000028.1 GCF_900113375.1 Algoriphagus hitonicola | reverse complement strand
AATTCCACATTGCCACTGTTGGTGATCACGTAGCTGTATTCAACCACGTCGCCCACTTCCATGTAGGTTCCGCCTAGTGTAATAGACTTGGCAATGCTCAGGGCTGGAGTGAGTTCAGCATACACCGTAGCGGTAGCCTCTTCAGTGTATTCATCGCTTCCAAAGTAGCCGCTTGCCGTAGCCGTGTTCACAATGCTTCCCGCATCCACGTCAGCCTGAGTCACCGTGTAGGTGTACGTATAAGTCGCGCTCGTTCCCGGTGCTAGGGTGAACGGACCAAAGCTCAGATCAAACAACGGATCAGATACTGTCACATCGGTCAGCGTCACATTGCCGTCGTTGGTCACCACAAAGGTGTATTCGATCTCCTGATCCAACACATAGAACTCTCCTTCTTCCACATCCGAAGTCTTGGTCAGGGCTATCGAAGGTGTCTGTTCAGTATACACCGTCTCAGTGGCCTCGTCAGTGTATTCATCGTTTCCAAAGTAACCGCTTGCCGTAGCCGTGTTCACAATGCTGCCCGCATCCACGTCAGCCTGAGTCACCGTGTAGATGTACGTATAAGTCGCGCTCGCTCCCGCGGCAAGTTCTGCTATCGGTCCGAAGCTTAAGTCAAACAACGGATCAGATACTGTCACATTAGTCAGCGGAACATTACCCGTGTTGGTCACCACAAAGGTGTATTCGATTTTCTCACCCAACACATACATGCCTTCCAAATCGGATTCTTTTGTAAGAGTCAACTCAGGCATAGGGGTCACATTCACCGTTTCATCATCGGAGAATTCGTATTCCTCATTTCCTGATATTACTTTAACAAATGCTGTATTGGTAAAGCTACCTTCAACCAAATCAGCTTCGGTAATTACATAGGTCGCCGTGTAGGTCCAGATCTCTCCAGGCTGCAACACCGGAGGATTCATTTCCCCGTTAAGCGGCACATAGGTAGGACCTGTTGTCGCCAATGGATCCAGTACCTGCATGAGGTTCCTGTTGATCGGCCAGTTGCCAATATTTTCCACTGTAATAGTGTAGGTGATCACATCACCCACCTTAGAGTAGGTCAACGGATCTTCTTTACCGTTCACCGCAACAGCAGTCTTGGTCACCTTCAGGTCAACAATCTTGAAGTCCTGCGTATCATCGTCGCTGTCGGTGTATGGTTGGTCATTGAAATAACCTGTAGCAGTAGCAGTATTAACAAAGGTACCTGAGATCAGCTCGGCCTCCGTGATCTCGTAATAACCCATCAGTGTCACCGTCTGACCCACTGTCAAGGTTCCGATTACACCTCCATTTTCAATCACCACCGCAGGGTTAAGATCGGTCACCACCACATCAAGCAAATCCACATTACCGGTATTGGCCACCACAAACTCATAGTTCACGCGGTCTCCAATTGTATAGAAACCATCACCGTTTGAGTCTTCGTATTGACCAGTTTTAGTGATGCTGATCGATGGATCATACACTGCAGTAATGGTCGCCTCGTCACTGTCAGATACCGATTGGGCCATTCCTTCCGCATCCGTATAGTCACCAGTAGCCGTGGCCGTGTTGGTGAAGCTTCCGTTGCTCAGATCGGCTTCCGTCGTGGTATAGGTGTACTTGAAGATCTCAGAAGCTCCCGGAGCCAGGCTCACAAGGGTACCGATCTCCACTTCTAGTGTCTCATCATACACCACCACATTGTACAGTGTCACATTGCCTTTGTTGGTCACCACAAAGGTGTATTCAATCTCCTCACCGGCTGTATAGTACTCGGATGGCTCGGCTGTTTTTGTCAGCTTGATCGCCGGAGTCTGATCCGCATTCGCAGTCTTATTGTCGGTGTCGGAGGTAACGGTATTGCTGCCGTAAGTCGTGCTGGCAGAAGCCGTGTTGGTCACGCTGCCCGCATTCAGATCCTCCTGGGTAATGGTATACGTAGCCGTTACGGTAACGCTTG
>NZ_FOPC01000029.1 GCF_900113375.1 Algoriphagus hitonicola | reverse complement strand
AAAAAAAGCCAAAAAATTGATATTCGATCGATTAGTTGGTGATTTAGTTTTCAGTACTGTGAATCTTTGGAGAATTAAAGAATTTATTAGGGGGGCGAAATATTATTTTGTTTTTAATGTTGAAATAATACAATTAGCTGATATTCAGCGATATTCAATATGATGTAAAATTTGGTTTTTAATATTCGAAAATCTACTATTGATACAATTTTAACCAAAAACCAAAAACAAGATGAAAAAACGATTGATTCAACTAGTGGGTGGCCTATGCCTCTGTTTTGTGGCCATGCTAGGAGTAGACCTAGGAAGTGGCAATGGAGATTTTTATTCCGTCCAATTGATAGGTGAGGCTAATGCACAGATTTACCAGGCTTGCCCAGGTGATTTTCTAGCAATGTCATCGGAGACATCTGAAACTATGCTTTGCGCTGTCAATGACCCTTTACCTAGATTAGTAGAAATTACAATTTCAGATTGTGAATACCAGCTACAAACTTGCTGTCCTCCACCTCCAGTGACATCACCTACTTGTCAAGGGCTAGGCTAGTAGTCCTATTATAGAAAAGAGAGGGTTCGCCCTCTCTAAACTTATTTTGATTTTAAAATGCGATTATTCTTCTGTTTTTTACTAGTTCTAATTATCTCTTCATGTAATCTTAAAGAGAGTCACGATTCTGAATCTATAAAGCAGATCAATATCAATACAGATGACCCTAGGAATTTAAGGTTATCGGATATTTTTGCTTCTGTTGAAATAATAACTCTAGATAAAAAGGAAATAGTTGGCGGTGTAGATGATTTAATTTGGACTAAAAATGCTATGATTGTTTTAGATAAGAAAAAAACTAAAACCATATTTATTTTTGATCATAAAGGGCAAATCATATCAAGCATAAAAGCTTCAGGAGAGGGTCCGGGTCAATTCTTGTACCCTAAAAACATTCAATATTCGGAATTACGAAATAGTATTTTTATTTGGTGTTCGGGTACGGCAAAATTCCTTGAATTTAATCTTAATGGTGATTTTATTCAAGAAATAAAATTTGATGGTGTTGTTGCCGTAGGAGATTTTTTTATTCAAAAGGATAAATTTATATTTTATAATTTGATAACAAATTCCGGAAATGAGGAGGTGATATTTTTAGATGAAAAATTTCAGATTTTGCAAAATATTGATCTGGGGAAAATAATTTCAAATGATTTAAAAGTGAGCTCTTTAAAAGAAAATTTCTTTTACCCAACATATGATAATAAAGGCTTTTATTTTAAGCAAGTTTATGGAAACAGGTTAGTCGAGTTTAGAGATAATTATGTGAATTCACTAATAATGTTTAATTATGGTCAACATACTCTTCATTATGATTCTAAAAAGATTTATAGTGCGGGTCAGATTCATGAAAATCTCCTTCAGACCAATTCTATGACAACTGGAGATGATCTTATCGACTTAGAGAACATTTTATTTTTTGAATTCATTGAAGGAAATGTTACAAAACTTGGAGTTTACGATAAAATAATTAAAAAATCCCTTTTCATTGAGGTATTGGAAAATGATATGGATAAGTTATTTGACTTTTCCAGTATTTTATCAACGTTTTCAAATTCTGATGGGTTTTTTTACTTAGTTTATTCGCCTGATATTCTTTTAAGCAGAATAAGAAGAACCTCAAATAATAAATACGTAAACATAAAAACCATTATTGATGCTGATCCTGAAAATCCGGTTATTTTCAAGTATAAGTTTAAGGAAAATATAAAATTAAGTTTTTGAAAGCATTTTTTTGTTCTTTTGGCGATAAAATAAAAGGATATGTATTGAGTATTTTTGTAGGTGGTGGATTGCTGGTTCTATTTCTCTGGCTGATTCATCAGATGGGAGCCC
>NZ_FOPC01000032.1 GCF_900113375.1 Algoriphagus hitonicola | reverse complement strand
TGGATCTGCTACATTTGATTGGACAGTAAGTTAAGCCCCTTAACTTAGAACCAATGAAAGAAGGAACAAGAAGAAGTTTTGACAAGGAATTCAAGAAGATGGTTGTCCAGCTTCACAAGAGTGGTAAATCATCGAATGAGATTGGCAGAGAATTGGGTATTCCCGGAGACATGGTTCGCCGTTGGAGTAGAGAGTATGAGTCCAGTGGAGATCAGAGTTTTGCAGGTAATGGCAAGCCGATTCTGAGTGCGGAACAGCGGGAAATAGCCGAATTGAAGAAAGCCTTGAAAGAGGCCCAAATCGAACGGGACATTTTAAAAAAGGCCGTGAGCATCTTCTCCAAGAGCGACAACAAATATTCAGGTTCATGAGCGATCACCGGGGGGAATTTGCTGTTGAGAAGATGTGTGATGTTTTCGGAGTTTCCAGAAGTAGTTTTTACGATTGGCTAAACAGGAAGCCTTCCAAAAGAGCCTTAGAAAACGATGTATTGAGACAAACCATCCAAGAGGTGACAGAGCAAACCAAATCCAGACTGGGAAGCCCAAAGCTTACCTTGGAGCTGGAGGACCGGGGGATCTTCATTTCCAGACCCAGGGTAGCCAGACTGATGAAATCGATGGGTATCCGGAGCATCATCAGTAAGAAATTCAAGGTATGTACCACAGAATCTGATCATCCGTATGCTCCGTCAAAAAACCTGTTAGATCGGGATTTTACCGCTACAGGACCAGGAGTGAAATGGGTGTCCGATATCACTTATGTGAAAACTCAGCAAGGCTGGCTTTATCTGACAATAGTTATGGATCTATTCGACAGGAAAATCATCGGTTGGTCTATGAGCAGCACGCTGGAGGCTAATCCAACGGTGATCGCAGCACTACGTATGGCGCTGAGAAAAAGGCCGGTGAATCCCAATGAGTTGATATTCCATTCCGACCGTGGAGTCCAATACGCCTGTGAAGAGTTCAGGGCGCTGTTAAAGAACCACCGGATTATCCAGAGTATGAGTCGAAAAGGTAACTGTTGGGACAATGCCGTGGCAGAAAACTTCTTTAAAATCATCAAATCTGAGCTGATCTACCAGCTTCCGGTATTGAACGTTAGACAGATACAGGTTGAACTCTTTGAGTTCATCGAAATCTGGTACAACAAAGAAAGAAAACATTCCTACCTGAATTACCTCACTCCTGAGCAGTTCGGAGAAACAACAAAAACAAAGGCCGCATGAAGAAAACTGAACTCGAACTAATCAGGGGGATTTTTTTTCTAAATCCCACTGATTAGTTGAGTAGCCCCGCGGCAGG
>NZ_FOPC01000034.1 GCF_900113375.1 Algoriphagus hitonicola | reverse complement strand
ATATAAGAGCAGTAAAATTCTTGAATTTAAGATTACCGCTGATGAAAAAGTGGATATCCAGGATCTTCCAAAGGGAGATTACCTTGTCAGAGTAAAAATAGGTGAGGATGTGGTTTTGGAATCTAGATTGATAAAAAATGAATAAGGCTCCTCTATTGTTTATAATCCTTTCAATCTTATCAGCGGAAGCTTTTTCACAACAGAAATTCTTCGAAAAAATCAAATTCGGTTTTTCCGGTGGACTGGCCGTACCTGTTGGCCATTTTAAGGAAATTTCTATCGCTCCATCCTTAGAACCTGTCCCACCCAGCTCTAATCCAGAGAGATTTCAGGGATTTCTCAAAAATGAGGGAGGTCAAGCAGAACTGGGCTACAGTCTGGGACTAAATCTGACCTATCCTCTCACTTCTTCGGTTTTTATAAGCCTAAATTATCTTAATACCCAACATTCTATAGATACCCATCCACAACAGACCTTTTACAATGCCAATTTTAAATCTGAAATTGATTTAAACGGAATGCCGTTTGAAGTTCCAGGTAGACTGGAAAGCGATCCTTATCGCGCTAGTCTCTTTTACATAGGAATAGGGTATCGTGTGCCTATTCTTCGCATGGAGGTTCGATTTACTGGCCTGGCAGGGATAAATAACCTGGAGTTTCCTTTTTATTCCTGGACCTATCAGATTTCAGAGACCACAGCCATTCCACTAAGGCCATTTCCTGTAGATGGACCAGTGCCGACTAACTTACGAGAATTTGCTTATGGACTGGAAACCAAAGTAGCCTACTCGCTGTCTGAAAAGCTTGGTGTAAACCTTTCAGCCACCTATCTTCGTTCTGACCATCCTCATGACTATTGGACCAGTTTGCTGGCAGCATCTATTGGTTATAAAATTCAAGATGAAATTCGATACAGAAATATTGCGGTTCAATTTGGGATTTCTTATCGGTTTGGAAGTGAGTGAAAAGCGAAGAATCAGCGGAATAGACAACTATTTGAATATGGAATTGTATCGGATTTTGGGGAGTTGATAAGGAGCTTATTTTATCCAGACTTGGCTTTTCGGCAGGGGGTAGAATCCCTGCAAAGTTGGAAAG